>CAZSQJ010000141.1:0-1833 GCA_964608665.1 uncultured Bacteroidales bacterium | reverse complement strand
CGGCATTGTCGATGGTAACGTAGGGAATATCCACAGTGATGTTTCCATCAACAGGGTCCACACTGATGGACTGGGTCGGATTCCCAGAGGGATCAGCTGGCACGGTTACGCCTGCAGGCGGGAAGGTGGCAGCAGTGTATGTGATGCCGTTAATGGTGATGCTGGTGGCGTTGACCGGGAAGGAGGTAATATTGATATCTGTCAGGTTTCCGCCGCTGAAATCACTGCCGGAGAAAAGGGAAGAAGGTACGGTTACATTGTTGGTTCCACCGGGATTCAGCTGGGAAGCCAGGCTGTTGTTGTCAGCAAGGGGTGCCTCCTCAATGCCGAAGTTCACGTTGGTCTCACTGCCGGTAAGGATTCCGACACTGATCAAACCGTTTGTTGCGCCGTCATTTCCGGTGAGTGAGTTGGCCGCATCATTGTTGATCTCACCCGTATTCACCCAGCCGGAAGGCAGGGCGGGAACAGGTGCCGGGGAACCGGAGGCTGTGTTCACATTGGTGAGTACAGCGGTATAATCCAGGGTGATGTCGAGCGCGGTGAAGGAATAGGTTCCGTCGGGATTCACGGCTACAGTCTCATAAACAAGTCCGCCAGCCACAAGGGATACATAAAGCTGATCAGCGCCTGCAACGCCAATCCCGGCGCCATCCACCATATTGCCCGCATTCATGCCGTTGATGTCATTATATACATTGCCGGCAAGGCTCAGGTCGGTGAAAGGCAGCGAAGCCACGGCAGGAGCGGATGCCACACCGGCATTGTCGATCGTCACATATGGGATGCCGACGGTTACGGTGCCATCTACCGGGTCAACAAGAACCGCAACGGAAGGATTGCCTGATGCATTCGCAGGAACTGTCACGCCGCCCGGCGGGAAGGTGCCGGCTGTGTAAAGGATACCGTCAATGGTAATGCTGGTGGCATTGGAGGGGAAGGTGGTAATGGTGATTGCCGTGATGCTGCCTCCGGAGAAATCTGTTCCGGAGAAGGCGGTGGCAGGTACTGTAACATTGTTGGCAGCACCGGGGTTCACCTGTGATGGCAGGGTATTGTTGTCTGCAGTAGGCGCTTCCTCGATGCCGAAGTTCACATTGGTTTCATCTGCGGATATCAAGCCAATCAGGAGGATACCGTCTGTAAGACCGTCATTGCCGTTCAGGGTGTTCCCTGCATTGTTGTTGATCTCGCCGGTATTCACCCAGCCGGAAGGCAGGACAGGAACAGGGGCAGGATCACCGGGCAGGTTGACAGTGTTGGTAAGGATGGCTGAATAGCTGATGCTGTTTCCAAGGTCATTCACTGTGTAGGTCCCGTCAGGATTAACCGGAACAGAGGCTACAACAGTACCTCCGGAAACAATAGCCACATACAGTTGATCAGCACCGGCAAAACCGGTACCGGAACCGTCCACCATATTGCCGCTGTTCATGCCGTTGACATCGTTGTAAACATTGCCTGAAAGGCTGAGCCCGGTAAAGGGTACGGTGGCACTGGCAGGAGCGGATTCAACACTGGCGTCGTCAATGGTCACATACGGGATATCAACCGTAACGGTACCGTCAATCGGGTCGATCAGGACGGGAAGGAGCGGGTTACCTGCGGCATTGGCTGGAATGATGACCCCTGCCGGCGGGAAAGTGGCAGAGGTGTATACCGTTCCGTCAATGGTAATGCTGGTGACATTGGTCGGGAAGCCGGTAATCCGGATGCTGTTGACAGTCCCGCCGGAGAAATCACTTCCGGAGAACAGGGTGGGCGGCAGGGTCACATTCGTTGTGCCTCCCGGATTGGTCTGGACCGGCAGGCTGTTGTTGTCAGCCAGGGGTG
>CAZSQJ010000140.1:0-2717 GCA_964608665.1 uncultured Bacteroidales bacterium | reverse complement strand
TCCGGAGGCAGCGGCTATAACTGGACAGGCCCCAATTCGTTCACATCCGGAGTTCAGGCACCTGATGTGACAAACGTCACCCTGGCAGCTGCCGGTGTTTACCAGGTTACGGTCACCGACGACAACAACTGTTCCGCCTCCACATCCACCACCGTGGTCATCAATGCATTGCCGGTTCCCACCATCAGTTCCAATGCACCCATCTGTGCCGGGGCGACTCTCACCCTGAATGCAGGCGGCGGTACATCCTACAGCTGGTTAGGACCCAACGCTTTTAATTCCACCCTGCAGAACCCCAGTATACCCAATGCCACTACAGCCGCTTCCGGTTTATACACCGTAACGGTAACCAATGCACAGGGATGCCAGAAAAGCATCGGGATCAATGTGAATGTGCATCCGCTGCCCGTTGCCAATGCCGGTCCCGACCAGACCATCAACAACGGGACTTCAACTGTCCTGAGTGGCAGCGCTTCCGGCGGGTCGGGCAACTATTCCTACAACTGGACCCCTACCAATTTGCTGGTAAATCCCAACATTTTCAACGCACAGACGATCAATCTCTCCTCCACCCAGGTATTCACCCTGATCGTTGTTGACCAGAGCACCACCTGCCAGAGTCTGCCTGACCAGGTTACCATCAACATTGAGGGGGGACCCCTCGGTGTGAACGTGGTGGCAGCACAGAACGCCATATGTTACGGTTTTGGCACCACCATTACCGCCAATGCCAGCGGTGGTTCGAACAATTATACATACACCTGGGCATCCGATCCCGAAGGATTTACTTCGGACCAGTCCGGTATCAGTGTCAGTCCGGAAGTGACCACCACCTATCATGTTACAGTCTTCGACGGTTTTACCACAGTGACAGGTTCCGTTACCATTACCGTCTATGAGTTACCGCTTGCCACGGCCGGATCACCGGACCCGGTGATCTGCGCCAATACACAGCTTGAGTTGCAGGGAAACGCCGGCGGGGGAAGCGGAGCTGATTACACCTATGCCTGGAGCGGGCCGAATGCATTCAGCAGCACCGCCCAGGATCCGGTCATCCCCAATGCTTCCACTGGCAACAGCGGGGTTTATTCCCTTACGGTGACCGATGGCAACAACTGTTCTTCGGTCAATTCAGCCACCATTAATATTACCGTCCATCCAAGACCCACCGCAGGCGTCTCAGCCACACCCGCCACCACCTGTGCCAACAATCCCGTAACACTGAACGGAACCCAGACTGGCGGTACCGGCCCTTATACATACATATGGAACGGGCCCGCAGGGTTTACCTCCACCAGTCAGAATCCCGTTATCAGCAACGCTCAGCCCGTGAACAGCGGTACTTATACACTCACAGTGACAGACGCCAACGGCTGCGCTTCCACCAATGACCCGGGTGTGCCTGTGACCATACATCCACGCCCCATTGCCACCGCCGATGCCGTGGATGATGAGATCTGCGCCAATCTTCCCATAGAATTACTTGGCTCGGGCAGCGGCGGTACCGGTACCACTTATACTTATGCATGGTCAGGACCAAACAGCTACACTGCCTCCACCCAGAACCCGGTGATCCCCAATGCGCAACCCATCCATTCAGGCGTTTATTCGCTGATCATCACCGACATCAACGGTTGCCAGTCAGTGAATACCGCTACCATCGAGATTGAAGTGCATCCCAGACCTACAGCCAATGCTGCAGCAACACCTTCTTCCCTCTGCCAGAATAATAATTTCCAGTTAAATGCCACCGGCAGCGGCGGCGACAGCCCCTATACCTTTGCCTGGAGCGGTCCGGACGGATTCATTTCCACCCTTCAGAATCCACTTGTAAGCAATGCACAGGCAGTCAATGCCGGTACATATTCCGTAACCGTTACGGATTCCGAGGGTTGTTCCTCCACCAACACCGCCACTGTCCAGATTACCGTATGGCCAAGACCTACAGCCACAGCCAATGTCACCCTGAGCCCGCTCTGCGCCAACCAGACCATTAACCTGCTGGGAGGCGGAACCGGAGGTACCGGTACCGTTTACACCTATGCCTGGAACGGTCCGAACGGATATTCTTCCCTCCAGCAAAATCCGAACATCGCCAATGCACAGCCGAATTTTTCAGGTACTTACAGCCTGACCATCACGGATGTAAACGGTTGTGCCAGTACCAATACAGCGACGGTCCAGGTTACCGTCAATCCCAGACCCACGGCCATTGCAAGCGTTGTTCAGGCCCAGTTGTGTTCCAATCTCACCATCCAGCTCATCGGGAATGCTTCCGGCGGCAGCAGCAGCAATTACACCTTTAACTGGAGCGGACCCGGTTCCTATGCTTCATCCGCTCAAAATCCCTCCATTTCCAATGCCCTTATCACCAATTCTGGAACATATACCCTTACGGTGAGCGACGGAAACTGCAACTCGGTAAATACAGCTTCCGTGAATGTTACCGTCTGGCCAAGGCCCACCGCCATTGCCACCGCCACACCCAATTCCATGTGCAGCAACAATCCCATTAACCTGGGCGGATCAGGCTTAGGCGGACTGGCTCCTTACACCTGGTCGTGGACCGGCCCGAACGGCTATACATCGACAACGCAAAGTCCGACCATCCCCAGCGCCCTGCCAAGCATGACGGGCGTGTACACCCTGGTGGTCACCGATGCCCACCTCTGCAGTTCGACCAATAATGCAGTAGTCAATATCACTGTCTGGGGAAG
>CAZSQJ010000139.1:0-2812 GCA_964608665.1 uncultured Bacteroidales bacterium | reverse complement strand
CAAAAATTTCGGCCCCGCTTACGCGGGGCATTCAATAATCAAATCAATCAATTGTCCCTGAGGCAGCGCACGGAATAACGGTACGTCTTGCTGTTGCTGCTCCGGTTAGCATAGGCGTAATTGTAGTCCAGGCTGTAGTAGTATGCGTTTGGAGAGCTGTACTGGGTAGAACTCCAGAAGTTCGCGCTGCTCTTAAGGTTGCTGAACGAACCAGCGCTGGTGCCGTAGCCTGCACCTAAAGCCGTAAAACCGCTCTCGTTGGTGGCGCCCGTATTGGGTGAATTCCAATGGCCCAGGCCGCTTTCTTTCAGTTTACCTCCGGCTATGCTGCTGGAGCCGGGACAGATCGTAAGCGGATCAATATAATTCAGCATGGCACACCATTCGGCATCGGTGGGGATATGCCAGCCATTCGGACAAATCCCCTGTGCGCCCTGGGCGGTGGAGTACTGCATCATCTCATTCCACGAATACAAACCACCATAAATGATACAGTTGGCGTCATCATTGTTATAACAGTATTTCTCAATGATCCCGTTGTCTGCAGCCTGCTGTCCGGGGTAGATTTTGTTCCCGATATTCAGGTTTTCCCCCATCCAGCACTGGGGGCCTATCTGCCGTGTAGTGTAGGTTTGTCCGCCATAAGTGAAACTGGCAAGTCCGGGGCAGGGCTGGCCGGGGCTTCCGTAACTATCGCTGGCAATCACCATGATACGGTATTGCATTCCAAAGGTATTGGGATGTTCCGCCTTGTAGTTCCAAACAATGTGTTTGCCCGTACCGCTGCCCTGCCCTGCTCCCACTGACCCGCTGAGCTGGGTACAGGCAAAGTCCCAGGAGTATCCGTTGTCGTCGGATACCTTTAAGCTGACAGTCAGCGGATCCCCCTCCGGGTCGTTCACATCATAATAAATATCAACAAGAAAAGAACCGTCGGTCCGCTGCGAGAAACTCACATTCGAAACCACGGGGGGCAGGTTCTGGCACAACACTGCAGGCATGGCAATCGCCATCCAGAAAACACCAAGGGTAATGATACGTTTCATAATTTTCATGTTAAAATATTGATTCTGTTCTTATTATCACAATATGATCCTGATATCCTGAATGCAATACCACCGGTGCAGATACACCGTAGAAAAGTACGAATAAAATAAATACACGCCGCATCATGCAGGGATTAATTTGGTTTTCCGGGTATTTGTTGTGTTCCAATTTGTACGGTCACAATTTATTGTGACCCCTCAGAAGCCACTTCCATACCGGTTTGATGTCTATGGTTTTGTTGCCAAGTGTTCTGACCTCTTCCTGGCCGTATGTAAGAATAAGTCCTTTATCAAGATGAAAATAATCCATCGCTTCAATCACCCCCCCGCTCTCCCTGCTGTCATTCTCCCTGCTCAGCTCCCAGCAAACCTGTATGACCTGTTTTACATTTCTTTCTTCACTCAACACAAAATCACACTCTCTCTTACCTGAAAAATAATGAAGATTGCTCTCAACACTCATGCTGCCAGCCACCAGATTCTCCAGCATCCATCCCTTATCTGCACCTGCTTTCAATGACACGGCATTGATTATTCCATTATCGGACACATAAGCCTTCTTATCGTTTGCATATTGTTTCATTACGCTGTAATCGAACTTATGAATAAACCTGACCAGGAATGTTTCTTCGAGATAGCCCAGGTATTGCTTAATGGTATTGACGCTTCCAATTGAGGTCAGTTTTTGCAGGCCGTTATAACTGAATTTCCGGGCAAAGTTGCTGAGCACCGTCAAATACAGTTCTCTGGCAAGAACAGGATGGTCAATGTTTTTTCTCATTCCTATGTCCTTGACAACAATGTCATTATAAGTGTGCATGAGTATTTCAGGATCCTGATACAGTGCATACTCAGGCATTCCTCCATGTACAAGGTAATGCTCAAAAAGACCGGTCAGCCGGGCCCGGTCTTCTGTCAGATCTGGATTAAAGATCCGTGACGTTCCTTCTTTTAATGACACATACTCTCTGAAAGAGAAAGGGCTAAGCCGGGTGCTTAAATACCGGCCCGTCAGTCTTTCACTGATTTCTTTGCCCAGGATACCGGCATTTGAGCCGGTAATAAAGAATTTAAACCCATTGTCATAAAACCGCCGTACAAATGCATCAAAATCCCTGACATGCTGTATCTCATCGATAATGAAGGTGTTTTTCCGGCCATATAGTTCCAGAAGTGTCTCATAAACAAGGTTAAATGCTTCAGCTTCGAAGCGGAGCAGCCGCTCATCTTCAAAGTTGATATAGTAGAAATCCGTATCCCGGTAAAATTCAGCGGCTATCTGCCTAAGCAGGGTCGATTTCCCGCAACGCCTGATACCTGTAATGAAATGAATATGAGGAAGAATGATTTTCTTTTGAATACGATCCAGCACTTCCCGTTTGATTCCAGTATCTTTCTTCAGGAACCATGCCCTTTGATCTGTAAGCACTGTCCTTAACAATTCCCGTGTTATCATTTTGACAGAAATTTTGACAAAAATACTAAATCATGCATCAGATTGCAAATTTTTATTATAAATTGTTCATTACATTGTATAATATTGGACATTTTTATCAACATCATTTGATATACCGAATGACCACAGGAATGCGAAAAACGTGTTTCAAGAATCATCGGTATAACTAAAATAAAATAGCTTCGCATTTTCATTAAGATTCAGTATCACTATTGTCCGATAAAAATTAAAAGTTGGTACTTTACTGACATAACAAACTGATAATCAGTTGTAATAATTCGTTTTTCAAAAGAGACCCCCTCCATAATTA
>CAZSQJ010000138.1:0-3235 GCA_964608665.1 uncultured Bacteroidales bacterium | reverse complement strand
TCGTGAGATTTCTGTTTTATCGGTTGAAGCAGGAAACATAAGAGCATTAATAAGAGTGAAAGTGAGAATGAGAGCGGTGTAGCCTCAATACGTAATGAATTACTCCTCCCCCGGTTGGGCCTGCCCCGCCAGTGCGGGGGGAGGCAGGGAGGGGGCGGCATGCGTCTTGTACCGAAGTCCCCTGAGGGACAAGACATTGAACTGAACAATCCCCCCGATCACATCGTCATTCCGACCGCAGGGAGGAATCTGTCTCACATTTGTACAATGATCAGCATCGGTACAAGGCGTTTGCACGGGTGCGCGTTGCGTGGCAACGTGTTGAACGTGACGACGTGGCGTTTGCACGTGTGCAGCGTCTGCACGTGTGCACGGGTGCACGTTGCGTGGAAACGTCAAAACGTTTTTAACGTTGCCGGAAAAGGGAAAAAACCTTCTTTCAGTTTGGATTAGTCTGAGAAAGAAGGATTAAAACCGGACTAAGATTCTGGCATGTTGAATGCCAGCGGCGCACTGCCCAACTGTTCCAGCTTCACCGCTACGATCCGGTTGACGAGTTCTTCCCGGAATGCTGTTCTCACCAGCAGGTAATTTTCTGTAAAGCCCTGCATCCATCCGGATTTTTTCCCTGACTCAAACAATACACGATCTGTACGTCCGGTATTCAACTTGTAAAAGCTTTCTTTTTTCTGTCCCGCCAGGAGGTTCAGTTCCCTGTTCCTTTCTGTGATGACGCTCCCGGGTAATTGTCCGGGTAAGCGGAGAGAGGCGGTACCCGGACGAGCCGAGTAAGGAAATGCATGGATAAAGGAAAGTGGCAGATCCCGCAGCAGGTCCAGGCTTTCCATGAAGTCGGCATCCGTTTCTCCCGGGAATCCGGCGATCACATCGGCAGCAATAAAGGCAAACGGCAGCCTTTCACGGATATTCAGCACGAGATCCCGGAAAAGTTGCGCATCATAGTTGCGTTTCATCAACTTCAGTATCCTGTCGGAACCGCTTTGCAGGGGGATGTGGAAATGCGGCATCAGTTTGCCTGATGAAGCTACAAGTGCGATGATCTCATCATGAAGCAGGTCGGGCTCCACCGACGACAGCCTGAGCCGCCGAAGATCATCCATTTTGTCCAGTTCACGGAGAAGTTCAGAAAAGCTTTCTCCCTGATGCCGGCCAAAGTCGCCGGTATTGACCCCGGTGAGGATGATCTCCTTCACGCCTGCCGACAAAGCCTGCCTGATCGTGTCCTTCACTTCCGCGACCCCGGACGATCGGCTTCGTCCCCTGGCAAAGGGAATGCTGCAGTATGAACAGAAATAATCACATCCGTCCTGTATCTTCACAAATGCCCTCGTTCTTCCGTGCGACGACCATGCGGGGATAAAGTCGCGGTTGGCGGTAGAAGTACCTTCTGTTACAGGAGCTTTATCCGCCTGCAGGATTTCCGGCAGTCTGAACTTGTCGTTGCTGCCCAGGATGATGTCGACGCCGTCCATGGCGGCGATGCCGGCCGGATCGAGACTCGCAAAACAGCCCAATACGGCGATCCGGGCACCTGGGTTGCGCCGGTGTGCCTGGTGGATGGCCAGTCGGCACTTCTTTTCCGCCGTTCCCGTTACATAGCAGGTGTTGATCACATAAATATCGGCTTCGTCCCTGAAATCAACCAGTTCATAACCACCAGCCTCCAGCTGTCTTGCTAAGGTGGAGGTTTCGGCGAAGTTCAGTTTGCAGCCCAGGGTATGAAATGCAATACGCTTTTTCATGCCGCAAAGGTAATCAAGCCCGCGGAAGCATGCACACATGCCTGTTTTTCGTACTTTTGAGACATGGATCAGGCGCAGGACATCATCCGGCTGTCGGAGCTGACAGCCATGCTGGAAGAAACCATCCGGGAGGAATTTCTGTTGAGGCCGTTCCTGCTGGTGGCGGAAACCAGCGACATCAGGAATTATCCCGACAGGGGCTATTGTTTCCTGAACCTTGTGGAGAAAGAAGGGAAAGAAATCCTGGCCCGCATGGAAGCCGTCATCTGGTCAAGAAACCACCACATCATTGCAGGTTTTGAAAGTGCCACAGGCATGCGGTTCGACCGCAACCTGAAGGTGCTGCTGCAGGGCACGGTGGACTATAATCCTGTCTACGGCCTCAAATTCCACATTACCGCCATCGAATCCTCCTATACCCTCGGGGAGATGGAAAGGCAAAGGCAGGCCATCCTTGCACGCTTGTGCAGCAGTCATCCCCAACAGGTACAACTCATTGAAGGCAACTATGTTACGACCAATCAGAAACTTCGTCTGCCTCCGGTGATCCAGCGCATCGCCCTCATCACGGCGCCCGGTTCCGACGGCTGGAAGGACTTCCGTCATGAATTGGAGTCAAATCCTTACGATTATGCGTATACCTGCGATGACTACCTCTGCAGGATTCAGGGCAATGGTGCTGAAAATGAAATCATTGCGCAGCTGGAGAAAGTGGCATCGGCACGGCAGCCCTACGATCTGCTGGTACTTGTAAGGGGTGGGGGAGGACAGACGGATTTCGGGCCTTTCGACACCTACGAACTCGGACTTGCCGTGGCTGCTTTCCCTTTGCCGGTGGTATGCGGGATCGGACACGAAAGGAATGTAAGCATCAGCGACCTGATGTGTCACATGGCGGTAAAAACGCCCACCAAGGCGGCCGCTTTCGTCAATCAACATAATTTCCGCTTTGAGGAAGCAATCCGGCAGCGGGGCGATGCCATCATCCGCCTGGCGGCCGGTGCCATGGACAGCTTCAGGGCAGGCCTGGAGAATATGGCCATAAGAATCTCACGGGCCGGAATCCAATACCTGAATCACCGGAAGCAGGAGCTCGAAAAGGCGGAGCTGATCCTGAAACACCTCGATCCCGCTACGGTACTGGCCAGGGGGTATGCTATGGTGAGCAGGAAAGGGGAGCTTGTTACCAGGGCAAACAAACTGCGGGTGGGGGAGCACATTCGCATACAAATGCACGATGCCGTTTTAGACAGCGAGATCTTACAAATCAGATTCAATCAAGATGAAAGCAGCCATGACTTACCAGAAAGCCTGGGACGAGCTGAGCCTGATCCTCAGTGAGATGGAGCAGGAACAACTTCCGCTCGACAAGTTAAATGTAAAACTGAAACGGGCACACGAACTGATCATGTTCTGCCGCGAAAAACTGCGGACTACAGAACAGGACTTCAAACAGCAGCTTGAGATGTTTG
>CAZSQJ010000137.1:0-3526 GCA_964608665.1 uncultured Bacteroidales bacterium | reverse complement strand
TCGAAGGGTTAATCATCATATTCATTTCCCGTCACCCTGAGCGGAGTCGAAGGGTGCCCGGTATCCCCATCAGTCATGCTAATCAGAGCCCATAGCCAAAAGACAGCGCCCCGCCCAGATCATCCTTCGACTCCGCTCAGGATGACGACGGATGATGTTATTACAGGATGTTCATATTCAACTCTTTAACATTACCATAAAGAAAGGAAACCGGGTCTTAGGGGCTTCGGTGTGGATAGTGAATGTAAGTAGTTAGTAGTAATTAGTGATTAGTAGTAGTAAAGAGGGGAAAGGGTCTTATTGATTGTTTTCAATCCAATGCTCACATTTGGTCTGTCTCCAGGGATTCAACCCCTTTGATCTTCCCGCTCAGCAGGGAGCTCCAGGGCTGGCGGTTTTTCCGCATGATAAGGAGAGACGTCAGGATAGCCAGGACAATGGTGATCAGCCTCGGGATGTTGAGGGAGGCATTGCCCAGGACATTTTCCCCTGCATCGAACACTACCCACGACAGGTTCATCAGCACATGCATGAAGAGCGGGAACCACAGGTTCCAGCCCCACATCAGGTAAAAGAGTGAAAAGCCGACGGATGCCGTGGCAGTGAGCAGGAAGACCTGCAGGGCTTCTGCCGGGGAGGCGGCCTGGTAAAGGTGTCCCAGTCCGAAGAAGCATGCCGGTAACATCATGGCCGCCCAGAAATTCCAGCCTGCCAGCCTTACAAGCAGTCCGAGCAAAAAAGCACGGAACACCAATTCCTCGTTAAACCCGGCCCACAACGCCCCGGTGGCGATATCCGGCAAAGACAGCTGTAACTCCCCGTCTGCCATGAACCAGCCCCCGGCAAGCATGGGGAGACAACAGATGAAGGCAGCCGCCAGGGCAGGAAGCAGGCCGCGCCTGAGTCCGAGCAACACCCATGTGCTTTGCAATGAACGGCCTGCAAGCAGGTAGGTCGCCAGCAGACAGATCACAAGTCCCGTACCCTGCACCATCAGCAGCCTGGCCTCCCGCGGAAGGCTGTTGTATCGTTCCGTACCGAGGATGAGATACGCAAAGGGAAAATGCAGGTAAGTGACCAGCAGGAATACGGTTACCACTACCAGGCTGACGATCCATCTGTTATTTAGCGACATGGCACCCAATGGATTATCGGGACATCAGGAGCAGGGGTTGCAGATCCGTCCCCTTCCCGGGCCTGTGCAGTCCGATATAATAGAGGCCGGGGGCAAGTCCGGAGAGCGAAACGTTCCCGGAACCACTGTGATGCAATGTTTCCCGGGTAAGCACCTTCCCGCAAAGGCTCATGATGAAAAGCTCCGTGGTCTCATTCCGGCAGGCAGGACATCTGATCCGGACTGTTTCTGAAGCCGGGTTGGGAAAATAATACCAGGTATCCCCTTCAAAATTGCCATCCGTGATGCCTGCAGTTGTAACCACGATTTGCTGTGACACCGTATCAAACAACCCGCAATGCGAAGCTGACAGTTGCACCGTATAGTTTCCCGGTATGAGATACTGATGTTGGGGATCGGCCTGGGTGGAGGTGGTGCCGTCGCCAAAATCCCACAAGAAATGGTTGGCATACAGGGAGTTATTGGTGAAACTCACCACCCCCCCACCCTGGTTAAGGTAAGTGAAGGCAGCCACCGGGTCGTATTTGCCGATATTCCAGTGGAGAAGGCTGTCGTAAACCACCAGTTTCGCTGCCAGGCGGATAGCGCCGGCATCCAGGGCCGGAAGTGTATAATTGAATGGGATGGCGGAAGGATCTTTCCGGAAGATGGCCGGATAGAAGGCACAGGCTGCGGCGTAGGAGCCGGCTTCGGAGGGATGGCTTTCGTCGGAGGAGTACAGTTCAATGGAGGGGTAATGGTGCCGGATATATCGCCAGACCGCGCCCACCGGGCTTACAACGGCCTGGTTGTCGTTGGCCATCATCTGGTAGCGCAGCCGTAAGAGGCTGTCCATGCCGGCATAGGTACAAACCGGAGGCCAGTTGGGGCAATTCTGGGCATCCCCGTTCTTCCGGCCCCAGGTCATGAAGAACATGGTTTCCCCGCAGGAGTTGTACTGGCTGACCATGCTGTCGAGCAAGGCAGCAAAGGGGAAACACTGGCTCTGCACCTGGTTAGGCGGAAAGGACGGCAGCTGACTTTGTTCCTGGAGTACCACGAAGTCCCAATTCCCCTGCTGGATCATGGAGAGCGATGTTGCATTGGTGCTGTGCAACTGAAAGGTGTATCCTCCCGGAGTATTGGAAGCCACAAGAAGGGTATCACCTGCAGCCTGGGCCAGGCTGACCGTCAACTGCGGAAGGTCATTGGCGTAAGTGTAACTGTTGCCGAGGAAGAGAACATTTTTGCTTCCCGGCTGGGCATGCAGGGATACCGCCAGGCAAAGCAGGGGTAGCAGGCAGGTCAGCCGGGCCGTCATTCCACATGAGCAACGCCCACCACGTAGTTTTTCCCGTACACTTTGGCACATTTGGGACAGGTGGTATAATAGAAATACAGTTTCTTCATCTGTTTACCCGCTGATGTCACATGCTGCCGCATGTCGGTACACCATTTGCGGGCATCGCGGTAGGGGCCTTCATAGACTTTGGTGAGGAAGGTACCGCTCAGCTTCTCGTGATGCAGCCCGGGCACTTCCCGGTTCACCCCGATCAGGTGTTCGCATTTCCAGGGAGAGGGATCGTGCGACAGCATCACAAAGTCCTTCATATCCTGCATAGCCTGATGCTTATCAATGGCTTCCATCACCCTTTTCATCATTTTGCCCATGCCCAGCGGAATGTGCATGATGGCTGGATTGTGTTCCTTAATGAAAAGTTTGTCCGTCCAGGCGATCTCTTTTTTGTCCCAGGGCTCCGGGTTGAAGCGCGGACAGCAGCCGGTTTCTGACTGATCTTCCATAATGTGAGGTATTTGTATTACAGAGCAAAGATACACATTCCGGACGAATACCAATCTTTACCACGCACCACCAACTGACAGGTAAACCTGCTGCGGTGTTCCAGCAGCACCGTTCTCCTGCCGGCCATGAGGCCTGGTTTTTCCCGGGTGAAGTTCCGGATGGTAATTGGGGTGAGGTACACATGATAACGGATCACAGCATGATGCGGAAGAGAAGCCAGAAAGTCCATGGGAGTTCAGATTATCAATACATTATAACACAATACCCGAAAATAATCATAAAAATTTCACTTTTGTAAACCTTTCCTTACAAATTTGCATATATTTGTAAAATAATTGGCACAGCATGTTATACCGGAAATTATTCAGACAGGTCAGTTCGTTTCTTGAACATAAGAATGTATTGATTATCACCGGCTTGCGTCAGGTTGGGAAAACCACGCTGCTTAAACAGTTGTATGATCTGCTTCCTGACAAACCCAGGCTCATGTTCGATTTCGGCAATCCTTTAGACACGATGATCTTCGAGAACATAGATTACAACAGGGTTTACACACTAAGGCCCTGGAAATAATGGACAGCCTGAGTAGTTATTTTTCATTGACAATT
>CAZSQJ010000136.1:0-3636 GCA_964608665.1 uncultured Bacteroidales bacterium | reverse complement strand
TGGTGCCCGGGCAGTTATCCCAGACCGAAGGAGGTGTCCAGCTGACGGCGGCTGAGCAGGATCCCTGGGCAGCGGAAACCGTAATATCTACAGGGCAACCATAGGGTCCGTTGACACTGTATGTTGGCTGGAAATATTCAAGGGTAAGAAAGAATCCCCCTATAGTAGGATCACCGGCACCTGTTACATGGTTCCAGCCGCAATAACCGCCACCGGTAAGGTTCACAACCTGGTTGTTGGATAAGAAAGCTGTGGAACCATTCGCCTGGAAACCTCCCAACGACCAGGTATCGTCAACGGCGAATGAGGTGCCCTGCAAATCCACATTGGCCTGCCCGGAACTGGAACCCCAGTATAAGCAGTCCCTGGCGGTACCGTAAGGGACCTGTGTGGTGTTTTGATGGGTGATATAACCTGAGGATGTTGAAAACAGATAATCACCAGTATTGACTGTATGGGTCAGGGGATTGAACCTGACTTTGGTCCAATTGGTATTCACAGTAGTATTCGGAGGAGAAGGATATGCTCCACCGGCTGCGTACTGCGACCGGTTGGTACTTCCACCTGTATTCACCAGCGTTATGTATTCCACCGGTGTTCCTGCCATGTTATGGCAATATGCCTTCCATGGTTTTGAGGGATCGCCGTCAAGGTACAGAATGTATTCTCCATCCGGGGTGCCGGGGAACATATCGATCAGTTCCTGAGCGGTTTGCGGGTATCCTGCAATGACTGGCAGGATATTATCTGAAACTGTCACCGTTGCAGAACAGGTGGCCGTATTTCCATTCCCATCGGTCACCGTCAGTACCACCGGGTTATTGCCGATGTTGCTGCAAGTGAAGCTGCTGGGTACAACCGACACCAGGTTCACTGTGCCGCAGTCGTCGGTCGACCCGTTGTCGATATCGTTGACCGTAATGCTTCCGTTGCCCGAGGCATCAAGAAAGACAGTGGTATTTTTGCAGGCGGCAAGGGGTGGTTTATCATCCTCCACCGTTACGGTAAAGCTGCAGCTTGCAGTATGGTTCGAAGCATCCGTCACCACGAAGGTGTTGGTGGTCGTACCGACAGGAAAGGCAGAACCGGAGGGAAGGCCGGAGGTTTGCACTATCGAGGCGAGGGGACAGTTGTCAATGACCGTCGGTGCAGCATAGTTGACCACAGCACTGCAGGGCGGATATCCCTGCAATACATAGGTTCTGAATAGGTAATCCCAGTTTGGATTGCTGCCGGCACGTCCTCCGGCATAGGAATTACTGCTGTTCAGGTACACCCACATGATATTGATCGCCGGAACGGAAAACCTGATAGTGTACACATTTCCATCGATTAGCGAAGGAGGAAAGCTAAAGGCGAAATTCTGATAACTGTTCAGAATGTTTTGGAAGGTGACTTGCTGGGTGGCAAGCAAGGCTCCACCGGTACCTTCCCCTTCATAAATCCCGATCGTGCCGGGAGAAGAGGTTCCTTGTATGGGAGAGGCTACTCCCAGATCGATGGATACCAGTTGCCCGGTTATCCCGGCGGTAAAGGATTGCCACTGGTCAAGCCCCCCTGCTCCTGCATTAAGATCAGTGTTTGACTGATCAAGGACAGGTATGGTCGGATTATTGCTGACAGTGATGTCCGGCGGACAGTTGACAGACATTGGTTGGTCATCGGTGACGGTGACCGTCGCGGAGCAGGTGGCGGTATTCCCGTTCCCGTCATTGACCAGCAGGATCACTGTATTATCGCCGATGTGGCTGCAGTTGAAAGTATTTGGTGTCACTGACACAAGGTTAACGGTACCACAGTCGTCGGAACCACTGAGAAAAACATCAATGGGACTTACGGCTGCATTGCCGCCGGCGTCCAGTACCACGCTGTGGTTCTTGCAGCTGACAGAAGGCGGCACCAGATCAAGGACGCTGACGAATGCCAGGCAGGTGGAGGAATTATTGTTTCCGTCAACCACGGTAAGGACAACCGGCTGATCACCGACAGTGGCACAGGTGAATGTGCTGGGGACGACCGACACCAGGCTCACGGCACCGCAATCATCGGTTGATCCGTTGTTGATATCAGTAACCGTAATACTTCCGTTCCCAAAGGCATCAAGAATAACCGTGGCATTTTTACAAACAGCAACGGGTGGTCTGTCGTCCTCCACTGTAACGGTAAAGCTGCAGACCGCTGTATGGCCCGCTGCATCCGTCACCAGGAAAGTATTGGTGGTTTGCCCGACAGGGAAAGCAGATCCGGACGGGAGGCCAACGGTTTGCAATATTGAGGCGCCGGGACAGTTGTCAATTACCGTCGGAGCGGCATAGCTGACCACGGCACTGCAGGGCGGATATCCCTGCAATACATAGGTTCTGAATAGGTAATCCCAGTTTGGATTGCTGCCGGCACGTCCTCCGGCATAGGAATTACTGCTGTTCAGGTACACCCACATGATATTGATCGCCGGAACGGAAAACCTGATAGTGTACACATTTCCATCGATTAGCGAAGGAGGAAAGCTAAAGGCGAAATTCTGATAACTGTTCAGAATGTTTTGGAAGGTGACTTGCTGGGTGGCAAGCAAGGCTCCACCGGTACCTTCCCCTTCATAAATCCCGATCGTGCCGGGAGAAGAGGTTCCTTGTATGGGAGAGGCTACTCCCAGATCGATGGATACCAGTTGCCCGGTTATCCCGGCGGTAAAGGATTGCCACTGGTCAAGCCCCCCTGCTCCTGCATTAAGATCAGTGTTTGACTGATCAAGGACAGGTATGGTCGGATTATTGCTGACAGTGATGTCCAGGGGACAGCTGATGGTTGGCGGCTGGCTGTCGGCGACCATGACTGCCTGTGTACAGGTGACCGAATTACCATTCAAATCATAGACGGTCCAGGTAACGATAGTTGTCCCGACCGGGTATTGGTTATTGGCCGGAGCGTTGTTGACCGGCAGCTGCGTTCCGCAGTTGTCGCCCACCGTAGGAGAGCCCAGGTTGGTCAATGTGGCGTAGCATTGCTGCGGATCGGCATTGACGCTGACCGGCGTCGGACAGGTGATGGAAGGCGGCTGGTTGTCGGCGACGGTGACGGTAGCCGCGCAGGTGGCGGTATTCCCATTCCCGTCGTTCACCGTCAGCACCACCGGGTTATTGCCGGTGTTACTACAGTTAAAGCTGTTGGGTACAACCGACACCAGGTTCACCGTACCGCAGTTGTCCGAACCGCTCAGGTAAACATCGGCAGGCACAATGGAGGCCTGACCGTTGGCATCCAGGTAGGCCGAAGCATTTTTACATACGGGAGAGGGAGGAATATTGTCCACAACCGTCACACTCGCCGTGCAGGTGGCTGTATTCCCGTTACCATCGTTCACCGTCAGCACCACCGGGTTATTGCCGGTGTTACTACAGTTAAAGCTGTTGGGTACAACCGACACCAGGTTCACCGTACCGCAGTTGTCCGAACCGCTCAGGTAAACATCGGCAGGCACAATGGAGGCCTGGCCGTTGGCATCCAGGTAGGCCGTGGTATTTTTACAATTAACCGCAGGAGGAGTTAAATCTTCAACGGTAACAGTAACGCTGCCGCAGTTGCCGGGCGTCACACAGCCGCCTTCTCCCCTGGCGTAATAGGTAGTGGTGACAGACG
>CAZSQJ010000135.1:0-3648 GCA_964608665.1 uncultured Bacteroidales bacterium | reverse complement strand
AACAAATCTGCTTGATCTTTTCCTTAATGAAATCAGAGTGGCCTGGGATACAATCTGTCCGAAAGAAGTCTATGATACCACAGGACAAAAAGTTGTAATCCAGGCCTTAAAAGAAAAAACATGGATCATAGACCAAAACAGCAATCTAACCTTACCTGATTACACCAGAGAGTACTTCGTTTTTAGTGTCGGCGGGGCTATGCTCTACCGGGGCACATACATCACAGAACGTTTGAATGTATCGCTGTTGAAACCTGGAGTGTATTTCATCAGGATAATAACCCAGAACGGAGAGGTCAGAAGCATGCGGTTTATAAGGTAGGCTTTATTTTTCATCTGAACTTTTCGTCTGATATCCTGTATCTACAGACCAATCCTTATCAGTCAAAGTAATTTCCTGATCCAAAAAATCTGTTTTATGAAAACGAAATTAACAACCTCACTCTGCGCTTTCCTGCTGTTTCAGATGGCTTATGCCCAAAACAGTTCACCGATCCAGCAAGCTCAGGTATGGTTGCAACCAGATCTTCAAAATACTGATTCCGTTTTTTTCAGGGACCTGACCCAAAACAGCCACCATGCCTTTCCCCTGAACCAGGCGGCGCAGCCCGCGGTAAGTCTGCTGAATTTCAACCCCTGCTTTCTGGTCACAGAAGACCTCAGTCCCTTTGTTTTACATTATAATATAGGTACTGCAGGTAAAATGACCGTCATGGCAGTCTTCCAGGCCCTTGACACCCTTGAAGAATCCGGAGTCTGGGAAATCAAAAAAGACACCACTTTCTACCAGTTGTTAACTACCCGAAGGATCCAGGGATCTGCCCTGAAGTTTAAATACCGGAATGACTATGACACAAGCTCCCTGGTAAATACTTTTATGTTCGCATGGAAGGACAGCAACACGGATTCTGTTCCGGATGATGTTACCATCGGTGGAACCGACAGCATCCGGTTCAAGGGCAAAATCGCCGAGTTCATCCTCTTTGAAGACTATCTGAATCAAACCAACCTGCAGAAATACCAGAGTTACCTCTGTATTAAATACGGCATAACACTTCGTATGGCAGACTATGTGAACTCAATTGGTGACACCCTTTGGAACAGGGAGGAAAACCTGGCTTACGGTCTGGGTGTATTCGGCCTCGGACGTGATACTGTTTTTGGATTGAACCAAAAACAATCCCTCTCCACAAGCATCCATGACATCATCACCCTTGGAGCAGGTTCCCTTGCTGCGACAAACGATCAAAATACCTTTACCCTGAACCAGGGAGACTACCTGTTGTGCGGCAGTAACGGAGAAACCGCCACAATTGCCTGGCAGGATTCTCTCCAGACTGCCGGATTGCTGCAAAGACAATGGCTTATGCAGCTTAGTGGCAACACCTGCCATGATATTTCAACCAGTTTAAGGGTGAATCTGACAGGTATTTTAACAGACTCCATGCTGTGCTTTCTGGTGATAGCGCCAAACGCCCTGCCTGTCCTGCCATATTCAGACCTGTTGTATTTTCTGCCCGACAGCATCACCCCGGACAAGGTGGCCTGCTTCAACAACCTGTATTGGGATACAGACCAAAGCGGCAGGGATGTCTTTTCCTTTTTCTTTGTCAAAGAACAGCCCCTGTTTGCCAATAACCCTTCACTGACAGGCAACCTGCCTGTCAGACAGGACGATACTCCGCTGTTCCCATTCATTATCAATCCTGCCCGCTCCTTTCAACCAGATTCAAATCTTCAGCAAGCCCTCCAACCATCAGGCGGTTCTTCAGGCTCAGCATCCTCCGGCAATCCCGTGACCTGTTCCTTATATCCCAATCCAACCGCCGGTTCATTCGATCTGATTGTCACTGCTGCGAGGCCTGCATGCATGAGCCTGCGAATCATCGATGCTGCAGGCAATCTGATTCAGATGTCTGAGGCCGGCAACCAATCACAATACCACTATAAGGGAACCATAATGGTGGCCGGTAAATACTATCTGGACATTCGTATGGAGGGCAATCACAGGATGATCCCACTGATTGTCAAGTAAATACAATATTTACAACACGATAAGTTTCTTTAACAGCAAAACAAAACGAAAATGGAGAACCTCAAAAAATACATCCCGCTTATCATCATTATTGCAACAGGGGCATTGATCGTGTGTTCGACAGGGCCCGGAGAAAAGTCGCTCCGGCAAACACCGCTGAAGATTGAAAATCCATCAGTGCACCAGGGCGATCCCCCGCCAGGCGGTTCTGTTGATGAGCCAGACCTTGCATCCGGACAGAAAAATCCGACCCGGCAGTGTTATGTGCCCGGGGAACAATCTACGGCTTATGTCGGATATTCACACATGGGATATTCATCCAAAAACAACATTTTCGTAATACATCTTGAGCAGCTTCCCTCCAAAACGCAAAAGGTGTTTCTGGAATACGACCTGTTTGGCATGAAGGATTTTTCATGCATCCCTCACAGTATCAATGACGATCCGGCAACCGGCGGCTATTTCAAAGCGGTGGACAACAGATGGTCCCGCCAGCGTGAGCAGATTCCCATCCGGTCGCTTCGCCAGGGAGACAATGTGATCCGTTTTTCACCGGCTTCAGATGAAGATTTCCGCTATATGGTACGCAATCTTTCCATTAAGGTGGAAGAGGAGACGCAAGCGACACGCCAGCTTGTTGTAAATCAGCCTTCCACGGCATGTTATTACAAAACTTACGGCTATGTCCAGGGATTTGTGGCAGGGGATCAAAACCGGCAGGCTGTCGTTACCATTTCAGGTACTCCTGTTACAACCCATAACGGGATGTTTGAAAAGCTGGTGAGAAAACCAGAGGATACGAAGCAAAAATGGACATCTGTGATTGAGGCTACGTTTCCCGACGGACAGGTGCTCCGGACTGACGTATGCTTTGATAACCCGGTGGACTGCGAAATAATCAGGGAAACAACCCCGCCTGTTCATTTTGGGGAATGCTTTGCCGGTGAAAAGGGAGGCTTTGATCTGCAGTTGCAAACAATGTGCCTTCAGGCAGCTGATGGAGCAACCCGGCCTGGAACCAAAATCACTGCCATGGCACTACGCAGCATTGACTTTCCGGTGATGGATCCGGGTTTGGTTAACCTGATGCCGGATAAGGGAGGGTACCGTTGTCTCCCACACGGATCGGTTTTTTCGTCTGAAGTGAAGATATCCCTGGAATATGACCCTGAGTTGCTTCCTGCCGGATACACCCCCCATGATATCTATACTTTCTTCTTTGATGAAGTTAAACGCAGTTGGGTGCCCCTGCCCAGAGATTCGGTAGATATGGAAAACCATTTCATTATCAGCAGTACCGGGCATTTTACCGATTTCATCAACGGGTTCATCAAGGTTCCTGAATCACCGCTCACCCAGGCATACACCCCAACCTCAATTAAGGATATAAAAGCAGCGAATCCGCTTGAGGCAATGGGTGTGATCCAACCGCCAACAGCAAACAACATGGGGACAGCCAATCTGGAATATCCCCTGGTGCTCCCGCCGGGCAGGAAAGGGATGCAACCGAATCTTACCCTTAAATACAGCAGTAGCAACAATAATGGTTGGATGGGCCTGGGATGGGACATTCCGATTCAATCCGTATGTGTTGAAACACGCTGGGGTGTCCC
>CAZSQJ010000134.1:0-3730 GCA_964608665.1 uncultured Bacteroidales bacterium | reverse complement strand
CATAACTCAGTCTAAACAGCTTTGCATTCGCAAACCTGTCAAGACTGAGTATAAAATGTATAGATGTAATAAAATCCGACCAGAATGAAGACCACCGCAACCACCCTTCTGAACCATTTCTCGAAGATCTTCACTTTATTGTAGAATCCTCCCAGACTGGAGATGCTGAAGGCGAGCAGATAGGCAACAATGATGACCGGAAGGCCGGTGGCAAGGGCAAAAACCACCGGCAGGAACAGGCCCGAAGGACTGCTGATGGTCAGCGGGATCAGCATCCCGAAATACAATACACCACTGTAGGGACAGAAGGCAATGGCAAACACCACGCCAAGGATCAGCGCACGCCACCAGTTGTTTTTCCTTTCCGGCTTCTCCAGGCCGGATGTAAGCCTGCTGAAACCCGGGAACCGGATGCTGATGAAATCGAGCATCAGGATTCCGACCAGCAGCAGCAGGGGACCCAGCAGCTTCTCCCCGTTGGCCTGGAAGAACCTGGCCACATGAAACTTACTCGCCCCGAAGTACAGGATGACTCCGATCACTGTGTAACTGAAAGCCCTGCCCAGGGTGTACCAGAGGCCGTTGTAGAAGATTTTTCGCCGCTTTTCAAGATCGCGGCTGATAAAGCCGATGGCAGTGATGTTGGTGGCAAGCGGACAGGGACTGATAGCGGTCATCAGACCCAGGATGAACGCTGTCAGCAGGGGCGCATTCGAGTTGTCGAGCAGTTGTTGTAATGCTTCCATGTCTTATTTCAGCATTTCGTCGATTTTCTCTCTGAGCCCTGCCGTGAACACTTTCTCGTCATGGATCTTTGCAAAAGCAAAATTGGTCAGATCCACGATTTCCTCACTGCCGTCTCTGAGCTTCGTCAGAGCCAGGTCTGCCCCGTAAGCGCTGTATTTGTCGCATAGCGCCGCATGCTCCTCCAGGTCAACATTAATGCTTCGAAAAACGATCATACCCTGTTCGGTTTCAGCCTGGTAGAAGTCCTGCAGGGTCTTTTTCACCGCCGTTTCAATCCGGGTACAGGTGTTGCAGCGATGCGTAATGTGGAAGTAATAGACCAGCAGTTTGGTATTTGAACTTACCTGAGTAGTATCCTGGGAGTATGTGTTCAAGCCTGCCAGCAGCATGGCCAGCACTACGATAATTCTATTCATCTTCATGGTTTTAGATATTCGTTGATTTGAGTTTTCAGGATTTCAATGAACCTTTCTTCCTTGTTCCTGGCAAAGCGGAATCCGTCGCCGGTCAGGTCGATGGTGTTTTCCTTTCCTTTGTAAAGGCGGGTAACGAACAGTCCTGACCCGAAGGCCTGATATTTCTCAGAAATCTTCTTATTGGCCTCATCGTCAACATCAAGGATATGCCGTCTGATCCTTCCCGCTTTCACTTCACCGGCAAAATAAGTATCCAGGGTTTTCGTGGTGGCATCCTCGATGGCAACACAGGAAACACAGCGGTTGGTCACGTGGAAGTTATACACCAGCACCACCGGCCTTTCATCTCCGGCAGCAGCCTTGACGCGGGTTTCTTCCGGCATGGCAACAGCCTGTGTGTCGCCCGGTACAGTAACACTGGTGGCTGTATCCCCCGGGGAGGCCGAAAAAGTGTCACGGTCACTCACGGAGGCAGTCCCGCCCGTTCCCTGGCCGCAAGCTGCAAACAATAAAAGCAAGCCGGCGGAAAACAGGATTCTGAATGCAATTCTCATATTATATTCATTTTATGTAAGTTAGATAATAATACCACTCCAGCGGCGCGTAGCCCGGCACACTCCCTGACAGCACCCGGCCATGCAGCGCGCGACTATTGGTGTTTCAGAAGAATCTCCTTCAGTTCGCCAACCGATGGCACCCTTCCGCTCAGGACAACCTGACCGTTGATCACCAGTCCCGGCGTACGCATGACGCTATAGCCCATGATTCTGGTGATATCTTCAACCTTTTCCACATCGGCTGTCAGATTCAGTTCCGACAGCACATTCAGCGTGGCCCTTTCGAGGTTTTTGCAATTGGGACATCCGGTCCCCAGGATTTTGATTTCCATTTGTTTAGATTAATATGTTCATGAATAAACTGATCCGGTTTTCATTTGGTCAGGTGGCTGTGAGACCACTGAAAAGATCATGGTAAAGTCTTTTGGCCATCTCCCAATTCCCCCGGTTGATACAATATTTAATATACGGAGGCTTGATCTCGCCCTGTATCAGGCCGGCATTTTTGAGTTCCTTCAGGTGTTGTGACAGCGTGGAACGGGCAATCGGGATGTCCCCAATCATCTCCCCGCTGGTACAGCAGGCATTCATTTCAGAGAGCCTTTCCAGGATGAAGACCCTGGCCGGGTGGCTCATTGCCTTGGCAAAATTGGCGATAAGTAACTGCTTTTCAGTGTATTGATCAGCTTCAAAGACCGTCATGAGTATATTTTTTCGTTTCTACGTTTCGCAAAATTACGAAATAAAAAAACAACTCAATGAAATTCCAAAAAAAAGTGGTTCTTTGTTAATATGAGCGTGTGCCAACCGGACCTTTAACAAAACCCTTGCTAAAGGAGAATTCATTTTTATACTGAATCTTCATGAAAATGCGAAGCAATCTTCGCATAGATTCGGGCCTTAAAACGCAAAAATGCCAGAATAAAAACATTCTGGCATTCTTGCCCTCTTGCACTCCTGCATTCCGGTTTGTGGGTTGTACTGGACTCGAACCAGTGGCCCCCGCCCTGTCAAGGCGATGCTCTGAACCAACTGAGCTAACAACCCGGTATTTCAAACGCACATCCCGCTTCCACAATCACACTCGTTCTTCTATTCCCTTTTCAGGGCTGCAAAAGTAAAACAAAAATCTGAATTCGAAAAATGCACCTGGCTTTTTATACCGAATATCCATCATCTGTTTATTACTCCTTGCAACTGTGAACATTCATTTGCAAGATCCCATTTCCATGCAGATCAGATCGCCCGTACCTTTACACCATCATTAAATCCCAATGCCATGGAATTGCAAAACAAAGTACCGCTGTATTACGGCTATGCCGTATGTCTGGTAGCCGTGATCACCCTGATCGTATCGGCCGCCGCCCTGATCGACAGCCTGATTGACCGCCAGGCTCCCCTGTATGCGGAGCGTGAATACCAAAAAACGCCCAGCCTGGCCTCCTTTCAGAACTATAAGGCGGATATCCTGAAAACAGGTGACAAAGAAAACACCCTGACCCTGGATGATGCCACCCTTCGTTCCATGTACGATGCGGCCGTGGCCGACAAGGTTCAGTCGGTCCTGCACCGGAGTACCCGCACCATCATCACCAACAGCATCCTGATCGTCCTCTGCATTGTATTGTTCACAACCCACTGGTTCTGGATGCAGAAAATCAGAAAGTGAGCAGTAAACAGTAAGTAGTGAGTGGTTATGCAGTGAGCAGTGAGTGACCTGAGTCTTTCAACCTGGTCCTTTAAACTTTGAATTTTTACTTGTTTTATCCTGGTCCTTTTTCCTTGTGCCTTGGATCTTGAATCCAATATCTTGCATCTTGGATCTCGAATCTTGTATCTTGAATCTTGAATCTTGAATCTTGAATGCCGGTTTAGAGGTTTAGTGTTTAGATGTGAATATTTAAGTCACCCTCAGCGGAGTCGAAGCATGCGCTGCATCCCTGTCAGTCATGCTGAGCGGAGTCGAAGCATGCGCTGCATCCCTGTCAGTCATGCTGAGCGGAGTCGAAG
>CAZSQJ010000133.1:0-3930 GCA_964608665.1 uncultured Bacteroidales bacterium | reverse complement strand
AATATGATGATTAACCCTTCGACTCCGCTCAGGGTGACGGGAAATGAATATGATGTCAAATGCTTCGACTAACTAATCACTGCTCACTAATCACTGCTCACTGCTCACTTATAAAATTTTTCCCCGGCTTTTCAGTTATCATGACATTGCTTTCCTTCAGAAAAGATATGACACAACGTACGATCATCCTTCTTTGCATTTTTTCCGCCGCCATGGGACTGCTGGAAACCATCGTGGTGGTGTATCTCAGGGAACTTTATTATCCTGAGGGCTTTTCCTTTCCACTGGCGGCATTCTCACCGCGGCTCTACGGGATTGAACTGCTCAGGGAACTTGCCACCCTGGTCATGCTGCTGAGTATCTCCATGCTGGCTGGCAGGGGAATCCGGATTTTCGCCAGCTTCCTGCTGACTTTCGCTGTCTGGGACGTAGCCTATTATCTGGGACTGAAGCTCTTGCTCGACTGGCCTGCCTCGCTTCTCACCTGGGATATCCTTTTTCTGATTCCCTGGGCATGGGCAGGGCCGGTACTCGCTCCGCTGCTTTGTTGTGTGATGATGATACTGTTGGCAGGCTTGATCCTCAGGATGTCGGATTCGGGAACAAAGCCTGTCATGTTGCGGAGCGACTGGCTGATCCTGGTGGGAGGGGCGCTGCTCATCCTTTATGCTTTTCTTGAGGACTATGGGCTTTTATTATACCGCAGCGGACTGTTCGGAGGGCTGGAAGGCGGGAAGGAGACCGGCAGGCTTATTGCGGCCTACGTTCCGGTACAATTCAACTGGCCGGTTTTCCTGGGCGGATGTGGTATCATTCTTGCTGTCATGGGCCGGATGTGGCGCAGGCATAAAAGGACTGCAACTTAGCGTATGGGTTCAGACAGCTTGTTACCTTTGTGCCGGTTTGAATAAGGAAACAGATACGGATGATCACACCCCTGGATGATATTGTTTTCGAAGGACGGAACCGCAGCTACGGGGCATATGACCTGAGGAAAAGGTATAAATCCCTGATGACTTGGTCGGTGATATCCGGGTCAGTTTTCGTCATCCTTATTTTTACAGGCATACAGCTATATTACATTACGGCAGCGCGACCGAGGGTGACCGTGGGGGAGATACTCGCCGCCTATGAGATGATGGATCTTGGAACGGATTATGAGCTGCTTCCTCCCCCGGATGTTCCTTTGCAGAAACCAGCGGAGGAGACCATTGTACCGGAAGTGAATGTGGAGGAAAAACCGCTGGTGGTGGATGAAAAGGTGGATGAGAAGCCGGAAGAAAAGGACAGACCGGATATAAAGGATACCACTGCAAAGACCGGGGATCAGCTGCAGCTCAAGGGCAGCGGTCCGGGCTCAGACAGCGGCATGGTGTATATCAGGGTGGAACGGCTGCCCGAATACCCTGGCGGCAAACCTGCACTGGACCGTTTTCTTCGCGACAACATCAAATATCCGCAGCAGGCGCTCTCGAAAAAATTATCGGGCGTGGTTCATATCAGTTTCGTTATCAACCAGTTTGGCCGGGTTGAGCGTGTAAAAGTTGCCCGAAGCGTGGATCCCCTGCTCGACAACGAGGCCATGCGGGTGGTAAAGATGATGCCGGTCTGGGTGCCGGGGCGCAGGCACGGTCAGCCGGTTAAAGTCCTGCTCACCCTCCCCATCCGTTTCATGCCCAATGCCTGATCTCAGCCTTCGGGGATGACTACCGGAAAGTCATATTCAAATTCCGGGAAGCACGGTTTTACAAGGATATTGGCAAGAAAATCCCGGTACGCTTCACTAAAACGGTAAGTGTTGATGTCGAAATACCCGTCCGGCAGGGGTTTGTTGCCCACATCTCCCATATCAATGGCTGTGGTGTTGAATTCTTCCAACTCCACGTATGGGGTGATTTTCTTCATTACCGGCATCTGTCCGTATTCTTCCCTGAGCAGCAGATCCACCACTTTATCGGCCAGGGTCATGGTGAGCCGCCTGTCGTATTGGCTGCAAGGGCCGGAGCGGGGAAAATATCCCGTGATCTGGGCCCTGGCTTCGATTTTCAGGCGCTGGCTGATCTCCGAAGCGATCACCCCGCTGATGCCACCGAAACGAGGATGCCCGTATTCATCCACCTCGGAGGAGGCATAGACCACATCCAGTTTGCCTGTTTTCTCATCATACCAGCGGACACCCTCTGAAACGGGGATGATCAGACTCTTCTTGGGGGAATTCATATAGGCTTCTTTCACCACTTCAAAAAAGAATTCTTTTCTTTCCCTGCTCATTTCCACTTCCGGTATCAGTCCGAGGGCTGCACCTCCAAAAGTCGCTGTACCTGTGAGCCAGCCGGCATCACGTCCCATCACTTCCAGCACCATGATACGGGAGTGGGATTCGGCCGTGGTTTTGAGCCGTGCCGTGAACTCCATCACAGCCTGGGCGGCGGAGGGAAAACCAGGGCAGAGAACCGCTTCGGTCTCTTCTCCCATGTAGTGATGTATCGTTCTGGTCCGCAAGTCGTTATCTATGGTTTTCGGAAAGCCTATGACGGGAATCCCTTCCGTTTCGTAGAGGCGTTTTGCCGCACCGTTGGTGTCGTCTCCCCCGATGGAGATCAATACGTCTATTTTATAGCGTTCCAGGTTTCGGAGAACCTGGGGAACACGGCTTTCGGGATTCTTTTTCGAGGGAAAGGGATTGGTCCTGCTTGAACGCAGGGCAGTACCCCCGTACCAACCATCGTAAGGCTGGTGCGTGAGATCCAGAACATCTCCGTCGCCAAGCAGTCCCTTCCATCCGTGACGGATACCATATACTTTAAAACCGAGCATGGATGCCCTGTTCCGGATTGATTCAATGCTGGAGTTCAGGGCAGCAGTGTCTCCGCCCCCGGTGAGAATCGCAAGGGTCCTTCCCTTGAAAATTTTGTTGTGTTGCTTCATATGCTATGCTTATAATTTTAATTGCCTTATCTTTTCAAGCAGCACTGTGGCGAGTCTGCGGTGCGACTCAAGTGTCCAGCCGGCGATATGGGGCGAAAGGATGACCTTTTCGCACCGGCAGAGGAAACGGAAGGCATCCGGTAATAATTCCTCTTCCAGGTTTTCGAAGGATAATCCCTCATATTCAATCACATCGAGGGCCGCACCAAGCACTTTTCCGGATTGCAGGCCGGCAGCCAGGGCTGCTGTATCAACAACTTTCCCCCTGCTGGTGTTGAGTAAAACGATACTTTTTCTGAAACGTCCCAGGTAGGCTTCATTGAAAAGGTAATGGGTCTCTTCGGTGAGAGGGACGTTGAGGCTGAGAAAGTCGGCTTCGGCAAAGATTTCATCCATGGCGCTTTCTTCCACATCCTCATTGCCGAAGGCTGTTTTGTACTTGTCGTAGGCAAGGATACGCATCCCGAAGCCTTTGAGCCTTTGTGCAAAAGCGCTGCCCATGTTACCGTAACCGATGATGGCCAGGGTCTTTCCTTTCAGTTCGCTTCCCCGGTTGGTTTCCCGCTTCCACAATCCTTTCCGGATCTCTTCATCGGCTCTCCGCAGGTGGTTGAGCAGGCACAGGAGCATGCCGCAACTGTGCTCGGCGAGGGCATCCCTGTTCCCTTCAGGGGCATTGAGGCAGTGGATGCCCCGGCTTTCGGCGTAGGCGGTGTCTATCCCCTCCATCCCGGCACCGGCCCGGCCGATGAACCTGAGCCTTTCCGCCCGCTCCAGCATCTCCCTGTCGAGCCTGATCCGCCCCCTGATGATGATACCCCTGTACTGTCCGATCACTTCCCTGCAATCTTTCCGGCTAATATTGGTGTGGTAATCACATATATAGCCGTCGCGTGCGAGTTGTTCGGGAAGTACCGGATGGGTGGTGTCGAGGAACAATATCTTTTCCATGGACAGATTTTATCCACGAAATACGGGATTTTTTGCCAGCTTGTCAAATTC
>CAZSQJ010000132.1:0-4020 GCA_964608665.1 uncultured Bacteroidales bacterium | reverse complement strand
ATACTGAGAACACCGACGTGGACACCGAAGCCGACCTGGCCATCACCAAGTCAGATTCACCTGATCCCGTCATTGCAGGAACCACCCTGACCTATACCATCAATGTCACCAACTTAGGGCCTTCCGATGCACAGAACGTGCAGGTAGCTGACAATGTGCCGGTTGAGGTAGTATCTCCCCAGTTCTCCACCGACGGCGGAGCCACCTGGAACCCCTGGGTCAGTCCGTACGTTTACGGCACCCTGGCCGACGGCGCTTCCTTCTCCTTCCTGATCCGCGGTGAAGTCAATCCGTCCACGCCCGACGGCAGCGTGATTTCCAACACAGCCACCGTTACCACTGACACTGACGATCCCGATCCCACCAACGACAGCGATACTGAGAACACCGACGTGGACACCGAAGCCGACCTGGCCATCACCAAGTCAGACGCTCCCGATCCCGTGATTGCAGGAACCACCCTGACCTATACCATCAATGTCACCAACTTAGGGCCTTCCGATGCACAGAACGTGCAGGTAGCTGACAATGTGCCGGTTGAGGTAGTATCTCCCCAGTTCTCCACCGACGGCGGAGCCACCTGGAACCCCTGGGTCAGTCCGTACGTTTATGGCACCCTGGCCGACGGCGCTTCCTTCTCCTTCCTGATCCGCGGGGAGGTCAACCCCAATGTGCCTCACGGAACCACCATCAACAACACCGCCGTGGTGTCTTCCACCACCAACGATCCCGTTCCGGGCAACAACAGCGATACAGAACCCACCCTGGTTATTGCAGAAGCCGACCTGGCTATCGTAAAAACCGATGCTCCCGATCCGGTGATTGCCGGTCAGATACTGACCTTTACGCTGACCATCACCAACCTTGGACCTTCGGCAGCTCAGAATGTACAATATGCGGATGTCATACCTGCCGGCATTGTGAATCCGGAATACTCCGACAATGGCGGAGGAACCTGGCAGCCATGGGTAAGTCCGTACGTACAGGGAACGCATGGGGCAGGAACCGTGATCCAGATCCTGATCAGGGGCATGGTGGATTATTCTTATCCGCACATGGGCATCATCAACAACACTGCCAGTGTAAGCACCACCACCACCGATCCCAATCCTGCCAATGATATTTCAAGCTCGAGTACGCTCGTTTACAATCCTTCCATTGCTGGCAATGTCTTTGATGACTTCAACGGTATGAATAACGGCCTGGTTGACGGGCCCGGCACCAATGCATCAGGAAGTGTTTACGTGAACCTGGTGGATGCCACCACCAACCTGGTGGTTGCTTCTGTACCCGCCAATCCTGACGGAACCTATATTTTCGGGACCGCAGACGGACTCCTGGCGAATACCACCTATAACATCATCCTGACCAGCAGCCTGCAAACTTCTGGCAACACACTCACGACTACCTCATTACCAAGCAATTGGGTATCAACCGGTGAAATTCTTGGTGTGGGTCCCGGCAATGACGGTTTAACCAACAGCATTCTGAGCGTGGCCGTGTTCACCTCGCCGATCACCAATGCCAACTTCGGCATCGAGCAGATACCCACCGCGGATAATAACGCCATTGCTTCTCAGCCAAATCCCGGAGGACTGAACAATGTAAGCGTTCCTCCGACCATCTTCACAGGTGCAGATGCTGACGGCAGCATTCAGAACATCCGGATCCTTGATTTCCCGTCCAATGCCACCACGATTACCATCAACGGCATCACTTACAGTGCTGCAACCTTCCCGGTTGGTGGGGTAAGCATTCCCGCCAATGCTTCGGGTAACCCGCTCTGGCCGGTCACTGTGGATCCTGTTGACGGAACCGTTACCGTTGTGATCAATTATGTAACCATTGACGATGCTTCCGTTGAATCCGCACCTGCCACTGCAAGCCTTCCGTTTGAGGATCTGACCCTTAGCGGAAATGTTTATCATGATGCTGATGGCATGAACGGTGCCAATATGGTTGACGGCATCGGCATGGGTATCACCTTCGGAGTACAGCTTTATATCACCCTGGTTGATAATGGAACCAATACAGTATATGCAAGCGTACCGGTCAATCCCGACGGAACATACACCATCAATGCGCTTGACAACACCCTGGATTATTCAGCCATATTAACCGACCAGGTCAGCAATCCGGGTGATCCTGCCCCTGCCCCTTCCTTACCGTATGTTTGGGGAAATACAGGAGAAATCAATAACAATGTGCTAAATACACTTTCGGGCAATGACGGACTGACCGACGGCATGATCGATCTCGGGGTGATCACCGCCAATGAAACCAATGTGAATTTTGGGATGAACTGGCCGCCGGTGGCTCATGACCATATTGAGGCTCCGCAAACCAACCCGGGAAGCACCAATCTGGTTCCGGTTGATCCTGCATTGTTTACAGGTGATGATTATGCACCAGGCTACATTACGGATATCCGCATCCTGAGCTTCCCCTCCAACGCCACCTCCATTGAGTTAAACGGAATCCTTTACACCAGTGCCACTTTCCCGCCGGCAGGCGTGGTCGTTCCGGCCGCACCCTCAGGAAATCCAACGGTACCCATCCTTATCGACCCCATAGACGGAAATGTTGACGTGGTGATCTCTTATGCCACGATTGACAACGGTTCCTTTGAATCGCTGCCGGCAAGTGTAACCCTGCCCTTTATCGACCTGGCCATTTCGGGAAATGTTTACAACGATGTGAACGGTATGAATTCCGGAAACATGGTGGATGGAAATGGTATCGGCGCTGCCGGCGGAACGCAGCTTTATGTTTCCCTGATAGCCGGAGGTGTGGTCGTTGAAACCGCAGCTCTCAATGTAACAGGAACATATTCATTTGATAATCTTGACATTACACAGAATTACTCCCTTGTGCTCACTACAATCAACTCCTCTGCCGGTTCTCCGGCTCCTGCACCCGCACTGCCAACCGGCTGGGTCAATACAGGAGAAATCAATAATAATGCCTCAAACACATGGACAGGCAATGACGGGACAACCAATGGTATCCTGCTGGTCGGGGTGCTTACTGAAACAGATGTGAATCTGAACTTCGGAATCGAACAGATACCGCTGGCCGATAACAACACCCTGGCATCCCAGGTGAATCCGGGTGGTACGAATCCGGTCACGGTACCTTCCACCCTGTTCTCAGGCAGTGATTTCAGTACGGGCAACATCACTTCCATCAGGATCACCGCCTTCCCATCCAATGCCACGAGCATTACCATCGACGGCATCACATACACTGCCGCAACGTTCCCCATTGGCGGCGTGACCGTGCCGGCCAATGCTTCGGGTAATCCTTCCGTCCCTGTTAGCATTGATCCCGTGGATGGAAGTGTTACCGCAGCCATCCCCTATGTGACCATCGATAATGCAGGCTTTGCTTCCCTGCCGGCCACCGCCTCCCTGCCTTTCACAGATCTGACGCTTTCCGGCAATGTTTACAATGACATTGACGGCATGAACGGCGCTAACATGGTAGACGGCACGGGCACAGGCCTTGCAGGTGCAGACCAGCTCTATGTTTCGCTTGTTGCCGGCGGAACAGTGTATGAAACAGTCGCCGTAAATCCTGACGGCACCTACACGTTCACCAGCCTTGACATCAGCCTTGCCTATACCGCTGTGCTTACCAATGTGAACACGGCAGTCGGCAATCCTGCTCCTGTTCCCGCTTTGCCATCCGGTTGGGTGAACACAGGCGAGATTAACAATGATGCTGCCAATACGCTTACGGGTAATGACGGAACCACCGATGGCACTGTCATTATTGGCATACTGACTGACAGTGAGACTAATGTGAACTTCGGTATTGAGGAAGCACCAACGGCAGACAACAATACCCTGCCTTCACAGGTGAATCCCGGTGCTGCCAACAATGTTACAGTACCTGCCACCGCCTTCTCCGGAACAGATTTCTCCGGAGGCAGCATCACGGCAATCACCATTACCACCTTCCCCTCCAATGCCACCAGCATTACCATTGACGGCATCCTTTACACGGCTGCCACCTTCC
>CAZSQJ010000131.1:0-4287 GCA_964608665.1 uncultured Bacteroidales bacterium | reverse complement strand
GCCATCAACCTGATCGGAAATGCTTCCGGTGGAAACAATACGAATTACCAATATGCCTGGTCAGGCCCCGTATCCTTTACCAGTGCGAATCAGAACCCGGTAATCCTCAATGCACAAACCACCAACTCAGGCACTTATACACTCATTGTGACGGATGCCAATAACTGCAGCTCAACCAATACCGCCAGTGTGAATATTACGGTTCACCCGCTTCCCCTGGCCAACGCCGGTCCCGACCAGTCGACTTTCAACGGGAATTTTGTCAACCTTACAGGATCGGCGACCGTCGGTTCAGGACAGTATTCCTACAGTTGGTCTCCCCCGGGGATGTTACTGAACTCCAATATACAAAACCCGACGACGGTCAACCTGAGTTCCACCACCACTTTTACCCTGATCGTGACAGACCTGACCACCACCTGTGTCAGTCTTCCCGACCAGGTAACCATCACCATTACGGGCGGGGCGCTTGCCGTGAACGTGAGTGCCGATCCGGACACGATTTGTTTCGGTGAAACGACCCATGTGCTTGCCTCCGCTTCGGGCGGCAGCGGAAACTACACCTATTCCTGGGCGTCTGTTCCTCCGGGTTTTTCCTCCACTGAAATGAACCCAGCTGTAACACCTGCGCTCACAACTACTTACCTGGTAACCATCTCCGACGGCGTGAACACGATATCGGGTTCTACGGAGGTTCATGTGAACGAACTTCCGCTGGGCAGTGCAGGAACCACCACCGCCGTGATTTGCAACAACCTGCCCATCAACCTGACTGCCGGGGCCTCGGGAGGAAGCGGCAGCGGGTATTCCTATGCCTGGTCAGGGCCGGCTGGATTTTCTTCTGCAAACCAGAACCCCGTTATCACCAACGCACAGGTGATCAACGGAGGAAATTATTTCCTGACAGTGACAGACGATAACGGATGTGTTTCCACCAACAACAGCATGGTCAGTGTGCTGGTGAATCCCCGACCGACAGCCACGGCATCTGCCGTGCAAGCCACCGTATGCACCGACCAGACGCTTTACCTGCTCGGCACGGCTTCTGCAGGCGGAGGCGGGCCCTACACCTACGAATGGTCCGGTCCGCAAGCCTTCACATCGACCTTGCAGGATCCGGTGCTTCCACTGGTACAGACCAATAACTCTGGCATTTATTACCTGACAGTCACCGATAATAACAGTTGTGCATCAGCAGCAGCAGGCAGCATCAGCATCCTGATCCACCCGCTGCCCGAGGTCAGTTTCCTTACGCCATATCCCGACCAGTGTTATTCCACACCCAGCTTTGCACTGACCGGCGGGAATCCTTCCGGCGGAACCTATACGGGCCCCTTTATCACCAATGGTATCTTTAACCCGGAAGCAGCCGGAATCGGAACCTACGTGGTTACCTATCATTACATAGACGGAAATACCTGTGAGGACTCCGCCACCGCGCCCGTGAACGTCATCTTTGTCCCGCAGATCAGCGGTGTGGCACAGTACGATAACGGTGTCAGTACGCTGCTGGGCGACATTGACGTTGCCCTCCTGGATAACAACAGCATCCTGCTTTCCTCCACCACCACCCAGAGCGGCACCGGGGCATATAGCTTCAAATGCCTTGAAGACCAGATATATACACTCGAGGCAAGCACAGGAAGGGTCCCCGGCGGATTCAACGCAACCGACGCCCTGCTCGCCGTGCAGTACAGCGTTGGACAGATCCCGCTGAGTGCGCTTCGCCAGCAGGCCGCCGATGTGAATGCCAACAGCGCGGTGAATGCCGGCGATGCCCTGATCATCATGAGAAGATTTGCCGGATTGATCCCTACCTTCCCGGCCGGAGACTGGATGTTTGAGATCGACACGCCGGACACCGTGGCAGGGGCTGACGAGAACAGCACCATCCTCTGCATCTGCACCGGAGACATCGACGGATCCAATGTTCCCTCAGGTAAAAAACAGGCAAGTGTTAACATGGTGCATCACGGAACCGTCCGCTTCAGTGATGTAAAGACACTTGATTTACCGGTCTGTGCCGCCTCCTCATTTGAAACATCAGCCATCAGCCTGGTGATCACACTTCCGGATGAAGGACTCAGCATCACCGGCATCAATACCAGGCTCAGCGGCTATGAATTCGGCATCCACGGCAATGAGCTCAGATTTGCATGGTACAGCCTCGAACCACTGGTATTCCGTCCCGGAGATCAGCTGCTCTCACTGGTATTGAAAGCTGATCCCTCAGCAACCGGAGAGAACCTCAGTGGTCTGATGCTCACAGCTGAAGCAGAAAGCGAATTTGCCGACAGAAGCGCCCGGCCTTTACCTTCTGTTACCCTGTACACACCTGTCATTCAGCAAAATCCCCAACCAGAGCGCAGGTCATTCACACTGGAAGCCAATAAGCCCAATCCTTTCAGTGAATCCACCATGATTGCATTCGAGATCCCGGACGCCGGGAATGTCAGGCTGGAACTCCTCGATATTTACGGAAACCTGAACGGGCTGTTGCTGGATGCAACGCTGCCTGCCGGCAAACATCAGGTGGAGGTGATGGCCGGCCACCTGCCGCCGGGGATATACCTCTACAGGCTGCAATACAACGGCAGTGCAGGAATGAAACAGTTAAGCAGGCGTTTGACCATTGTACGTTAAGGAAAGGAGGCTGCCATGAAACAAACCAAGAAACATAACATCCGTCACTATATGAACAGACTTGTCCTCAGCTTCTCTCTGACATTGTTCCTGAACTCATTTCTGTCTGCGCAGTCGCCCGAACTGACCATCGCCCAGTTGGCGCATTGTCCCAACGGCCAGGTCAGCATCCCGGTTACGGCAAACAACCTGGAAAACATCGGCGCATTGTCCATCTTTATGACTTATGAACCAACAAGCCTGACATTTGTGGCTGTTAACAATGTCCATCCCGGTATCCAGAGCATCTTTTTTGCCGCACATGTACTCCCCATGTCGAGCAATATGGTCGGTGTTCAGTGGTTCCTGCAGAATCTCAGCGTTCCGGTCACCATCCCTGACGGAGACACCCTTTTCCATATTGTGTTTGATCATATAGCCAACAGTTCGGCCGTCATGTTTTACAATGCCGCACCATATCTCACAGAAGTCTATGATTATGAAGGGAATGTCGTTCTTCCCCTGAGTCTGAACAATGGCGGTGTGACAATCCCCTCACCCATAAGCATCAGTATCAGCGGGGATGATGAATACTGCGAGAACGACAACCTGTTGCTTACGGCAGGAGCTTCCGGTGGTGGTGGGACAGCCTATGCCTTTCAATGGCTGGAGCCCCTGGGCACCGTCATTGCCAATACGGCACAACTCAGTCTTCTTAATGTAATCCCATCGCAATCAGGAACATACACAGTTATCGTGAGTGAGAATAATTCACTTTGTGATCATTCCGAGAATATTTCTGTCATCATTCATCCCCGCCCCTATATTGAAGCAAGTGCTTCGAACCCGATCTGCGACAGCACGGCGCTCAACCTATACACCAATACCATCAGCGGCACCATGCCCTACGACTTTTCGTGGACCGCACCCAACGGCTGGTCGGGCATCGGCGCAGCACCCGTGATCGATCCTGCGAGTCTGGCCGACGGGAATGACACGATCTATACCGTTATCGTCACCGACCTTTACGGATGTAAAGACACCGCCAGTACAGCCGATATCGTCATCTTTCCGAAACCCACGGTGGATGACATCCCTTCCATTGTGTTGTGCAACGGGGACAACACCCCTGTGATCGCGTTTTCCGGTCCGGTAACGGGTACAACCTATACCTGGATCAATGATACACCATCCATTGGGATTGATGCCAGCGGGACGGGGAATATATTATCAGGAGCCGCCATGAATGGCGGCTCTGCAGCCGTGGTGGCGACCATTACGGTTACACCGCATGCCAACGGCTGTACGGGAAATTCCAAAACCTTCACCATCACCGTCAATCCGACGGCCCAGGTGAATGACATCCCTGACCAGGTGTTATGCAACGGGGATGACATCCAGCAGGTGGATTTCACCACCACGAATACCGGCGGGACCATGACGTATCAATGGTCAAATGATAACCCGGCCATCGGTCTGGCAGCAAACGGCAGTGGTTCGATTTTACCGGTAGCCGCCATGAATGGCGGCGCTGCGCCGGTGGTTGCAAATATCACCGTGACCCCGACCTTTACCTTTGGCGGGACGGGCTGTACCGGACCGGTGAAAACCTTTACCATCACCGTGAATCCCACGGGACAGGCGAATCAGCCGGCAGACCTGGTG
>CAZSQJ010000130.1:0-4312 GCA_964608665.1 uncultured Bacteroidales bacterium | reverse complement strand
TTGCCACGCTGACCCTCGGATGCAACCGTAGTTTTGCAAGCTCGGACATCACCGCCGGAAATGATATTACCGGCAGCACAGCAGGGATAAAATCTCCCCGGACGGACGTTCTGGAACAGATGTCGCAGAATCCATCCTACTGGATGAATTATCTGAATGACTGCCTCAAGCAGGAAACATCCCAAAAAAGCACCGAGGTAAGCGAAAGCGTTGTGGACCACATGCAATCCGATCCTGCTTTCTGGCCGAACTACCTGAAGATGAACCTAAATCCGGTATATCAGGCAGACGTGCTGAATGAAATGGAACAAGACGGACATTACTGGCCTCATTACCTGCAAATGAGTCAGTTACAGCAGTAAACGGAAGCCATTTAACCTCAACAAGCATTCCAGGGTGGTCAGATGGCCACCCTTTATTTTTTCCGGAATTTCAAAGTGTCAGTTTTTTTGCATATGTTTGCTCCTGAATATTAATAATCAAACGGAGACTATATGTTAAAGAATCATCCCAAGGGACTCATTGTCGCCTTCTTTGCCAATATGGGAGAGCGTTTCGGCTTCTACACCATGATGGCCATCCTGGTACTTTTCCTGCAGGCCAAATACGGTCTGACGGCCGCTGACGCCGGAGGATATTACAGTTGGTTTTATTTTGCCATTTACGCCCTGGCCTTGGTGGGAGGGATGCTGGCAGACGCCACCAACCGTTATAAAACCGTGATCCTGATCGGACAGGTGATCATGTTTGCCGGCTATGCGATCATCGCCATGCCGGGCATGTCACTGACGGTAACCCTGATCGCCCTTTTCACCATTGCATTCGGCAATGGTTTATTCAAGGGGAACTTACAGGCTGTTGTCGGACAGATGTATGACGATCCTAAGTATTCCAATGTGCGTGACACAGCATTCATGATTTTCTATATGGGGATCAATGTGGGTGCTTTTTTCGCCCCCTTTGTAGCCACAGGGATCAGGAACTGGTTTCTGAAGACACAGGGCTTCCTTCACGACGGCAGTCTGCCGGCCATGTGTCACGCATTTATCGATGGCAGGATGACGGATCCGGAAGCCATCACCAATTTTGAGGTGCTCGCTTCCAAAGCTTCCGGCAATGCCGTAGCCGGTGCCATGCAGCTTACGGATTTCGCCAATCAATACCTTGCCGCTTTCTCGAAAGGGTATAACTATGCATTTGCAATTGCCGCCTGCGCTATGATCGTTTCCCTGCTGGTATATGTGATCTTTAACAAATATCTGCCGAAAAAGCAGAAGATCGTGGTCGAAAAAACAGCAGACTCCCCCTCCTTCTTCAATTCGAATAATGTTAAAAGCATTGTCATTTCGCTCGCGTTGCTGGCTGTTACCTCCCTGATTTTCTACCTGCTGCTCGATGATTTTGCACTCGGACTTGCTGTAGGTGTCTTTGTGGGCTTTGTTGCCATGATGTTTCAGATTTCAACCAGAGATGAAAGACCCCGGGTCATTTCTCTGATCCTGGTGTTCGTGGTGGTTATTTTCTTCTGGATGTCGTTCCACCAGAATGGCCTGACCCTCACACTCTTCGCAAGAGACTATACGGTGAAAGAAGTCGGTCCGTTCAACTTCATCTTCTTCAACCTGGAATCCATGCTTGCCTTTATCGGAGCACTTGCCGGTCTGGTCATTCTTTTTGCAAGAAAGAAAATCAGCGAAAAACTGATCGGTCTGATCATGATGCTTGGCCTGGGTTACCTGACGTATTATTTCATCGGCGGTTACAACACCATGAACCCGATCGCCCCGGAGATCTTTCAGTCCTTCAACCCCTTGTTTATCGTAGTGCTCACATTTCCGGTCATGGGCATCTTTGCCTGGTTGAGAAAGCGGAACAGTGAACCCTCCACACCCAAAAAGATCGGTATCGGGATGATCATTGCATCTTTAGGATTTGTCATCGTACTGCTGGCATCCCTGAACCTGGTTTCGCCCCACATGGTTGCTTCACAGGGGCTTACAGAATGGGACAGGGTATCTCCGTACTGGTTGATCAGCAGTTACCTGGTATTGACCATTGCTGAGCTTTTCCTCAGCCCGATGGGGCTTTCGTTTGTTGCTAAAGTTGCTCCCTCCCGGTTCCAGGGTGTAATGCAGGGTGGCTGGCTTCTTGCCACAGCCATTGGCAACAAATTCCTGTTTGTGGGAAGCTTTTTCTGGGACAGGATACCGCTCTGGGAGCTCTGGGCCATCTTCATCATCTGCTGTATCCTGTCTGCTGCTTTCATCTTCAGCATTCTGAAACGACTCGAAAAGGCGACTAAATAATATCCTGACAGGATCATGCTTCCCTGGGGTGATAACCGCAGGTTTAACAGCTATTCCGGGTATTTTCAAAGGAAATTCGGCACGAGGGTGCAAAAACTCACCCTCGATGCCGGATTCAGTTGTCCGAACAGGGACGGGTCGCTGGGGGTGGGAGGTTGCAGTTTTTGCAACAATGAAGCCTTTAATCCATCCTACTGCACTCCCGAAAAGACCATAACCAGACAGCTTGCCGAAGGCGTTGCCTTTCACAGGAAGCGTTACCGGAGGGCAGCGAAATACCTGGCCTACTTCCAGGCTTACAGTAATACCTATGCAAGCCTTGATCTGCTGAAAATCCGTTATGAAGAAGCCCTTGCCTTCCCGGATGTCATCGGGCTGGTGATAGGTACCAGGCCCGACTGCATTTCCTTGCCACTGCTTGACTACCTGGAAGAGCTCGGCAGAATGGTTTTCCTGGTAGTAGAGTACGGTATCGAAAGCTGCAGTGATGATGTGCTGCAGTCGGTGAACCGGGGTCACACCTTCAGCCAGTCGGCAGAAGCGGTCAGGATAACCGCCGAAAGAGGCATCCTGACCGGTGCCCACATCATACTCGGGTTACCGGGCGAGACAAGAGCAGCCATGCTGAGGGGGGCCGGACTGCTGAGCAGCCTGCCTTTGCACAGCATCAAACTGCATCAGCTTCAGATTATTAAAAATACCGTCATGGCGGAGGAATACGGCGATGATCCAGGCCGTTTCAGTTTTTTCAGCCTTGATGCATACCTGGATCTTGTGGTGGATTACCTCGAACTGTTGCGGCCCACCCTGCTGGTGGAAAGGATTGCAGGGGAAGTGCCGCCCCGCTTTCTTGCCGGGCCTGGTTTCGGACTGATCAGGAACGATCAGATCCTTCAGAAACTTGAGGACCGGCTGGCCGAAAGAAATACCTGGCAGGGCCGGCTATGGCGTGCCTGATTCCTTTGGTTTGTATCTTCCGGCCTTCTTCAGTGCATCCTTGATAATCCATTCAATCTGGCCATTTGTGCTGCGAAACTCATCGGCAGCCCATTTTTCAACCTTTGCCAGCAAGGCAGGGTCGATTCTAAGCACAAATGCCTTCTTTTCACCCATCATCAATGATTCAGCGTCCCTGCATTCACCACCGGAGTAGCAGCTTTTTCCGAACATAAAACCACCATCAGGTTGCTCACCATGGAAGCTTTGTGTTCTTCGTCGAGTTCGATGATCTGCTTTTTCGACAAATGATCCAGGGCCATCTCGACCATGGACACAGCACCTTCAACGATTTTGAACCTGGCTGCAACAACTGCCGTGGCCTGCTGGCGCTGCAACATGGCATGCGCAATCTCCGAAGCATAGGCCAGGTAGGCGATCCTTGCCTCCATCACTTCTATTCCGGCAATCAAAAGCCGTTCGGTCAGCTCCTTCTCCAGTACATGATTCACTTCTTCGCCGCCTGATCTCAGTGTCATTTCAGCCTGGGCATCATCGAAATTGTCGTAAGGATAGTGCCCGGCCAGTTTCCGTATGGCAGCTTCGCTCTGGATCTGGACAAACTTGACGTAATCATCGACCTCGAATGCAGCTTTAAAGGTTTCCTCAACCCGCCATACCAATACGATCCCGATCATAATCGGATTGCCGATCTTGTCATTGACTTTCAGAGGCTCACTGTTGAGATTCCTTGCCCTGAGGGAGATCTTCTTTTTCAGATAGAAGGGATTAACAAAAAAGAAACCATTGGTTTTCACAGTTCCCTTATAAGCCCCGAACAGGGTTAGCACACAGGATTCGTTGGGATTGACCACCGTCATTCCACTGGCCATGAAGGCCGGAATAATCTCGAAGGTAACGACCCACCAGGCTTCGGTGGGAAGGGCAATCAAAACGGGGATGGCTGCAAGAACAATGATTACTAATAAGCCCTGATAGCCTGACATTGGTTTTACTGTCTTTTCCATAAGATATTATTTTGATATCGCAAAGATAGCATTTTAATTTCA
>CAZSQJ010000129.1:0-4470 GCA_964608665.1 uncultured Bacteroidales bacterium | reverse complement strand
GGGCCATGCGGCCTGAGCGGAAAGTAAAAAAAACCGCGCAGGTGCCAATTAGAAATGGATGTTACCATGTGACACATGCCTCCGCCGATGTGGCACATGGTGTTTTGATGTGGCACATTGGTCCGCTGATGTGCCACATCCATACAACAATGTGTCACATCGGGGACCTGAACCAGTTGACCGGAATAAACTGCCGCCCTGGATTTGCAGGTTCAGATATCTTTTTTTGTCCTGTTCATGAATGTTGATGATCATGCCGCAATACACCAGTAAAACTAAACAGGGATACGAAGGATTTGGCAGAGCCCCTTCTTTTAAAACCTGCTATTGAACACGACGAAAAACACCTTTCTGGCTGATTCGGGTGTAAATATTTCACCCCTGTGGGGTTTTATAGACTTGTGGTGTACATCAGACTATAATCCTGACATCCCTTCGGGATTAGCATCAAAAACGAAATAGCCATTAGTCCCGGTTTTCATTCAAACCGGAAAGGCCTAAAAATGGAGGCTTCTTTGAGAACTTCGCTCTGGTATTTGGATCGCTTAGTTTCAGAATAAACCGGGTCTTAGTCCACGGTGTGAAATGTCTGGCGGTTTACAGGGTTACCAATCAAAACCGCTGCGTCTCTGACTTTGCGGTGAAAATAAAAGGCTAACCGCTCTGAAGGTATGCGGGATGCAAGAAAACCGCGTCCTCGGGTTTTCAGTGCGAGAAGTTCCGGGGTTTAGAAGTTAATTCATATTTCAGGGATGACAATTCATTTCAATCCAAGGCCGACATTCCTTACCTTTGCCGCCCTAATGAATGACTTATGCTGAGAACTAACAATTGCGGGGAACTCCGCCTGGCAGACAGGGGAAAACCCGTGACACTGAGCGGGTGGGTACAGAAATCAAGGGATCTGGGCGGGATGACCTTTATCGATCTGCGCGACCGTTATGGCATCACCCAGCTGGTATTTAACATGGAGAGCGATGCAGTCCTCTGTGAGGAAGCACGCAAACTCGGAAGAGAATGGGTAATCAGGGCAAAGGGAATTGTGGAAGAGAGAAGCAATAAAAACCCAAAGATCCCCACCGGCGACATCGAGATCCTCGTGGATAGCTTTGAAGTACTGAATATCAGCAAGCTGCCCCCGTTCACCATCGAAAATGAGACCGATGGCGGGGACGAGCTCAGGATGCGTTACCGTTACCTCGACCTGCGCCGGCCGTCCTTGCGCGACAACATGATCCTGCGCCACCGCATGGCTTTTGAGACAAGAAACTATCTTGATTCCCAGGCTTTTCTGGAGATCGAAACCCCGTACATGATCAAATCGACCCCCGAAGGCGCCCGCGATTTCGTGGTTCCCTCGCGCATGAACCCGGGGGAGTTTTATGCCCTTCCCCAGTCGCCCCAGACTTTCAAACAAATCCTGATGGTAGCCGGCTACGACCGTTACTTCCAGATCGTGCGCTGTTTCAGGGACGAAGACCTGCGGGCAGACCGGCAGCCGGAGTTCACCCAGATAGACTGTGAAATGTCGTTCATTACGCAGGACGACATCCTGGAAACTTTTGAAGGACTGGCAAAACATCTCTTCCGTTCGGTATTGAAGATTGAAATGGAGGCCTTCCCGCGCATGAGCTGGGAGGATGCCATGCGGCATTACGGCAGCGATAAACCTGACCTTCGTTTCGGGATGACCTTCGTTGAAATCACCGGGTTAGTGAAAGGGAAGGACTTCAAGCTATTCGACGAGGCGGAACTGGTGGCAGGCATCACGGTGCCCGGCTGCGCCGAATACAGCCGCAAACAACTGGATGAACTCACGGAATTCGTCAGGAAGCCGCAGATCGGAGCCGGCGGACTGGTTTATGTGAAGTACGTTACCGACGGCAGTTTGAAATCCCCGGTGGATAAGTTCTTCGGACAGGACGACCTCAGCAGGCTGGCAGAAAGCATGCAGGCAAAAGCAGGCGACCTGATGCTGATCCTGGCCGGTCCTGCCGCGAAAACCCGCAAAGCCCTCTGTGAACTCAGGCTTGAGATGGGAAACCGGCTAGGACTGAGGGATAACAAGTGTTTCAAACCGCTTTGGGTTGTTGACTTTCCGCTGCTTGAGTGGGACGAAGCAACAGGGCGTTTTTACGCCATGCATCATCCCTTTACCTCTCCCAGGCCGGAAGACATTCCCCTGCTCGAGGTGAATCCCGGACTGGTCAGGGCCAATGCATACGACCTGGTGATTAACGGGGTCGAGATTGGGGGCGGAAGCATCAGGATACATGACAAAACACTGCAAAACAAGATGTTATCCATACTCGGCTTCAGCGAGGGGGAAGCAGTGAAACAATTCGGCTTCCTGATGAATGCCTTCGAGTACGGCGCTCCGCCCCACGGTGGCATCGCCTTCGGGTTTGACCGCTGGTGTGCCTTATTCGGGGGACAGGAGTCCATCCGCGATTTTATCGCATTCCCGAAAAACAATGCAGGCCGCGACATGATGATTGATGCTCCCGCAACTATCAGCGCAGCGCAGCTGGATGAGCTTTTCCTGGAGGTGAAACTGCCGGGAGAAAAGAAAGGGGAGCCTACTTAAGCCTGGTAAGACAATCTTTGATCCTTTCCACCGCTTCTGCAAGCTGCTCCTTTGACGTGGCATAAGACAGGCGGATGCAGGCCGGATCGCCAAAGGCGGCACCCGATACGGTAGCCACATAAGCCTGGTAAAGCAGGTAGAAACTCAGGTCGTTGGCATCCCTGATATGTGCAGTACCGTCTGATTTCCCGAAATAAGCGGAACAGTCGGCGAAGACGTAAAACGCCCCATCGGGGGTATTGGTCTTCAGGCCGGGAATTTCCTTCAGCAGTTCGAGCAGGTAGTCTCTTCTTTCGCGGAATGCTTTCACCATAATCTGTAAATCCTTATCGTCGGCAGGATTGGTTGCCACCGCTTTCAGTGTGGCGCGCTGGGCGATGCTGCAGGTTCCGGAGGTCATCTGTCCCTGCAGTTTATCGCAGGCCTGGGCAAGGAAAGGAGGTGCGGCAATATAGCCCACACGCCAGCCGGTCATGGCAAAGCCTTTGGAAACACCGTTCACCACAATCACGCGATCTTTGATTTCAGGAAACTGGGCAATAGATTCATGCCTGCCAATGAAATTAATATGTTCGTAGATTTCATCCGACATGATGAAAACCTGCGGATGACGGGCGAAGACGCCGGCGAGGGCTGACAGTTCTTCACGCGAATACACAGAGCCGGAGGGATTGCAGGGACTGGAAAAGATGAACAGCTTGCTGGCCGGTGTGATGGCGGCTTCGAGCTGGCCGGGAGTGATTTTAAAATCAGTCCGGACGGTGGTGGGCAGGAAGACTGACCTGCCTTCCGCCAGCTTGACCAGTTCCTTGTATGTTACCCAGTATGGGACAGGCAGGATCACTTCATCCCCCGGGTTTACCAGCGAGAGCACTACATTGGCAAGGGCCTGCTTGGCGCCGGTACTCACTACCACCTGGGAAGGCTGGTAGTCGAGCCGGTTATCCCTTTTCAGCTTCAGGCAGATGGCTTCTCTCAGATCCTGGTAGCCGGGTACCGGGCTGTAAGAAGTGTAATTCAGTTCAAGGGCTTCAACTGCAGCATCTTTGATATATTGAGGTGTATTGAAATCGGGCTGGCCGATGCTCAGGTTGATCACCTTGTGTCCTTTGCACTGCAGTTCGCGGCTGATCCTGGTCATGGCCAGGGTTTCGGATTCCGACAGTTCGTTGACCCGTTTTGATAAGATTGTTTCCATGAGTGGCAGACTAAGATTTATTCAGATAAAGGATACGTTCCTGGTCAAAGAATACACAAAAGTATAAATTTCAGTCATTTGTTAACCCGCTCACAGCAGAAATTCTGAATATTTCACCACCTTTGCATTCCAATATGACCCGGCTATGATTGAATTCCTTGAGATCCTGAAGTACATCCTTCCTTCGCTGGTGGTAGGTGCTGCAACCATAATGACAATCCGGTATTTTTTCGACCATGAGCAAAAGGACAGGCAGGCCGGCTGGCGGGATCAGAACCGTGCCGTTGTAACCCCGATCCGGCTTCAGGCATATGAAAGGATCATCCTTTTTCTGGAGCGGATCAATCCCGGCAGCCTGATAGTGCGGGTCAGCGAAACGGGGCAGGATGCGCGCAGCCTGCAGCGGGCGCTGGTTAATGCCGTCAGGGAGGAATACGAGCACAACCTGTCGCTGCAGGTGTATATGTCGGTGAAGGCCTGGGAGCTTGTCAGAAGCGCCAAAGAGGAGCTGATCACGGTGATCAACCAGGCTGCTGGGGAAGTGCCGGCAGAAGCTGAAGGACTGGAACTGAGCAGGAAGGTCTTTGAGCTTTATCTGAAACAGGAAAAGCCTGCGCTTGTCCAGGCAGTGGAATTTCTGAAAAAAGAGATCAACCAGTTTTTCTGAGTAACGTCAAGCTGAGCG
>CAZSQJ010000128.1:0-4563 GCA_964608665.1 uncultured Bacteroidales bacterium | reverse complement strand
GTAAGCGGCGGGCAGGTTATCGTGAAGCGGATGCAGCTGGTGAAATAAACGATATTATTGGAATATGCAGATATCTTGATCCCACACATTTAGCACCAACCCGCAGCAGGACATGCCAGGGCATGTAACTGCAGATTTCATATTTTATACTTCATACCCGAGGCTTCGCGTACTGCTTGTGAAAAAAACCTCAGAGGCCCTGAGAATTTTCATACATTCCATATTGATTCCTAATGATAATGCATAGTAATTTTCGTTTTGAACCAGTTATTCCGATTGCTATGGACAAACATTTTCGCACCAAAGATCATCCGGTATAGTACTACCTTTTCCCGGCTTTGGTGCTTCAAAACAGTTCTTTTATATTTTTGCAGTCCAAACTGAAATGCAAATGGTGTTGATCCTTTCATGCATTGGCGTGCTGCTTTCGGTTATTCTGCTTTATAATCATGCGCGAAGATTTTCTATAGCGGTTTATCTCGGCATGTTCTTTTTTGGGGTTAGCCTTTACAGTTTTTACCACTATGTGTTGTTTTCATCCAAGTCGGTCACAGTGGTGAGCTATTCATTACTGATGATTCCGGTTTTAGGTTCTGTTGTGTATCTGATCGGACCGCTGCTCTATTGGTACGTCAGAAGTGTTATTAACGATCATGCAGCATTCAGGAAAAGGGATGTTTGGCATCTGATACCGATGTTTATATTCTTTTTGTCAGCCTTGCCAGGCCTGTTCACTCCCTGGTCGGTAAAAACAGAGGCGGCAACAGCCATTGTGAATGATGTCAGGGCAATGGGACTTTATAAACCAACCCTTCTGTCAGGTATATTCTCTTATCCCTTCATGTTCCTCAGCCGTCCGGTATTGATCCTTTGCTATGCCTTATGGTCCATGATTATCTTTATCCCTTATTTCCTGAGAAGAAAAGAAATGAAAATTTTTTCAGGGCAGCTGTTCATGATCAAATGGTTGTTTTTTTTACTTACCTCATTGATTATGTTATTATTAAGTCATATACTCCTGGCCATTAATTTTTCCATAACCGGCTCAAACATGTTTGTTTTGCTGACCATTCTTAAAGTACTTGCACTTACCGGCCTTATAGTTTTAATTTTGTCACCCTTCTTTTTCCCGGGCGTGTTGTATGGCTTGCCCCGCGTTCCCACGCTTTCTGATATTCCCGGATCTCCGGTAGCAGAATCATCTGAAAACCAATCAAAAATCAGAAAAACTGAAACCCGCTTCGAAGCGGATTATCTGGATCGAATCCGTGCTGAAACGGAACTTTGTATGAAGGAATTTAAGCCCTATCTGCAACCTGATTTCAATATGGCGCAGCTTTCCGTATTGATCCATGTTCCCCTTCATCACCTGGCTTTTTATTTCAAAGAGATTAAGAAGCAGTCTTTCACTGATTTCAGGAATGAGTGGCGGGTGAATCAAGCAAAGGAACTGATTCGTGCCGGGAAATCTTCAGATCTGACACTTGAGGCGATTGGAATACTGTCCGGCTTTTCTAACCGGAATACATTACTTAATTCGTTCAAGAAGTTCGAAGGAGTTTCTCCTCAGGCATATCTTGCTCAGCTCAACAGAAGGTGAATCATTATGCCAGCTTGCATCATTTTTGCAAAATTGATGCAGGCAGGCAGTCGTCTGTAAACATTCAGCAGCAGAAATAGCCCAACTTTGTGTTCTGAATTTCTGATTCAATCCAAACCATTTCAAGACAAATTGGACGATCTTTTCATCGTCTTCATTATCAAATGGATGACAACTTGGTTTCAATGTTTCAGGAATTTGAAATCAGAAACCATCCATGCTTATAACTATGGAAGACGAATTAAAGTTTTCAAAGTACCACGATTCCGACCGTTTGACTTCCATCGGAGCGAAAGCCGATTTCTGCATGCATCATTACCAGCCTTACCACAGGAAGGATTTTAACCTGCATCATCTATCGGTGATAACCAATATTCCGGAAACGGATATTAAAACCTTTTTCAGTCAATCGCCCAAGCCCTTTGATCAGTACCTTGATGAATTCAGGGTAAAATATGCCAAAAGCCTGATGAGCACGGGAAAAGTCAATGGTATGGGAACAAGAATCATTGGAGCATTATCAGGCTTTTCGTCAGCCAGAAGGTTCATTGAGGCCTTTATTCGTTTTGAGGGCATCTCGCCGGAAAAGTATCAATCACAGAAAGATAAAAAAATATCATGATGAAACGTACACTTCTTCTCTTCGCAACCTTGCTGCTCCTTGGCATCCAAACCTTTGCCCAGACCGGAGTAGCCATCAACACCACCGGGAACGACCCCGACACCAGCGCCATGCTGGACGTAAGTTCAACCACAAAGGGACTTTTAATCCCCCGCATGACCCAGGCGCAGCGAACGGCCATTGCCCTTCCTGCCAAAGGCCTGCTGGTTTACCAAAATGATAGTACCGAAGGTTTTTACTATTACGATGGTGCGGCATGGACAAATCTTTCGTTGGTCAACTTCAATGAATCCAATTACACCTACAATTCAAAAACCGGTGTGAAATTTTTACCCAATAATGCCGCTGAAGACGTCGATTTAGTTTTGCAACCAAAGCGTTTTGGTGCAATCATTGCCCAACAGCCCGACGGAACAACGGCAGGCGGAAATAATAGGGGAATTTATGCAGTGGATTTACAGATGAACAGATCAGATGCCACACAAGTAGCAAGTGGAGATTATTCAATTATATTTGGAGGAAGAAATAACAAAGCCACTGCAATTAACTCATTTGCATTGGGATTTGAGAATACTGCCGGCTCAAGTTCTTCAATAGCTATAGGAGGACTCAACACAGCCAACGGAACAAGCGGTTCGGTTGCAATTGGTTACCAGAATACAGCCATCGGACCACTATCAACCGCTTTAGGAGTGCGAACTATTGCCAGTGGGCCATATTCAACAACATTGGGCTATCAAACAACAGCCAGTAGTTTGCATACGACGGCAATGGGTTTTGAATCAAATGCGAGTGGACCCTATGCAATAGCGATGGGGAAAAGTTCAATTTCATCAGGGAATTATGCCGTTGCCATCGGGAATACTCCGACTGCTTCCGGATATGCAGCTCTGGCAATGGGCGATTATACAACCGCTTCAGGCCGGATATCCACTGCGTTTGGAAACAGGACCACAGCCCCATCAGCGTATGAAACTGTACTTGGAAGATATAACTCAGATTACACCCCTTCAAGCACCACCGACTGGATTCTCACCGACCGCCTTTTTGTTGTTGGAAACGGCGCAAGTGATGTTACCAAAAGCAATGCACTCACCATATTAAAAAGTGGAAATACCGGTATCGGCACCGATGCACCAACCCAAAAACTTGAGGTGAACGGCAATGTTTTCATCCCTGCCGGCAGTTCATACTGGATTGGCAATGCCGGTGATGCAGGAAACAGACTGAGATTGCACCAAACCGGATCGAACGCATATATCGACTGGGGTGAAGAAACCCTTTTTTTCCGTTCAGGAGTTGATGCTGCTTCGAGCAAAGTGGTTTTTACAGGTGATGGAAAAGTGGGTATCGGTACCACTGCCCCCAAAGCTCTGTTAGACCTGGGCAATGGTATTTCAAACAGGAAAATTGCATTGTACACTACTGCCGATAACGACCACCAGTTTACGGGTTTTGGCCTTAACAACGATGCGCTTCGTTTTCAGCTGGGAAACACAACCGGCAACTTTAAATTTTATGGAGCAACATCAGCCACCACATCAACCGAACTTTTCAGCATACAAGGTGATGGTAATGTCGTCGCACAGGGACAGATTAAAAATGTAACCGACCCCACCGATGCACAGGATGCTGCCACAAAAGCCTATGTGGATGCGCTTAAAGCCCAATTGACGGTTCTTGAGGATATGCTTATCGAAACAGGTGCATATAAGGTTTTTGATGCCGATAGTAATATTTACCATGTTGTGAGAATTGGAAATCAACTTTGGATGAATGAAAACCTTAAAACAACAAAATACAATGATAACACTGAAATACCAATGGTTACCGACGCAACTGAATGGGCCGGATTAACGACACCTGCCTATACCTGGTACGGCAACAATTTCGAAACCTATGGCGCTGTTTATGGAGCGCTTTACAATTGGTATGTTGTTGACACTGCCGTCAACGGCCATAAAAACATCTGCCCTGTCGGTTGGCATGTTCCCTCCATTTCCGAATGGAACACATTGTTTAACTTTCTGGGTGGAGTAAGCATTGCAGGTGGCAAACTGAAAAGCACAAGGACAGATCCGGATGCACATCCAAGATGGAACAGCCCAAATACCGGCGCAACAGACCAATTCGGTTTTAATGCATTACCAGGTGGTGACCGTTATTACACCAATGGTCAATTTGCCTACCTGGGAGGCAGAGGATATTGGTGGTCTTCGACAAAATATACGGATACAAAATCATGGACTCCTGGTATGTCAACCAATGGTCCCGATGTTATCAATTACGGTTCCTATTATACATTCGGTTTTTCTGTAAGGTGTATCAGGGACTAAGCAAT
>CAZSQJ010000127.1:0-4758 GCA_964608665.1 uncultured Bacteroidales bacterium | reverse complement strand
TTCCCGTCACCCTGAGCGGAGTCGAAGGGTGCCCGGTATCCCCATCAGTCATGCTGATCAGAGCCCATAGCCAAAAGACGGCGCCCCGCCCAGATCATCCTTCGACTCCGCTCAGGATGACGACGGATGAAATTATTACAGGATGTTCATATTCAACACCTTAACATTCCCATAAAAAAGGAATCCGGATCTTAGGATCTTCGGTGTGGAGGTGAATAGTGAATAGTGAATAGTGAATAGTAAGTAGTTAGTAATTTATGGTTTAGTTTTTTCTTTCCTCACCGGAAAATAATATCGGTGATTACCTCAGCGCCGGCTTCCTTATTTAACTGATTGATAAGTAGCGTTTTAGCATAGGTCAGTTCATTGCGCAAAGCAGCAGAATCCACTTTCACGAACAGAATTTTCTTTCTGACAGCCAGATGCAGGGTATGTCTGGCAATCACCGGACCCACCACGTCTTCCCATGCGGCTACCAGCCGGACTTCATACACTTTCTCCGAAAGATGGTAACGTTCCAGCATCTGCCGGATCGCTTCCCTGATACTTATTTCATCGCGCCGGCTCACAGGCAGGTAATGGGTTTGCCTGAGGTGATGTGAAAGATGCGATGATCAAGGTGTATCTCCTTGAAAATCTGCTTTATCCGTTCCGGATGGGTATCGGTGATCATCACCTGCCCGAAATTATCCTCCCCCACCAGCCGGATGATCTGCGACACCCGCTTTTCATCCAGCTTATCGAAGACATCGTCGAAAAGCAGCAGGGGCTTGAATCCTTTGATCTTACGGGTATATTCGAACTGGGCAAGCCGCAGGGCGACCAGGAAAGACTTCTGTTGTCCCTGGCTTCCGAATTTCTTCACGGGCAGCCCGCGGATGGTGAACACAAGCTCATCCTTGTGGATACCGGCGGTGGTAAAGCGCAACAGCAGGTCGCGGCGAAGGCTTTCCTTCAGCAGTGCTTCCAGCCCGGATTGATGCAATTGCGATTCATAAGTGATCCCCACCACTTCCTTCCCCTGGCTGATGATATTGAAATAGGTCTGAAACATCGGGATGAACTCCCTGAGAAAGTCGTCTCTTTTCCGGTGAATCACGCGGGCGGGAGAACCAAGCTGCAGATCCCAGGCTTCCAGGGAAGCTGCAATCACGGCAGGTTCCGCCTCCTGCTTCAGCAGCGCATTTCGTTGCTGCAGCACCCTGTTGTATACCAGCAGGTTATCAAGATAAACGCGGTCAAACTGCGAGATAACCCCGTCGAGGTATTTCCTCCTCTCCTCACTGCCAAGACTGATCAGGCCGGTATCATCCGGGGAGACCATGACCAGGGGAAACAGCCCGATATGGTCGGCAAGCCGGTCGTAATCCTTGCGGTTCAGCCTGAACTGTTTCTTCTGGCCGCGTTTCTGGATACAACTCACCACATCCTCCTGGTCCCCGTTCCTGCTGTAATACCCGTGAATGGCAAAATATTCCTCCTCATCACGGATATTCTGCATGTCCTGCGGATTGAAGCAGCTCTTGCAAAAAGAAAGATAATACATGGCATCCAGCAGGTTGGTCTTTCCTACCCCGTTATCACCCACAAAACAGTTGATTTTGGGCGAGAAGGCAAGATCTGCTTCCGTGTAGTTTTTGAAATTGCTTAATGTCAGATGTTTAAGATACATACATCGCCTCCTGATCCGTTCCGGGCAAAAGGCAAATGTAAGCTGAATCGTCGAAAGAACAGCGATTAATCAGGGAAAAGGTCGGATAAACGGGTGGTAATGGTGACGTAATTCGGGGAGCCGGCAAGATGATAGGTGGAGCGGCTGTAGTTGAACTCTATTTTCTTGATCCTCACCCCAATACCCCATGAGAAGCCGATGGTTGACATGCGTGTCGCCACCCCAAGTTCCTGTCTTCTGCCATAATTATAGCCCACCCTGAGGCTCAGGTTTTCAGAAGGGATAAACTCGCCCCCGATGATGATATGCCGTCCGAGATTGTCGAAGAAATCGCCCACCTTGTCTTTTTCCACCGGCTGGTTGGTGAGCGGGTCGACCTTGTCTTCCAGGGGATCGTCGAAGCTCAGGTCGAACTTGTCGAGGCGGTCGTAAATGATGGTATACCTGAACGGCATGTGTTTCAGACGCTTGGAGATCCCGGCATAGGCAGAGAAGGGAAAAGCTTCGCGCCGGCCCGACTGATATGTCTTGAGTTGCCGTCCGTAATTCCTGAGCACCAGGGTAGCCTGGAAACTTTTGTCATCGCTGCGGTAGGTGCCGGCGATATCCACGCCCAGACCGTAGGATATATCGTTGAAGAGATCGGAATAAACCAGCTTCAGGGCTGCGCCCAGGCTGAAACTGGAATCGAGGCTTCTGCCCCAGCCCAGCTGAAAAGCATACTCGGAGGCAGTAAATTCACCCAGGATGATCCCTCCCGCATCCGTCTGTTTGAATTTCCCGTAATTCACAAAATGAATGGATGAGGCATAGCTCCCGAGATCTTCCAGGGTGCTTGAAAACGCGACTGAGCCGGCGTTAATGTCGGAATAAAAATCCAGGAAGCTCATGGCCAGGGCTTTGTCCATTTTCGGGGAGATCAGTGAAGGGTTGGCCCAGGCAAGCGATACATCCTGATCGGTAAGGGGGATGTTGGCCCCTCCCAGTGCCGCAATCCTGGCGGAAGTTGTCAGGTTCAGGAACTGGTAAGTACCGCCCGGACCGGACTGGGCCCGGCTGAGAAAAGGCTGCAACAGCAGCAGGGAGAAGCATAAGACTGAGAGGAGTATCCTGTGCTGCATCATTTCGGGTTTAAATCTCATGGTCTGGTTAAGATGGGTCAAAAGTACTGATTTCTGTTGTCCGGATGGTTAATCAAATGTCGAATCTCTGATGACTGGCATACGGAAAAACCTGAGCTCTCATAACGCCGCTACCGGGATTGTATTATACAGAAAGAACATGAACATGCGAAAAAGGTGTTTCCAGGTTATAAGGCAATCTTACTTCGACCCGGGAATACTTATGCAGTTTCCCTTGACTTAACCGCCTCTTATATTTATCTTTACATCCCATTTTTTACACCTGTTACCATTGACAGATATCAATAACCCATTTTCGGTATGCTTCAACACCTTCAGCGTTTTGCGAACCACCAGGAAGCGGGATATCAATAAACTATTTTCGGTATGCTGCAACTGCCATACCGGATTTACAATTTATCTCAACACCTGGGCAAAAAACCTTTTCGACCTCAGCACCCAGGATAAGGATGATTTAATGGCGGTTGCCCTGCAGACACCCTATGAAGGAGGTGAGGCGGTCTATACCGCAAGGCTGATGCTGAATATCGATCCGGAGGACTACTATGTGCCATACCGCTCAGAAACACCCGGAGAAACCAGTAACTACAACATAATCAGAATCACACCCAATCCGGCCATTAACCACGTGAGCATTGAAATACCGGATATTGAGAATGGATATTGTATGTTGGAATTATATTCGGAAACCGGGATGCTGATAAAGCAAACGAGGGCCATTGCTGTTAACGGTCTTATGTCCCTCAGCCTTGAAAACATAAAACCCGGATTCTATCTGATTTATCTTAAAACTGAGAAGATGATAAGTCATTGCGGTAAGTTAGTGATCATCAAATAATTATTGCAATGAAAAGATTTATTTTCATTTTATTAGTAATATTAAATGTCTATTATTGTCTGCCACAAAACAATAATTTAGTACCGAACCCAAGCTTTGAATTTTTCATTGATTGTCCATTCAGTTTTGGTCAGATTGAAAGAGCAATTCCCTGGTTTAATGGCTGTGCATTTGCCGCCAGTTATTATAACAGTTGTGCTAATTCAGGTGTGTCGCCTTATCTTGGTGTACCATATAATAGTGATAGTTGTAATTATTTGCCAGCCAAGTCCGGTAATGCATATATAGGCATATTTGCTGAACTTGATCAATATTATAATCGTCGTACCTATCTTGAAGTGAAGCTTACCGAGCCCCTGCAGGCGAATACAGGCTATTATGCAGGCTTTTGGATTTGCATGTCTGATTGTTTATACCTTTCTATGGATATGGTCGGGATGTATTTCTCTGTGGATTCCGTCTGGTGCCCCCAAAACCAAATCCCGCCGGTTAATCTTATCAATGCGGTCCCCCAAGTGAACAATACACCTGGCAATGTACTTACCGACACGGCCAATTGGACGCTCATCTCGGGGTATTTCAAGGCTGATGGCGGAGAACAATATCTTGTGATCGGCAACTTCTACCCCTGGAACCAGACTACCTGGTACTGGACACAGATGCAGGGTTTCCCCCGAGCATATTACTACATTGATGATGTGTTTGTATATGAAGATTCGCTGACAACCTCCCTGCCACCTGACGGTAATGCCGGTTTGCCCGATATCTGTCTTGTTCCTAACCCTGGCACCAACATCATCAGGGTCAGTTCACAATCTCCTGTCAAAGAAGACATTACGCTTATTTTCCAATCAATGGACGGGAATACCGTTAGAGAAATCTTTGTCCCGGCTGAAGGTGCACAGGAAATGATTGACATTACAGGCCTTCCTGCGGGATTTTACCTGGTGAGGGTGCAATGCGGGAAAGGTATAGGAACAACGTTGAAGCTGATTATAGCACGATGAACATCCTGTATCCATCAGGATGAACAGCCCCCTTTTGTTTTTCTGAATTTGACAAGCTGGCAAAAAATCCCGTATTTCGTGGATAAAATCTGTCCATGG
>CAZSQJ010000126.1:0-4813 GCA_964608665.1 uncultured Bacteroidales bacterium | reverse complement strand
TGGTGCCCGGGCAGTTATCCCAGACCGAAGGAGGTGTCCAGCTGACGGCGGCTGAACAGGATCCCTGGGTTGCGGAAACCGTAATATCTACAGGGCAACCCCAGGGCCCGTTGCTGCTGGTTGTAGGCTGGTAATACTCCAGGGTCAGAAAATATCCTCCCACAGCGGGATCTCCGGCACCGCTCACGTGATTCCAGCCGCAATACCCGCCCCCGGTCAGATTCACGACCTGGTCATTGTATGAGAAGGCAGTTGAACCGGCAGGATAATATCCACCCAATGACCAGGTGTCGTTCACAGCAAAGGATGTTCCCGTCAGATCGACATTAGCCTGACCGGAATGAGATCCCAAGTCAATGCAATCTCTGGCTGTACCGTAGGGTACCCGTGAAGTGTTCTGGTGGGAGATGTAACCGGTTGAGGAGGAAAACAGGTAATCACCTGTATTGACCGTATAGGTCAGGGGATTGAACCGGATTTTCGTCCAGTGGGTATTTACCGTGGTATTGGGTGGCGAGGGATTTGCTCCGCCGGCAAGGTATTGCGAGAAGTTGCTGCTTCCGCCGGTGTTTACCAGGGTGATATATTCCACCGGTGTTCCTGCCATGTTATGGCAATATGCCTTCCATGGTTTTGAGGGATCGCCGTCAAGGTACAGAATGTATTCTCCATCCGGGGTGCCGGGGAACATATCGATCAGTTCCTGAGCGGTTTGCGGGTATCCTGCAATGACTGGCAGGATATTATCTGAAACTGTCACCGTTGCAGAACAGGTGGCCGTATTTCCATTCCCGTCGTTCACCGTCAGCACTACCGGGTTATTGCCGATGTTGCTGCAGTTAAAGCTGCTTGGCACAACCGATACCAGGTTCACCGTGCCGCAGTTGTCCGAACCGCTCTGGTATACATCGGAAGGCACAATGGAGGCCTGGCCGTTGGCATCCAGGTAAACAATGGCGTTTTTGCAGCTAACCAAAGGCGGGGTCACGTCTTCAACGCTAACGGTAATGCTTCCGCAGTTCCCGGGTAGCGCACAGCCGCCTTCGCCCCGTGCATAATAGGTGGTGGTTACGGCAGGCGAAACCGGAATGGAGGTCCCTGATCCAAGCGGCGTACCGCCGCAGGATCCGCTGTACCACTGCCAGTTGTTGTTCAGGTTCAGGTTGCCGGAAGTGATCGTCAGGGTAGTGCCGGAAGAACCGGGACAAAGAGGATTGCTCCCGGCTGAGATCACCGGCACATCAGCCGGCTGGCACAATTCACCCACCTGGAAATCACTGAAAGAAGTAATATTATTGGCATCTATCGAGGTGGCGGCCCGGTTGGCATAGTCCGGCATGCTCCAGCTTCCTGCATACTTCTTCGCAATGAAATCATTGAAATCGGCTCCCCCGTCCATATCACCGGGGGCCCAGTTCAGGGTGAGGTTGGCAGCGTAGGCGGCAAGTCCGTCTGCCGTCGCAAAGCTCCAGGTGCGGTTCACAGTCTTTGAAGGATCGATTCCCGATGAGCCAATCTGCGCATGGTCACCGGCAGTGGTGCTTACTGCCAGTGATCCGCTACTCCCTATTGCCGTAAACTGCACCTGTACAGGTGCATAGGTTGTTGCATCGCCCACCGGCAGTAAAGCCGTCATATACGATGTAGTAAACATCTTGCGCACCATGCCCTGGATATAAGAACCGGCATTTCCTCCCGTGAAGGAAGCCAGTGCGCCGGCATCCACCAGCCAGGTGTTGGTTTTAATCTTTCCGTTCACCAGGTCTACAATGCCATTCACCATGATGGTGCCGCCGTTCAGACTGATACCGGCCGGGTTATTCATGTTGATATGCTTGAAATTATTTGCTCCGCTGAGTCCCTGTTCCGTACTGCCGTTAAAGTTGACCGTTCCGAGAAAATTTGTATAAGATCCTGAACAGATCAGGTTTCCCGTGATATTGACCACGGTGGCAGCTGTGGCAACCAGGCTGGAACCGGCCTGGATGCCCAGGTTATTGACACTGGAAGTGGTCCCGGCGAGGGTGAGTGTTTTGGTGTTCCCGGCGACATCCAGGTCATATCCTCCGCCGATACCCTCAAGCAGTACGATGCTTCCGTTCATCCCGATCAGGCTGTTGCCGGAGAGTGTAGCGCCGCCGTTCCACCAGACCATTGATGGCGAACTGTTCCAAAGTGCGCCAAGGTTACTTGCTCCTGTTCCGCTTAGTGTCAGGGATTCGGAATTGGTCAGGGTGAAGCCGTTCAGGTCAAGTGTCCCGCCACTTCCCACGATAGTTTGACCGGCTGTGGTACCCAGAGGTCCGTTTCCTCCACTGCCGGAGGCACCCAGCTTCAGGATACCGTCGTAGATATAAACATCTCCGGTGAAAGTATTCTGTCCCGAAAGTAACACGATTCCAATGCCATTCTTGTTGATCTGCGCGGAGCCTGAAATGCTGCCGCTGATGGTAAGGTCAGTCCCGCCACCGGAAATCGGAAGCATGCTAATCTGTAAAGCAGGCCCGGTCATTACAATATCGGCAGAAATGACCGCGGAATAATACTCAGTACCGGCGAGAATGCTGCCAATGGTATTGTTTAAATAAATCGTACCTCCGGAAATAGCGCAGGGTGCTGTACTATAAGTGGTAAGGAAATAAATAGCCGAGACGGGAACAGCCGGTGAGCCGACGGTATGCCCGTTCAGGTCAAAAATATCACCATCGTAAGCATAAAGGGCCTGCCTGATCAGCAAATCCTGATCTAATATTACGTGGTGATTTTCATAGAGCAAAAGGTACATGACCGAGGTAACGCTGCTTCCTCCCAGGTGATGGATCCCACTTCCCTCAAATCCGAGGCCCGGGGCACAGGCTGGAAAGATATCCGAATAGTTGCCATTATTAATGAAATTGCCATATACAATCAGGGTTCCCTGATTGGTAAGGGTAGCACCCGGATCAATCTGAATGTTATTAACATTGACAAAGTCAAAACAAGCGATCACGGGCTGGTTGGCCGGAAGGGCAGGGATGATCACATTTGTGGAGAAATCTGGCACGCCGCCGCACCAGTTTCCGGCTTCACCCCAGGCAGTGCTCACAGCTCCGGTCCAGGTACCGGGAGCAAGCACGGTCACGGTGATTTGTGCGCAGCTCCCGGGCGTCACACAGCCGCCTTCTCCCCTGGCGTAATAGGTAGTGGTGACAGACGGGGAGACGTTGATATTCACGCCCGTTCCCACCGGCGTTCCGCCGCAGGTACCGGAATACCAATGCCAGGCGGTGGCGCTGTTCAGGTTGCCGGAAACAATGCTGAGTGAAGTCAGACTGCCGGCACAGACCGGATTGGGCGTGGCCGACAGTGTCGGAATATCCGGATTGGTACATCCGCCTCCGGAAGCCTCGCCCACCTGGAAGTCGCTGAAGGAGGTCAGACCGCTGGCAATGATTATTGTCTCCGATTGACTGGAAACAGTGGGCAGGCTCCAGGCAGGAGCATCGTATTTGCCCACGATGAAACTGTTGTAATCGGCGCCAGCATCCATATCAGTGGCAACCCACATCAACCAGGCTTCCGCATCAAAGCTGCCCAGTCCGTCCGGTGTGAGCGTCCAGGTCCGGTTGACCGATTGTGCGGGATCGATACCGGATGAGCCGATGGCTGTATGATCGCCCGCTGCCGTCGATGCGGTCAGGAAGCCGCCGCTGGAAAGGGAATTGAATAAGACCGCGACGGGACAGTAGTTCCCGGCATCGCCGATAATGAAATTCCTTACCTGAGGCCCTGCCGGCATCTGATAGCAAACCTTGCCGTTAACATAGCGGCCGGGGCCGTAATTGTCGATCCAGCAGCTGTGCGAAAAGGTGATCTTATGGGCGCCGGTATTGATCATCCCGTTCACAAACTCAAGAGTATTATTCACGATAATATCCTGGTCAAGGTTGATACCGGAAGCATTGTCAATCTTCAGGTTCGTGAAGATAGTCGTGTAACTTCCGCCCACCTGGCTGGCTGCGCCGGAGGAAAGGAAGCTGAGCGGCTCGACATTTCCCATAAAGGCTCCCAATGCACTGTTGTTCGTCCAGTTACCGTATATATTGAGTGTGGCGCTCATGGGATCGAGACTGCCGCTGACAAGCGTCATGTTGCGGATATTCCAGGGACCGGTTCCTGTAAGTACTACCAGGCCCGGACAGTCAACAAACACATCGAAGAACGAATCCGGGAAATTACCGATCACCTGCTGGGCACCGCCCTTGAACCGCAGTCCTGCGCCGGGTACCTGGGGCAGGAGCTGACCGTTATTCTGCATATCGCCGCTGATCTGCAGTTCGTTGCCGCCTGCCACGGCTACCTGTCCGCCCGGCTGGATCACGAGGTTCTTCACTTTGGCCGGAGGCACAGCACCGCCGCCTCCCCAGTTGATCACGGGATTGTGCGGGTTGCCCGGACCGATCACCACATCTGTTGCCTCAGTAGGCACACCCCCGCACCAGTTGGAAGCATCGAACCAGTCGGTGCTGGTGACACCCGTCCAGGTGCCGGAAGCGACTACCGTCACCGTAGCTGTTGAAGAATAATCCGGACAACTGCCGTTCATCACCAGCACCCGGTACTGGGTGGTCACATTCAGGTTGGTGGCCGTATAGCTTGTATTGGTATGGCTGATGTTGTTCCAAATGATTCCGCCATTGGTGGAGTACTCCCACCGCACCACATTTCCGGTATGTCCGCTAAGGGTCAGCAGGCTGCTGTTGGTGCCGGCACAGACCGTGGTGCTGCCGCTGAGGGTTCCGCCCTCCACATCCAGGATCACGAAATCGGCTGA
>CAZSQJ010000125.1:0-4855 GCA_964608665.1 uncultured Bacteroidales bacterium | reverse complement strand
CGGCCATCTTTTCCAGCGCCTTGTAGGCTTCCTGCTGTGCCCGGTTGCCGAACATCATCTGTGCCTGGTTGGTGTACATCTTCAGATCTTCCACTTTCGGGGCCTCTGCGATGCTGTCGAGCTGCACCACGTAAACAGCCTGCTCTCCCTGCAGGGGATCCGTTTTCTGGCCGGGCTTCAGGGTAACGATCGTACCGATCACCTTAGGTTCCGGACCAAATTTGGGCAGGTTGGGTGAATAGAAGATCACGCCGGGTACGGTATCCACCTTGAGGTTGCGTTTGGTGGCGAGATCATACAGGTCGGCGGCATTGACTTTTTTGATATCCTCGATCAGTTTCGCCGCTTTTTTCTCACGTTTCACCAGCGGTTCGATCTGCTTTTTGATCTGCTCGAGTGTGGGGATCCCCTTGGGGCGGATCTCTTTCAGCGTTGCCACCACATAGGAACCTTCGATTTCAAAGACCGTGCTGACACTTCCCTTGGGTGTTTCCTCGAAGAAAGCCCACTGGATGATCCCTCTTGCGCCGGTCAGACCGGGCAGGGTGCTTTCCATGGCCCGGATCATGTCGGCCGAACGTTTGTTGTACCCTTTGTCGGTGCAGGCCTTCTGAAAGGCTTCCAGGGTGGTGTTTTCACCGGCAAATTCACTTGCCTGGTTGTATATGTCGCGGATGGTCTGGGAACCGGGCTCAATCTTGCGGTCAACCAAGGCAACCCGTGCCTTTTTAATGGGAAGGGTTTTCCCTTCGATCTTGATGATATGAAAACCGAAGACCGTTTCCACCAGGGTGACATCACCCACCTTGCCATCCAGTACCGCCTTGTTGAAGGGGTACACCATAGCGCCATCGACAAACCAGTCGAGATTTCCGCCCTTGGTCTTGTTACTGCCGTCGTCACTGTATTTGGCAGCCAGGGGAACAAAGAGGTTGGGGTCCTTCTTCACGGCATTGAGCACAGAGTCGGCAAGCAGTTTGGCCGCATCCTTATTCCGCTTCACATTCGGGTCGTTCACTGCGGAACCCAGGAAAGAAACCAGGATATGACTGGCCTTCATGGAGTCTGGACGCATCTGGACATCCGTCAGTTTGGCCATGTGGAAGGCATTGTTTTCCATAAAAGGAGGAAGGAAGGTTCCGACGGGTGCACTGAATGCAAGGGAATCTATCCTGGGTAGCAGGGTTCCCGGCTTGCGCCAGCTGCTGTCGTAGCGGGTATCGGAATAAGCACTCACAAAAGCGGCGACATCCGGAGCCTTCTGAAACTCATTCCACGTAGCCGTCACTTCCTCTTCGATAAACTTGCGGTCTGCATCAGATGCCACCAGGTCGAAAGTCACATAGTCGATGTCGCGGGTTTCCTCGTCCTGCATGTACTTATACTTATGCTCCTCGTAGTATTTTACCCAGTCTTCATCGGCAATGTTGACGGTTTTATCATCGATGGCCTGGTAACGGCTGGCTACCACCCTTACATCATATTTGCGGTTTTTATCCTGGTAGTCCATTTCGGCAAAGACCTTCGGAAGGTAATATGCCTTGCTGATCAGGGTGTTGAATTTGTTCTGCAGCCTGTCATCCTTGATGGCCTTTTCCAGGATCAGCCAGTTTTTCTTCTGTTCCGGTTCAACCTGGTCGAGTTGTTTCAGGAAATTGATGACCAGTTGCGGGTTGTACTGGTTGGTATTCGGATCCTTGAAATACTGAAGGATATACTGATGGGGATTCTTGCCCTGCACCAGGTCGAACAGCTCGTCCTTGGAAACGGTAACGCCAAGCCTGTCGTATTCTTTGTTCATCACCAGGTCCCTGACCATCTGGGTCCAGGTCATCTGCCTGGCCTGGAAAGCCTCTTCGCTTGTGATCTTATCCTTCTCTGAGCGCTGTTTGATGTTTTCTATCTGTTCCTCCACCTTCTGGGCAAACTCCAGGTAGCTGATATTTTCACCGGCGACTTCACCAATGTTATTTACCCTGGATGCCTTGTTCCTCGGCTGGAGGAAATCACCCAGCACAAATGCAGCCAATGCAACACCTACAATAATGATAAGCAGTCCCGAACGTTTACGGATTTTACCAATGATCGCCATATTTTACGCGGATTTTAATCGGTTTTCTCAAAAAGGCTGCAAAGCTACATGCTTTTTTCGATATTAACAAATACCTACCTTTGTTCAAAACTATTATCAGCTGCCATGCTCATTATCGGAATAGCCGGAGGATCGGGTTCGGGAAAATCCACGGTGGTACAGAAGATCATCAAAGGACTGCCTGAAGGCTCGGTAACCGTGATCCCCCAGGATGCCTATTACAAAGACAACGGACATCTCACCCAGGAAGAAAGGGCCAGGATCAATTTCGACCATCCTTCTTCCATCGAATTCACCCTGCTCAACAAACACCTTTCCATGCTCAGGAAAGGCATCACGGTCGAAATGCCGATCTATTCATACCTCACCTGTGCCCGGGCTAATGAGAGTATCCCGGTGAAACCCACCAAAGTCATCATCGTGGAGGGTATTCTGATCTTTTCCAATCCGGGAGTGAGAAAGCACATGGATATCAAGGCATTTGTGGATGCGGATCCCGATGACAGGCTGATCCGCATTATCCGGAGGGATATCCTTGAACGTGGAAGGAGTTACAACCAGGTGCTCACCCACTATGAAACCTATGTGAAACCCATGCACCTGCAGTTCATCGAGCCTACCAAGCGATATGCCGACATCATCGTTCCGCAGGGAGGAGCCAACCAGGTGGCCATCGATATCTTATCATCGCGTATCATGTTGAATCTCAGCCGCGATCAACAGACCAGACGATCTTAAACCGATAGCAGGCGGACTATGATATGATCTTTGAACTGACAGACAGCCATGTATTCCCGGACCCTGAGCTTGCGGAAGCCGACGGACTGCTTGCAATTGGCGGGGATCTAAGTCCGGAACGCCTGCTTCTGGCTTATCACGCAGGCATCTTTCCCTGGTTCAACCCCGGCGATCCGGTTTTGTGGTGGTCACCCGATCCGAGAATGCTGTTGTATCCCGCTAAGTTCAGGATCAGTCACAGCCTGAGACAGCTTATCCGCAGCAGGAAATACGGGATCACTTTCAACAAAGATTTCAGCGGAGTGATTGAACATTGCGCCGCTATCCGGCGAAAAGACCAGCACGGAACCTGGATAAGCCCTTCCATGATTGAGGCCTACCATAAACTGCATGAAATGGGTCATGCCATGAGTGTGGAGTGCTGGTCGAACGGTAAACTTGCCGGGGGATTATACGGTGTAAGCCTGCCGCCGGTCTTTTGTGGCGAGTCCATGTTTTCCCTTCAAAGGGATGCTTCCAAGGCAGCACTTGCCGCATTGGTCGGTCTTGCCCTGAGTGAAAAATGGCATTTTATTGATTGTCAGCTCTACACAGAACACCTCGAAAGCCTGGGAGCAGAAAAAATCAGCCGGATTGATTTTTTCAGGCAATTGAAAGTTGCTTTTTCCTGTCAATAATTTATGAGATTGAAAATGAATGCGTAAATTTGAGTTCAGGAATTATTCACACATACTTTTTTAATATGAAAACTTTTACATTCTTCGTTTTGGTCATGCTGGCTGCCACACTGCCCTCCACCGGCCAGAATTATCACCCTTTCCCCGACAGCAATGCCATCTGGTCTACCGAGGGGGAAAATGTCATGTGGCTCAGTCATTACCGTTTCAGGTTCGGAATATTTGGCGATACCATGATCAACGGATATCAGTATCACAAGATATATTCCCTGTATGATTCGACACTGATGAACTCCCTTTCTGTTTATTATGCAGCCGTAAGGGAAGACAATGAGAGGAAAGTCTGGGTAAACCACCCTGATTTCGGGGAAAGCATTTTGTACGATTTCAAAATGAATACCGGCGACACCATCTGGTACACCACGGGAGGGGTTGTCGCCGGTAACCAGATGACTTTTTTAAGTCAAAACCATTACAAAGTGGTTTCAGCCATCGACTCGGTCCTGCTGCTGAACAACCAGTGGCGCACACGCTGGACGCTGGTGTCGGATATGATGACCGACATATGGATCGAAGGCCTGGGAAGCATCGTGTGGTTCGGATTGTTCAATCCCCTTGTAAGCGACTATGTCCTGAACGGAGATGGTTACCAGTTCACATGTTTCAAACAGGATAACCAGGTGCTGTACCTCGACAATCCTTACTGCAGCTCCTGCTTCTGCACCCTGATCACCGGGATGGAACCCGGCAATGTTGCAGAGACGGGACTGAAGCTCTACCCTGTTCCGGCTTTCGGGACAATAAACCTTTCGTTGCCTTTCCCGCTAAAACAAGCCACCCTGACCATATACAATTCCCTCGGACAGGCTGTCCGGACCATTCCGCTGGACCCGGAGACGCGGGTTCTTAACATAGCCGGACTACAATCCGGTGTGTATTTTATTCAAATCCGGTCGGATGAGGCCTGCCTGTCTGGAAAATTCACCGTGGGCAGCACACAGTTTATTCCCTGAAAGTATTCACGTTTTCAGGTCATTCCGCACTGTAGGAGAGGGTTTTATACTCAGTTTTGGCAGCTTTGCGAATGCAAAGCTGTTTAGACTGAGTTATGCCGTACACCGTGATTAATCAATTTTTCGCATAGCTGTTCCGTGTCGGTATAACGCAAGGTTCCCCTCGTCTTTTTACCGATGCTGATCATTGCACAAATGTGAAGCAGATTCCTACTTGCGGTCGGAATGACGGCGGCGTCATTATTGAAAAAGGGTTGCTGACGGCGAAGCCGGCAGCCTGAATTCATAACAAGCCATTTTTGAAAAAAAACGATTCCAGGATTGGCAGAGAAACC
>CAZSQJ010000124.1:0-5267 GCA_964608665.1 uncultured Bacteroidales bacterium | reverse complement strand
GCTTCCTTCCCCCGGACTGCATCCGGGGCTATTCAGATTGAACCCTGCGGGTTCTAACCACATAACCTCTGATAAACTCCCCACATCATTTCTTCACCAGCTTCCTGCTGTCAACAATACTTTCTTCACTTTTAAGATAAACCAGGTACATACCCTGTGCAAGTGAGGAAATGTCAATTTCCATGGATACTTGGCTGCCCATCAGTGCTTTTTCCATCACTTTCTCGCCGAACAGGTTGTAAATACCGATCACAGCATCTTTGATGCCGTTGTCAAGCATGTTGATCCTGATAACATCCGACGCCGGATTGGGCATAACACTGAGCAGATTCTTCTTTAATTCCTCATGTTGTTCGTTACTGAAGTACACTTGAAGAGTATCACAGATGCTTCCCTGTTTGGGTCCCAGCCGGAAATTAGGAAAATTCGGTAGAAATCCTTTTAATCTTCTGGGAACTTTGATGGCATGTTGAACAACTTGGCATTCCTGGCCTGCAAGGTCAGGAGATTTAATTATATTTAAGAAATGCGTGTTACCGGCATTACTATATATTTCCCCATTTGGCCCAAGTTGAAATTGCCCAAGTGCGGTCACTGCCGGAGGATCTGCAAATCCATCCCACTCAGCCACAATCTGCATACTACCTGCGATATCCTCAGCTTGCAGGTCAAACTGGTAAATTCTCATGCCATCCGGTATGTAAAGATACCTTGAATTGGGAGAGACAGCCGGTGTAAATAAAAACCGTTCACAATTCGGTACACATTCATAATGACGAAAATTGGACAATTCTCCCAGGCAGCGGTCAAATGAAAAAACCTGCAGTTGATTTACACACGAATTATACGAACCGCAGGTAATAAAAATTGAACCGTCAGGACTGAACACATGCCCGCCCAGTCCGTATGTATTACAGCAACCGATATACTGCTTTTCGATAATTTCAATTCCTTCTGGTGTCAGCCGCAGGCGGTAATAGGCATTGTTGTTGAACTCGGGCTGCAGCAGCCACCAGTCTCTGCCGTTACCGTGCCTGACGGCTGTAATGGAGTGCATGGAGAGGGTGTCTTCAATGATGGGTATGTTCTTCTCAACCACTGCACCCAACCCGTTATTGAGATTCATATTCACGATGGTAAGATAAAGTCCCGGACAAATAACTTGAAGCGGCATAGGAGCCCAGTCTAATTTTTTATGAAAGATATAAAAAATCGAATCCTGTCCGGGCAAGGGAAGGATCAGTGCCCCTTGATCATTCCAGTATCCTCTGCAGAATTGAATTTCCATGTGTTCCCACATAGGACCGTAATTTATTGAGTCACCATTGGGCATGATATGTCCGTTCCGGTCGGCCACCTGCCTTCCGTTGGTGTAAAAAAGCAACTTTCCCGCCTGGTCGGATATACATGCATTGGTGATATCCATATTTATGTTTTGCTTGGGAGAGAAGGTATCCATTCCCAGGCCATCGAAAAGCAGTCCAACCCCGCCATATTCAGGCCAGCAGCAGGTGTCTGTATTACCGATGATCCAGGTGAAATCCCTGCGGGCATCGGGACACCATTGTCCCGATGCCTGCAAGGAAAGACAAAGAAATAACCAGCCTATTCTCTTCATCTTACATTCATTTGGTGAGGATCAGCCGGCCTGCTTTCCGGTATATGTTTTTCCCCTTCACAACGGCCATGTACACACCCTGTGGCAGTGACCTGAGATTAAGGGACAGTTCTCCGGCCTCAGGTGAGAAATCCCTGGTGTAAACGACCCTTCCCAAAAGGTCGGTAATCTGCAGCGAAAATGCTTCGTCAGATTTACCTGTCCATGATAACCTGCATTCACCTGCATTCGGATTGGGGGTGATAGTGAACCGGATATTGTTCTCCGGATTGAAGCGAGGTTTATGCATGGATGACTTGACATAGCCGGCCTCCAGGCAAATATCCCAATCGTTGAATACTGTGTCATAGACCAGGGTGTACATGCTGCGGGCTCTGTAAACGGCATTCCCGCCGGCCAAAGGACACATAGAGGCAACATTAAGCAGGGCCCCGGACTGGGCAGCGCTAAACTCAAAGATTCCCCTGGCAATGGTGGAATAATAGATGCTGTTCACCAGGATCTCATTGGATTCAACAAGGCTGGTGTCCGGTAAAGCGCCGTTATTCTCCAGTATGGGATCAGTCAGTTGCGGGATCTGATCCTGCTGTGATTTCAGCAATGCAGCAAGCTGGTATTGGTTCGACATGATCTCCTGCCTCAGTGTTTCCCGCAGTGCTAGGTAAACAAGGCTGTCTTCAGGTTCAGGAGATGCAAACAACAGGCTGTCAAGGGATGAGAGATCAGACCTGAGACTCAGGAACTCTGCCTTTAGGCTGTGGTAGCTTTCAGTAACTGTGGACGGTATCAGCATGGCCTGCCTGGCCTGTTTCCGCAATGCTTCAAAGAGTCCGGGAGATGCGTACTGGGTGGCCTGGTAATAATCTGACATCACCGGATTGTTGCTTGTCAGTGCAGGATTGTCATCCAGCTTGTTGAACAGCCTGCGATCCAGGTGCCACATCAGTTCTTCCTGGTAATCTGGAAACACCACTTCGTTTTGTGCAATGGCATAATCCAGCGCATCCAGCAGGCTGTCACCAACCTGGGCTGCCATCATACTCAGACCCGCGCAGGGAGGTTCAACGTCAGGGGTATTAAAATACTGGTCATAAAAAAACCATCCAGGCGAAGGATAAACGCTTGGGTTTGGATCACACGGAGTGCAATTATAGCCATAAGTGTAATATGATCCCTGGAAAACCTGATTCAAATTTTCCGCCTTATAATTTGAGCATGCATCATTCCACGCGTTGGCTTTTCTTTCCTGCGGGCTGGTTTGGGCATAGGGGTTGTAGAAAAGTCCTGTATGATGTTCATGAAACTGGTTTCTTTGGATGTCTGAGTTATAGCAGTCCTCCTGGAACCCTATGCCGGTATATGTGTCGTAAATGTAATTGAAAAGGTATCGTGTGTATTGGGTTTCAGCAGCCAGGATGCCGTAAGGAGTTCTTGTGGTGGAATTCCCCTCAGCGGGATCTGCACCGGTGATATAGTTGCACTGAACAGTGTCGTAACTGCAGTTCTGAAGCAATATGCCAACCAGATTAACATACGGTTCCGGTAAGTTAATGGTATTCTCCATGACATGAACTCCAAGAACGCCGTTCATCTCAATTCCGTATAAACCTTCATCCACATTTAATACATTATGTGATATCTCATGAAGGGAGTTTTTAGTAACATTCCCGTCTTCATATATCGCGATGCAGCTTCTGCAGGTACGGCCGTTAACTTCCTCCAATTCGATGGTATTCCCGTGAATATACATGGAACTGACCAGGTCATTCTGGGTAAGTTCTATACCGGTATAATGACAGTTGATCTCATTATCCTCGATCACAAAACTGGTGGATCCCTGGCAGTTCGTCGCCATAATTCCAAAAAGGCAGTCAGTAATTCTGTTATTGGTGACAATTAGATTTGCATCCGAGATACCGATCGCCCATTTGCAGTTTTCGAAATCCACTGGTTTGTTCGATCCGTTTCCTTCTTTCTCAATGACAACGACAGCGCTTTCAACATTGGATTTCGCAAGCCCGACACCGCCATAGTTCAGATTACCCGGGCCGGGCTTAGAGGTCATATCAACAAAAAAGGCAGCGTCTTTCCTTACGAGGAGATTTGATCCAACCGAAAGGATTCCCCACTGAAGGTCTGAGAATTCATTGATTTCCGCTCCGCTGATTTCCACGCTTGAACAAAGGTATACCTGAATGCCATAACGATGGTCATAGTTGAGACCTATCGTTGATTCTGATGTAAAAGTGTTGGCTGACAGAGATATTAAGGGTATCCCTTTTTCCAATGAAATGCCTACCTTATTGTCAACAAAATAATTACTTCTCAGGACAAGGGTAGCACTTTCTCCGGGCTGAAGCATCACCTTAACTGCTTTCCATGCCAGGGAAAAAGTGTCGTTGTACAGTTCAAGGCTTGCATTTTGCAGCACGAGCAGGTTTTGCCATAAACGGTTACAACCTGTAACATTAATGCCGTCCATTTTGAATTCAATATTCTCCTCTACGATGATGCTTCCTCCTTCAAGCACTCTGATGGTATGAAAATTCTGATCGCCGATGATATCATAGTCAACATCAATGATCAGATCTCCTTTGATAATGGTGGGTTCGGTGAAGCTGCCCGTAAAAGAACTGATGGTAGTGTTATTCAGTACGGTCACCCATTGGGGGTTCACAACAGGCAGGCAACAGTCCATGATATTGACCCAGGTGGTACACTGACCAACAGGGGTGCCGTTCTGGTCCTTCACCACTACGCTGATCGGATAAACACCATAATTGGCTTGTCCTGCATAAAGCGTTACGGTTGGTACGTAAGTGGTAACCGGTAAACTAAAAATGATGTTTCCCGCCGTATTTGAACTCCAATCATACTGATAGCCCTGAAGGGTACATTCGAGTTCAAAATTGCTGTATTCGCAGATGTCGGGGTTCTCATTATTGATGCCGCAAGAAGGAGGCAAGGGGATAACCTCCACATAAGCAGAGAAATACAAAGTGGTATCCCTGATAGAGTCAGTGACAGTCAGATAGTATGTTCCCCTGTAAGTTGTATCAACACCCGAGATCCGGATGTATTTGCTGGTCGAACTGAAATTGTTTGGACCTGCCCATACGAATTCAGTGCCGTCTTTGGAATGCAGGATGAGTTCCCGGTTCTCAAGAACAGGTGCATTGGTGTGAATCCCTTCAATGGTATCATCAGGAAACATAACATCCTGAGAACGTGACACAAAAGGCAATACCAACAGCAATGAAACGATCAATCCCGCAAAGCCGTGTTTATTTTTAATGATGTAACTGTATGACATAATTTAATGAATTAGTTTGTTAATAGTTGTGTTACAACTCTGGATTTGAATGATATTTTCCGACTGTGGCATCATTCATATTCATAAATTATGTCAGGGGATCTGATCTTAGTACTCTCTCTCTCTCTCTCTCTCTCTCTCTCTACGGAAACAAGGGTTATAGCATACTCATGCAGGGCTTTAATCTGCATATGTATGCTGCGATATGGCATTGAATCTGCCAATGAATGCGTTTAATCCCTTTTTTAGAAAACCAAACTTACGGTTTTTCAATACACATAAGGGCACCTCTAAAAACATGTTTTTTAACAAAAGCATAAAGACAAAAATATCTTT
>CAZSQJ010000123.1:0-5361 GCA_964608665.1 uncultured Bacteroidales bacterium | reverse complement strand
TGCCTGAGGTATCATATAAAGCGAAGATCTGGCAGGCTTCATTGCTTTATTATTATACTCATTCTTGCCAGGTTTGCGAAGAAAAGCTGGGTAGAATGAGTAATGCCGTACACTGTTCTGAAGTATTTTTTTCGCAAACCCATTCCGTGTCGGTATAACATAGGCAGGAATCGTGTCTGGCAGTGATGACCGGGTGCAATGACGGATATGGTTATCGTTCCGCCGGTTTAGGATTGGAAGTGTTAACAAGAGAAGAACAATTCCTGCTTTGAGCACATAAATATATAACATAAAAAGCAAAATGTCCCACTTATGTTGAAAAATAATCTAATGATAATATAAGGAAAATTAGCTAATAAACACAGAATGAAAATGATATGCAATTATTTACCTCTTGTTGAGACAAGAGTCCTAATTTGAAACAGGGATGGTCACATCTTAAAATTTCAAAACCAACCCTGCCGGAAGCCTGCATTTCAAAAGGTAAAATGAAGAAAACTGATCCGCGGAGAAGTGAAGGTTAAAAGCTTGAATATGAATATCCTGTCTATCCTGTCTATACCTGTTAATTATAGTAGCCAATTTTTTGTTCCTACCCTTACTACGCTGTCCGGAAAAAATCCGTGAAAATCAGTGTAATCCGTGGATGAAAAAAAAAACTTCAGTGCGCTAAGCCTCTTATTTTCACCGCAGAGGCGCAGAGGGATTGATTGTTGGAATTCTAAACAACTAAACCTTTAAACCTCTAAACGCGCCGGTGTGCCGGTCGAAATGACAATGATTGGGAGTATACGACACTTCAGTCTCTTTGCAATACCAATTTGCCTGATATCACTGCTTTTTCCGACACCAGGCGGTATAGATAGATGCCCGATGGAATGTCTGTATGATGAATATCCCACCTGTAAGCATAATGTCCGGGGATTTCGGAGGAAAGGCTTGTCATGTGTACAAGCTGACCCTGGATGTTATAGACCTGCAATACAGCTATGCTTCCTGTGGGTACCACGAAATCAAATTGTACGAACACACTTGCAGGGTTTGGATAAACGGTGCCGGCGCTTTGGTTCTGCCTGTCATTTTCCTGTGTCAGGAAGTCGGGTGTCACTTTACTCACACCTGTTGTTGTCCCGATAAAAATACTTCCATGCGGGGAAGTTTCAATGGATAGAATCTTACTGCCGGCTAAATTGGAATTACAGATTGTGAAGCGGGTCCAGATCCCGTTTTTCAGCATGGCAATACCGGAATTTTTTGTGCCTGCCCATACTGAACTGTCAGGTCCGATGCCGACCGCAACGATATCGTTCTCAGGCAAGGGTGAATTCATTGTATCATACACGATCCAGGAAGCCAGGCCGTCAAAACGCGCCAGTCCATGATCCGTGGCCAGCCATAAGAAGCCAAGGGTATCTTTTTTCAGATCGGTAATTCTGTCGGATGGTATGCCGGAGTTTGCAACTGTAAAGGAAGTAAGTCCCGGAAACGTATACTTATGTAATCCTGACGAATCTGTTGCTATCCATATCAGGTTATTGTTTTCTGTAAGAATATCGTTGATCTGGTTGTTGAAAGAAATTCCGGGTAAGATAGTGAATAGGGAATCTGTCATGGACTGCATGATACCAGATTTAAAACCAATGATCCTGTCCTGATTTGGAAGGATAGCCAGGGAGGTAACATCATCCCCGGCTATCATGCTGTTTTGGGTGTGAAATTTTGTCCAGTTACTGCCTTGCCTTGAATACAGCCCATTATCCACTGATCCGACCCAGACAACGGAATCATGACTGATGGCCATTGAGGAAAACCGGCTTGAGTTCAGCGGGGAATTGGCAGGGGTAAAGTGATTCCAGGTGTTTGCTGACAGAGACGAAACACCGCCATGGAGAGGTGCACCACAGAACCATGTTCTGTTTGCCAATCCTTCGAATCCGAAAGCATTCACAGCTTTATTGTAAAGCTTAAAGCTCAGGCAACAGGGGGATGTTGCTGACATTCATGCCCTGAACAAGATCCACACCACTGGCTTCTGTTCCAATCCACATGCGGTTTGTATCGGGTACCAGCCATTTCAGGCTGATACTTGTCAGATTTGCGTTTACAGGCGGCACTGAGAATATGGAGCCGTCAAATCTGACAAGGCCGTTAACAGGGCTGCAAATCCACAGGGTATCATCATTGTCAACGAATACCTGCCTCAACGAACCGCTGCCGTAATAAAAACTTGTCCAGCTGACACCGTCATACCTGACCAGTTTAATGATGTTGACCACCCAGAGATTGCCATTGCTGTCAGTTGCAAGTGAAGGAATCCCTGACATAACGGGACTGTTGGAGGAGTTGTAGTTGAACCATGTGCTGCCATCCCATTGATAAAGTGCATGACCCAATGTTCCCGCCCACAGGTTTCCCTGCTGGTCAGTTACCAATGCAGTAATGAAGCCGGAAGGATTTGATCCGTTTGTTCCTGTTACAGCAGTCAAACCCGTACTGTCTATTTTCACCACTTTTCCCTGAACGCCTGCAAATAATGCTGCATGCTGAATTGAATAAAAGAGGGCTGTAATGCCATTGGAAGGCAGGATGGAGTTCATGGAATCATAATGAATGAAATTCCCTCCCTGGTACCTGGTCAAACCGCAAGCCGTACCGATCCATACAATGCCTCCGGGAGCTTTCTCGATGGCTGTTACCTGCTGATGGGGCAAGGCGGAATTTGTCTCATTCAAAAAAGTGACGATATTTGTAAATTTATTGATAGATGCAATCCCGCTATGGGTTCCAACCCATATGCATGAATCGAGATCCTCCATGCAAACGGTTTCTGCAAACGAATTGTAGTTTTGCCAATGATACAGTGACTGTGAAAAAACACAGTTAAAAAGTAAAACGAAAGTTGTTGTAATCGGTAGAATATATGCTTTCATATTAGTTTTCTTACTCCTGAATGATCAGCCTGGCGGAATGACGGAAACCGGAACGGTCGGTCAGCAGCAGAAAATACATAGCCGGGGCGGCGGCTTTCAGGTTTATTTCCAACTGTCCGGTACAGGCCGGGATCAGGGTAGCATGCACCTGTTCACCGGAGGAATTGAAAATTCTGAGCTGCATCTCATTTTCAGTAGCCCGGGGGAATTCAATCCGCAAGATCCCCCCCGAGGGGTTGGGAAAGATGCTGACCGCTTGCGGTGTATTTACGGACGGCCGTTCCAGCACTTCAGACAACAGCCGCCTCCAGACGCTGTTATAGGTGGTTCCGACAAAGATATAATCGGTGGAAAAGCCGATGGATTTGATGTTGGTGTCATTCAGGCCGGTGGTCAGGGAAACCCAGTTGATGGTGTCGATGTCCGACATATATATTCCCATCTCGGTACCGGTAAAGATTTTATGGTTTCCTGACAGGATAGTATGATACTGTCCCACGTTCAAACCGTTGTTGATCAGTGTCCAGTAGGATACGGTGCTGTCAGCCACGTAAATGCCGCCCCCGCCCCTGGATACGAACACTTTCTTGTTGACACCCAGAATAGAGACACCCAGTCCGCTCGGGATATTGTTATTCACTGATGTCCACAGATTTCCGAGGTTTGTTGACATGAACAGTCCTCCCGTAAGGCCTGTGGTGGCGGCAAAGAGGGTATCACCCAGCTTACCAAGTGTTTTGACTGAGGTATTATTTAAACCGTTGTTCACGACAGTCCAGTTATCCCCGAAATCATTGCTGATAAAGACCCCGGTTTCCGTGCAGCAAAACAGATGGTCTGAAATTCTGATGAAATCCTTCACCTTCAGATTGGTAAGTCCATTGTTTACCGGAACCCAGCTGTTGCCGTAATCGGCTGAGCGGTAGGCTCCGGAATCCAGGGAACCGGCAAAAAGATAAAGATCATCCACAGCTATCAAATTCATTTTTAGCGTGTTGATTCCGTTGTTAATGCTTACCCAGTGGCTTCCGTTATCAGAAGAACGGTAGAGCCCCTGACTCAGGGTGGAAACGTAAAGGTATTGCTGTGACTGGACCACCTTGGCGATGATCCTGGCAAACCTGACGGAGCGGCTGTAGAACAGTCCTTCATTTGATTCAATCCACTGCGTCCCGGCATTGCCGGATTTAAAGACACCGCAGCCGGACGTACCTGCATAGATATCATTCCCGGCAGCAGCCATCGACATGATTCCGGGATAGGTCAAACCATTGTTCACCGGTGTCCAGAAAGGAACTGCGTCGTCTTTCATGAATATGCCGCCGCTGTGGGTACCCGTAAACATACAGCTTCCAAGGCGTGTAAAGCTCCTGATGGCCAGGTTTGTCAGACCAAGGCTTTGCGGGATCCAATTGTTGCCGTTGTCGTCTGAGACGAACACCCCTCCTCCGTTGGTTCCTGCATATACCCTGCTGCTGTCGTGGTACATGGCATAAACGAACAGTGTGGTCAGTCCGTTACTTGCCGCTACCCAGGTCTGTCCGTTATCGTCACTGCGGAAAACGCCATCGCCGTTGGTTCCGGCATATACAACGCTGTTGCCGGCCGTCATGGAACGTATGTCTGTGTTGGTCAGTCCGTTGTTCATGACTGTCCAGCTTGCCCCCAGGTCGGTTGATCTGAACACCCCCAGAGAATTTGTACCGCCGAAAAGGACCGTATCGTTCACGGCCATGTTCGCCATTCCAAGGCCGGTGTTAGCCGTGGTCCAGCTCAGGCCGTTATTGGTTGAATGAAACACATAACTATTGGATGCGGCAAAGACATGGTTTCCAATGCTGACAATGGCGTTCACTGTTTTATTTCCCATTCCGGCAGAAGACGGTGACCAGGAAATGGCATTGTTGTCGGAACGGAATATTCCGGCACCCTGGGTACCCGCAAGCAAACTTCCGTTAATGGCCGCAAGGGCGGAGATTGATCCGCCGTATAATCCATCCGATACCTGCTGCCACTGGGCTTTCAGGGGGGCGAGCGGAACAGCCTGAAAGAGAACCAGCAGGAACAGGATGCGATATTTCCTGACAGGCTTAAAAACAGCTTTAGGTGGCATATGTTGGTATTTTTCGGATTCGCAATATGATTCTGCTATAAAGATAATGCAAACCCCTGAACAAAGCAACCATATTGATTAGACCACCTAAACCACTCACTATTTACAACTTACTGCTTACTTGCACTTTCACACCGAAGCCCCAAAGACCCGGTTTCCTTGCTTCAATTATATGGCGCTTAATATGAATATTCTGAATATCCTGTCCATCCCTGTTAATAATGGCAGCCTTTTTCATGTTCATTCCCTTCCCACCCTGTCCTGAAAAAATCCGTGAAAATCAGTGTAATCCGTGGATAAAAAAAACTTCAGTACGCT
>CAZSQJ010000122.1:0-5429 GCA_964608665.1 uncultured Bacteroidales bacterium | reverse complement strand
TCGAAGTATTCCCGTTCACATCGGTCACTGTCCAGGTAACCACATGATTACCAACGGAGAAAAGTCCATTCCCCACCACATCATTGGTCACGTTTTGTATTCCGCAATTATCGCTGGTTTGCGGAGTACCCAGGTCAAAGATCACCGTATAACACACAAAATTATCGGCATTGGCATAATAATCCTGCGGACAGATGATGGCGGGCGGCTGGTTGTCGGTGACAGCGACAGAAATCACATTCGACTCAGCCGCACCGCTCCAGTCTGCCTGGCAATCTACCCTGGCGAGGCGTTTAAACCAACTGGTTTGGCTAACTGAAGTGGGAGTATAATCCGGGAAATCACTGTCGTCAATATCAGTAAATCCTTCTGTGGCGCCGGTAGTAGAAAGCTGCCACTGGAACTCAAGATTGCCGGTTTGCCCTGAAGGCAGGCTGGTGCTTGTAATTTCTTCAGGGCTTGAACCCGGACAAATGGTCTGATCGAAGGCAATAACACCGCCGGAGGTTGGATTGACACAATCAGACTCCGGGTCGGTTCCGCTTGTCCATTCGTAAGCGCCCATATCTATTGTGGTGTTTTGAATGCGTGCCTGTCCGCGGATGTCGGAGGGCAGGATATTGTAAGCATTGTCTCCGGTATTCACACAGGGTGAATTTCCAAATAATCTAAAATCTTCATTATCAGGATAAACAAATTTAGGGTTTGAGTTGATGCAATTGGATGTGTAAATCGGACCATAAATATCACCCGGTTCATTTTTATAGCAACAATTAATCAACGAAATGCTGTTGAAATCACCTGATCGATAGACTTCATTCCCATTTGCACCATCGAAATTATTCCACAGAATACAATTTTTAAGATTAATCTCTGCGTCCCATAACTGAATTGCACCTCCGTAACCCGGATTATAATTTCCAAAAAAGGTAGTATTAGTTATGTTAATTACTGAAATTCCATGAGCTAATATCGCGCCCCCATAATTTTTTACAAAAATCGCATTTGTAAGACTAGCATATGATGAATAGAAGAAAATTGTACCGTATCTGTTATTTGAAGCATTATTTTTAAAAACTAAATTTCTTAATACAGGGTCATCACCCTGAATAAACATGCCTCCGGCCATATCATGGCCTCCACCGCCGTTGGCATTCCCTCCGGAAATGGTGAAACCATCCAATACAGCGCTGTTAGTAAGACCTGTATTTGAATGATAAAAAAGATGATAACAATTCTCTCCATTATTCGAAATACTTAAGGTTAACCCTTCACCCGAAACCACATCATCATCATTTTTGTCACCACTCAGAATGGTTTCATTGGTTACAAAATCCCTGTCGGATAAATTGAAAGTGGCAGGGTTTTCATTTCCGGCAAAGCCACCATAAACTCCTACTCCATTCTTCATCTGAAATACGAATTCGCGTGGTGTATTAGTCTCTCCATTATATTCCTGGGTTGGTTTGTAGGTACCTGCGGCTACCCAAACCTCGTTCACACAGAATTCGTTGATGGCAGTTTGCAGTTGGGTTCTATCGTAAGCATTTTCCCAACTGCTTCCATCTTTCACCCCGGCACCTGCAGCGGTCACATACCTTCGTGAAGGCAGAACAATCGTCATTTCCACCACATTCGATTCCACTGCCCCTGTCCAGTCCACTTTACAACTCACCCTTGCCAGACGTTTAAACCAGGTGGTTGTGCACAGGGTTCCGGGATTGTAGTTTTGTGTATTGCTAGAGGCAATATCTTCAAAACCGGCTGCTGCGCCGGTCTCGGATTTTTGCCATTTGTATTCGATACTTCCAATATGTCCGGCCGGCAAAGTTCCCGTAATTTCCACGGGATCAAAACTCACACACCCCTGCTGACCGGAAGAAAGAACACCTCCGTCAGCGGGGTTCACACACTCCTCCCCAAGCCCAAAATTACTGAAGGTAGTCAGGGCATTGGCATTGGTATAATCGGGGGTAACAGCCTCGTGAGAAGTAATCAATCCTGCATCTTCTTTAAGAATTACTACCGGCCTTTCAGGAGAGTAACCTGTGGCATCGAGTGTCGCAAAATACTGCATGTCACTACCTCCCGTCTGGGTTATAGCCCAGTACCGGTTGGCGGTGGTTAGGGTAACATCGCCCGGCAAAGTGCCACTAAGGCCGTTTTCAAATTGTTCGGCAGTTACCAGGCTGGTTCCGGTTAAGGCCGTAAACTGCAAGGTGACAGGCCGGTAATTTCCACCTTTACCTATCGGAAAGGTTTTAGTACCGGTAGCTGCAAAAGTGTTGGCCAGTTTGCCATCCACATATTTGTTGGCAGCGGCATTGGTGATGGTTCCGGTGTCGCCAACCGTCAACAGGTTGGTTCCGGTAGTAATAATGCCGTTTTGGAAATTGAGATTTCCGTTTACGGTAGCATCTTTGGCAAGTGTTAAACCTGCGCTGTTGTTGATGTTGAGGGTTGAGAAAGTGCTCGGATTGGAACCCCCGATGGTTTGGGCATTTGTCCCGACCAGGCTCACGACACTCCCTTTTTCATTGGTAAGAGAGCCATGGTTATTCAGGTTACCTGTGAGGCCGGTAACGCCATCCTTTTTGTTTAAGAGGGTTCCACGATTCACAAGGCTGTCGCCGTTTACAATTACTGTTGCCCGGTTTACGAAATGTACCCCGCTGCCAATACTGAGTTGCTGGGCTTCAAGCCGTGAAACCTGAAAGCCGAACACCAGCAATGTGAAAACAATAACCCAACAACTATTGTAAGTCAGGTTAACTATTGATTTGTGAACTTTATTCATCGAATTGTTTATTATAAATTATTGTAAAATTTTTGCTGTATTTATTTGATAATGTTTATATTAGATTACCAGAGGTAGTTCCACTGGGTTCCCGTATAATAATAAAAACCGGCGTTTCCATCATTTGGGAAAACCAGTAGTCCGGTGGCAGTACCGGAAATACCGGTGCGTTGTCCGGAGGTCATCCGGGGTATCAGAATTCCCTTTTCGGTTGAACTTACATCCAGCATGGCGCTGGTGTCGGGGTCGGCGCCGGTGGTGTTGATGGCTACTCCGGTCTGGGCAAAGGTTTGGATGCCGAGGAGAAGCGCTGTTGCGAAGAGTAGAAGAGAGTGTTTCATTTTATCGTAAATTACTGTTTTCTAAAATTTTTAATGCTTTTTCTGTTTAAAATGACCGGATGGCACGAACTCGTCTCAGTGAAGACTTTTCAATATCAAAAGGCGCATTTCCATTGGTAAAATCGACTGCAATAGCATAATTCGAATTTATTTTGGTAGAAGCCCAGTAGTAAGTGTTTTCAAAACCACCGACTGCGGATTTGTTCTGATACAGTTTCATTAACTCGTTTCCACTCGGAAGAAACCAGTCGGAGTATCCGTTTAAAACAAGATCATAGCATAATCTGGCAGCGATTCCGGATTCACTGCAATCTACTAATATCCTTTGGGTGTTCCCATCCCCTGCACCTATTTGAATATCGGCAAGACCCACATTATACCCCATACAACCCCAGCTTGCTTCGGTACTTTGGTCAGCTGGCGCGGCAATTAACCCATGTCTTACATTTTCATCATATCCGGGATCACCTGATTGCAGGATATAGGCAACGATACCACCCTGGTAAGCATCACCTATATTGAGTGTGTTTATGTTTTTATCAACCCACTCCGGCCCGTCATTCCTAAATTCGAGTACCTGGCCGTAAGTTCCTGCTTCAACTGTAACCCAGGCTGATCCGTTCCAATACTGCATCTGTCCTGCTTGTGTACCTTCCGGTACGGTGGGGTCTGATTCAGATGTCCATTCCGTAGCTGTTCCGGCGGAATTCATTTTTAACACCTGGTTGGCAGTTCCTTTGGTGCTGCTTAATACACCGGTGGCACTGTTTTGTATAATCCCCTGCGTTGTTAATGCCGGGATTACAATTTCGCCGGTTCCTTTTATCCTGAATAATTCAGTTGATGAAGAATTTGAAGAACCTGCATAAAAAACGTGACTATCCGAACCGCTTAACACCTGATAACGCAGTGTGTTGCTATTTACCCCCAAGCCATAAAACTGATGGTCGTTATCATCAATCTGGTACATTACAATTTTCCGGTTAATAATTGAATTGCTTAGTTGCAATTGGGCATTGGTGGTGGATGTGCCAATACCAACATTTCCTGTACTATAGTAGATGTCGGCACCACGTGTAACCCATTGACTGGCTGCTGTCCCCCAACTTGTGCCACCATTTCCATCTGTTTGAAGTACCTGCCCGCTGGTGCCTCTGCTCGTTGGGAACGTGATGCTTGTATTGGTTCCGTTTCCGTTTAGGGTGAGCGAACCGCCAATAGTGGTATTCGCATTTTTTAAAATGGTGAGGGCATTGCTTCTGGCTGAAGGGTTTGTTCCATTGCCGACTACAAAAAGTCGGTCGGTATTGTCCCAATCATCAGAATAAACAGGTGTGTAATTGGTATTAAATGATCCTAAAGCGGTTTCGTAATAAGAGGGAGCTGTTGTATAACGCCCCATTGCAGTGGAATAATTACCACTGGCTGTTGAACCACTACCCATTGCAGTTGAACTATGTCCACTCGCTTTTGTACCACCACCCATCGCAGTGGAAAGTATTCCGCTGGCAATTACTCCTGATCCCATTGCAGTGGAGTTTTCTCCGCTGGCAGTATTATTTTGTCCTCCAACAATCGTTGCGTAATTTCCACTTGCCACCTTTGCAGCATCCGTTCTTAGTCTCTGTAGGTCCGTTGCAAGATAACCTCTTCGGTTGCCGCCAGTGTTGGTTCCGTCAGGCTGTTGGGCAATGATTGCACCAAAACGCTTTGGTTGCAAAACTAAATCAACGTCTGCAGCGGCATTATTGGGTATAAATTTCACGCCTGTTCTTGAATTGTAAGTGAAATTGGATTCGGTGAAGTTGACCAGCGCCAGGTTTGTCCATGCCAAACCATCGTAATAATAAAAGCCTTCGATGCTGTCGTTTTGGTAAACCAGCAACCCTTTGGCAGGAAGGGCAATTGTCGTTCGCTGCTCCTGGGTCATTCGGGGAATTAAAAGTCCCTTTGTGGTTGAACTCACATCCAGCATGGCGCTGGTGTCGGGGTCGGCGCCGGTGGTGTTGATGGCTACTCCGGTCTGGGCATAGCTTTGGATGCCGAGAAGCAGCAAGGTTGCGAATAGTAGAAGTTTATGTTTCATTTTGATTAAAAATTATTATTTCAGTCCTTGAAGTATACCGACACGGAATGGGTTTGCGAAAAAAAAACTTCAGAACAGTGTACGGCATTACTCATTCTACCCAGCTTTTCTTCGCAAACCTGGCAAGAATGAGTATATTTGAATTTGAAAATTGCTTAGTCCCTGATACACCTTACAGAAAAACCGAATGTATAATAGGAACCGT
>CAZSQJ010000121.1:3748-5538 GCA_964608665.1 uncultured Bacteroidales bacterium | reverse complement strand
GCTGAACAAACGGTATCAGGATTCCATAATATTAAGGTTTTGACGCTGAATAATCTTGCCGGCATCAGCATGAGCGGGAATTCCATCCATGTGTTACAATCGCTGAATTTCAACGCAGGGATGATAAAAACCAACGGAGCTTATCTCTCGTTCAGCTTCTTAATGGGACCCGTTACGGGTGCCGGGCCATCCCGCTATGTCCAGGGTGATATCCGGAAATATTATGAGTCAGGCGGACCATCCAGTTTTACCTTCCCGATCGGGGATGCCACTGCCTATGCACCGGTAAGTGTTGATTTCTCGGCGGTTGGAGACTTCGGCCAACTATCCGTGGGCACGGCAGCCGGGGATCATGCAGGTATCGGATCGTCCACAATCAATCCGGGCAAGTCGGTGAACCGCAGCTGGACACTCAGCCGGATCTCCGGTCTGGAGCCTTTCAATGCCGATGTAAGCCTGCACTGGGATGCTTCCGAAATGGACGCAGGTTCGGATTACAACAGTTTTATCGTGGGTAAATACAACGGCGGATGGACGTATCCGGCCGTGACAAACCTGGCTTCAACTTCAATAAAAGCTCAGAATATCAATTCCTTCAGCGACTTCCAGGTGGGTGAAGCCTGTCTGCCGGCTGACCAACCCGTTTTATCTGCCTCGTTGAATCCTGTTTGCCCGGGATCAGGAACCACCCTGAGCATTGCTTCAGGCGAACTGAACGACAACACAGGCTGGCAGTGGTACAGCGAATCCTGCGGCGGGACGGCATTGGGATCAGGGACTTCTTTACCAGTCTCTCCCGCTGTCACTACAACCTACTATGCCAGGGGCGAAGGCGGTTGTGCCCTGCCCGGAAACTGTGGAAGCATTACCGTAACCGTTGAAGATGTGACCCCGCCTACCATCACCTGTCCTCAGCCGGTCATTGTCAATACTGACCCGGGACAGTGCTATGCAACCGTGAGTAACCTTGGAACCCCTCAAACGGGCGATAATTGTGGTGTTCAGGGTGTGACCAGCAATGCACCCGGCGATGGACAGTATGCAGTCGGCAATCATATCGTTATTTGGACAGTCACTGATGTGAACGGAAATATAGCGAGTTGCTCCCAGTCTGTGACGGTTGAGGATCATGATTCCCCTGTACTGGCTGATCCGGCTACCGACTGCAACAGCCTGATGATACCCTATGTCTCTGAATGTCTGAGCCAGGCTGCAAACTGGGATCCCACCACCATGTTCGGTGCCGTGAAGGCTTTATATACGGATAACTGTGATAATGACCTGATTGTCACACTGAAAACCAATGCACTGGTTTCCGGTACTGGTGACTGCAGTTGGATGTTCCTGTATGAGTATTATGTGACGGATGATTGCGGAAATACTACCATCTGTGCCTTTACACGATGGGGCGAAGATCAGGAGGCTCCGCAACTGGTTAATCCGGGAATTGGATGTTCCAGCCTGAATATCACAGGAGTGAACGAATGTACAAGCGCGGCACAGACCTTCGATCCCACCACCTTGTTCGACGAAGTTAAGGCAATTTATGCAGATAATTGTGATGATGATTTAACTGTCAGTCTGAAATCCAATATTCTGTTAAGTGCCACGGGTGACTGCCAATGGCGGTTCCTTTACGTGTATTATGTGACAGATAACTGTAACAATATTTCCGTCTGTCAAATGACCCGCAGCGGCGGAGATACGGAAGCTCCTTATCTGGCCAATCCGCTGCTTGGATGTTCCAGCCTGAACATCAGCAACCGGAACGAATGCCTGAGCGTGGCCCA
>CAZSQJ010000121.1:0-3648 GCA_964608665.1 uncultured Bacteroidales bacterium | reverse complement strand
CTGCGGTGAAGGCCCTCTACACCGACAACTGCGACAATGACCTGACAGTGACGGTAACCGCCACCAATCCCGGCGCCAACAACAGCAACTGTGCCTGGAGCTTCACCTACGAATACAAGATCACAGACAATTGTAACAACTCCGTTTATTGCACGCTAACCCGCAGCGGCGGAGATACTGAAGTGCCTCACCTGGTCGATGCCGACATTGACTGCAACAGCCTGATGATGGGAGGAGTGCATGAATGCCTGAGCGTAGCACAGAACTTCGATCCCACCACCATGTTCGGTGCCGTGAAGGCCTTATATACGGACAACTGCGATAACGACCTGACCGTGTCGCTGAAATCCCAGGCTTTGATTGATGGAACGAATGATTGTATCTGGATGTTCCTGTATGAATATTATGTGACGGATGACTGTGGCAACAGTACCATCTGTGCATTTACCCGCTGGGGCGGGGATCAGGAGGCACCGCAACTGGTCAATCCGGATATTGGATGTTCCAGCCTGAACATCAGCAACCGGAACGAATGCCTGAGCGTGGCCCAGGCCTTCAACCCGGAAACACTTATTGCTGCGGTGAAGGCCCTCTACACCGACAACTGCGACAATGACCTGACAGTGACGGTGACCGGCACCACCCCCGGCGCCAACTACAACAACTGTGTCTGGAGTTTCACCTACATGTACAGGATCGCGGACAACTGCAACAACGCAGTTAATTGCTATATTACCAGAAGCGGTGGCGACAGGGATGATCCCGTCATCACCTGTCCCCAGAACATCCAGGTCAGCAACGATCCTGGAGTCTGTGGTGCTTATGTAAATGTACCGGTACCCCAGACAGATGACAATTGCGGAGTTTCAAATCTGACGAATAATAATAATGCTTCGTCCGATGCTTCGGATGATTATCCGCTGGGAACCACAACGGTAAGCTGGATAGTCACCGATTTTTGCGGTCATTCCGCCACATGCAGCTTCACCGTCACCGTCCTGGATCATGAACCGCCGGTAATCAGCTGTCCGCCACCTGTATCGGTGAACACCGACCAGGGTCAGAATTACGCGACAGTCAGCAACCTTGGTACCCCCCAGACCGGCGACAACTGCGGTGTGCAGGGCGTGGTCAGCAATGCACCCGTTAACGGGCAGTATACGGTTGGCAGTCATATCGTTATCTGGACGGTGACTGATCAGAACGGGAATACTGCCACTTGTACCCAGACCGTTACCGTTGGCGATGACCAGCCACCGGTAATACAGTGTCCTCAGACATATTACGCCTGGGCTGATCAGTTAAAGTGCTTTGCCACCATAACCAACCTGGGCACTCCCCAGACCTGGGATAACTGCGGAGTACAGAGCGTAAGCAACAATGCACCGGGCAACTGGCAGTATGCCGTTGGTAATCATGTCGTTACCTGGATCGTGACCGATGTGAACGGAAATACTGCCACCTGTACCCAGGCTGTCGTGGTGACCGAAAACCAACCACCGAGTATCATTTGCCCGCCGCATATCAATACCCAAACCGATCAGGGTCAGTGCTTCAAAACCATTGCAAACCTTGGAACACCGGGCGTTTATGATAATTGCGGCATTCAGTCTTACTACAACAATGCTCCGGTATCCGGGCAGTATCCGGTTGGAAATCATATTGTTACATGGTATGTACTGGACATTCACGGAAACACCAGCCAGTGCAGTCAGCAGGTGACGGTGGTTGACAATCAGCCTCCTTCGATCATCTGCCCGCAGCAAATCACGGTCAATGTCATCCAGGGGCAGTGTTATGCCATGGTTCTGAACCTTGGTACAACGCAGACCTCTGATAATTGCGGGGTGCAGAACGTAACGAACAATGCGCCGGTGAACGGGCAATATGCAGTGGGCAATACGGTAGTGACCTGGAAGGTGCTTGATATTCACGGGAATTCATCCACCTGTACCCAAACAGTGACGGTACTTGACAATCAGGCACCCTGGGTGCAGTGTCCGCAGCCGGTGACCCTGTGTGTGCCAGCCGGTCAGAACGGCAACCTTGTTACCGGCCTTGCTCCGCTTTTTGGCGATAATTGCGGGATACAGGCGGTGAACTACCAGATCTCTGGCGTCACCGGCGGCAATGGAGCCAATGATGCCAGCGGGACCTTTTTCAATGTGGGTCAAAGCTGGGTGACCTATATCGTGACAGATGTCAATGGCAATACGGCTGCCTGCAGCGTTTCCATTCAGATTTACAACAATCCTGTTGCCGCTGCCACGGCAAACCCATTGCAAATATGTGCAGGGGAGGACTTTACACTGTACGGCAGCGGCAGCGGTGGCGGCGGTGGCGGCTATCAGTATGCCTGGTCCGGTCCCGGCGGTTTCAGTTCAACGGCACAGAACCCCTTCATTGAGAACGCCCTGACCACACACAGCGGGTTGTATTCCCTGACTGTGACCGACGACCACCAGTGCAGTTCGGTCAATGATGCATCTGTGACGATCGATGTGATGGCTTCTCCCCAGGTGAGCTTTACGGGGCTTTTTGCCGTCAGTTGTCTCGATGGCGGTCCTGTTGAACTGGGCGGTGGCAATCCTCCGGGCGGAACGTACAGCGGCAACGGGGTGGTGAACGGGTTCTTCTATCCTTCCCTGGCAGGTCCCGGCACCCATGTGCTGACCTATACGGTTTCCGCAGGGGGCAACTGCACAGGATTTGCCACCAATACGGCGGTCGTGCTGAATTCACTGCCGGCCGTCGTAACGGTGGGAACCGGCGGGGATTACCCGACCCTGAGCGGGAACGGCGGTTTGTTTGAAGCAGTGAACAATGGCGCCCTCTGCGGCAACATGAAGGCCTATGTCATCAGCGACCTTCAGGAGCCCGGTACCCATGCACTCAACCAATGGTTGGAAGATGAGAACGGACCCTACAGCCTGACCATCGTTCCTGATCAGCCGGTAATACGGAACATCACCGGGAATGTAAATATGGAACTGATCCGTTTCAACGGAGCCGACCGTGTAACGATAGATGGCAGATATGATTACCAGGACCGCTACCTGCTATTCCGTAACCTGGCAGGCTTCAACGGCACCCTCGCTTTTACGAATGATGCCTGCAATCATACCATCCGCAACTGTATCATCGAGGGATGCACCCGTGCGTCCAACGGAGGACTGCTGATGATAGGGGCGGGGGTAAGCACCGGTAACGACAACTTCCTGATCACGGAGAACCTCTTCCGCAATGCCAATGCCACCAATCCCAACAACCTGCTGAGCAGTTACAGTACCGTGAGCCAGTCGAATTCAGGCATCCGGGTGCTCAACAACGAATTCAAAAACTTCCGCAGCAGCGGGATACTGGTTTCCGGTATCGGATCGGGAACTGCCTGGACGGTGGACGGGAATATATTCTGTTATGATCTGGCCACGGCGGCCACCACGGCACAGACTGCCATCAGCTTTATGCCGGTTTCTACCAGCACCAATAATTATATCCGGAACAATATGATCGGCGGCAGCGCTGCCGGTTGTGGCGGACCGGCCTGGGTGAACAGCGGGGCCGTTGCATTCCGGGGGATCTATGCCAATGCAGGAACCTATACGATAGAGAACAATGTGATCAGCAACATCCGGATGAGCAGTACGG
>CAZSQJ010000120.1:0-5554 GCA_964608665.1 uncultured Bacteroidales bacterium | reverse complement strand
GGCGGACGTTGGTACGGTATTCCCGCACCAGTTGCCTGCCTGGTTCCAGTCAGTGCTGACGGTTCCCGTCCAGGTGCCCGGCGTGAGTACTGTGACGGTAATTTGCTGACATGCAGAATTATAATTGCACGGGCTGCCGTTCTCATAACGGCCATAGTAGGTTGTGGTGACAAGCGGGCTTACCGGCAGTCCGTTTCCGCTTCCCACGAGGTCTCCTCCGCAGGAGGAAGTGTACCATCTGATCATTTCGCCGGTTCCGCCTCCGCCGCCAATGAGGTTAAGGGTGATGCTGCCGCCGCTGCAAATAATTGCTGGCGTGGCCGTGGCGGAGGTGGGGTCGGCTGATTTGGCATTCACCATGAGGGTGGCATCATTGCCCGGGTTGCTGCTGCTGGCCAGGTAATTATTGTAACCTGAAAAGTCAGCACGGATGGCATGGCTTCCGGGACTGAGAGAGGAAGGATCGTATATACAGGAAGCCATTCCGCTGCCTGCATTGATACTGGCCGGAGAGCCAACAGGGTTGCCGTCGATAAAGAATTGAACGGTCCCGCCACCGGGGTTCGGAGACACAAAGGTGGTGAGTTCCACGAAAGTGGCTCCCGAACAGACAACCTTATTCCCCGGCGTGGTCGTTGTGGGGTAGTCGGGAGGTGTCACAGTGACCATGATCGGGTAACTGCTGCTCACGCAGGTGGCGATACTGTTCCTGACGGTGAGTTCGCCGTAATATGTTGCCATTTGTGCACCGGCTGGTACGGTGAGTACAATAGGTGAAGCCGTGAGTGCGGCATTGCTGACATCCACAAATCCGGCTGATTCGGCGATGGCATAATAGTCAATGGAATATTGATCGGGGCTGCCGGCAGTGGTCAGGTAAGGCAGGTTTGCCGTAGTCGTGCCCTGTTTGACAGCAGGCATGGTGCCAAGGGAAATTGCCGGAGGAGGCTGGACAGTATATGTGATCCTTACCTGCCCTGCATAACCATTCCCTCCCGTTCGTCCAGTACTACCTGCCCTGCAGCCTCCTCCGCCGCCACCGGGACCTGAAACAGGAGCAGACCCATTTCCGTTATTACTGGATCTTCCGTTTCCACCGGGTCCTCCGCCTGTCACGGCAGGGGCTCCGGTTGCAGTATTTATCGCCGAGTCCCCGTAAGAATTTATGCCGGCACTGCCACCACCGCCACCACCATAGTTACCACTGCTGCCATTGGATCCCAAACCTCCCATGAAATCACCGAATCCACCGTTTCCTCCCACGCCATTCGCGGAAAAAGTTCCGCCATATCCACCATATGCAATTACCGTACCTCCAATAGTCACTGAGGAAGCGGCTCCATTCCCGGAATTCGTACCGGGAATGCCACCGGCTCCGACCACAACGGCGTCTGTATAGGTGAGCCCGGGAGTAACCGGTGCACTGTTGATCCACGAGTAAGCGCCGCCGCCACCGCCGCCGCCCGTTCCATTGGATGAATTACTTCCGCCGCCTGCGCCTCCTCCTCCCCAGCATTCAAGCTTGACCGAGGTGACACCACATGAAGGAACAGTAAAGTCATATAATCCGGCAGTGTTCCATGTGGTCGTCACCGGAACATTGGTTACAGTAACATAGTAAGAACTTGTGATTGAATCACTCCCGCAACCATTGGAAACCTTCAGGCTGACATCATAATATCCTGCAGTACTGTATGTAATATTAGCCGGATTCTGCAAGGTACTGGTGGAAGGAATCCCGCCGGGAAATGACCACGACCAGGAAGTCGGCATCGGACTGGAGGCAGCCCAGAAAAAATTTGTGCTGCTGCCAGCAGTGACGGTAGCTGAGGATGCATACAAACCTGAGAAAGGTATACCGTCAGACACGGCAAAATCAGCCATATAGTCTTGTCCGGCAACCACAAATGCACAACCTACAGAGGCAATGGAAAGGAGGGTGGCACCGGTGTTTGACAAAACAATTGTTGAGAATGAACCTGTCCCGCCGGAAAACACCATTGTGACCGCCTGCGCAATAAGGGTAGTGGCTCCGCTGAGATAGTAGTATACTGTGTAGGTCCCATCAGCGAGGGTGGAAGAAGTGACGGTCACGGTGGATGTGCTTCCCGTGCATATATCTGTCGCCGTGGTAGTCATATCAGATATGTCGGCGTCACACTCCCAGGAGATGATCACCTGTCCTTTGGCTCCCGAGCCACCGGCATATGTAGTTGAACCTGAACCTCGGTAAGCACCCCCTCCGGCGCCGCCGGGTGCAACACCGGCTGTACCGGCACCACTGAGTGAACTTCTCCCATTACCGCCTGCACCGCCGCCACCAGGTGCAACAGCTCCGGTTGCATTGCTGGCTGTATTTCCATTTGCGCCTGTGCCGGCAGAGGAACCACCTCCGCCTGCGTAATTGCTTGATGTTGAACCGGCCGCTCCTGATCCTCCGCTGAATTTCAATGATCCGGTACCTGAAGCAGCCGCTCCGCCGGAAGCAGCTGTTGTGGTATTGTTTGCTGCACTGTTGCCACCCTTTGCAAGGATGGTAGATGCATCAATAAACCAGGAATCTCCTCCTGGTGATGTTGTTGTACTGCCTGCACCGACATTGACGGTGTAACTGTTGCCGGGTATAACAGATACCGTACCTCCTGAACAGGCACCTCCGCCTCCGCCTCCTCCGGCAACTTCATTACTTCCTGAAGTTACGGCACCACCTTTCCCACCTCCGCCCCAACATTGCACCGATACAAAGGTCACATCGGGAAGTGGAATATAAGTTCCACTGTTATAGAATGTTATGAACTCAGCCTTTTCCCAGCTAACAATTACCAATCCATTATTACCGTTTCCGCCTGTCCGGTCAGTATTTGAATTTGTCACTGCACCACTGCCACCACCACCATAAATACCACCGTTGCTGCCAATACTGCTTCCGCTGACGCTGGCACCACCGTCTCCACCGTTTATTTCAGTACCATCTCCGTATGATCCGTATGCTGCAGCAGGTGCATTTCCTCCTGGTCCTGTACTTCCGGCACCTCCACCTCCACCTCCTGAATAAGTCATTCCCCCATTAGCGCCATTACCACCTGGATAAATGAGGTCTCCGTGAGAATCAGCAATGCTTCCTCCGGCACCGTGCGCAGATGAATTGTAACTTCCACCACTTCCGCCGGCGGCAATTACCGCATTTCCGGCAAATGAGGAATTCCCTCCGTTGCTGCTGGCTGTACCACCGACACCCACTTCAACGATATATGATGAAAAAGGAGTCACAGGGATTTCACTGCGTGTATAAGCTCCACCACCTCCGCCGCCACCCCTTAAGCTGTTGCTGGTAATAGTGCTTCCTCCTCCTCCTGCGCCCCAGCACTCAACTGTAATGCTGGTCACTCCCGCGGGAACAATAAAAATGCCGCTTGCTGTAAACTGCTGTGAAGCCGTCTGGGCAATCAGGTCGTGAACGGAAAACACCAGACAGGTGATCAGCAGGATCAAGGCCGGCATTCGCGTAATGGCAGGTAAAAGTGCTTTCATATGTTTTACTTTTTTTGAGATTTTCTCTTAAAAATGAACGGACTGCCATGAACCGGATGTTTTCGCCAATCCGGCTTTGCATATTGAATACGATACCGAAAGAACATAGGAATGCGAGAAATTGATTCCCGGATTCATCGGCATAACTGTAGAAAATATTCAGCATCCTGTAACAACATGTAAAAATTTCACTTGCAGTGTATCTCATTTTGCGACCTGAATCTTTACAGGATGAAGCGTGACAGACCAGAGACAAATCGTAAAGTGAAGTGTCGCTACATGAACAAAAATCTGATTTTAAGGAACACCCTGCTGTTATCGGCAGTCAGACTTTGTATCATTTTTGAGAAATAGTACAAAATCGGGAATGACGGGTTGTTATTATTCCCTGAATCGGGCTGTAAAAGATCCGGGCGGGATGCCCTCAACTTTCTTGAAAGCCATAAAGAAAGCATTTCGGGAGGAAAAGCCGGAAGCCAATCCGATGCCCTCCAGGGTTAGTCCGGTGGATCTTCCGTTTTTAATCAGATCCTTGGCGTGCCTGATCCGCCATTCATTGCGGAAGTCATTGAAAGATTGCTTTTTAATCTCCCGGAAATAATAGGCCAGATGGTGTGCAGGAAGTTTTGAGAGCTTAGAAAAAGAAGCCAGGTTGCAATCGGGAAGCAGGTAAGGCTTTTGCTCCTGCATATACCTCTCAATGGTTTGACCGATCAACTGCATATAATCTGATTTAAATCTATGTTCCGGTTTCTTTCCGTTGTTATCAGATGTATGCAATTGTTTATCGGAAAATTTCGTCGTGACTTCGGGCAAAGTGGATCTGGGTAAACCAAAAAGGATGGCCGGGGAAAAAAAAGGTACTATCAACAAAGCAGCCAGTGCAACAGCAGAGACTGTCTGCAATGCTTGAAAAGTAATGGCATAACTGACATTATGCAGGGTGAAATTAAACACATCAAGAATATGACAAACCAGTAAGGTAAATAATGACCCGAAACATACAAGCAACCATCTTGTTATAACCAATCTGCCTGCAATGATACGTCTGTTTCCCTGGTTTCTCAGAAAACCGAAGAACAATACAGCCGACCAGGTCACATAGGCCAGTACCAGCACCGGACGGCTCAAAAAAAGCACGGGATAGGAAACGAAAGTGGATAACAGTGTGGGACGATACTGATGCAATGCTCCGGCATCGCGTACGATGGCCAAAGCTGTCGCTTCCCGTTCAGCACCGGAAATAAAAAATGCCGGTATTCCGGCAATGAAATAAACCAGCATCGGCAGAAAATGCCAAAGGTCCCGCTTACCCAATCTGTGATTGTCGTTCAATACGCTTCTCACATACCAGTAAAAAAGCGGACCGATCAGATAAATAATGGAACCTGCGAAAGGAACCATTAACATGGATATCCTGACCGCAGCAACCGACTTCGAATTTATCAGAATATAGTAATACAATCCGTACAGACTGATACCGAGGAAAAAAAATCCAAGGTAGGAGGCGGTGAGAAACCGCCTTGCATGATTAAACAGCAGGATGGCTGACAGCAGAATACCGATGACTGATAAAGTTAATGCCACTTTTTGGCCATATTTGAGCGCAAAAGTATGAAAAGAACAATTCAAAATATTTGAGCGCTTATAGGCATTTTTTAAAAAGATGAGAAACTAAATTAAATATTTCAGAATTGCCGGGATATGATGCACAGAAACATCATTCTTATTTATACCGGTACGGAACAGGTTTGCAAAAAAATGATACTCAGCGACAGGGTCATGCCATGGCATGACCCTGCGGATTCAATATGTCCGGTAAATCATTGCTTCAGGTCTTCGTTGCAGGACGGATCCCCGGTCCGGCTGACTTTTCTTTCACACCTAAGACCAAAGACGCGGGTTTCCCTTCGCGTCTTGGCGTCTTAGGTGTGAGAAAACATTTACGCTAAGGCAAACAGGCTATCGTATCAGCTGTATCCGCTTCACCACAACACGTTCCCCGGTATGCATCCGCACGATA
>CAZSQJ010000119.1:0-5975 GCA_964608665.1 uncultured Bacteroidales bacterium | reverse complement strand
GTCTAAACAGCTTTGCATTCGCAAACCTGTCAAGACTGAGTATACTTTATTAAACTTCCAGACATGCATTTTACAAAAGTCATCATCCGCGCTTTACTGCTCCCGGTAATGATCATGTTTTTATTCGTACAATCCTTATGGTCTCAGTCTTCCACGGCAAAATGCCGTTTTGTTTTCATGACCGACATCCACCTGCAACCCGAAAGAAAAGCGGTTGAAGGTTTTACACAGGCCATTGGGGAAGTGAACAGGCTGAACCCTGATTTTGTCATTACCGGGGGTGACCTTATTTTGGATGCTCTCGGGCAAACCTATGGACGGGCGGATTCGCTGTATAATCTTTACCAATCCACGGTCAGCAAACTGAACATGCCGGTGTACAATACCCTGGGAAACCATGAAATCTATGGAATTTATGATAAGGCAAATGCCGATCCCGCACATCCCGAATACGGGGAAAAGATGTTTGAGAAACGCCTTGGAAAGTCTTATTATTCTTTTACTTACGGGGATTATAAATTCATGGTACTAAATTCGGTGGAGGATACCAGAAAAAGCCGTTACATCGGGATGATAGACACGGTTCAGATGGCCTGGATCAAAAACGAACTGGCGGCCACCGACACCACTGTTCCCATTATCCTTTCAACCCATATCCCTTTCCTTACGGTTTATAATCAGATATACAACAGTACCACGCGGGCCAACGATTCCTCGCTTGTGGTGGTGAATGCCAAAGAAGTGCTGGACCTGTTTTCCCGGCATCGCCTGATATTAGTGCTTCAGGGGCATTTGCACACGGTGGAGGACATTCATGTCAATGGCACGCATTTCATCACCGGCGGGGCTGTGAGCGGACGGTGGTGGACCGGCCCCAATCTGGGTTTTGAGGAAGGATTCCTGCTGATTGAACTGGAACACGGCAGCCTTAAATGGAAGTTCGTGGATTACGGATGGGATGCCGGTTCATTTTGAACGGCAAAAGTCCATGATAATCGAAACTACTACTTTATATCATCCTGATAATTTAAAGTTACACACATCCCTTTACAGATTATCCGGCTATGAAAAAAATGATCTTGCTTCTGCTCGGCCATCTTCTGTCCATACAGGCCGGTGCTGCCACCTGTTACGTGGCTCCCTGGGGCAGTGACGGCAATCCAGGAACACAGGCTTTCCCCTGGCTGACCATCCAGCATGCCGCTGACCTGGCCGTGGCTGGCGACAGCGTGCTGATCAGGGAAGGGATATATGCCGAAAACCTGTATTTTTCTTCCTCCGGTAATCTGCTGGACGGTATGATTTACTATATGTCTTATCCCGGAGAAAATGCCATAATCGATGGAAACATTCCGGGTGGAACGGGACTGGTACTGTCCGGCGTATCATACGTGGTGCTGGAGGATCTTGAGATCAGAAACTGGAGCAATGCCGCCGTCTGGATTGAATTCTCCCATCATTTCAAACTGAACCGGCTCAAAGTGCATGCATGTTTCTTCGGTATCGGGATCGCTTTGGGATCACATGATTTTGAACTGAATGAAGTCGAAACCTACCATTTTGCGTGGTATGGGATCGATGTTTCCCCTTCCGGCGGCGATCCCTGTTATAACGGCGTTTTCAATCATTGTATCTCCCGTGATTGTATCGACAGTACGGCCAATTCCGACGGTTTCGCCCTGGGGCACGGAAACCAGCATCATTTCGTCTTTAATCACTGCGTGGCGCATCATATGTACGATGGCTTCGATATCAGCGGAAGAAATACCCTGTTAAATGATTGCCTTGCGTATCAATGCGCGAACGGAGGGTATAAACTCTGGCAGGACAGCCTGGTTCTGACGAATTGTATCAGTCACAGCAATGCCATGACCAATGTGGAACTCGACTGGCACGGCGCGCCTAAGACCGTCAGGATGCATAACTGCACCTTTTTCGATGCGGGTGTGTATAATGTTCAGATCTATGATCCGGCCGATACGCTTCATATGTACAATTGCATCGTGGCCGGCGGCGACAATATCGGTCTGCTGATCGATGGCTATGCGGGAACCGGGAACTATCACGGGGATTACAATATTTTTCAGAACGACAATCCCATGCGCACGGTCAACGTGGGTTTCACCACCGAATTCTCTACGGCCGAAGTGGAAGCAGGGGCATGGACGGCCTTCAGCGGTGAGGATGCCCATTCCCTGGTACTGTATACGGACCTCGACAGTTTGTTTCTCAGTGCCCCGGCTGATGACCTCCGCCTTTCGGCCGGATCCATTGCCATCGATGCGGCAGACAGTACAAATGCCCCTTCGCTGGATTTCGACGGCAATCCCAGGCCATTGGGACCGGCTGATGATATCGGGGCGTTTGAATATACCGGAGGTTCTTCAGGGCTTACCGGAACGCTTAAGTATGATAATGCTTCTTTCAGTCCGCTGGCGGCTGTCATGGTCAGACTGATGGCAGGGGGAGTGTGCATCGACAGTACGGTGACCGACAGCACGGGTGTTTTTTCCTTTACAGGTCTTGATCCTGGTGTCTGTGAACTGCAGGCAGCCTGTTTCCTTCCCTGGGGAGGGGTGAACGCCACCGATGCCCTGATCATCCTGAAGCATTTCACCGGTATCACGCTATTGGAAGGACTGAAAGCCACCGCTGCTGATGTGGATGCATCGGGTTTCATCAATGCCACGGATGCCCTGATGGCAGCAAAACGTTTTACCGGACTGATATCCGCCTTTCCGGCCGGCGACTGGATCAGCGAACACCCGCAACTAATCCTGCCACCAGGTGCAGCCGTTATTCAGGATATACGGTGCCTTTGCACCGGAGATGTTGATGGGACTTACTTCCCCGGTAAATAAGCGACAACAGGGGTCTGTTTTTCGAAGTACAGTGAACAATTGGCCTCAATCTCAAATCCACCCCCCATCTCCATGCCATCAATCCAATCGTATAGAATCGTTCATGGCATTGGTTATCAATGCTTTTGATTGATAAAAGTCAGGAGTAAACCTCCCTTATTATTTAATCACGCTCAGTCGCCTGATCTGTTCTCCATAAATGATCAGATATAATCCCTCTTTCAGGTGTTCGATGCTGATCTTCATTTCTTGTCTGTCTTCCGGAAGCCATTGCAGGTGATGACCGCGGATGTCAAAGATCCCGGGGGGCCGTCCCAAAGTCTCTGTTGAGGAACAGCGAATGTTTAGGCAGTTTGTAGCAGGATTTGGCCAGAGATATAATTGTCTGATACCGGGCATTTGGGTATCCAGCCCGGTAGCAGTGCCGAAGAGTGACTGGTAACTGGCGGCAAATTCATATGATGTTCCGCAGAATGGAGAGGCATCCCAGTTTATGGACCAGGTCATCATCCCTGCCAGACCGGGATACCCTGCCGGATTGATCAGCTGGTAGGTTCCCGGATTAGGGCCAGTGTTTATTAGGTACCTGATGGCTGCTGCAACCGTTGCGGTATCCGTAAATCCACCACCGGCGGCCGACGGACAGGCCGGCAATCCTACTGCTACCTTTGAAGCGGGAAGTCCCTGAAAATATCCTCCGGGTGTATTAAAACCCTGTATCAGCATTTCGGTCATGGCTACTAAAAAGTCGGCGGTACCCTGGTTGTAGAGGTTGCCGTCAAGTGCCTGCATGCTGCCACTGTTGTACAGCTGCACATGAAGTACATCAAGGCTGTCGCGCAGGGCATCGATCAGAGGCAGGTAAGCGCCCCATATACCCTGGAAAGCTGTATATCCTCCCTGCACGTAAGCAGTTTCTGGAGCCATGCTGAGCAGCAACTTCTTTTGATGCTGCTGATGGTACTGCTGCATGATATCGCGGATGGCCTGGATAAGGTTCACCAGGGGCGGATCTACGGGCAGGGATATGGTGGTACCGGCCGAAACACTAAGGCTGCCTCCTTCCAGGTCAATGTCAATGCCGTCGAAACCACAGGTGTTGATGATGGTCAGCATCCTTGCTGAAAAGGTGTCCCTTTCGGCAGGATTGTTCAGGATGACAGGTGCCGTGGCACCTCCGATGCTGATCAGTACTTTTTTACCCTGTGCCTGCTGTGTCTGTACCTGACTGATAAAGGCAGCCTGACTGACACCGTCAGGATTGAAAATAATCTTGTGATTGCTTCCGGCTTCAGGAACGGCAAAGGCCACTGCGATCACATTGTAGCGTGAATCCACCTGGTCAATCGGAATATAAGGTGCATTGAAATCATTCCAGTTGTGCCAGTAACCCGTCAGAGCGGGATGCGGGAACTGGGAAAACAGGCTTCCGGGTAATAGGAACAGCAGGAAGACCATGACAGGCAGGGGAAAAGGGTTTTTCATAACGGTCGGTTCAATATGATATAATGTTTGCAATACCGCTGATCATATATCCCGGATAGTAAAGCGGGATAAAAGGAATGGATGTGCAAATATCATCATTTCTCCATATTTCAGACACATTCCCTGGACACTGGGGATTCAATTATCCCAACGCCTACGGGAATCCGTTTTCGTATGCACATGTTCTTATACTTAAAGTATTGTTAATTTCCGGTAATGCCGCAACCCATTGCAGGCAGACATTGTTAAGTGTCTGCTGCTTTATTCCGGGACCATTTTCACCGGGAAGATACCCGGAGCAGTGAATTGTATCATTTAAAACATCTGACATCATGGAAAACAAGAAAATAATTGCAATTTTCGGGGCCACCGGAGCTCAGGGCGGCAGTTTGGCCCGGGCAATCCTGAATGATAAGGGAAGTGAATTTTCGGTGCGGGCCATCACCCGCGACGTGAATACGGAGAAAGCCAGGGTTCTGGCCGGCCTCGGGGCCGAGGTGGTAGCCGCCGACCTGGATGATCCGGGAACCGTGCCGGCTGCATTGCAGGGTGCTTACGGCGCCTTTTGCGTCACCTTCTTCTGGGAACACTTTTCCCCGGAAAAGGAACAGGTTCACGCCCGCACCATGGCTGAGGCGGCAAAGGCTGCCGGGCTGCACCACGTGATCTGGTCCTCCCTTGAAGATACCCGTAAATGGATACCAATTGACGACCACCGCATGCCCACCCTCCAGGGTAAATACAAAGTGCCCCATTTTGATTCCAAAGGGGAAGCCAACCTGTATTTTACCAGCCTGGACCTGCCCGTCACTATCCTGAACACTTCCTTTTACTGGGATAATCTGATCTTTTTCGGACTTGGCCCAAAGAAAGGCGAAGACGGGACCCTTACCTTCGCCCTGCCCATGGGAGACAAGAAATTACCCGGCATTGCAGCTGAGGATATCGGAAAATGTGCGTATCAGATCTTCAGAAATGGAAGCGACTATATCGGAAAAACCGTATCGATTGCCGGCGAACACCTTAGCGGGCAGCAGATGGCCGGGTCCATGGGCAAGGCCTTCGGACAGGAGGTCCGTTACCAGAGCATTCCCTTTGACGTATACCGGTCGTTAGGATTTCCCGGTGCCGACGACATGGGCAACATGTTCCAGTTCAAGCACGATTTCGAGGCCGATTTTTGCGGCGCCCGGGACATCGAAGCCACCCGGTCCCTGAATCCTGAACTGCAGGATTTCAATGCCTGGCTGGAGAAAAACAAGGAGCGGATCCCGCTGGGGTGATACGGAAATGGGGAAGGAGGGCCGGATTGTCCTTCCTTCCCGTGATTCTGTAATAAAAATTTATACATCACCCATAGCTCAGGCGTTTTTTTTTCACACCAAAAGCACGAAGGCGCCAGGAGAAATGTTTCCGTACCTTTAGGCAAAATAAGCCTTGCCATGAAAACAAGTCTTTCATTGATCGTCCTGATCCTGGCACTGAATGCCGTTACGATCGCACAGTTCTCCACCGGTTTTAAAAGTCCGGTGAGCTTTTCGGCGCCCAACGGCTGGTCCAACCCGTCCCTGGCCTTCCAGAGCGATGACCAGTGGACCACCGCTCCCCACCAGGCGGGTTGCAACTGCC
>CAZSQJ010000118.1:0-6187 GCA_964608665.1 uncultured Bacteroidales bacterium | reverse complement strand
GATACACAAATAGTTATCAAATATTTATTAACAATTTAGTTTTTAGAGGTACCCTCATGATTATCCGGTATATTCAGGCGGAAAAGGTATGTTTCCTGCCGGCGAAAGACAAAGTCAACCGGGTGCAGCCTTTCTTCCTGCTTAAAAAGATTGTCGGAAAGGGTGCTTCCTGTTAACGGATTGATGTAGATCATTCCGGGATTTTCATTGTGGCAGCATTCTAAATGACAACTGATGATCAGATCCGCAGAAAGATTATCCTGGTTCTGAATACGGAGTTCCCCAAATGTCAGTTCAGGCCGTGTCTCCCGAATTTCATCCAGTATTTTTTCCGGACTCTCCAGATTCAGAATTCTTTCTCTCCGGTCAAGCGCTGCATAAGCCTGGAATGTGCTGGTCATGATGCCTCTGTATTTACCCGTGGAATCCATCTGTAAATCCGCTTCGTGTAAGGTAGCAAATACTTGCAGTGAATCTGTCTGAATTTTCTCTTCCTTGTTTGGTTGAACCAGATAAGCGGGACCATTCAGGCAATCTTCAGGAAGAAGTCCCGGGGGAATGTTCGGGTGGGTGGCATCAAGGAGGATGCTTTTTCCGCCGGTTCTCACAAGCGCCACCACATGATTCAATTGATTGATACTTGGGTGAGTAGGCATGATTATCCCGTTTTCTCTGGTACTCAGTACCACCGGAATGACCTTCAGCCCGCAATCTTGCAGCACAGAGATCAGTACCAGATTGATATCAGCCGAATTACCGGCTTTGTCTTCAGTTACTTTTCGCAAACTCCTGGAAGTAATCACGGAATACCTGCCATTCCATTTAAAAAGTTTCTGGACAGTGGAAAAGACGGCTGAAGCTTTGTCGGTATCAGTCATGGTCCCCTTACAAATACCGGAAAGCTCCTCTTGTAAGTAAACCCCATGCTTGATCTGACCTCCGAAATATTCATCCTCAAGCAGTTGTTTGCTTACTGTTTCCCAGGTATCCGTGAAGGGGATCACCTGTTGCCCGGGAAAATTAAACGAAGCCAGTTCGAAGTATAGTGATGAGATGAAATTCTTTTCATGATTCATGAAAGGCTCGGTTTTGAAGGCAGGAATGTTTTCCATGACCCAATGACGGATCAGACTGTTTGAATTGATCTGGTATGTTCCGCGTTCCACCAATCCTCCTGCCTGTGGTTGGGTTTGGTAAGGTATGGTAAAGGTCTCTGTCCGTGATTCGGTTTTATTCTCAGCCAATGTGAGATATCCCCTGAGATTGGAATAATACTTGAAATACTCCGGAAGGCGTGCGTTGAAGCTGCTTTTACGTACCGGGATGCTGTATTGAAAATACCATGTGGGCAGGCTGTGGAAAAACTCTGAACTGATCGTATAGGTGTACTCGATGATACATCCTTCCCTAAGTGATGGCATGGCAAACTTTTCCTCCAGACGCCGGTTGGTGATCACTTCGTTGAAAATGTTGTCCTTCCTGAGGTTTTCTTTAACAATCTTCCCATTTTCAATGAAATAGGTAGTGCCTTTCAGCGATGTGACTCTTTCCTCGTCACTGTTGAATTTGTACAAACTGATCAGGACATTACCGAAGCTGAACGCATTCCTGTGAAATATCTTGATCCTTGTATGCCGTTCATAAACCATCTCCCAGTTATCGCCCTTATTGTTGATGCGGAAGTAGACAAAACCGTAATCACCCAGTACAACGGCTTCTGCAGCACTGTCGCCGGGATAGAAAGTCATTTTCAGGTCATTATCATCAATCTTCCCATATTTCATGAAGTTATATTGCGCATGTAAATGATGAAAGCTGCAAAAAAGGATGATAAAAGGAAGACAAAGGATAAGGTAACGAATTGTTTTCATGCTATTTGTGTTTGAATTACACGGTTTGATATTTCGCTGGTCTAATTGAATGGCACGATGAGCTCGTGCTTATTTCACCCGGTACACGGGAAATGTCCGGGTTTGGTCATTGTCGGTAATCTGAAGGACATACATCCCGGGAGCCGGATCAGGATTCAACTGCAAAAGATTGCCCCCTTCATTGCTGAAGCTTTGCTCCAGGATGATACGGCCGAAGGGATCCATCATCCGGATGAGAAACTCCTGCGGTTCTTCCGGAAACCAAATATTCAGGCGGTCAGAAAATGGATTGGGATAAACCCGGATATCCTGACTGACAGTGGTTGATGGTATAGCACTGATGTTCAGCAGGTAATCCAGTGTTGCACCGGTGAGCACCAGGCGGTTGCCGTATGTGTCAATAATTGCTGGGTCAAAGCAGAATGTGACGGCGGTATGGCCGTTATCCAGGGCAAAGCCGGAAAAATAGTTGTCGAATACATAGCCGGCAGGTCCCATTCTGAACAGGCCGGTTGCCGCAGGGGCCGGCAGACAGGCATCAACCCACCAGGCTGTCTGGAATATCCACTGCAGGTTTCCCATCCAGCTCAGAAACCCTGTGCCTTCGAGCAGGGCAACTCCCAGTCCTCCGTCGTCACCGTAAGACTGTGCATGATATTCCGCAATGCCCAGGTAATCGTATACAAAATCCCCCGGGATGAATTGCTGGGGGGTGGCGTAACGGTCGTAAAGCAAATCCGTTCCCATCACCCACAACCTGCCACCGTTGTTGAGATATTGAATCAGGGCGAAGTTGTCGCTATCGGTACCTTCCCAGAAATAATTGCCGACTCCGTCAGAGCTGCAGTACCAGATTACCAGGTCGTAGCCGGCGATTTCGAGGTAGGTTGGTGACCGCAGGCTGTCACGGGCGTCGAAATAGTCGTAATTGCTGTAGCCGGCATGCTGGATCGCAGCCAGCACTGTGTCTGTATTGGCCTGCAGCAGGCCGTTGTCATTCACGAAAAGGATTTGCTGGCCGAAGCCTGCAAAAGGGATGGCCAGAAGCAACAGGAAACAGCGGATTTTTTGCATGCGAGTGGTGGTTACTGAAGCGAATATACAAAATGCTTAAAAAAGGTGTACTTTTATTCCTGTCAATCCATATGAACAATTAATCTTTTTTGCATTATGCGCTGGAGAGGTTTGCGTCAGAGTGAAAACATCGAGGATCGCCGCGGCATGAGCGGCAAAAAGATCGCGTTTGGCGGAGGCATCGGGACTATCGTCATCGTATTGCTTGTGTTGTTTCTCGGCGGGGATCCCGGACAGTTGCTGAACCTTGCGGATGAAGGAGCCGGGAACGAAGCGGGAACTGAGATTCCGGGCGACGACACCCTCGCTCAGTTTATCGCAGTGGTGCTTGCGGAAACGGAGGACACCTGGAACCGTATTTTCACTGAATCCGGCCGGACATACCGTCCGCCGAAACTGGTGCTGTACAGCGGACAGATTCAGTCGGCCTGCGGCTTCAACAGTGCAGCCACCGGACCGTTCTATTGTCCGGGTGATGAAAAAGTTTACATAGACCTGAGCTTTTGCGGGGAATTGAAAAGCCGTTTCGGGGCTCCGGGTGATTTTGCCATCGCATACGTGGTGGCACATGAAGTGGGACATCATGTACAGAAACTGCTCGGAACCCTCGACGAAGTGAACGGTCTTCGTAACCGGCTGGATGAGAAGGAATTCAATCGTTACCTTGTCCGCCTGGAACTGCAGGCTGATTATTATTCCGGCATCTGGGCGCATGATGCCGACAGGTGGAAAGGGATCCTCGATCCGGGCGATGCGGAGGAGGCCATCAGTGCTGCCGGTGCGGTGGGCGACGACCGCCTTCAGAAACAAGCCCAGGGCTATATCGTTCCCGATGCCTTCACGCACGGAACATCGCAGCAGCGCATGCGGTGGTTTAAACGGGGATATGACTCCGGAAACCCGGTCGCATATGATCCATTTGAAGTAAGATCAGAGGCGGCACTGTGATCAGGCAGGGCAGGGGATGGCGATCAATTAAACTTCAGCAGGCAGAAAAACTTGCGGAAAGGTAAATTTTTATTTACTTTTGCAGCGTCTGTTAACCTGAATGAGATATCCCTAATGACTTTCATTTATTTAGACCGGAAGTGATCAGACAGGACATCGTTCTGCCTGAAGCGAGAAAAGTTTGTGGCTTTGAGAAAAGAAGATTAAGACATGAAATGTAATGAGTTGTACAGAATATTAATCAAAAATGGATGGTATCCCATCAACCAAAGAGGTTCTCATATTAAAATGAAACACGATAAAAAAACAGGCTTCATTATCTTCCCGGATCATGGAGATGACGAAATAGGTAAAAAACTCGAAAAAAGGATTTTTAAAATTGCAGGTATTGTTAAGTAAAGATATGTCTATGAAAAAGATAAAGCATAAACTTACCGTGATCATTGAGAAGACCGAAACCGGTTTCTCAGCATATACAGAAGATCATGGAATATTCACAACGGCCGGAACGATTCCTGAACTGATCGGAAATACGATTGAGGCAGCAAATCTGTATTTTGATGATGAGAAAGTGGGAATAAGCCAGGATGATATTACTTTCATCATCGATTTCAAACAATTCTTTCAGTATTATAAGGTGATCAATGCCAAGTTTCTTGCACAAAAAATTGGCATGAACGAAACCTTATTGTCTCAATATGTACAGGGAAGGAAAAGACCATCAGGTCAGCAAACAAATAAAATTCTTGAAGGAATACGTCAGATTGGAAGAGAATTATCGGAGATTCAGCTGATTCATAAGGTCTGATATCAGATTTTCTTTGTCCTGACCAGTTTCCCTTTTCTCCAGAATTCCGTTTTCACTGCTTTGCCCGTTTCGTCAAAAAACTGCCATCGTCCGTCTTTCACAGACTGCCATTGCAGGATGATCCCGCCCCTGCCTTCGGACCTTTGCCTGATCAGTTTATAGCTGCCCTGGCTGATGATGCTCCCGTTTTCCCGGTAATCTGTCCATGGGCCCCAGGTGTACGTCTGATCCAGGATTTTCTGATGATATTCCAGCGTTTTCCGGCCTTCTTCATTGTAAAAGACCAGGTGAATCAGCCTGCCGGTATAGGTGTGTGCGGCGGCGGGCCTGCCGCCGGGATAATAGGCTTCATAACCACACTGTATGCCGGAGCAAAAACGGTGGAAGCCGGTGATATTCCCATTCTCTTCCATGGCGATGCCGGTGAATACCATACCGTTATGACACCACAGGCTGTCGCACGGACTGAGCCGTATCAGCGGCACGGTATCCTGGCACCGGGCCCCTCCGGCAGACATCAGGCAGGCGAACAACAGAAAAGCTGGAATCAGAAGGTTCCTCATGGCGCTAAGGTAGAAAAAAGAACCGCACTGAAGCCTGGACTGCTCCCTCCGTGATTCAAACAGATTTGAATGCCGGCATTACAGGGAAATGATTAACTTCGTATCAAAATCAGTAACATGAAGATGAAACCTGCAATTGTCGCTTTCATTTTATTAGTCCTGATGGTTTCCTGCAAAAAGGACAAGGACGAAACAGTACTTCCGGATGAACTGGCGGTGGTTCATGACCGGCTGGCCGCCTCTTTCGATACCCTGAACACCCTCATCGGGAATGCAAATGCGCAGTTTGCCCAGTCAGGTATTGATACTGCCGTGATGCGTGCAAAGCTGCTGGAGTTATACAATACCTGCACCTTTGCGGAAGAATTTGTGTTTACTACCCCCCAGGGGATACTACAGATCATAGAACCACCTGCCTATTATCAATACCAGGGTACCGACATCAGCAACCAGCCGCATGTGATTGCGGCATTTCAGACCAAACAGCCTGTACTGAGCAATGCGTTTGGAGTGGTGGAGGGTTACCAGGCCGTGGTCGACATCCATCCCATCATTCAGAACACTCAGGCCATCGGTGCCATCAGCGCGGTGTTTGAACCGGCCAGGCTGCTCGGGCGGATCATCGAACCAATCGTTAAAAACCAGGCATTTGAGATGTGGGTGATGGAAAAAACTGGGGTGGTATTGTACGACCAGGATACAGCCGAGATCGGGCTTAACGTGATCACCGACCCGCTCTATGCCGCTTATCCCGAGCTCATTGCAGCCTGTCAGAAGATGGCGGCTGAATCATCCGGGGAAACGAGCTATTCGTTTTACCAGACCGGCACTTCCACCGTGGTAAAAAAGAAGACCTTCTGGACCACCTTCTCCATGCACGGCAACCAGTGGAAGATCATCTGGGTGAAGCCGGAGTAGGGGAG
>CAZSQJ010000117.1:0-6249 GCA_964608665.1 uncultured Bacteroidales bacterium | reverse complement strand
TCTACCTCGACGGTGCTTCCACAGGCAATATCCTTGCCGGTGACGGAAACGCCCTCGACTTCGGTCTGCAAACACTGTCCGGAACCTATATCATCATAGCTACCAATGCCTGCGGTACGCTCACCATGGACGGTAATGCCGTGATCGGCATCGATCCCCTGCCCCTGGTCTTCAATGTAACAGGAGGCGGCAACTACTGTGCAGGCGGTGCCGGGTTGGCTGTCGGACTCGACGGTTCTGAGAACGGCGTGAATTACGAGCTCTACCTTAACGGCGCTTCCACGGGCAATATCCTTGCCGGTGACGGAAACGCCCTCGACTTTGGTCTGCAAACCCTGGCCGGAACCTATACCATCATGGCTGCCAATGCCTGCGGTACCCTCACCATGGACGGCAATGCCGTGATCGGCATCGATCCCCTGCCATTAACATTTAATGTCACAGGTGGTGGTACATTCTGTCCGGGAGGTGCCGGAGCAAGTGTTGGTCTTGATGGCAGTGAAGCCGGTGTTGCGTACGAACTGATAATCGATGGTGCCGCAAGCGGGTACATCCTTGCCGGTAACGGCCTTGCCCTTGATTTCGGGCTTCAGACAGTAGCCGGAACATATACCATAAACGGAACCAACGCCTGCGGAACCATTTCAATGAACGGCAATGCAATCATTGGCCTGGCTCCCCTGCCTGCCTCCTTCAATCTTACTGGCGGAGGCAGCTACCCCGCAGGTGGTGCCGGCGTTGCTGTAGGTCTGGATGGATCTGAAAACGGAACCACATATGATTTGTATCTGAACGGTGTTGCAACCGGACTAAGTTTTGCCGGCACCGGTGCCGCCCTTGACTTCGGTCTGCAGACAACAGGCGGAACTTACACGGTGATGGCTACCAACACAGTCTCACTTTGCAGCAAGATGATGAGCGGTGGAGCCATTGTGGTGGTCATTCCTGTAATCACCGGACAACCTGAGGATACGACCATCTTCAGCGGTTATGCTGCATCTTTCAGCATCACCGCACTTGGAGGCGTTTCCTTCCAGTGGCAGGTCAGCACTGACGGCGGTCTGACATTTACCAATATCAGCAGCGGTGCTCCCTATTACAATGTCAACACCACTGAACTGCAAATACTTGGAGCTCCTCTCAGCTTCAATGGATACAAATACCGCTGTGCCGTAAGTGCTCCTGGTTCGCCGGTAGTATATTCCAATGCCGGTACCCTGATCATTGTGGCAGCCCCTGCCCTCACAACCATTGCACCCACCATGACAGCCGCACCGGGAACACAGATTGTTGTTCCGATTAATGTGATCGGATTTGTGGACATAGCAGCCTTCAACATCACAATGAACTATGATCCTGCAGTGATGACCTATGCAGGTATCGGATATCAGAATGAAAATCCCGCTCTGAATACCGGAGCTGAATTCCAGTTTTTCAATACCTCGATACCCGGTCAGTTCTATATGACCTGGTTCAGCATGATACCCGCCAGCATCGGCAGCGGAACATTAATTGAACTGGTCTTCGACTTCATCGACGGTTCCACACCGCTCATCTGGCAACTCACACCTGTGGAAGGTGCTCAATACGGCAGCATATTCGGTGGTGTTCTGCCTGCAATCTGGGTAAACGGCCAGATTAATTCAACCAACAGCATCGTGATCACAGATCAGCCTGACAATGCCACTGCCTGTGAAGGTGCCACGGCTAATTATTCTCTCACTGCTCCTGGTGCCACCACCTACCAGTGGAAGTTCAGCATGGATTGGGGACTTAACTGGACAGATCTTTTTGAATCAGCCATGTTCGTCGGCGTGAACACCAATTCTCTCACCGTAAATAATGTATCATCAACCATGGCAACTTACCTGTTTGCATGTAAGGTTGATGAAGGATTACCCACAGCCGTGACATCATACGCTGCATCATTGTCCATTATCTCTTATACCACAGTCCCTGCCAGCATCGCAGCAGTACCCGGAACCACCATCTGCCCGGGTAATAATGTTACTTTCAGTGTAACTTCACCGGTCGACCTGACGGGTGCTAGTTATATATGGTATGTCAACAGCATTCCTGTCGGTTCCTTACCCACCTATTCCACCACCACACTTGCCCAGGGTGATGTGGTGAAAGTGGATGTAACCCTGCCCGGAACCTGTACGGTTGCCAATGTACCAACCGTCAGTATGATCGTTGATCCTTATCCTGTGATCACGGGTCACCCGGTGGATGTAATCGCCGTTGTTGGCGACGACCCCACCTTCAGTGTTACTGCTGTCGGCGGCGACTTATACCAATGGCAGCTCAGTACCGACGGAGGACTCAGCTTCGCTGACCTTGTTCCTTCAGCCCTCTATTCTGGTGTAAATACACCCACGCTGCAGATCACCGATGCCGTTATCGGTATGGACGGTTATCTCTACAGATGCGTTGTAACTGAAGCACTTTGCGGCAATTTTGTGATTTCCAACAGCGCCGAGCTATTTATATTCCTTGCTCCGGTGATCACCTATGCCCCTGATCTCGAAATCTGCACCGGAGAACAGATCGTCGTACCCATTACGGCTGATAACTTCTTCATGATTGGTTCCATGTCCCTGAAACTGAACTATGACCCGGCAACGCTTGCCTACGTTGGATATCAGAATGTCAACCCGGCCCTAGAGCCGCCTGCTCCCAGCAGTTACCTGTTCTCTGTTTCTCCGAGCGGTCCCGACCAGCTTGCAGCCTTCTGGTTCTCCCTTACGCCTGCCAGCATCGTGAACGGAGGAACGTTGTTCGAACTGGTATTCACTGCAACCACTGGTTATTCAGCACTCACATGGGATCCGACCTTCGGCAGTTGCATGTATGGTGACCAATTTGGTACCATCATTCCGGACGGATATGTGAACGGAAGTGTTACCGTTCATCCGCTTCCCATTGTGTTCAATGTTACCGGCGGAGGTGAATACTGTATCGGCGGAATCGGTGTGGAAGTCGGACTGGACGGTTCAGAAACCGGTGTGAATTATGAACTCTTCCTCGACGGTGTGACCACGGGCCAGATCCTTGCCGGCACTGGTGCTCCCCTGTCATTTGGCAACCAGCTCCTTGCCGGAATTTACACTGTTGTCGGCACCAATCCTGTAACTACCTGTGTCAGCAACATGGCCGGCAGTGCCGAAGTGATCATTAATCCGTTACCGGTGGTTACCTGGACGAACGTTCTTGCCATCCAGTGCCAGGCCGACACAGTATACACCCTGACCGGCGGTATGCCGCTCGGTGGTACTTACAGCGGACTGGGCGTGGTTCATCCCAACTTCAATGCCAATTTGGCCGGACCCGGAGTACATACGCTCACCTATACCTATATCGATGCCAATGGCTGTGAAAACTCTGCCATCAATACAATTACCGTACTCGACGGACCCGATCCCTTCCTTGTAACCGGAGGAGGTACCTTCTGCCAGGGTGAAGCCGGAGTACCTGTCGGCCTCGTTGATTCTGAGCCGGCCATCGTATACCAGCTCTTCATTAACGGCATTAATTCCGGTTCCCCTGTATTCGGCACTGGCAGTGTGATCGACTTCGGTCTGCAGACAGTTCCCGGTGTCTATACCGTTTGGGGACTTAATATCTTCAACGGTTGTACTGCCCTTATGATTGGAAGTGTGACCGTAACCGAGATTATCCCTGTTGTAACCTGGACGAATGACCTTGGCGTGATCTGCGAAAACAGCAGTCCGCTGGTTCTCACCGGAGGTACACCCGCAGGAGGCACTTACAGTGGGAACGGTGTCGTCAATAATGCCTTCGATCCCGTAATTGCCGGCAATGGCGTACATACGCTCACTTATACCTTTACCGACAGCTTTGGCTGTACAGGCTCTGCAACCAATACGATTACAGTACAGCCTGGACCGGTGGTTGAATTTTCTCCCCTGCCCGACATTTGTGTGAATGCCCCGGCATTTGACCTGGCTACCTATGTAACTCCGACCGGAGGTACCTTCTCAGGCAGTCCTGCCATTACAGGTACCATGTTTGATCCGGCAGTTGCAGGAGCAGGAGCTCATACGGTGACTTACAGTTTTAATGCCAGTGGTTGTACCACCATCATCAGCCGCAGCATTAATGTGCTGCCGTTGCCGGTGTTAACCTGGACCAATATGCTGACGAATCAGTGTCTTGATGCCCCCGGCTACTTCCTCACTGGTGCTACACCTGGAGGCGGTATATACAGCGGTCCCGGCGTCAACGGAGGTGTCTTCACAGCTGCACTGGCAGGTGCCGGAACCCATACGCTGACTTACACTTATACCGATGCCAATGGTTGTACCAATAACATCACCAATACCATCACCGTGTATGACCTTCCGGTGGTAACATGGACCAATGTGCTTACCACACAGTGTGCAGATGCCACGGTGTATGCCCTGACAGGCGGAACTCCTGCCGGAGTGGGTGGTGTTTACAGCGGACCAGGTGTCAGCGGAACTAACTTCAATGCTGTTGCAGCCGGAGTTGGAATCCACACCCTGACTTACACTTATACCGATGCCAACGGCTGTGTCAACAGTGCCATCAATACCATCGAAGTGGTGCCCGTGCCTGTGGTTACCTTCAGCCCGCTGCCCGACGTCTGTGTGAATGCTCCCGCATTTGACCTGGCTACATTTGTGACGCCGACCGGCGGTGTCTTCTCAGGCAGCCCGGCCATCACGGGTACTGTCTTCAACCCGGCCACCGCAGGAGTTGGTGTGCATAATATCACCTATACCTACACTTCAGGCGGATGCACCTCAGCAGTTACCCGCAGCATCAATGTGCTGCCGCTGCCGGTAGTAAGCTGGACCAATGTACTGACCAACCAGTGCATCGACGCTCCCGGCTACTTCCTCACAGGAGCTACCCCTGCAGGCGGAGTGTACAGCGGACCCGGCGTCACTGCAGGCGTATTCAACGCTGCCCTGGCCGGCGCCGGTACGCATACGCTGACCTACACCTACACCGATGCCAACGGTTGTACCAATGCCACCACCAACACCATCACCGTGTATAACCTGCCGGTTGTGACCTGGACCAATGTGCTTACCACCCAGTGTGCCGATGCCACGGTGTATGCCCTGACAGGCGGAACTCCTGCAGGAGTGGGTGGTGTTTACAGCGGACCAGGTGTCAGCGGAACTAACTTCAATGCTGTTGCAGCCGGAGTAGGAATCCATACCCTTACGTATACCTACACCGATGCCAACGGCTGTGTCAACAGCGCCACCAACACCATCGAAGTGGTGCCCGTGCCTGTGGTTACCTTCAGCCCGCTGCCCGATGTGTGTGTGAACGCTCCCGCCTTCGACCTTGCTACATTTGTAACCCCGACCGGTGGTGTCTTCTCAGGCAGCCCGGCCATTACGGGTACTGTCTTCAACCCGGCAACCGCAGGAGTTGGTGTGCATAATATCACCTATACCTACACTTCAGGCGGATGTACTTCAGCAGTTACCCGCAGCATCAACGTGCTGCCGCTGCCGGTAGTAAGCTGGACCAATGTACTGACCAACCAGTGCATCGACGCTCCCGGCTACTTCCTCACAGGAGCTACCCCTGCAGGCGGAGTGTACAGCGGACCCGGCGTCACTGCAGGCGTATTCAACGCTGCCCTGGCCGGCGCCGGTACGCATACGCTGACCTACACCTACACCGATGCCAACGGTTGTACCAATGCCACCACCAACACCATCACCGTGTATAACCTGCCGGTTGTGACCTGGACCAATGTGCTTACCACCCAGTGTGCCGATGCCACGGTGTATGCCCTGACAGGCGGAACTCCTGCAGGAGTGGGTGGTGTTTACAGCGGACCAGGTGTCAGCGGAACTAACTTCAATGCTGTTGCAGCCGGAGTAGGAATCCATACCCTTACGTATACCTACACCGATGCCAACGGCTGTGTCAACAGCGCCACCAACACCATCGAAGTGGTGCCGGTGCCTGTGATCACCTTCAGCCCGCTGCCCGATGTGTGTGTAAACGCTCCCGCCTTCGACCTGGCTACATTTGTGACGCCGACCGGCGGTGTCTTCTCAGGCAGCCCGGCCATCACGGGTACTGTCTTCAACCCGGCCACCGCAGGAGTTGGTGTGCATAATATCACCTATACCTACACTTCAGGCGGATGCACCTCAGCAGTTACCCGCAGCATCAATGTGCTGCCGCTGCCGGTAGTAAGCTGGACCAATGTACTGACCAACCAGTGCATCG
>CAZSQJ010000116.1:0-6331 GCA_964608665.1 uncultured Bacteroidales bacterium | reverse complement strand
CCCTGAGCGCAGTTTAAGGGTTTTAATTTCCCCCGTCACCCTGAGCGGAGTCGAAGGGTGCTCCGTTTCCATTTATATGTTACTCAAAACAAATGACTTAATATTATCATATTTCCGGTTTCAGTAAGATTAAAGTGACAAGAACCCGCAGGGTTCAATCTGAATAGCCCCGGATGCAGTCCGGGGGAAGGAAGCAGCGCACACCTTCAGCAACCCCGGAGTGGGTTGAATTTCAACAATCCCTCTGCGGCTCTGCGCCTCGGCGGTGAAAATAAGAGGCTTAGCGCACTGAAGTTTTTTTTATCCACGGATTACACTGATTTTCACGGATTTTTTCAGGACAGGGTGGGAAGGGAATGAACATGAAAAAGGCTGCCATTATTCACAGGGATATACAGGATATTCAGGATATTTATATTCCACTCCCTTAAATTGAAGCAAGGAAACCGGGTCTTAGGGCCTTCGGTGTGGAAAGTTTAGAGGTTTAGCGTTTAGAAGTGAATAGTACAGTCGCCCTGAGCGCAGTCGAAGGGTTGATATTTCCCCGTCACCCTGAGCGCAGTCGAAGGGTGCTCCGTTTCCATTTATATGTTACTCAAAACAAATGACTTAATATTATCATATTTCCGGTTTCAGTAAGATTAAAGTGACAAGAACCCGCAGGGTTCAATCTGAATAGCCCCGGATGCAGTCCGGGGGAAGGAAGCAGCGCACACCTTCAGCAACCCCGGAGTGGGTTGAATTTGAAAGAGATTCCGAAAAAGGGTTGAAATAGGAGATATAAATATGAGGTATTGCATGCGAAAGTGTTCAGGCAATGGTTTCATTCCCATTCCGGGACAAAATCAGCCGTGATCAGGAATTTGAATGATCGCCATGCAGTAAGAAAACCCAATTGGTTATGAAGACCAGGGACGATACCAAGATGAATCCCCCTGTTAGCAATAATCTGTATATCTGCTATATACCCTTTCATTGACTTCCCGGTAATTATCCTGGGAAATGCGGGAATGTTAATTTTCTGTTAATTTTTGTTAAAATATTTGGAATTTTCAAATTATGTATATTGAAAAACCGTAAGTTTGGTTTTCTAAAAAAGGGATTAAACGCATTCATTGGCAGATCCAATGCCATATCGCAGCAGATATATGCAGATCAGGATTCTGCATGACTTGGCTGTAACCATTGATTCCGTAGAGAGAGAGAGAGAGTAAAGCTGAAAATCCCTTTAAGATATCCACAGATATCTTTCTTTCAGGATGTTCCCTCAAATTTATCGCCGGTTCCCGGACTGAGATCACTCATCAGGTCAGGCATCACACTTTCCATGGCTTTTTTAAAAAACCAGGCCATAGTAGTACTCATACCCAATTTGAAGTATCGCTTTCGAACTAAAACGCTTTCCAATTCTGTCATATTCATCAAAACAACGCAAGCATGAAAACAATCATTCAATCAGCTTGGGGCATTTCCCAGAGATTCCACGAAATACCAACGATCACTATGATTATTATGGCATTCATTGCCTTAGCGTTGTCAAACAAGGCATTCTCCCAATCAAACGTTGAAATCAACTGTGATCCATACGTTTGTAAGAATGCTGTCCTTCTGATGGAAGCAACGCCTAACTTCGATCAGTACCAATGGGGTCCTCCCGGCATTACTGAGGCAACCACATTGGTCCCTGAGTATTACTATACAGTTACTGCAGCAGGCATACACACTTACTGTGTCACTGCCACACTTGGGGCAAACTCGTATACCGATTGCACAACATTTGAATCCATGGAGTGCTGTTCGAATAATCCGGTGAAAATCATTGTTGACGAGTATCTGTCTGATTTACTGTTGCAAGGGCCCCTTCCTCCCAGGATCGTAATCATGGGAACACTCACAATAGACCAGAACTATAGCTTCCCAGGTGTTGATGAAATTATCATGCTGGGGGACAGTAAAATAGAAATTCAGAACAACCTGGTGTGCAGTATGACTGATATCCATTTTCATGGTTGCGAAGCCATGTGGGAGAGAATCCTCACAGGTGAATATGTATTTCTCAGGATGTCGGGTTGTACTGTGGAAGACGGCCAATATGCCCTTGATGTGAAAGGTAATCATGCCTCCATTGGCCTGACCGGAAACCGGTTCCACAGAAACTATATCGGACTGAGATTCAATGATTATACTCCATATCAATTCCATTCCTTTGACTTTTTTGAATTTACCGACAATGAATTCGACTGTGAAAACGCAGTTCTGTTACCTCCTCATGCGGGAGAAATCTCATATTCAGGCTGCCTGGTCCGGTACTGCTCCCACTTTGATCTTCCCCAATATTCAGATGTACGAAACACCTTTCATCATATGCGGAATGGGATTATTCTATATAACTCAAATTCACACATTTACACCTATGCAACCCAATTCTGGGACATCGATTCGCAAGAACCTGATGAAGGTTATGCTATTCTTGCACACAGCAATGCAGAAAAACAATTATTTTTGGTCAAAGATGGAACCGGAACCTCAGCCCATGATTTCACAAATTGTAAATACGGGATATATTCCATCGGCATGAATACAGACGCACAGGAGAACATCATGCATGATGTCAAATACGGGATCAGGGTGGATCTTAGCCAATACTGCGACATTCTGCTGGCCGGAAACGAAATGTACAATTGTCATCGCCAGGGCATCTTCCTATACCAGAATGACCCTGTCAGTAGCGCCAGGGTACTGGAAAATGTGATTCAGATTTCTTCTGATATTGATGCTGAATCCGGTATTTATATCGCTGAAAACTTCAATCCGCCAGGGGTAGTTGTTTTTAACAATGACATCAGCCTCCAGTCAGGACGGTACGGTATCAGGGCGATCAGAACAAACAGCAGCGATATCAGCAACAACATGGTAACAATATACAACGAAGATACTTATGCCGGTATCTTCACTGAAAACTCACACCGTATCTCTGTTGAATGCAATGCAATCGCAGGACCGGGTGCAAACCTTGGAAATCAAAACCAATGGACACCAAAAGGCATTCATGTGGTAAACACTACCAGCTCTTTTTACATCTGCAATGAGATGAACCAGACACTCAACGGCATGACCTTTGAGGATTATTGCGGGAATGAAGACATCAGGGGTAATGTTTTCGGGAACCACCACCGGGGACTGTATTACAATGATAATGCCATTACAGGTGTACAGTGGGACTGCGGCAATCTGTGGACCGGAACCTATACCAACGGGGCTGTTCATGATGGTGGAAGCCCTGTTATCGGTCAGTCATATTATTTTGTGAAACCATATTTACAACCGACCCTGCCCCCGTCGATATCAGCAGCCAGCCAGTGGTTCTTGCTTTCCCAAAGTCCTGATCCCACCTATGAGTGCAGTGAGCAAAGCCGTTGTACCCACCACCTGGAATTTATCAGCCAGCCATCCCCCGACAGCATCCTGACACCCCTGGATTATGCCATTGCTCTCGACAGTCTGAACTTCCAGGAGTTTGACACCGAACTCGACTGGACTGCCGACCGCAACCTGTTTGCCAAATTGTATTCAGACAGCCTGCTTCTGAGTACATCTGCCTTGATGCAGCAGTATTATGATTCCACTGCCCTGCTGAGCCAGGGGCTGTTCCAGCAGATGGAAGCCGCCGACAGGCAATCACTGAGCCTTTGGAGTGAATTGTTAACCTCAACGGAGGAAATCAGGATGACAATTTCAGGCATCACAGACACTTTACGCTATGCCGACAGCCTGCTCAACACCCCCTTAAGCCCGCAGGACAGCATTTTCTGGTCCGGATTTAAACATATTCAACAGGCAGCATTCGATGCAAACCGGTATCTCCTCGACAGCCTGATGGCTCCGTTTAAAGCATACCGCCAGGAGCAAACCGGAAGCCTGATCATTCAAAACACCCTCCTTCCGGATTCGGCGCTTTATGAATCGAATGAAAAGACCGTCAGAACGATTTACTACAATACCGTTTTACAGGGAACAGTATTTTTTAACGATGCCCAGATCTCAACCATCAGAGAAATTGCAGCCCAATGCCCGCTCGCAGGCGGACCCGGAGTGTATTTTGCCCGCAGCCTATACGCCGGTATAAAAGATACGGTGTACGACGACAAAACAAGCTGCCTGCAGGCCGGATACCTGAAACATGGTCAGGATGGCAATTCATTGAGCGGAAACGGGCCAGGCGTATTTCAAATCCACCCAAACCCGGCAACTACGAACCTGACCCTGATCCGGAACAGGGAATCAGACGAAAACTTAAGGGTGCAACTGAGGGATATCGAAGGACGTTTGCTTTTAAGCAGAGATATACAGATGAGAGGGCTTTCAGCAGAAATTGATCTTCAGTCCGTTCCTGCCGGTTTGTATTTTCTTCAAATCATCGCCAACATGGGAAGCAGGTTAACGTACAAAGTAGTAATAATAAAATAAGATCGCATGAAAACCCTGACCGCACTGTCTGCAGTCCTGCTGTTACCGCTGTTGGCCATTGTTGCACAGGTACATCCTGATGCCAGAAGAGATTATCAGTGGGTCATTGCATACCCGGGTTATGATACAAGTCTGCCTGTAGGATCTAACCTGCTTGATTTCAGCCAGGATCCGTTTGTAATGAATCCTGTCAACTCTGATTTATGTTTTTCTTATACCAATGCCGGTATCTGTGATCCCGGCGGAAGGATACTGGCCTACTCAAACGGGATGTCTGTATATGACAGAAACCATCAGAAGATGCCCCACGGCGATTCTGTCAATTTTGGCGATATCTATTTGACACATAACTATCCTGTTCAGACCGGTTACACGTTATGGTCAGGCGCTGTTTTACTCCCTGCTCCGGGTGACACCTCCAGGCTGTTCCTTTTACATCAGAAACTGGAATGGGCTTTATCGGTTCCAGGTTTTTTACAAATAGAAGGGCTGTATTTTTCGTTGATCGACCTGACGCAAAACCAGGGCATGGGAGACGTGATACAAAAAAATCAAATCCTGATCAGAGACACGCTGGATGCAGGTATTGGCTGTGTCAGGCATGCCAACGGAAGGGACTGGTGGATACTGGTAGCAGCGTTTCCGACATCAGCATACTATAAGTTATTGCTAACACCGCAAGGCATTTTTCCCGCAGGATATCAAAAGATCGGGACTTCATATCCAAAGCTAAGCTGCGGTAACTTCATTTTTTCTCCTGACGGGAACCGAATGATAAGGGCCGGAGGCACTTACTTCCCAACCGGGTGGAACAGGCTGGAAATCTTTGACTTCGACCGGTGCACCGGTGACATTAGTCTGATTGCTGATTTGTCTGATTTTGCAAATGACACGTCTTTTTCTCATTATGCTGCCATCTCTCCCAACAGCCGCTACCTTTATCTAACCCGGTGGAAATACGTTTACCAGTACGATCTCCAGGCACAGGATATCGGGGCATCAAAAACAACAGTGGCTGAATGGGATGGGTTTATTGAACCCTTATGGAATTTAATCCCCACCTATTTCGGCATGTCTCAGCTTGCGCCTGACGGAAAGATATACATTTCTGCGGAGCATCACACACAGTATATACATTATATTGATCAGCCGGATGAACAGGGAATAAACTGTGATGTAAGGCAGCACGCGATTGTTACGCCAAAATTGTACGGTTTTTCCTTTCCTTTTATGCCGAATTTCAGGTTGGGCAGGATGGAAGGGTCGGTATGCGATTCGCTGGACTGGACCGGTATCAGTGATTCAGGTACGGATATTATTCCGGATATAAAGTTATCCCCAAATCCGGTGAAAGAAATTTTGACGGTTGAGCTGAATGCTTTTTCCATGGCAAACCCGAAAAAGATAGTGGTAAGTAATCCGCTCGGCCAAAAGATAAAAGAAGCATACGTGGCTCCGTTTCAGAACGTGATACGGTTAAGCGTCATTGATTTTCCACCAGGAATGTATCAACTGGTACTGCTGGATACTCATAAAATGCTGGCAAGTGAGAAATTCCTGATTATCAGGTAGCGTAGTCGAAGTATTGTTTCTCTCTGGGATCTGTTCCCCGGGCTTATGGCCGGTTCAGGCCTGAAAAGTGAATCGTAGTTGTAAATATTGAGTGGTTTTGGGTTGAGATGTTTAGAAGTTTAGAGGTTTATTAGTGATTAGTTATTAGTGATTAGAAAAATTGATGTGCCCTGAGCGGAGTCGAAGGGTTTTTATTCCTCCCGTCACCCTGAGCGGAGTCGAAGGATTGTTATTCCTCCCGTCACCCTGAGCGCAGTCGAAGGGTGCTCCGTTTCCATTTATATGTTACTCA
>CAZSQJ010000115.1:0-6708 GCA_964608665.1 uncultured Bacteroidales bacterium | reverse complement strand
ATGGGATGTAAAGATAAATATAAGAGGCGGTTAAGTCAAGGGAAACTGCATAAGTTTCTCTGGATCAACTAAATTAATGATCTTAACCCTGTCAATGACGGTTATGTCGCTCAGATCGTCATTTCCAGCAGCACGGGGCAATGGTCGGAGTGCCTGGCTTCGGGAAAGATACGCGAAGCGATCAGTTGGTCTTCAAGCGCTTGTGTTGCCATATGGTAATCGATGCGCCAGCCCAGGTTCTTTGCCCTGGCATTGGCCCTGAAGCTCCACCAGGTATACTGCCGTGCCAGGTCGGGGTGAAAATGCCGGAAAGTATCAATATAACCGGTTTCAAGAAACCGGCTCATCCATTCCCTTTCCTCCGGCAGAAATCCCGAACTGGTGGCATTCCTCACCGGGTCGTGGATGTCGATCGCCTTGTGACAGATATTGAAATCGCCCGACACCAGCAGTTTAGGCCGCTCCTCCCGGAGCATCCGGCTGTAATGCAGAAAACGGTCGAGCCAGGTCATCTTGAAGTCCTGGCGTTCTTCCCCGCTCGAACCCGAAGGATGATACACCGACATCACGGAAACATCCCCGTAATCGGCCCGGATCACTCTGCCTTCATTGTCATAAAGCGGGATCCCCATGCCGTATGCCACATGGTCGGGCGCTTCCCTGGTGAGGATGCCAACCCCGCTGTATCCTTTCTTTTGTGCCGAAAACCAGTAAGAATAGAAGCCTGCCTTGGAAAATTCCAGCACGGGGATCTGATCGGGCTGGGCTTTGGTTTCCTGAAGACAGACAATATCCGCCCCGCTTTGCAGTATCCAGTCCAGCAGGCCCTTTTCCATGGCCGCCCGGATCCCGTTTACATTGTAGGTGATGATTTTTTTTGCCTGCATCCTGATTATTTTTTTACCCCACCATTGCAGAGACGCGATTCATCGCGTCTCTATTGGTTCCTTGATTAATTTCTGGTGTGGAGACGCGATGAATCGCGTCTCTATCCATATGGACCCCGCCGGATCCGTTTCGTGCAAAATTATAAAACCACGGAAATATTACATTTGTTCCGTGAATTTTAAAAACATCACCCACCGCCTGCAGGATTTCCGCCGCCGCCGCTTAAACAACCGCCGGCTGGTATTGATCCTGAGCATATGTACAGGCCTGCTTGCCGGGATTGCCGCAGTAATCCTCAAGAATGCAGTGCATTACCTGGGTTCTTTCCTTACGGGTGAAGTCAGCTTTCTCAGGTTCAATTTTCTGATCCTGGGCTACCCCCTGATCGGGATCATCATCGTGTACCTGATCACCCGCTATTGGTTCAGGCAGGATATCCGTCACGGTATCAGCCGGATACTGCTGGCCATCTCACAATACAGGGGAAAGCTTGGCATCCGTGATACGGTTAACAGCATGGCTGGCAGCACGCTTACCATTGGTTTCGGAGGTTCGGTCGGGCTGGAGGCTCCCATCGTCCTGAGCGGTTCGGCTATCGGTTCTTCGCTCGGACAGCTTTTCAAACTGGAGTATAAGTATATCGTGTTATTGATCGGCTGCGGTGCGGCAGGCGCCATCGCCGGCATCTTCAAAGCCCCCATCGCAGGAGTGGTCTTTGCACTGGAAGTGCTGATGCTCGATCTCACCATGGCCTCCCTCATCCCGCTCCTGATCTCTGCCATCACCGGCGCTACCCTTGCCTCGCTCCTCATGGGCAAGGAAGTCCTCTTCACGGTTGCCCTGACCGAATCATACCGCTTTGTGGAAATACCATATTTTATTGTCCTTGGTGTGCTTTCAGGATTCATCTCCCTGTATTTTTCCCGTGCCAATCACTGGATTGAAAGCTTGTTCAGCCGGGTTGAAACTGCCTGGAAAAGAGCCCTGACGGGCGGACTCATCCTGAGCGTTCTTGTTTTCCTGTTTCCCCCGCTCTTCGGCGAAGGTTATCTGTGGCTGGGCCATCTGCTCCGGGGTCAGGGCGGGGAACTTTTGAGCGGCAGCCTGTTTCAGGATGTGGCACCCGGAGGATGGACCTTCCTGCTGATCCTGTCCGGCATCATCCTGCTAAAAGTCGTGGCCATGTCGGTTACCACGGGAGCGGGAGGCGTGGGCGGTGTCTTTGCCCCGACCCTCTTTGTGGGCGGAATGACCGGTTATTTCTTTGCCGGTGTGGTGAATATGCTGCGTATCGGGGATCTTTCGGTAAAAAACTTCTCATTGGTCGGCATGGCAGGCCTCATGGCCGGTGTGATGCACGCCCCGCTTACCGCCATCTTCCTTATCGCCGAGATGACCGACGGCTACGAACTGCTCATCCCCCTGATGATTACCGCTACCATCGCCTTTCTCACCATCAGTTACTTTGAGCCGCATTCCGTCTATGCCAAACGCCTGGCCGAGGCCGGAAAACTGATCTCACGCAACAAGGACAAAGCTGTGCTTTCGCAGATGCGGATCGACAATCTCATTGAAACCAATTTCAATACGGTCAGCATCCGCGGCTACCTGGGCGACCTGGTGAAGGAGGTGGCAAAATCGCAGCGGAATGTGTTTCCGGTGGTGGATAAGGAAAACAACTTCCAGGGGGTGGTTTTTATCAATGATGTACGTGAGATGCTCTTTAAACCGGAACTCTATGGCAGGGTACTGATTTCAGAATTGATGTATATGCCCGACCCCGTGGTGCAGCTCGGGGAATCCATGGAGGAGGTGGCCGGTAAATTTCACGATACCGACAACTACAACCTGCCCGTGCTCGATCATGGAAAATATGTGGGATTCGTATCCCGGGCAAACTTTTTCAGCGCCTACCGGGAGATGATCAAGGAAAGCTCGGAGGAGTGAGTCTTAATGTCCGCATGTCTGCCTGGCGGAAAGGAATATGCTCAGCCTTGACAGTTTTACAAATGAAAAGCTGTCAGGACGGAGTATAGTTTATGACAGAAGACATTTATCAAAGCAGGAGATTTATTCTATTATTCTTCTTTCCTTCCTTACACACTTCTCCCTTCAGTTTTCTGACTTTTCACTTTTTAAAGCGGTGTAGACTCAGGTTTTATAGTGTGAGTGCCAGGGTGAGTATAGAGAGGGGGGCAAAGTGCTAACCCGGGCTTCAGCCCAAAACCAATATCTGAAAAGGATTCTAAGACCCTGAAAGAGTCCATTATGAATAGCTACCGGTGCAACCGGTAGTTGAAGGAGGCGGGTAACAATCACAACTCCGGAGGAGTTGAATATGAAAATGTGTTCATTCATTTGAATCATTAATATTCAATCCCATCGAATTTGATGTAAGGTTAAGGTTCATTGAATCAGGAAAACACCTGTTGGAAGAAAAAACTGGAATGAAAATCAAATAGTAAGTGGTTTGTTTTATCTTTGTTTTTCATTAATTGTCGAAATGATAATAAATAAGTTAAAGCTGACTAACTGGAAAAATTTCCAGAATGTTGAAGTAAATCTTAGTGACCGTGTATTTGTAATAGGAGCGAATGCATCCGGCAAATCAAATTTTCTGGATGTATTTCGTTTTCTGAGAGATATAGTAAAACAGGCAGGTGGTTTGCAATTTGCGGTAGAACAAAGAGGTGGTGTTTCAAAGATTCGTTGCTTGTCGGCAAGAAAAAAGTCGGAAGTAGCAATTGAGGTTCATTTCGCAGACCAGGAGGACCCCTTTAGTACGCTTTGGACATACTACCTCTCATTTAAGCATACAGGTGGAGGAATCTTTGAGAAACAGGCAGCCGTTATTGAAGAGAGAGTGACAAACCCGACTACTGGTGAAACCATTCTGAATAGAAAGGCAGGTGATAAAAAGGAAGATGCTGAAACACTGAAGTTTACCCACCTTGAGCAGCCCAACTCAAACAAAGAATTCAGGGATATTTATTTTGCATTACAGGAAACTCAATATCTTCATGTTATTCCTCAACTGATCCGTGATTCCGATTCCTATATCCTTGCCGCCAATAAAGAAGATTTTTATGGAAGGAACCTTCTCGACAGGATGGACAGGACGAACAAGCGGACCAGAGATTCCTACCTGAAAAAGATCAATGAGGTATTGTTACTTGCCGTGCCTCAGCTCAAAAACATTGAATTCATAAAAGACACAAAAGGTATTCCTCATCTTCAGGCTATTTATGAGCATTGGAGAGCCAAAGGTGCCCGGCAGCAGGAAACTCAGTTCTCGGATGGTACCCTCCGTTTGATAGGATTAATGTGGGCGCTGTTAGATGGCCAGGAAACAATTTTACTTGAAGAACCTGAGCTATACCTGCATACAGCCATTGTGAAGCAGTTACCTGGGTTTATATATAAACTTCAGCGGAAAAAGAGCAGGGTTCGCCAGGTTATAATTTCTACCCATAGTTATGAAATCCTAAGTAACGAAGGAATTGGCCCTAAGGAAGTCCTTGTTCTGATTCCTTCAGGAGAAGGAACTAAAGCAAATAATGCAGATTCCATGGATGACATTATAAAATACCTTAATGCAGGTTTCTCTTTGGCTGAAACCCTGCTTCCTAAGATTGCCCCCTCAAATATTGATAAGTTGCTGGAGATAAAAGGTATTTAATGTGATGGAAGTTGATATTGTAGGAGAAGATGACGTTACCAGAGCTATTCTTGAACGCCTGATTATCTCGCTGAGAAAAGATATCATTATCTGTAGAAGGTTGCCACATGTTCAAGGTGGCAGAATCAAAAACCAGGCACCTAAGTTTAATCTTCTGGGGTTACCGGTTATTCTTCTGACGGACCAGGATGTTTACAATTGCGCCCCTGAGCTTATAATTGATTGGTTTGGTCATTTGGGAACTGCTCAGACATTTTTATTTAATGTTGCATGCGAAGAAGCTGAAACCTGGTTAATGGCCGACAGAGAGGGATTTTCATCTTGGTTAGGTATTGATATCCATCTTATCCCCCAGCCTTGTGTTATTGACCCGGGAAAAAACCTGATCGAAGTTACTTTTCCTATTAAACCAAGTCTTTTCATGATGAGGGAATTAGTAAGTGCATCAAGCAACGATACACTGAAAAAAGCCCTATCTCCATTAAAAGGAGCAAAAAAAGGACCTGCGTATAATGAAGAACTTGTCCCGTTTGTTTATAAAAACTGGGATTTTAATAATGCATCAAAAAATTCCTCAAGCCTCTCCCGAATTATTGAAAGATTAAAATCGTTTAGTCCCTGATAGGTAATAATTTACAGAACAAGAAATATGGGGGAATGGTCAAGGTAAATGCTTGTTCCTAAGTTATTGGATGTTATAATTCATTAATTATTAGCATACTAACAAACTTGCATTATACTATTACCACACGGCCACAACTACACACCAGCAATTATTTTTCTCTCTCTGAAATTCTCCGGAGCAACATAAACGAAGACCCTGAGAAGGTCGAACCTGAATACTCACCGGTGTAACCGGTTGTCTTGAGAAAACTACAACGTAGTCATCAGGAAATCAATCAATTTCATGTGTTCGATGCCCTTATACAAACCTGCCGGCAGCTCATCATTACTGACAACAATTTTCCTGTAATTGTCCGGTATCAGCAGGAGATTGCCGAATTCACGGTCGTGGGTGGTTTTGTCAGGGATCAGATAAACGACCTGAACATACAGAACGTCATTTCCTCTATAAGCAACAAAATCGATTTCCTTATCATCGATCTTACCCACATAAATCTGGTAATCATTTCTTTTCAGATGATGATACACCAGATTCTCCATTATCTTTCCCATATCCTGCACAGAATAAGTTCGGATTGTATTTCTGATGCCGAGGTCTTCCACATAATATTTCTCGCCAACTTCAAAGATTTTCTTTCCCTTGATGTCGGAACGGCGAATCCTGTATAAAAAGAATGCATTCTCAAGGAATGACAAGTATTCCAGGATCAATCTCACTGACACCTTAATCTGCTGTGATTTTAAATATTCACTAATCTTTAATGCTGAAAACAAATTTCCGATGTTGTCCATCACAAAAGACACCAGGCTTTCAAGAATGTAAGTGCTCCTGATGTGATACCGGTTTACGATGTCTTTGTAAAGGATGGTATTGTAAATATTCACCAGGTATTCCCTCACTATGGCCTCATCCAGCCTGAGGTTTTTCAGATAGGGCATCCCCCCGAAACGTATGTATTTCCCGAGTGATGTGCTGTTAGGTTCAAGGTTTTGAAAATGAATAAATTCCTGAAAACTGAGGCTTGAGACGTGGATGATGATCTGCCTGCCACTCAGCAAAGATGAAATCTCCCCCGAAAATAATCCTGCGTTGCTGCCGGTGCACCAAACCTCCGTCCTGCCGGTAGCGTGAAAGTGCCGGAGTGCTTTCTCAAAATCCCTGATATCCTGCACTTCATCGATGAATAAGCAGGTCTGTCTTCCTGGCGTACATTTGTCTTCAACATATTGTACGAGGTCCGCGTCAGTCCTTATCTCATCAAACTCCTTCCGTTCCTTATCGACCCAGATAAGCTCCCGGTCCGGCGTATGCCTGAGGACATTGTCTTTCATCTGATGTAACAGGTAGCTCTTACCCACACGGCGTTGCCCGGTAAGAACCTTGATCAGGTTTGTCCCGATAAAAGGCATCACCTTCTCATTGTAAGTTGTCCGTTCTATATATTCGAATTGGTTCATTTTACGTTCAGATAAATGTTTCATCAAAATTAAGAAATATTTTACTTATACATAAAATA
>CAZSQJ010000114.1:0-6845 GCA_964608665.1 uncultured Bacteroidales bacterium | reverse complement strand
ATTACCGAGTACTCACGTAAAATCATTGAAAAACTTGGGATTACCTACGAATAATGTAATACGTGTAGTTTGTCCAGGTTAGAGTTTAAAGTTTTAGTCGGTCAGTAGTGTTATATTTTTATTGTAGTACGAACTGTGCTTTTGACCACCTCTTGAATACCCAACACACTGGGAGCCTTTCGTTAGAAGGGGATACCATGTTTGAGAAAATTTCCTACTCAGGAAAAGTCTGGCAACAAAACTTCTGGTAAGGTTGTTCAGGATAAAACTTAGCAGAATTAGATTTCTAAACCTGCCTATAATGAGAAAAACATTGGGTCTGTCTGTAAAATAGATTACGGCTTTTCTTTCACATGCTGCTTCCACAATGCATACAATACGACCAACTTTGTTTTGTAAATTTTCCACAAGATCGACATCTTTTATTAAATATCTCGTGCACAAATGGTTTGGGGTAATACATTGTTGCATCTCCGCAGCTTGAACAACTTTCTGATAGGTAGTTTGTCCCATCATTGCGGTAGACATTTTCATAGTGCCTAACTGCCCCACATCCTGGACAATGGAATGTTCCTCTCTTTGTTGTTTTAAAAGGCCACATAATTCAATTTTAAAATGAAAAATACAAAAATTACTCTTGTTGTCCAAGTTCCCCTTCTCCGCTGCGATTTGACAAACTATTTTCCAAAAACAGCTAACCCAAATTTACATGGATTAATAACACAATTATACATAACTACTTTAACCTTGAATAAACCAGTCACTAATGGTAAAATTGTCAGAACCGGATAATCGTCTTGCCCCCAATCACGTGCAATTTCATTATTATTTCCATCATAAACATATAAATCTAAATCCTCACAATCATTGTCGCATACAGCAAAATATCTTATACACATAACCTGAATACAAGTAGAAATAGAAACTTTTATAAGCGCCTTTGTACAATGAGCTATATTCAATCTCAAATGCCATGTTAAAATTTTGTGAAACCAGCTCCAACCCAATCAAAGTCAATTGACTATCAATGACATTTGATTGTGATTTCAAACCTGCTACGTTGGAGAACAGACAGAAGATAAATATTAGATTACATATTCTATTCATATACATTCATATTAGATTATACTAATTTTTTATGACTTTAAAGACGTATTCACCTGTATTTGTTGCAACAATTATGAAATATACGCCAGAGTATATATAACTCATTTCGATTTCGACAATTTTTCCATGATCATTCCTAAAAGCTTTAGATGATAATTCTCTACCCATAATATCAACGCATTTTATACTCACAATTCTTTCATCGTGTTTAGCTGCGATATAGCATTTTTCATCTATGGGATTGGGATAAATACTAATGAACTCTTCTTGTAAATCATTTCTTCCATATGATAAACAACAATCAAAATAAAATATATGGTTTGACAGTCCAGGTCCAACAGCTGCGTATATTCTATTCTGATTGCATTCAGTAATTACGATCATATCCCTAATATTGTAGCTTGGGAGCCCATCATTCTCCTGAAACCAAGTGACACCACCATCAGAAGTCACCCAAATTCCGGATTGACTATCGCCATAAAAAAAACGTGACATGGTTGAAACCATAGGTACATATAACTCATCATAATTGACTGATATCCCGCTAATCTTGCTGAAAGGCTGATTTCCTGTGCTCTTATATAAATACCCTTTTGAGGTTGCGAGCCAAATTGTACCGTTTTGGGTTACCTCCAGTCCAATAACACTTCCATCAACATAGCCAATGGTCGTCCATGCTGTAAACGAGGGAAAATCAGTTGCCCTTAATACTATTCCGGAGTCCATCACATGATGAAACCCCGCAGCATAAAAGATTTGGTTTCTTGCCTCAAAACAATAGATATCGGCATCCTGGTATACATTCGAGAAAGAACTGCCTCCATTATCTGATTTGTAGATACCATGGCTGCTTCCTTTTACGCCACACATAATGGTACCATATCGCTGTGTAACACCTCTGACATCCAATCCAGAACAGGCAATTAAAGACCATACACCAGCCTGGTATTTATACAAACCATTTATACCGGGATTAAGCAAAGACCGTATACACGCGTAATAGATGGAAGCCGTTGAAAGCTCTTTTGCAAGGGCATAAACTGTTCCCTGCGGTGTAGGTCCTATATTATTCCAGCTCAGACAGTCATCATTAGTCGTAAAGAGCGGATAATTTGAGGTGGTTGCTGCACCTCCAACTGCCAGATAATTACAGTACTCATAATTCTGGCTTAAACAATAAACATTGATAGCACCCGGTGACGAGAAATCCGCAGTTGGGAGCCAGGTTACCTGTGCATTAAGGAACAACTGGTTGCATAGCAAAATTACAGCAATTATAATACCGCTTAAACTTGCTGAAAAAACATTAATCCGGTTTAACATTGAGATTGCTTTCATTTTTTAACTATTTAATCCATATTTAATAATTACATCATGTTTCTTATGAAATAAGATCTTTGTTCTTTATTATTCGAACAATTGTTGAAAGAAATATACAGACACTGCATCATTTTGCAAAAAGTTCAACCATGTACATGAACAGTATATCTCAGTATAAACAGCTTTGCATTCGCAAACCTGTCAAGACTGAGTATAATTATCCATCGGGCCCCATCCCCCAAACCCGGATCAGAAGTAAACACATACAAACCAAAAAAATACCGGTGCCTATCAGCATTTGCATCATTATCAGAATGTTTTTTTCCAGGCTAATCAATTTGACCCGGCTGCCCTGGTTAATCTGATAGTGAAAATATGCCGACAAATGAAAACGCTCAGGGATATCCTATCATCAGGGCCATTTTCCCAATAAATGAGCCGGCAGCTTGTATGAACGGAAGCAGGCCTTTTGAGGAAGGACTACTGCAGCATCTTCTCCAGCACCAGTTTGAACCTTTTTTTATAGGTATTGCCCAGAGGCAGGTTCTGCCGGTTCACCAGGTATACGGTTTCGTCCTGGCTTGAGTAGGAATCGAGGTAATGAAGGTTGATCATGAATTCATTATGGATACGAAGAAATGAATGCTTATCCAGCAGATTTTCAAAATGTTTGAGATTCCTGGTGGAACAAAACCGGCGTTGGTCGGACAAGTAGAATAGAGTGGCATACGCATCGGACTCACAATAGATGATATCCCTGATATTCAGGACATGCGACCCCTGCCTGTCCTGTATCACCAGCCTGTCGGGCAGTTCTCCCTCTTTCCAGGGATTTTTCAACAGGTTCATCAGGCCGGTCAGATCCGGTTTGCCCTTCATCATTTCCCTTACCCTTTCCACCGCTTCGAGCAACTCATCTATGCTTAAGGGTTTGATCAGGTAGTCCACGGCATTGAAGCGGAAAGCATTGACGGCATATTCCGGGTGGGCGGTCACAAAGATCGTATGGAAATTAATTTGCGGCAGGCTTTTGAGCAAGGCAAAGGCATCGCCGCCCGGCATCTCCACATCAAGAAAGATCAGGTCAGGCTGATACTGCTGTATGAGCTGAAGTGCCGCCCGGCCTGAGTCTGCCATTGCAACAACTTCAATATCATTGCAGTACTTTTCAAGATATCCCGTCAGGACATCCCTGGCGGTTTTTTCGTCATCTATGATAATGGTACGGATCATGGGGCAAAAAATATGCTGTTCAAATGTAATGTCAGTCACACATTTTCACGGGAAGATCGAGGATGATTCTTGTACCGGGAAATTCATCACCGGGTCTGACTTCCTCATCACGGAAGCCGTATTTTTTCTTCTCCTGTTTTCCAATAATATCAAGGCGTTCCCTGATCATCTGAAGACCTTTTGACTGATGCCTGCCTGAACCTGCTGCCGTAAGGATTTTTGCCTTGCTGATCCCGATACCATTGTCCTCTATAATTACAGAACAAGCGTTTCTTTCAGACTGAAACCGCAGGGTCAACATTCCGTCATTGCCGGGCCGGTTGTTGATCCCGTGCCAGATGGCATTTTCGAGAAAGGGCTGGATGAGCGCAGGAGCAACTTCCGTGGTGTACACATCTATCCCTTCATCCACCACGATGTCATAACTGAATTTACCTTCATTTCTCATCTGCTCAAGATGCAGGTAATCCTGCAGGGTCTCCAGCTCCCTTTCCAGGCCGATAAACTCAAGTTCAGTATTATCAAGGAATTTTCGCATCAGCCTTGAAAACCTGGTCACATAATTGTTGGAAGCACGTTCATCCCGGTTACCAATAAACAAAAGTATGGAATTCAGGGAATTAAAGATAAAATGGGGGTTCATCTGTCCCCTGAGCGACTGTTGCCTGAGGCGGTATTGCTCCTGCTGTTGCTTAAGTCTTATTTGTTTGATATACAGATATATAATCCAGAAAGCCACCCACAGGATGATACTTACGGCGGCAATGCGAAATCCGTTGGTCTGATAAAAAAACGGAGGGATACTGACAGACAGTTGCGCTCGTTGATCCCAATGACCACTTTGGCCGGCCGCTTCCAGGTGCAACAGATACCGGCCATGACCGACTGCGGCAAAACTGATCTCCCTGATCCCTTTATCCAGCTCCACCCAGTCTTTGTTCATTCCTTCCAGCTTATACCTGAACCTGTACAAATCGTTGCTCAGCAGGTCGGGACATGCGAAGCTGATACTGAAATTATTGCTTCCTCTGGCCAGGGTCACATCATGCAACTGATATACGGGTTCACTGAACCAGACCGGCATACCGGAAACCCTGAGTTGCGTGATGAGCAGCTGGTGGTCCGGTTTTGGTCTGCCGGCCATGACCGAATCCGCGTTAAATCCCACAAAACCTCCGACACCCCCCATATATAGTGTGCCATCAGATGCTTTACAGGCAGCATCCGAGTTGAACTCTATGATCCGCAGGCCGTCTGCAATACCAAAAGCACGGGCCGACCTGATATCAGGCATCACAACACTGATCCCCTGGTCCGTACCAAGCCACAATCTCCCTTTATCATCATCCATGATATGGTAAACAGTATTGTTGGCAAGACCCTGCTGACTTGTGATAAAACTGACCGATCCGCTGCCGGGTTGGTAATGGGCCAGCCCGCCCCCTAACAGGGCTGCATACAGACCCCCTTTCCCATCCGGAAGAATACATTCCAGGTTATACGGCGAATAAGGAATTACCATCTTCTTCCCAGGATTTAAATGTTCATCGAAGGAATAGATAATCCCTGCGTTGGAACCTCCCAGGATGCTGCGCCCGTAAAAAGCAAGTGAATATAAATCAAACCGGCCGAAATCCCTGAAAGTGTTCAGGGTCTTTTGGCCCGACAGGCTGAACACTGACAGGATATTGCGTCCGGCAATCAAAAGCCTGTCTTCATCCAGCTGGACCATTATCCTGACAGCTCTATCCCCCGGCGGAGCTTTCAGATCCGCTGACTGTTCCGATATCTCCCGAATCGTGCCTGTTGCGGGATCGTAGCGGCAGATGCGTGTTCCGCGAAACCCGAACAGTACCTTTCCGTCGGACAGTGGAAGTATGCTTCTAATATAAGTGTTCCTTTCCCCGCTCAGATTCCTGAAGACCGGGAGCACTTCTGCCTTGCCTGCATGATCAATCCGGACAGGATAGGGTAATTCAAGGCAGGCTGCCCAGAGGTAATGATCCCTGTCTTCCGTTATTGCCAGCACTGACAGGGTATCATGTCCTTCAAAATCTGTAAGATAATGTTTAAAATGTCCCTTGATTTCAAGCATCAGTTTTAATCCTGATCCCTGATTACCGGATGACATCCCGCCATACCATATGTTTCTGTCATCATCCACATAACAAGCTTCCGGTAACTGTGAAGCGGGAAGCGGCACAGATTTCAGCCTTCCGGCTTTAAGATCCATCAGCTGCAATCCCAAACCGGGTTGAAACCACTGAAGACTGCCCAGACCCGGAAAATTTCCCTCGGGAATGATCCTATCACGAGCTTTCTGCCCGCCTCCTATTTCCCATTTCCCTGCATTCGTTAACGCCCATGAACGGTTTTCGGAGGAAGTCACAACCCGCACTGTCAGGTGAAAATTGGATGCCGGAGGTTCCGGAAATTTTGTGGCAGGTAGTTTTCTTTGGATGGCAAAAGCCTGTTTCTTATTTCGTTTATCATCAGGTTTTTCCAGTACATAGGTGGCATCGTTTCGAAAACACCAGAGTTTGCCAAGGTTGTCGAAACGGGTAAAGGACGGTTCGAAGCCTTTAAAAATTTCAGTGCTGTCACGGATCAGCACCTGAAGAAAGACGGACTGATCCTGATCCCAGACGAACAATTTCCCTTTGAACAGGATATGAAACTCCCCTGCAGGGTTCAGACCGACAGCGTAGTAGCTTTCATTCAGGTCAAGATTCTGGGAAGGCCGAAAGCTGCGGAAACAATCGCGATGCCTCAGGTAAAGGGCCAGTTTGTTACCACATTGAACCCAGAGATTATTATGCTTATCCACGAAGAGTTCATGCGTTTCAAAGTAGGGGATGGTAGTAGTATCTCCCGGGGTATGGTAATAATTTTTAAAGGCATGTCCATCGAAACGGCTCAGGCCGTCCCAGGTGGCGATCCAAAGGAAGCCTGTCCTGTCTTTCAAAATGCTTCTTACATGGTTATGGGCGAGACCCTGGCCGGTAGTGTAGGTTCTGACATGGTAACTGCCGTCCCGGGCATAAAGTGACACCATGCCCAGGCAGCAGAGGAAAGATATTATCCAGGCGTTCATCCTGATCATCATGGACAAATATAATGAAATTGCAAGTGTTGAAGACGAAAAATTTTACCCCTGTTCTGTGAAATATACCGATACGAAACAG
>CAZSQJ010000113.1:0-6900 GCA_964608665.1 uncultured Bacteroidales bacterium | reverse complement strand
CAATGTTTCCCGTGCCCGTCCCGGCATGTACCACCTGCAACTGATTGCAAAAGACAGGGTATACACCAGGAAGATGATCGTGGAGTAGCGCTTCTCTTCCTTCCCGCCTTCTGGCACTCTTGCATTCTTGCATTCTCGCATTAAAAGGTGTCAAGTCAGTCAGAAAACTTTTTCACCGCAATGCCGCAGAGGGTTAGATTGTTGAACTTCTAAAGAGTGGACAGGGTCAAAAAAGTGAAGCCATAAAGACTAAAGGAAAAAGGGAATTGGATACAAGAGGGAAAATTCCGGGTTTAAAGGAGAAATGGCCAGGATAAAATATTAAGAATCAGTGCATAGGATGAAAAGTACTGAATATGAATATCCTGTAAATCCTGTGTATCTCTGTGAATAAACTGTGTTTATAATGCAAGAATGCAAGAATGCAAGAGTGCCAGAATGCGAGAATTGACCTTAACTAAACCCTAAACTTCTAAACTTCTAAACCAACCAAACCTGGAATCCATCAACCCGAACCTAACCGCATCAAACCTGCATCTCATTCAACAGAAACGCCTCAAGCTCCGGGTAAAGCTTCTGGGTCGGGAAGCCCATCACATTGTAAAATGAACCATGGATCTCCTCCACGGCAATGTAACCGATCCACTCCTGTACACCGTAAGCCCCGGCCTTGTCGAAAGGTTTGTACTGATCCACGTAAAACCGGATCTGTTCCATGCTTAATGGCCTGAAAATGACTTTTGTACGGTCGAAAAAAGTTCGCTGCTGATTCCTGCTTTTCAGGGTAACCGCCGTAAACACCTCGTGCATGGCTCCTGACAGGCGTGCGAGTATGTTACACGCGTCCCCGGCATCCACCGGCTTTCCGAGCATCTTAGCATCCTGATAAACAATGGTGTCGGCGGTGATGACGATGGTCTTTTCAGGTATTTCCTCCGCAGCAAAGGCAGCGGCCTTGGCTTCACTCAGGTAAACCGCGATGGCCGGGCCTTTCAGGTGATCAGGGACTTCTTCGGGAATTTCTCTCACTTCAATGATAAAACTGAACCCCATTCCTTCAAATAGTTGCTGCCGCCTCGGCGAACGCGTGGCAAGGATGTAACGGAAACGGTCGTATGGATATCCGGGCATGGCTCAGACTTGTATCAGGATCATGGATAACACCCCTATGAACATCAGTAGCTTCAATCCCTGTTCAACCGTGCGTACTGATCCTCCCGGCCTGATGGTCTGGTAAAACAGGCCGCACAAGGGCAGGGTGATCAGGAACAGTACATAATAAAACAGCGGCATGATCCTGGCTTTTGCAAGGAAAACCAGGACGAAGCAAAGCATGATCAGGCTTAGTAACTGAAAAAGACCTGCCAGCAACATCCCGTTCCGGGCACCAAACAGGATGGGAAAGGTCCTGCACTGATACAGCCTGTCGCCTTCCATGTCCTGGATGTCTTTCGCAATCTCGCGGCTCATGGACAGCAGGAACGAAAACACCAGGTAAAGCAGAATGATGCGGTTGAGCGCCTCAAAATCCGGCATGGCCGCAGCAAAGTTCACACCGTCCTGCCGGAGTGCAAAGAACTCAAACAACCAAACCATGGGGATAACCAGGGCAGAAAGCAGCGAAACCACCACATTGCCCAATATCATGATCCGTTTGTAGCGGGAAGCATAAAACCAGAGCATGGCAACTCCGATCACATGCAGTCCGCCCAGACTGACGGAACCGGCACGGTATGCGGCATAAAATCCAAGCAGGATACCCGCAGCACTGAAAATATGGTGGGTATAAAGCGCAAAGCGAAGCGAAAAATAATTTCCCAGTACCACCCTGTCTCCCTTGTTGATACGGTCGATCCGGATATCGAAAAAATCGTTGATCAGATAACCGCCGGCTGTAATGAATACCGCACTGAGGACCAGGATGCTGAAATCCAGGTGTGTGAAGCTGTTTCCGGTATCATCTGTCTGCAGAATCCGGTGTATTACGGCTATCCTTGCCAGATACATGCTTATGGCCACCATCAGGATGTTTTTCCAGCGTATAAGCCTGAAAAAAGCACCCAGCAGCTGAGGGAAGGTCGAAAGGTTCATTACCAGATGAAGGCTTGTCTGCTGTTAAACCATTTGCCCTGGATCTTCAATACCTGCTCTATCACATCCCTTGCACAACCGTCACCTCCCTTCAGGTGCGAAATGTAGCGGGCAACTTTCTTGATCTCTTCAGCGGCATCAGCCGGGCAACAACCGATCCCCGCCTGTTCCATCAAAGGAAAATCAGGGATGTCATCCCCCATGAAAAGGACTTGTTCCGGAGTGATCTGGTTATCAGACAGATATTTATTGAAAATGGTAAGTTTATCGCTTGCGTGGAGGAACACATCGGTAATACCCAGCGGTTTGAAACGCAACCGCACTGATTCGGATTTGCCCCCGGAAATGATTGCAATGTTGTAACCCAGTTCCCTGGCGAACTTCAGCGCATAACCGTCCTTCACGTTGGCCGTCCGGAGCAATTCACCGTCGGTGTTGATCAGTACCGTGCCCCCTGTCAGTACACCATCGTAATCGAAAATAAAAGTGGTGATGGGACGGAGAAGTTCTTTGTAGTTGCTCATCTTGTGTTATTGAAATGTCCTCATAATGTTTTTGGTCACCAGTTCATAGATCTTTCTGGTATCGCCTTCCTTCTCAAGCATTTCCAGGTGCCTGCGGATAATCTCCGTGTCCCTGCGCATGGCAGGTCCGGTCTGGGCATGGTACGGACTGATCCTGACCGCTTTACCCGAGGTCTCCTCGATCAGGGGATGCAGGATGCTGAAGCTGAACCCGTGTTTCTGAAGGATCTCCTCCGCAATTACATACATGTAATTGGCGAAATTGCCCGCGATCACGGCAGCCAGGTGTATGATCATCCGCCGCGGGCTGTCGATGATCCGCACATCGCCCGACAACTGCCTGCCAAGTTCGAAAAGCAGTGTTTCGTTTTGTTTGTTGTTACCCTCCACACAAATAGGTACCCTGCTGAAATTTACTGTCTTCCTGCCCGAAAAGGTCTGTAATGGATAAAAAACTCCGTAGTTGTCCGAAAAGGCTGATAACACCGACATCTCCGTTGATCCTGAAGTATGGCATACCAGCTTGCCTTTTATATTGAGACTGTCGCTTATCTCACGAATGGCCTGGTCAGGGATGCACAGGAAATAGATATCGGCATCGGTGTTCAGACCTGCGATGGTGCTTACTGATCCGGCATTCACTTTCCTGGCCAGGCTCTGGGCCTGCCTGGGCTTCTTGCTGCAGATCTGAACGATCTGATGTCCTTTGGAGAAGAATACCAGGGCAAGCTGTCTGCCCACATTGCCGGCCCCGACAATCGTGATCTTCAAAGGCTTCATGCTGTTATCTTTTAATCCGCTAAAGTACAATGCTTTCTTCAGGCGCGGCTGTTTTTTTCTTCCGGCCCATCCTTTGCACCATGGCAAGGATGAATCCTGCAAATAAAATGACCGTGCCTGCCCACATTACAAGGATGAACGGGAATATGATCACCTTCATCACGATATAGTCCGGGCTGCTTTCATACATACTGATTACAATTTTGTGCCCATGCGTGGACACTTCGCTGAACCTGACCATCCAGTCTTTGCTGTCAAGTTTTGCATCGGTATAGGTAATAATCTGATTGTCAATTCTGTACTCCAGATTAAGGGCCTGATTGCCTGTCGAATCGATTGCATGGATGCGGGCCCTGATAAACAAATGTTCCATCGTGGGATCCGACATGTCGGCTTCAAGACTGTCCATATAAAACATCACATCCCGGTATCTAACGGTATCACCCTTACCAATCTCGAAATGGTGAAATGCAGCGTAACCCGGGATGGCATTCGGTTCTATTTGCTGTGCATGGGTGATATAGCCGTAAATATCCTTGCCGGGAAGGTGACGGGTGGCCGGCTCATGAACATTGCCCATGGTCTGGTTCCTGTTGATTGCGGGGTAAAGGCTGAAGGCTTTCCGGATGCTTCCATCCCTGCCCGTCTTAAGAAAATCCACGGTGAAATGCAGCCATTTGCCCTCCTCTGTCCGTGAGGTATATACCGCCTGATAAGGAGGCATGTTCACGGTATCGCCTTTCATCATGACCTGGTTCTCGGTCATTTCACTGCCTTTCATTCCGCCGTGGCCGCCCTGGCCGGAAATCACCCTGGAATGGCTGAAGGTTACCAGCACACCGAATAAAAACACACTGAGACCAAAATGCGCCACCAGGGAACCGAGACTTTTCTGCCTTTTTTTCCAGGCTAAAAGGCCTTCCACCGTGGAGTACATCATGAAAATGATGAAGAAAAGAAAAAGATAGTGAAGGGGATTTTCGAAAGGGAAAGCGAAACTGAAAAGGATGCTGATTACCAGGGAAACGATTAGCGCGGGAATCGTCTTTTTCAGGAAAGTGGGAAAAGGAGACTCCCCGTATTTCATATAAAACGTTAGTCCGACCAGCAGTGCGATCAGAATGGCATAAGGCAGTTGCCAGGCATTGTAAAAACTGACAGCATCCGTAGGAGGAGCCAGGCTGGAACCGAAAATTTTATTGATCACCGGTATGGATGTGGTCAGGATGATCTGGAAAGCGGACAGTACCATCACCAGGGTGCCGATAAACATCCAGAATTCCCTGGAGCTGAGGTTGTCTTTCGTTTTTTCAGAGGATGAAGGATTGCGAAGGATCAGCAGCAGGATAGGGAAGACCAGGAATACCAGGTTGAAGATGACCAGGAAGATGGCGCTTTCCGCATCGCCGAATGCATGAGCCGAGGCATCCTTCAGCACGCCGCTTCTGGTGAGGTAGCTGGCGTAAAGGACGAAGAAATACGACAGCAATGCAAAGAGATATGTCCAGGCCAGGTAATGTGGCTTTTTTCGGGCGATGAGCGTAACATGGAGGGTCGCAACCACGAACAGCCAGGGTACCAGTGAAGCGTTCTCCACCGGATCCCATGCCCAGAACCCGCCAAAGGTCAGCGATACATACGCCCAGGCCCCGCCCAGGATGATGCCGACACCCAGGCACAGGGCTGCAAAATTGATCCAGGGCAGTGCCAGGCTTCTCCAAGCCTGGTGGTCGCGCTTCCATAAACCTGCTATGGCAAGGGCAAACGGGATCAGTACCGAGGCATACCCGAGGAACAGCATGGGGGGATGAATGGCCATCCAGATGTTCTCCAGCAGGGGGTTCAGTCCCTGGCCGTCGGCTATCATCGTGGCATAGGCTGGCTGACTGAAAAACGGATTCATGGCATTTTCTGCGGCATTTCTGAGAAGCTGGAATGGATCGCTGCCAAAACTGATCCCCCCGACGTTCCAACCAAGCAACATCAGCATCAGAAAAACCTGTGAAAGCGCAATGACACCCATGGCAGGTGACTCCCAATCCCTGACCCTGCGCAGCAACACCCAGCCCAGCAGTCCCTGGAAGATGGCCCAGATCAGATAACTGCCTTCCTGTCCGGCCCAGAACGAAGAAACCAGGTAGGGAAGGGGAAGATCCCTGGAGGTGTATTGCCAGACATAGCGGTATTCAAATGCGTGGGCGAAGATCAGCGTGTAAAGCGCCACCGAAGCCACGACCATAAAAATGAGATGCAGGTAGAAGGCTCCCCTGGCCATCAGAAGGGAACCTGAAGGTCCGCTGAACAATGCACGGAATCCAGGCTGCGGGGGACTTGTCTCCGGACTTCCTTTCCGGAAACGGTATGAATGACGGAAATATAATACACTCGAGATAAGCGCCGCTAAAAATGACAGGCTGATGGCAATACGACCGGTGGTCCCTGCCAGGATGTGTTCTCCTATATAATTGATTTCCATACTTATGGGCTTGGTTTACAGGTCGGCAAAGGTACATATTTTTACAGGCCACCCCTGAGGTGAAATAATTTCATACCTTGCAACCCTTTTCAATCAGGAACAGGGAATGCCTGTCGAAATACTGAAGGTACAAACAAAGGCGGAGCTCAGAAAGTTCATCCGCCTGCCGGCAACGATCAACCGTCACCGCTCCAACTGGCTGCCGCCAATCTATCTTGATGAGTGGCAATTCTTCGATAATCAAAAGAATACGTCATTCCGGCACTGCGATACCCTGATGCTGCTTGCCATGCGTGACGGAAAGCCCCGGGGCAGGATCATGGGCATCATCCACCGGAAATACAATGAACTGCGTGGTGAAAAGACTGCCCGTTTCGGTTTCCTGGAATGTTTTAACGAGCCCGATGTGTCACATGCCCTCATCACAGCCGTCGAAAACTGGGCCAGGGGCTTTGGAATGGAAAAAATCATCGGTCCTTACGGATTCTCGGATAAAGATCCCCAGGGCCTGATGATCAGCGGCTTTGAACATCCTCCCGTCATCGCCTCTCCCTGCAACCCTGCGTATCTGCCGGCCCTGGTCGAAAGAGAAGGCTATGTAAAGGAGGTCGACTGCAATATGTTCCTTTTCAGCCTGGATACGCCCCTGCCGGAAGGTTACCAAAGGATCGCAAAGCGTTGTGCCGCCAACCCGCAATACCGCCTGCTCGAACTTACCGGCAAACGTGACCTGAAACCCTATATCATTCCCATCCTCGAAATGGTGAATGAGACCTATAAGGATATTTACGGGTTCGTTCCCCTGCAAAGTGATGAAATGCAGGCACTTGCTTCCAGATACATGCCCGTGATCAATCCCCGCTTTGCCAAGATCATCCTGCATCACGGAAAAGTGGTCGCATTTATCCTCGGTATTCCCAGTCTTACAAAAGGCATACAACGAAGCCGCGGACGACTCTTCCCCTTTGGTTTGTTCCATATCTGGTGGGCTTCCCGGGTCACCAGAAGGCTCGATCTCATGCTGGGAGG
>CAZSQJ010000112.1:0-6969 GCA_964608665.1 uncultured Bacteroidales bacterium | reverse complement strand
TTTTTTTTCGTAAACCCATTCCGTGTCGGGATAAAGGAGAAAGGACCAGGATAAATTATTAAGAGTAAGTGCATAGGATGAAAAGTGCTGAATATGAATATCCTGTAAATCCTGCATATCCCTGTTCATCATAGCAGCCTTCTTCAGGTTCCTTTCCTTACATCCCTTGTCCGGAAAAAAAATCCGCGAGAATCCGTGTAATCCGCGGATAAATAAACCTCAGTGCGCCAAGCCTTTTATTTTCACTGCAGAGGCGCAGGGGCGCAGAGACTTATAGTTCCACAATTAACAAGAACCTGTATTGCTGCCTTATCACCTGTCTGTCTGAAGTGGTAGCCATGGTTCTGCCGGGTTCAGCATTGACAGCCTGGCCTAACCGGATAGTTTTTCCCGGGCAGTTTTCACTTCGGAAGGGGAAGGAATTCGTGAAATTCCCATATCATATTTTCTTCCCAACAGCCTGTATTTCTCCCGTCCGAGGTGATGCAGGGGAAGCACTTCCACCCGGTTGATACCCGTTTCCTGCATAAATGCCCTGACTGCGGCCAGGTTTTCATCGTCATCGTTATAACCCGGGATCAGCGGTATCCTGAAAATGATTTTTCCTTCGAATACTTTGGCCAGTTTCCGGGCATTTTCGAGAATTAGATGGTTGGTGGCTCCTGTCATGGCCAAGTGCTTTCCAGGATCCATGTGCTTGAGGTCGAACAAGATAAGGTCGAGCCAGGGCAGCGCGTTTTCGTAATGGCTCCAGGGCAGGTGGCCACAGGTTTCAATGGCAGTGTGGATATATGCTTCATAACATGTTTTCAGCAGGGCCGTGGCAAAGTCAGCCTGCATCAGCGGTTCGCCGCCTGTGAGGGTGACTCCCCCACCTGCACCCCAATAATTTCGGTCCCTGCCGATAACCTGGTATATCTCCCTGACACTCACAGGATAACCCGCTGTTTTAATGGCGCCGCCAATGCAGGCTGAAGCACATGGCAGCCGGTAAGAAACGGGAATGCTCCTTTCATTTGCAGCTTCGCGGATGCCATGCTCCTGATCCGGATGAGATCTGGTAAAACAGTGGTTGCAGGATTCACGATAGATGTGAATGCCGGCCTTGTCAGATTCAATGGCGGCATACGGACAGGCGGCCACACAATTCCCGTCGCCCAGGCAGAGATCCGGGTTAAAAAGCGGCTCTGGCCAGGGATGGATGCCTTCGGGATTGGAACACCATTGGCAATGCAGGGTACAGCCCTTCATGAATACCAGGGTACGGCAACCCGGACCGTCGTGTACGGAGAAACCCTGGATATCGAAGACGATCCCAGTGGTCAGTTCTTCCCTATCCATTGAAAATCATCGCAGTTGGCGGCAGGCAGATCAGGCCAGGCTGCTTTGATGCCCGTGCATAAGCCGGTAAACTCCGTTTGTGACTGATAGTGCCGGCAAAACTTGCAGCGCGGTGCTTTTTCGAAATGGCTGCAGGGCTCGCTTTCCTGGGTGATACGCGCCTTGTCCCGCTTACAAATGCCTTTGAATGCGTCAACCGCCAAAAAAAACAGACAGTCTTTGCAGCTTAGGTTCATGATGTTGTAATTGCTTATGCTACCGCTTTGTAGCAGGTTAATATGCAATGCTTATACTTCTTCGTATTCTGTCCGGGCAATGACTTCATCCTGTATGGCCTTGCCGAGTTCAACCCAGTATTGGGTAAAGCCGGCCACCCTGACCATCAGCCCACGATACTGATCAGGTTCTGCCTGGGCTTTCTTTAACATCCTTGAATCTACAATATTGAATTGTACATGAAAGCCGCCTTTCCGGAGGTAGGCCCGGATCAGCTCGAGAAACTTGCGTGAGCCGTCCCTGCCTTTGATTGCCGAAGGATGGATCTTCATGTTGAGTTGTGAGTTCTGGGATTTGCTGTGATCCCAGCAGGTAGCCGAATTGAAAAGGGCATAGGGACCGTTTCTGTCGGTTCCGGGATAGGCTGATACTGACCCGTCGGCAAAGGTGGTTCCGGCAAGACGGCCGTCAGGACCGGCAAGGGTCACCGCTCCCATGGGTGCATGGGTGCTAACGGAGATCTGGCAGGCATACATGGGCTCGTTGTACAGCGAGGTGTAATTGTGACACATGTCGCAGAACCATTCCTCCCATTCACGGAAGATATTATCGACATAAGGATCGTCGTTACCGAATTTCGGCGCTTCACGACTGCTCTTCAGTATCCTGCTGTATTCAAGATGCTTTTCCGCAGGCTGCTGGTCGATAAGGGAGAATGAACCAATTTCCCCGGCTGTTTTGTACCCGAAATTTGCCAGGATGGCGTCACGGTATTCATTAAGGGTATAGTCCTGGCTATCAAAGACATTCTTCTTAAGCGCTGCCAGTGAATTCACCATATTGGCCGCACCGCAGATCTCAATATTGAAAGTGGTATTGTAACGGCAGCCTTTCTGACCGATGTCTTTGCCCTGGGCCAGGCAGTCGGGCTTCAGCATGGAATTGACAAGCGAAGGGGAAATCTTACGCCAGGCATCGTGCTGGATGTTGTTGCAATATGTCAGAACCTCCACTGCTCTTGAAAAATATCGTTTTAAGCTTTCCCAAAGCTCCTCCCAGGATTCCAGTTTCAGGCCGTGGGTTTCAAAGACCCGCTGGCCGGTCCGCATGTCCATTCCATCGAAAAGGACTGTTTCCAGGATTTTTGGCAGTGAAATAAAATGGACACCCACACTGGTGGCAGGGGCTGATCCGCCGGGGATCCAGTGCACCTCCCCGTCAAGTTCGAGTGGCATCCAGCTTCCGGGTGAGGTTTCCAGGCAACCTCCGATCGACCAGGCACGGGCTTCTTCCAGGGTCATGCCTTCGTGGCCGTAGTTATCCATCAGGAACTCCATGGCAACCTGGTTGTTGATCCAGGCCGGATAACCCGTTCCGATCTTTGTACATTCGATGGCTTTCATCAGGAATTCCTCAGGCAGTTTTTCGTCATAAAGCACCGAAAGCGTGGGTTGTGGGGTTGCACAACTCATGCCGCTTTCGAGGATCAGCATTTCGAGTTCATTGGCTGCATGGCTTCCGTCCTTTTTCAGTCCGCCAAGGCAGAGGTTGTTGAAGGTGTTGCCCGACAGCACTCCGCCGACCACTCCCATTGATGCAAAACAGTCTATTTCCGTGAATTTGATCCGCATGCATTCCAGCAGTTCCAGACTTTCTTCCCTGCTCAGCAGTCCTTTTTCGGTATCCCTTTTCCAGAAAGGATACAAGACCTGACCGAGTCTGCCGGGCGACAATCCTGAGATGGCGTCTTCATTCAGTACGGCAACATGGCAGGCCCATACCACTTGGAGTGCATCGTGAAAGTTCCGCGGGGGTTTTTCTGCCAGCCAGGCCATGCGGTCTGCAATGCCGAGGTATTCCTGTTTCTGCTGTTCTTCTGCTTCCAGGGAGGCCATAAACCTGGCTTCTTTTTCGTAATTGAGGAACCAGCGTTGCAAGCCCTGCAGGGTCAGGTGGGTGGCCTTGTAATAGTAAAGCCTGTCCATTTCTGGTATGCCGGCCGACTCCGACATCATTTCCTCACAATAGGTCATCATTCCTCCAAGGCCATACTGAAGGGGATAATAGTAATTCATCACTTCGCGCCCCTGGGGAAGGGTGTAACCCGAGTCGAACATGCAGATCACCGACCGCATCAGGGCTTCTTTTACCGGGTAGCCGGGCACCATCATCTCATATTTATGACCGATATCGTCCACCGATTTATCCTTCCAGTACCGTGCAATCTGCAGCATGGCAGGAACTTCTTCCTTACGCACGCCAAACTTTCCGGCAATGGAGACGACATTGCCCTCGCTGCGTGTCACATTCCCGCCGCCCTGGCCCCAGGTGGTGTAGCCATCGGCACTGAGTTTTCCGCTTTCCACGGCTTCTTTGTACATCTTGTCTTCAGAAGCCATAAAATAGGCCTCCGATAACCAGGGCATGGGGTAGGAGCCCCGCAGATAGGCCGCTTTGCCCATCACCAGCAATTCACCCGGATAGATCACTGGACTCAGGTGCGAAAAGGCCGCTTTCAGGGCTTCGGCACGCCTGACAAGCGGAATTTCACCATCCAGTTCCTCCCATCGCCTGCTGTACCAGTATGGAAACTCCATGGAGGCCGAGGATTTTGCCGTGAAATACAGATCACGGAGTGCCTGTGCCCTTGCAGTGGGTGTTTTTTTTATTTCGGGTTCATGTGCGACGGAACCGGGCTGTTTGCCAAACACATTGTAAACTGATGATGCTTCCTCCATGGGCCGGCTTCTTTATGTTGTGATGCTGATTGAATAATGCAACCTGATGATACTGTAAACAGGATAATCCCGGCTCTGCCGTAAGACATTCGGTCTGTAGCACCGGTATTCAACCGGTTGAGATGGTGCCTCGCGGCTCATACCCGTGATTATCCGGCACTAAGATAATAAGGATTTCATTATGATGAGGCGGGTACCTGCCGGTATTTTTTAACCGGGTGTTGTGGCCAGGCTGTTGAATTTCCTGTGGTAGCCGGTAAGCATCTCCAGATGGATCATGATATTCCTCAGTTCATGGAGGATATTCGAAAACAACAGGCTGTTCCGGTTGCTGATCTTCTCCTGCTTGATCAGGCTTACTTGTTTCTGGTTGATCTCTTCAATCATACGATAGATGTCGTCAAGTGAGTCCTGAAAATCGTATGAGGGCATTTCTACATGATCATTGATATAGATACAATATTGTTTGACGATGGCCTCTATCTTTAAAGACAGCAGTTTCAGGTCGGCTGCCTGTTCCTGGTGAATTGTCGGGTGCAGGTTATCGAGGTAATTGACAATGTGCTGGATAAGTTTCACTGTATTATCGGCAATTTCCTTCATCTGATCCACGCTCTGCATGTAATGGTAAGCGGCCTCGGCCTGGAGGGCTTCATATTTCCTGAGAACAGCGGGAGCCGTATTCCTGAGAGCCTTGATCTCTTTGGAGGCTTTTTTGACTTTTCCGAGGGTGCGGATTGATTTGTTCAGCTTTTCCCTGATGAGGCAATCGAAGGACTGGCCGATGAATTCCGGGATCAGCCCGATAAAAGTGCTGCATTGCCGGTTGTACCTGACCAGTTGCTGGTCGAAGGGAATGACCTCCAGATCCTCCTCATGTTTCTTTTCCTGTTTTTCAGTATCTTTATGAATTGCGTGGGTGCGAAGCAGAATAAACACGGAAACTACGATCATCCCTGCAACTGCATATGCATTTCCGTAAAACAGCAGGCTGGCAATGACGGCAGAAACTGTAAAGGCTACAAGAGCCGTAAGAAACCATCCCCCGATCACTACCAGAACCCCGGAAACCCTGTAAACGGCGCTTTCGCGGCCCCAGGCCTTGTCGGTGAAGGAGGTGCCCATGGCGACCATAAAAGTGACATAGGTTGTGGACAAAGGCAGTTTCAGTGAGGTGCCCAAAGCAATCAGGGCACTCGCAACCACCAGGTTCACCGATCCCCTCACCAGGTCGAAGGCCGGTTTGTCTTTGTCGCGGATGAGCCTGGGCTGGACCTGTTTGAATCGTTTGTTGATGTTTTTCTGAACCCTTGCCGGAATTACAAAAGACAGCAGCTTCCCGAGTAACATGGCTCCTCTAACAATGATCCTGCCCAGAAAATTGGATTTGAAACGTTCCGTGCCGTCGGACTGCCTGGCCAGATCTACGGAGGTTTTTGTCACTGTTTTTGCTTTTTTCGAAAACCAAAGGGTCAGGGCCATGATGATCCCTGCCGTAATCAGGAAGAAGGTGGGTGTTTGGATGGCATTGTTCAACGCTCCCATGGTCAATCCGTCCGGTGCATGTCCCTGGCTGCCTGCCCAGATTCTGTATGACTCATATCCCGCCATGGGAGCCCCGATGAAATTGACAAGGTCGTTGCCGGCAAAGGCCATGGCAAGGGCAAAGGTGCCGAATAAAACAATGATTTTCAGTATATTTACCTTGAAGATACTGCTCATGAGCTGTAACAGGATTGTCCAGCCGAGAAAACTGAAAAGCAGGATCAGCCCGGTATTCTCTTTGATGCTTACCGCCATGTCAGGGCTGATAATGGTGGATCCCTTGGCCCCCTTGATCAGGATGAAATAGGTGATGGCGGAAATAGCAAGGCCTCCCCATGCAGATGCATAATACTTGTAAGTTTTTTCCCAGTCAAAAGTAAAGATCATCCTGGCAATGTACTGTATCAGTGCCCCGACCGTAAACGCCAGGATCACTGAAACAAGAATGCCGCGCATGATGCCAAGGGCACTGGCAGTATTGATATACATGGAAACTTCACCAAGGGGCAGCCCTGCCTGTATGGTTTTCAGCAGGGCCACCATCACGGCCGAACCAAGCAGTTCGAAGATGATGGAAACAGTGGTGGAGGTCGGCAGTCCCACGGTGTTGAAAAAATCCAGCAGGATCACATCGGTGAACATCACTGCAAGGAAGATGATCATCACATCCGAGAAAAGGAATTTCTCCGGAAAGAAAATCCCGTTTCTGGCGATCTCCATCATTCCGCTTGAGAAAGTGGTGCCGATGACGACGCCGATTGTTGCCACCCACATGATGACTTTAAAATTCGCAGCCCGTGATCCGATCGCTCCGGTCAGAAAATTAACGGCATCGTTGCCTACACCCACAACCAGGTCTGAAACGGCCAGCAGGAAAAGTGTCACAACAACAATCAGATAGAAGTACTCAATTGGGATCATACCTGGAAATTTGGGTGCAAAGGTCTGTCTTCAGCTGTCACTTCACTACCGCCTGATATTAAGTTATTGTTAAATTCTCCCCGGGAAAATTTATTTTTTGTGAATCAGGATTAATCAAAGATCACTGTTTAATCAGCGTGCGTCTTAGGGGAGCACCCTGCCCGCTCATGATCACCTGGTAGATTCCGGGATTCAGGCCTGTAAGGTT
>CAZSQJ010000111.1:0-7201 GCA_964608665.1 uncultured Bacteroidales bacterium | reverse complement strand
AAAGGTGTAATCAAAGATGACCCAGAATATTTCAGTTTTAGTAACATTCAGAATAAGTATTTTATTCCTTCTACTTCAATTAAAGGTTCAATCAGAAATGTTTTAGAGATATTGAGTTTTTCCAAGATGAAGCGAATTTCAAATGAGCGTTATAGTATTCGCGACCTTCAACTTAGGAAATATCTTGATTATTTTCAGAATTCTGAGGTACATTGTGGATGGTTATCAATGCAGGAAGGAGGTACTGCACAGATTAGCGATCATGGGATACCAAGACGTATTTCTCATACGGAGCTTGATCAACATCTGGGTACAAATTTTACAGAGATATTTAAAAGTGAGGATTTCTTTAAGAATAGAAAAGATGCTAAAACTGCGCGATTTAAATATGAATGTATACATAATAGTAGTTTAGAAATTTCATTTACTGAACTTCCTTTAAATACTCATAATCCTGTTGATAAGCGTATTAAAGTGAGGGTTGATGATCAAGGAGTTCTTTACGGTATAATTGTTTTAACTGGACAACCGGGCGTTAGAAAGGAGAAAATTGTTGACAAAGAAGGTAATGTTAAAAGAAAGGCTTCAGGTAAGTTTTTTGAATTTGTGTTCCCTAAGGATGAACTTCAGGTGTTCTCATTTGATATTGAGGAGAAAGAGGGTGTTTTCCGGGATTTCTTATTTGTTTATGGCGATTCTGATGATTGGTTATATTGGGGAAAGGTATTTTATCATGGCGGATCAGTTCCTGTCTTTTTCTCATTAAGGGACGGGTTAATTACTCATTTTGGATTATCGTATTTGTATAAACTTCCTTCGAAGAAAAGAATCCTTGATTTCCTCCCGCCGAACCATCGAAGCGATAAGCTTGACATGAGTGAGTGTATCTTCGGAACAGCTGAACAAACCGGTGGATTAAAAGGAAGAGTCCAATTTTCACACTGTTTTCTTCAGGAAGGGAGGCAATTCACTGAGAAATTATCTCCATATATGGGGTCACCAAGACCAACCTATTATCCTATTTATCTGCAGCAGGAAGGGAATAGAGGTACTCCGAGTAATGAATTCAGAACTTTCCTTGATGACAATCCTAAAATGAAGGGTTGGAAAAGGTATCCAGTTCGCCTGGAAGTTAATGAATTTATGATGCCCGAAGCACCTAAGGCCGAGAATCTTAATCCATTTATACCGTATGATAAGGGATCTATTTTTAGTTGTAGGATCCAATTTCATAATTTAAGAAAAGCTGAGCTTGGTGCTTTGATTCTTTCTATTAGTCCAAGTCCAGTTTTTATTCATACCCTTGGTTTTGCTAAACCATATGGCTTCGGACATATGAAGATTGAAATCAAAAGAGTAGAAACTGGAAAGTGTACAAAGGATGATTATTTGGGATCTTTTAAGGAACTTATGCAATCGGTTATTAAAGACTACTTAAATACAAAACAGGTCAGTGAATTAAAATTGATGGGACAAGCTCAACAACTTACTACACCTCTTGAATATATGGAATTGAAAGATTTTGTTGACCACAAAAGGCAAAAGAGAAGTAGTCATAATAAAAATCAACTGGAAAAGACCGGTGAGTACCTTGATTATTACTCCAGTCTTATTAAAAAAGACATTAAGGAGGTTTCTGGAGATACCGGAGAATACCATGCACAAATTTGTGTATTTAAATATCCTGTTTTTCAGGCGCGGTTGGTTGAAAGTGAAAATGATCAGCCTTTAAAGCTTGAAGGGTTTCCTGACAGTACTCGGTTTAAACCTGGAGATCAAATACTGGTGAGGAAAGTATTAAAAGGCAGTAAGGTCATAAGTTTGATTTATATAAAAAGGGTTAACTGAAGTTTTTATTTATTTATCATATGCTCCTAAATATTTCCAATCATCCATATGAATCTTGGGGTGTTGACCAGCTTGAAGCAGCAACTGTTGCATTTGGGAATGTTGTAGATTATCCATTTCCTGTGATTAATCCTGAGTGGGGCCTAATTGATGTTACTGAGTGTGCTATTAACGTTTATAAAGATATAGTTGAAAATTACCCTCGCGATATTAATGTCCTTATTATGGGTGAATTTGTTTTTTGCTTTCAGCTCATAATCAGGCTACATGAAGTTGATATCCCATGCTTTGTTGCCACCTCTGACAGAATATCAAAATTCAAATTTGTAAGGTTTAGACCCTATTTCTAAGGCTATTTATTCATACTAATAAAATTCAAGCATTTATGAACAAGACAAAAAGTTTTCTTCATTTTATACGTAATAGCAGTATTAACAGCTACGCGATATTTACAGGTGTTTTATTAGCGGTGGTGATTGGAGTGGCAGGGTGGCATACTAATGGCCTTGGCTTATTGTATGAACGCATCGTGGATCCGATTATCGCCATAAGCACTGTTTTTATTGGACTGATGATCTGGTTTTTTCAGGCAATAAAAAGCTGGGAAGACAGCTTGCCCAAGAGACTAACTGTGCATTTTATGTTTGACGGAAAATGTCAAATGAGTTGTTATGAAGCTTTCCTTGCTGGTGAGAGTGACATTAGGGCATGGAGCCAGCAGATCGGATCTCAGATGACAAAAGTTAAATTCCTGAATTTTTATCCTTACCTTGAAAGTAAGCGGCCTATAATAAAGTATTCGGCTGAATTGTTTTCAGAACATCGACCTGAGCTTATTCAACTGTTTGAGGTAACCTTTTTTTTAAAGGATAACGATTTTAAAGAGAATCCTGAAATTAGGAATAAATATATTCTCTGGATAGATAACACTGCTAAAAATTCTTATAGCAACGCAGAGAAGATTCTTGACAAACAACCGGACAAACCACTTTCAATAGACGAGGTTATAAATCTTTTTAGAGAAGAAAGAAAAGATTGAAGGAATGGATCTGCCTTCACTTAATTTTTACCGTCTTAAAATTGCATACAATGTTGCTTCCCCCCTCCACCTCCCCCCCTACAAGGGTTCTTCCATCCGTGGGGCCTTTGGACAGGCCTTGCGGCAGGTTTCGTGCCGGTATCCGGGACGTTCGTGCAATGCCTGCCGCTTGAGATATGAATGTCCTTACGCTTATTATTTTGAGAGTCCGGTACCGGCCGGCGACAGATGGGAGGGGAAATACAACCGGGCGCCACATCCCTATGTGATTGAACCTCCGTTGACTGAAAAAGCCGTCTATGAAACAGGTGCGCAGTTCGGGTTTGAATTGTTGCTGATCGGCAACCAGCCTCCCTTTGTCAGAGAGGTCTTGTATTCTTTACACAGGCTGGGTGAAAACGGACTGGGGAGTTTACGCACCCGTATGACGCTTCTTGATATACAGTACCGTTCATCGCAGGGAAGGTGGAAATCTGCCGGACTTGTTCAGCAGCCGGAAATTCTGGGCATGGATAACATCCGGCCGGCAGAGGGGAGGAAACTCAAGGGCCTGTTGTTTCTGAGCCCGGCCTGGCTGACCCTCAACAGCAAGCCTGCCGGTGTTGTCACACCAGGCCTGCTGCTCGACCGGCTCTATGAACGCATGATGGTATTGGGCCATTTCTATCATCAACATGCAGATATCCCATACAGGCAAAACTTTATTGTTTCTGAAAATGCCTTCCATCAAACCAGGCTTCAAAAGATCAGTTACCTGCGCGATTCACCTGATCCTGCCAGGGTCATGAAACTGGCAGGCTTCACAGGAAGAATCTCGTTTACGGAGACCATGCAGGAATATCTTGATCTTCTGGTTCTTGGCGAACAATTGCATGTCGGGAAGAAAACAGTGTTTGGTCTGGGAAAGTACAAGCTGGAATATGGATGATCCTCTTTTAAGTAAGGTGTGTGGCATTGATCAGCTCAATCTGGCCTGGCAGAAGGTGAAGGCAGGCGGATCAGCTGGCGGGATTGACCTGGTCAGTATTGCGGATTTTGAAAAATCGGCTGGTGATCTGCTCAGGGAACTGTCTGATGCTTTGGCAACAGGGGCCTATATTCCGGAGCCTTACAAAACCGTTTTTATTCCGAAAGACCGGCATGATTTCCGGCAGCTTGGTTTGCTCAGTATCCGCGACAAGGTTGTTCAGCAGGCAGTATGTCTGGTGATTCAACCATTGCTCGAGCCTGGTTTTCTTAACGTCAGCTATGGCTACAGGCCGGGTAAAGGGCCACTGAAAGCCGTGCAAAGAGTGAAACACCTGATCAATTATGAGAAGTGCATATGGGCTGGCATCTGTGACATAGACAACTATTTTGACAATGTTTCCCATCAACTGCTTTTCGAAAGACTGGAGAAAAAGATCAGGAGTCCGGGTATCACAGCCCTGATTAGGCTTTGCATCACCATGGGCAGTGTGGATGGCAATTTGAAATGGAGTGACAAGGATAGAGGTCTGCCACAGGGTGGCGTGCTTTCGCCCCTTCTCTCCAATTTCTATCTTCATCCCTTTGATGTCTTTGTTACCAGAAAAACAAAGGGTTTTGTCCGGTATGCAGATGATTTCATTATTCTGACACCATCCAGGCAGGAAGCAATTGCATTATTACATGCCATTCCTGCTTACCTTGAAAATATGCTGCAACTTCATCTGAACGAGAAGGTTGAGTGTATATCCGTGAAAGCAGGTTTTGAGTACCTGGGTCTGTGGTTTGTGGATAAAAAAGTGACGCTCTCGAAGGGGAAAAAAGAAAGACTCAGTGAAAAGATAAGGCTTTCCCTGTTAAAAAATGAACGGCATCTGACAGAGAAACTGAATGAGACCCTCGACGGAATGGCGATCTATTACGGAAAGCTGCTTCCGCGGGAAGACCTGGAGGCCCTGGACCAGGAATGTATCAGTCATGTAAGGACATTCCTGGCAGATATACTGCCGCTTCAGGATAAGAAATCACTGAAGAACCTCAGGGATGTTTTATCTGGAATCCACTTTCTTTCAAATACTTATCGACAGAATCAGAAACAGACAGCCGGAGATATCCTGAGGGATGCTTATCCAGTGGCAGCAGCAAAGCACGTTGCAGGGACCGGGACTACCCGGGAGAGCAAACTGGTGAGGACCAGAAAAAGACAGTACGAAAAGCTGGAATCCGGGGGCATGGATCTGTTGGTTTCGACACCAGGGGTTTTTATCGGCAAGACCCAGCGGATGGTGACGGCCAGGATGCAGGGGAGAGTTATTAAACAATTGAAATTGAGCAACCTGCAAAATATTACCATTACCTCCAGAGGAGTATCCTTTTCCAGCGATCTGATTTATCATTGTGTGGAGAAGGGTATCGGAATCGATTTTTTAAAATTTAACGGGGAGCCCTATGCCAAACTTTTTGCCCCGGAGTTTCCCGACTTTGAGACGGGTATTTCTCAGTTGCGGGCATACGACAACGGGAAGGCGCAGAAGCTGGCCGCCTCCTTTGTCAGAGGCAAGATCAGCAACCAGATCAACCTGATCAAATATTACGCAAAATACCGCAGGGGGAAAGATCCTGATTTCACGGAAATGCTGGATGACAGCCTGATCAAGATGAAGGCAGTGGAGCAGGAGATCAGGGTGCTTGTGTCACTTCCTGCGGATGAATACCGGGAGCAGTTGTTTTCGATAGAGGGGCGGGCTGCAGGCATTTACTGGACGATGGTGGAGATGATGCTGAACGACTACACGGATTTTGAAGGCAGGGTGCGGCAGGGTGCTACCGACTTGGTAAACAGCATGTTGAACTATGGCTACGCCATTTTATCCGGCAGAATCTGGGAAGGGATCATCCGGGCGCACTTGAATCCAAACATCAGTTACCTGCATACGCCTCAACCCTATCGTGCCTCACTGGTATTTGATCTGATCGAAGAATTCCGGCAGCAGGCCGTTGACAAACCAGTTTTTTCCCTTGTCACAAAGGGCGAGAGGCTTACCATGGAAGGGAAGATATTGTCAGTTGAAACCAAGACCCGTGTTGCCGGGAAGGTTATTGAAAGGTTGCAGACCCATGAAAAATTCAGGGGTACGCGAATGCGACTCAATGAGATCATTAAGAAGCAGGCAGTGAATCTGGCCCGCTATCTTGCGGGTGAGGTAAGGTCATACCTGCCATATTCGGCTAAATGGTGAAAAAACAGAAGATGACAGATAAGAAGTATATTGTAGTTGCCTATGACATTGCCAGTAACCGACGCCGGCGAAGGGTGGCCAGGATACTGGAATCGTACGGTAACAGGGTGAATTACAGTGTATTTGAGTGTTTTCTAAGGGAGTGTGAGTTGGGTGAGATGCAGCATCGGCTGCAGGAGCAAGTGAAGCGGGGAGCAGACTGCATCCTTTTTTACCGTTTGTGCAGGGCCTGCATCGGGAGCAGGGAGATCATGGGAAGGCAGGAAGAACAACAGGAAAGTGTCTGTATCTGTTAATTATAATTTCGGCATGATTCAGAAAACTTGCAATTATACCGACACGGAACAGGTTTGCGAAAAATTGTGTAATAACGGTGTACGGTATATCTCAGTCTAACCAGCTTTGCATTCGCAAACCTGTCAAGACTGAGTATACATGATTCGGAATCTTCCGGGAATGAAAAGAAAACTCAAACAGCGTGTTGTATGGACCTGAAAGCCCGGTCATTTTGTTGCGAGTAGGAGCATATTGTATAAGTTACACAAATACAGCAGTATATGAAAACGGGTCTATAAAGTGTGCCAAAAAAAACTTCTCACGGAATAAAAATGCTGTTCAGCCGGAAGTCATTTGCGAATATACAGTTTGATGAATATCCTTGCTGCTTGTTTAATTAGTTGATTAATAACTTATTCGTTCTTTGACATCTTGATATACCAGAAGGATTTTTCGAAAACCCGATATGGCCTTCCGCGTGCCGGGTCATTTGCGAAACCATGATTCATGTTAAATGATTGATAAATAGTTTGTTGCTATTACAAGATGTTGAAATGGGAATGAAAAGGATCATCCGCCTAATGCATTTTCGATTTTTTTAAACTTGTCGCCATGATTGCCGGCATGGGTATCCGGACTGCAGCATTTCACCCATGAAGTTGCCGTCAACAATTATTATTGCCAGGCAGATAAGCAGTTGCATGCCAGAGAGAATATTACTATCTTTGCCGAAGCAAGATGAAGGACCAGATTCAGGAGATTGTTCATTCCGGTGCAATGTATTGATATTGTTGGAGTTCCTTCAATGTTAAACCCTCAGGGGGACTGAGAC
>CAZSQJ010000110.1:0-7494 GCA_964608665.1 uncultured Bacteroidales bacterium | reverse complement strand
TCTGACTGTTATTCAGAAAATTGTGGTATTGATGCCGCAAATTTACCAGCACACTGGCATTACTTTTCCAGCATACTGCCACACCAACACATTATCGCACCACCAAACCAGATGAAATTTTCAATAAACTAGAAAACCGATTCCAGGATTGGCAGAGAAACCTGGGGGAGCGGACTGAGGAGCGGAGCGACGAAGGAGCTTCCCGGTTTCGGCGCCAATCCTGGGCCCCGCGGCCTGAGCGAAAGGTATACCAAGAGGACACAGGAATGCGATGTGTGCTTCCAGAGTCACCGGTATTACTGAATCTTACAGAAAATTGCTTCGCATTTTCACTCAGATTCCGCTTAAATCGCCAAAAAATCAATACATTTACCATGAAATTCCCATACTTCCTTATTCATTTTTCATGCTTCTGAATCTGTACCGTCTTTCCGCCTGGCGACGCGCTGCCTTCCCGGTATTCTTCATGCTGCTTTCGTTCCCTGTATTACAGGCCCAGCAGGGCGGTGCCAACCCTTACAAGCTGCCACTGGTGGCCGATACGGCTGCATACCGGCAGGAGATCATGCGGGATCCTTCCATGCGCCTGGTGGATCTGGAAGCTTACATTCCCGGCATCATCCCGGATGTACGCTATGCCACGGTCAGGAACTTCACAGGTAAACAGGTATACACCTCCCCGGCGCTGTATGCAAGGCTGCCAGTGGCAGTTGCCCTGCGACAGGTGCAGGAGGAACTGAAACGGCAGGGCCTCGGACTGAAGGTGTTCGATGCCTACCGTCCCTACGCTGCCACCCTGCTGTTTTATGAGATCATTAAGGATACCGCTTTCGTAGCCGCTCCCTGGAAAGGTTCGCGACACAACCGAGGCTGTGCCGTTGATGTGACACTTGTGGATGCCTTCAGCGGGCAGGAAGTGGAAATGCCGACTCCCTTCGATGAATTCAGTCCAAGGGCTGCGTCCGCTTACGATGAACTGCCGAAAAAGGTCTTGCTGAACCGGGGATTGCTGCAGCGCGTGATGCAGAAATACGGATTCAGCATTTATCCGGATGAGTGGTGGCATTTCGATTACATGGGATGGGAGAAATATTCCATACTGGATCTCAGCTTTGAACAGTTACGCCAGGTCAGATGAAGCTGCGGAAGATCACCGGCCGGAAGTTTTTGCCTGTCCTCGCCTTTGTCATGATGGCAACGATGGTTCCGGATCGAGCTCCCGCCCAGGATAAAATCGAAAAATACATTGACCGCTACCGTGGACTGGCCGTACAACTGATGCATGAATACTGTATCCCGGCCAGCCTGATCCTTGGCGTGGCCATACAGGAAAGCGGCGCCTGCAGCAGCCGGAACTGCCGGCTTCTGAACAATCATTTCGGTATCAAAGCCGGAAAAAAGTACCGGATACCCGGAACGGAACATGTTACAGCCTACCGAACCTATGAGAACGATACCGCATCTTTTGTGCATTTTTGCCAGTGGGTGAGCAAGAGGAAGTTTTACCCTTCACTGTGGGACCAGACCGATTACACTGTCTGGGTAAGGAAAATGTCAGAAAGCGGTTATGCCATGGCCAAAGAAAGCTGGCAAAAAAAGGTGTTGTTTTTTATCAGGAAATACGGTCTGGCGGAACTGGATGTATATTGAACACCAGACGTAATTCACGGAATATATGGCTGTTATGAATGATCTCAGATGGGAAAAGCTCGGGTTTGAAGGTGTAAGAACCCTGGTGGATTGGGCGGCCGGTGAAGGATGGAATCCTGGCCTTCAGGATGCGGAGAAATTTTGGGCCACTGACCCGGAAGGTTTTTACGGTTTTTATAAGGGAGATGAGATGATTGCAGGCGGATCCCTCGTATCCTACGCTGGCCATTTCGGCTTTATGGGACTGTTCATCGTGAAACCGGAATACCGCGCATCAGGTACCGGCAGCGCCCTATGGTACCGGCGCCGTGATCTGTTGCTTGAAAGGCTTCATCCCGGAGCTGCCATCGGTATGGATGGCGTGGTTGCCATGCAGGATTTCTACCGGAAAGGCGGATTTGCGGATGCCTTCCGGGATGAAAGACATGAAAGAAACGGTGCGGTATTTGATCCCGATCCCCGTATCAGCAGGATAACAGACGATGACCTTCCGGGGGTGCTGGATTTTGACCGGAGGTGTTTCGGTTTCGACCGGCCCGCTTTTATCATTCCCTGGCTCAGGCAGGTGCATGCTGCAGCCCTGAAATTTGAAGAAAACGGGCAGTTAAAGGGTTTTGCCGTATTGAGAAAGGTTAGGAAAGGATATAAGACCGGTCCGCTGTTTGCCGAAAATCCTGAGGTTGCGGAAGCACTTTACCGTTGCTGTCTTTCAAACGCGCACGGCGAACCGGTATTTCTGGATATTCCATCCGCAAACCCGGCCGCCGTGGCACTGGTAAAACGTTATCAGACTGTCTGCCGGTTCGAATGCGCCAGGATGTATTACGGACCTCCTCCGGCCCTTCCCCTGGAACATATCTACGGGATCACCACCCTGGAACTCGGCTGAAAACCGCACCAGGTTTACTTCCTGCTGATGCGCCCGCTTTGTTCCGTGTTTTCACCCCTGAGCTTATAGAAATACATGCCCGAAGGCTGATCATGGAGCGGCAGGGAGATCGCAGCAGTCCCTGCAGGTAATTCCAATGTACTGCCGAATACTTCCCTGCCAAGAATGTCGAACAGACCCAGGCGGATGGTTTCAGCCTTTTCGAGGGTGATTTCCATCACGGCATCAGAGATCACGGGATTGGGGAAAACCTTCACCGCAGTCAGCTGACCGGAAGAAATCCCGTCTTTCAGTTTCAGGACGGGTGCTGCCAGCCGGACGGCTTCCATCACCCTGCCATCACTGCCTGCAAACTCGCTCCCGCTTCCGGTACCGAGGCGCAGATCACCGCGAAGACCGCCATTCCCGTTCACCCGGACCCGGATACCGGCAAGCAGTTCACCCGCAGTAAAAGATGCTGTTTCCAGATCCATCCAGGCAATCCTGATCTGTCCGTTTTGCGCAGTCCACAGGGCACCGGACAATGGCAGGCTGACATCGAGGATTTCCATTTCAGAGGCCGGATAATGCAACACCAGCGACATGGCGTTGATGCCGGCCGGAATATCCATTGTCACCGGGATATTCAGGATATCACCGGGCTTCACATCGAGGGACCCTGCATCCACAGTCGTAACGGAAGGGTTGGTCCGTGCAGCTACAGAAAACGGCCAGGAGCCGTTTACATCACCATAACAAAGGGCCATGAAATTTGCCGTGACGGTCTGACCGGAAAGATCCACCTGCTGGGGACCGCTGAAAAGCCAGTCGCCCGAGGGAAAAGTGCTGATCAAACCTACCCAGCGCCGCATGATCAGGTAGGAATCACCGGCATTCACCGTGATGCTCTTGTTGACATCGGCGGCAAGTGCCCGGAAAGGCGTAAGATTCTCCAATCCGACCGAATACCGTGCGATCATCAGGGCATCGGTTACATTCACGCTGCCCCACTGGCTGAAGGTTCCGGGAGCCAGGCGGTAATTGCCGGCACCAAGCCCGGTGAGGCCGTAAAAGCCTGAAGCATTGGTAAAAACCGTATCCGATCCGTCATTAGCCGAAAACGTAACCACCGTGAACGAATTGCTCATGGGCGTCATGGCGGTATTGTCGTAAAGGATCGTACCCTGTATGCCAGAGTTGCCGTCCGGAAGACTGTAATACGGACCGGAAGGTGTATATCCGTTGCCGGAAGAAGCGGGATTTGCCGCCTGCTGGGCAAGTGCGGCAATCGAGATAAGCGATATAATGCTGAATATCAAAATATTTGTTTTCATGGTATAGATTGTTTAGGTTATTTATAATCATTCTAAACAACGCTTATCATGAATTGTTCAGTTTCCTCACTTTCTTAACATACCGACACGGAACAGGTTTGTGAAAAAGTGTATCTTAGCGGTGTACGGCATAACTCAGTCAAAACAGCTTTGCGTTCGCAAACCTGTCAAGACTGAGTATATAAAATGCCGGCGGGCAGATTCAGCGTTCAATGACCACCTTTTTCACTTTTTTGGGAGGTGCGGGAGGGACCGGCGGCGGAGGAGGGACCGGTGGGGCAGGAAACATAAAGGAAACATCGCCGTCCACATGTTCGGTTTTAATAATGATCTTCCTGCCATTCCTTTTTTTCCTGATCTTATACTTTGTCACCTTGCCCCAGGGGGTCATCTGCTGCAGCCAGGAATCGGGATTGAAGGGGTGTCGCGGCATCTGGCTTAGGAATTCCCCGCGTTTCACACGATATTCATCCATACAGGACGAATATGAGTCCCAGGGTTCTTTCAGCACTTCCCATTCAAAGGCTGATTCCGGCAAATCCTGCAGTATATCTCCGGCTTCATCCCCCAGGATCACAATCTTTTTCATCTTCTTTCCAAGTGAATCAAGGGCTTCTTCATCGATCTGAAGTTCGATCTCCAGTTGCTTAAGCGCATCTTCCTTCAGCTTCAGGGTGGTCTCGATCTCCCTGAGCACCTGTTCCATTTTTTCGCCCGAAGGCAGCAGGGTATCAATGCTGATCACCCGGGTTTCACCCCCGTCGGTCTTGATTTTGATCTTCACTGCATGTTTTTTTTCTTTTGTGCTTTCCGGTTTATCCTGTGCATGGACCGGTTTCAGGATGAACATGCAAACTGCCAGCGACAGCATCAGCAGCCTGCCCTTAACAATACTTGTCTTCATGTGATTTTCGTTTTATGTGACACATTCCGGGGCAAAGCTATAGGTGTACCCATGCCCCGGACGTTAATGCCCGGTTAATTCCGGTTAAAGAAAGGTTAATTTATACCTCTGACTATTAGGATTGTATACATTTGATGCATGAACAGAAAATGGTTGTTTGCTTTTATTCTGCCCGGAGGGATCGCATTGCTGGGAATCATCCTTGTACAGCTGCTTTGGATGAGAAATGCGATCCGGGTCAGCCAGGCCAGATTTGATCAGTCGGTGAGCGAAGCCTTGTCGCGTGTGGCTGATAAGCTGGAAAAGAAAGAAAGCCTGGTTTACCTTGACCAGGGACTGGAGCTGAACATTGCACAGCTGGAGGAAGACATCCCGGAACCTCCCGGGCCGGAACAGCAGCCTGCTCCGCCAGGCAAAAGACTCCGGATTTCTTTCAGCGGCGACACCCTGGTCTGGGATGAAAAAAGGATGCAGTTCATTGACCTGGGCATGGACAGTTTCCTGCTGGAAGATTTCTATTTCAACAGGGAACTTGAATGGCTCCATCAGAGTGAAAGAAGCATGCGGCAGGTGCTTGACAGCATGAGGAGAAAATACAGAAATATTATCATTCCGGACATCGTAAATAATGATCCCGTGCAGGCATTCCTGAAAATGACAATGCCGCCTCCGCCTCCCCTTCCGCCTGAACCGGATGTGATCAGGAGAAATATCCCCTCTGTGGAGAACCAAACCCATGAAGTGATCGAAGAAAGGGCGCAACAAGTGGAGGGAAAAAACCTGCAGAAGGAAGTGAAGAAACTTAACCGCAAGGTGAAAAAGATGCAGGATGCGGTCAGACAGTATGTGATAGAGGTGGAAACCGGCAACATCAAGATAGAAAAACGGATCGATTCGGTGAATCTCAGGCAGGAACTCGATAAGGCGCTGTCGGATGAAGGGATCAGCCTGCCATATGAATACGGAATCATGAACCTGGAAAAGGATTCCCTTACCCCGCTGCATTCCCTTAACTTCAACACGGAACTCGCGGCCTCATCATACAAACACAGCCTTTTTCCCGACGACCTGTTTGCCAAACCCGGTCACCTGGTCGTGTATTTTCACGGGCAAAAGCAGCATCTTTACAAATCGTTGTCTTTCCTGATGGGAGCCTCGCTGCTCTTCACCATGGGACTGATGCTGGCTTTCATTGCCACGGTGATCACCCTGCTCAGGCAAAAGAAGATCACCGAGATCAAGAACGACTTCATCAACAACATGACCCACGAGTTCAAAACCCCGATCGCCACCATCAGCCTTGCCACGGATTCCATCAACAACCCCAGGGTGATCGGTGACCCGGAGATGATACGGAACTTTACGAGGATCATCCGGGAAGAGAATGACAGGATGAACACCCACGTGGAACAGGTTCTACAGATGGCCCTGATCGACAACAGGGATCTTCAGGTCGATCTGCAGCCGCTGGATGTACATGAACTGATCTCGCGCTCGGTGGAAAATATCCTGCTCCAGGTTGAAAAGAAACAAGGTACGGTCACTTTTGATTTCAGCGCAGGCATGTTTGAGGTGATGGCGGATGAGGTACACCTGTTCAATGCGCTGCTGAACCTGCTCGACAATGCCAACAAGTATTCAGCCGGCAGTCCCCGCATCAGGGTCAGCACCCATAACCAGGGGAACTGGATCATTATCGGTATGGAGGACAACGGACCCGGGATGAGCCGGGAGATCCAGAAAAAAATATTCGATAAGTTCTATCGTGTCCCGACAGGCAAGCTTCACAATATCAAAGGTTTCGGTCTTGGGTTGAGTTATGTGAAGGCCATAGCCGATGCACATCACGGGAAAATTGCCGTACATTCGGAGCCTGGAAAAGGCAGCCGTTTCGAGATCTGGCTGCCTCTGACATAAGCATGGCCATGGAAGAGAAAGCCGGCATACTGCTCGTGGAAGACGACCTGAATTTCGGGTCCATCCTGAAATCTTACCTGGAACTGAACGACCTGAAGGTGGAGTGGAAAACGGACGGCAGGCAGGCCTGGGCCGAGTTTTTCCGCCAGCAGTTCGACTTGTGTATCCTGGATGTGATGATGCCGGAAATGGACGGGTTCAGCCTGGCCCGGGAGATCCGCTCAGTGAACAGCGACATCCCGTTGATCTTTCTGACGGCACGGGTGCTGCGTGAGGATGTGATTGAGGGATTCCGCCTCGGAGCCGATGATTACATCACCAAACCTTTCGATTCAGAAGTTTTATTATTCAAGATCAGGGCCATCCTGAAAAGGAGCCGGTCAGCCAACGGCAAAAGGGAAGAGATTCCGGATATCTTCCGTATCGGCCGCTACGAATTTGATTATAAACTGCGAAGGCTGAAATTTCCGGGAAGGGAACAAACCCTCACACCCAAGGAAGCCGAGTTGCTCCGGCTCCTGTGTCTTTCCATGAATGATATCCTTTACCGCAAGGAGGCGCTGCTGACAATCTGGGGAGACGACAGTTATTTCACCACCCGCAGCATGGATGTGTTTATGGCCAGGCTCAGAAAATACCTCAAGGACGATGACAATGTGGAAATCGTAAGCCTGCACGGTAACGGGTACAGGCTTGTTGTGAAGGGCTAGTGAATAGTAAGTGGTTATTGATGAATGGTTTATGATTTTATCAAATTGAGCGGGATCGAAGTATGATCCTGAGGTGGCGGAGTCAAGTGCGATTATACTCAGTCTTGACAG
>CAZSQJ010000109.1:0-7526 GCA_964608665.1 uncultured Bacteroidales bacterium | reverse complement strand
TGAGTTATGCCGTACACCGCTATGACACACTTTTTCGCAAAGCTGTTCCGTGTCGGTATAATCATAACAAAGTCTTGGCGGTCAATGTTCCGGCTTTTCAAGGATACGATAACATAAACCTGATTTCAGGCTGCCGTAAGGCTGCCTTCCATGCTTTCAGAACGCCTGACGGTTTAAGAATAAATTTACCAACATGACCATATTTATTTAAAAATGCATTGTATTTTCAAATCTTTTAAAGAATTCTATAGGGGTTATGGTATCTTATTGAATAATAGTTAAATAAACAATGGCTATGAAAAAAAATCATGCTTGCACCGCAAGTCATTGCGCTTTGCTGACAAGGTGCTACACCCGTCTCGCAGGGACGCTTCAGAACCAAACAACACACCGCTCATCCGGAGGCATACTTGCGAAAAGTTGCACCGTACTTTTGATGTTGGTGTTGCGTGTTTTTTTTAATGCACTTCAGGCTCAGACCACTGTGTTCATCGATGACTTCAGTACGGATCAGAGTGCTTCCTGGACCACATCCGGTACCATTGGTTCCGGCGCGTGGTCGGTGAACAGATCGGGTGTTGACTGGGGAGGCAGGAGAAACACCAGCCCGGCACAACTGGAACTGACCAACGATGCCAGCGGCAGCACGAATGCGAATGGCTGGGTCTTTGCCAATGTGGCATTAACATCATTGACAAGCCCGTATAATCCTGTGCTGAATCAGAATCCCGGCCTGATTACATGGAATTTTAACATGCGGCAGATCAGAACTGACCCAAGCGGTTTTGGTTCGTCAAATTACGGAGTCGCCTTTGTATTATCGGCAACCCAGGCCACTGTCAATAATTCAGGCAATGGATATGCAGTGGTGCTTGGACAGTCTGGCAGCACCGATCCCGTGCGGCTGGCCAGGTTCACTGCGGGACTGTCGGGCACACTTACAAACATCATCACCTCCAACACATCCGGGCTGACTGATTTTGGGACGGATTACCTGAGTGTGCGTGTTACCTACGATCCCGCCTCGGATACCTGGGAGCTGTTTTTAAGGAATGACGGCACTACCGCCTTTACTGACCCCGCCACCGGCACCCTGGTCAGCCAGGGTTCCACAACTGACAATACATATACTTCCACTTCATTCTCATTTATGGGAGTTTACTGGCAGGGATCAACCAGTGCCAACCAGACTGCCTTTTCCGACAATGTAAGCGTGAGCGTTTACCAGGCCCCGGTGGTGCTGCAGGAGCAATGGCGTTCCAAAAATTCCGGCCCTTGGACCGACATTGCCAGTTGGGAACAATACACCGGATCAAATTGGGTCAATGCAACGGAATATCCCGGTCAGAATCCGGCTTCAGAACCTGATCCGCTGGCTGCAGTCCGCAACGGACACACCATTACCGTGGCACAGGATGTGACATTCGGCGACATTCAGGTGGATGCCGGGGGTACACTCGTGATACAGGACACCAGAATCCTGACCGTTCCTTCCGGTGACAACCTGACGGTGAACGGTACCCTCACCATGCAGGATGAAGCCCTGGTGAGCGGAGCCGGAAGTTTCATCCTTTCGGGGGGAGGCAGGCTGAATGTCGGTTCGGCAGAGGGGATCACGGTCGCAGCATCTTCAGGCAATATCCGCACTACCGGAGGCAGGACTTACAGTGCCGGTGCCATTTTCATGTACCAATCCACATCTGGTGCGGATATGGTAACCGGTGACGGACTTACCCAGAACATTCCCGCCCAGCTGATCATCAGCAATCCCGGAAATATGGTCACATTGTCAAACCCGGTAATTGTCAGCGGCAATCTCAATATCAACGGTGGAACCCTGGACGCCAATAACCTGGATGTTTCTGTGGGGGCTGACTGGACGAACAGCGGCACCTTCCTGCCGGGGTCGGCTACGGTCTATTTCTACAGTTCTACTCCCGGAACCATCGGCGCATCGTCCTTTAATCATGTTGCCTTTACTGGATCGGGGAACAAAGTTGCCGGCGGTGCACTGACCATAGGAGGCAACCTGACCATTTCGGGTAACTTCTCTGCCGGATCATATACCCATGCAATAGCTGGAAACTGGCTGAATAACGGTACTTTTTCCCCGGGGACATCCACCGTCAATTTCAACGGAACCAATGACCTTCAAACCATCAGCGGGTCTTCTTCCACTTCGTTCAATATCCTGCAGGTCTCCAAGGGAAGTCAGGACAGGATACTTGAGGTACTGTCGCTGATGAACCTTACCGGAGGAACCAATCCCCTGAGGATCAGCAGCGGCGTGTTCAAACTCTCAAGCCCGTCCACCATCGCTCCATTTACTTCCGGTGCCGGTGCCACCATCCCGCTTAGCGGTACTGCCGGCGGCTTCTGGAACAACGGGGGTGTGGTTTCGGCAGGGAATTACTCGTGGAATCTGAACGGCCTGTTCAGGCAAAGCTCCGGAAGCACCTATATCGGAACCGGCCCCGGCAATTCGCTGCTCTATACCAATGATGCGGCCCGGGTGGAGATCCTCGGAGGCAATGTGTTCATCGCAGGCCGTTTCAGCCGCGACGGCACGGCCTCGCGAACCGTGAATTATACCCAGAACAGCGGTTTGTTTGTCGTGGTCACCGTCGGTTCAACTTCCACATCCAGGGCAGGCTTTGACATCGGTGCGGCTGGTTCGTCCTTCACCATGTCAGGTGGCTCTGTTGTGATTCAACAGGCAACCTCCAATGCTTCCGATTACCTGAACCTTGCCGGGACTTACCTGGTCACAGGCGGGATGCTGCATTGCGGAAACGGAAATACACCCGCCAACCAGACCATCCGGATCAACAGCACGGTGCCGGCCTGGAACCTGCTGGTGTTCAACAACGGTTTCAATACACCATTTGCATCCCTGGTGGACAATAACCTGACGGTACTCCACAATATCGATATTGGAACATTCCTGAATGCCAACAACCTGGATATCTTTCTTGCCGGTAACTGGAATAACTTTGGAAGTTTCCAGCAGGGTAGCGGAAGACTTCATTTAAACGGGAGTTCACCCCAGACGCTCGGAGGGACTAATGCAACCACATTTGCCAATCTCCTGGTGAACAATCCTTCCGGCATCAGTCTGGGTAACAACCAGACGGTTACCAGTGGACTGGACCTGACACAGGGCATCATCACCACCGGAAGCTGGCTGCTGACGGCGGGTGTGGCAGCAAATGTACTGAACGCATCGGCCGCATCGTATGTGAACGGCAGGCTGGCCCGTGTCTTTGACGGCCCGGCCTCCAAGGCATACCCCGTCGGCAAGGGAGGCAATTACCGGCCGCTGAGCTTTGCCTACAGCACCTTAACGGGAAGCAGCACCGTAACGGCAGAACAGTTTGAATCTGCCATGAGCGGCAGTCTGCCTCCCCTGACCAGCCTGCTGACTGCCGGACGCTATTGGGAGATTACACAGACGGGCGGCAGCAACTTTGAATACTTTGTTACCCTCGATGCTACCGGGTATTCGCCGGTGAATCCTGTGGTCATGCTCAAAAAAGATGGTGCAACGATCACCTCAACCCCCACCACCGCACCCGATTATACCAATGCCTTGGCATTCAGCACTCTGAGTGAATTTGCACTCGGTGAGTATAACGGTATCAGCACGCAGACAGTGGCCGGCAACAAAGCAGTCTGCCGCGGGGAAACCAGCCTCGGTCTGACTGCCACCGTGAGCCCCAATCCGGGTGGCGGCACGGTACAGTTTTACGTGGAGGGAACTGCCGCCGGTATTCCGGTTCCCGTCAGTGCCCTTGACGGGACAGCCACTTACAATTATAATCCCGTCAGTCTTGCCGCAGGCGACTATACCCTCAGGGCCGACTTTTCCGGAAACGGGAACTACCTTCCCGGGAGCAGCAATCCGGGTAATGATGGTGTGCTGACCGTATTTGACCTGCCGGCAGCACCTTCCGGATCGGATGTGAACGAGACCGATTGTTACGGAACGACCTATACCGGGTCTGCCATGGCCGGAAGCAATGAATATATAATATGGTATGATGCGTCCTCCGGAGGCAATCTCACGACAGCACCCTCACGAAGCACTCCCGGAACCTCCACGGCATGGGCTGCCGCCGTTGACAATACCACCCTGTGCGAAAGCGAAACCAGGACACTGGTGACTGTCACCCTGACAGCCGATGTGGAGCTTCCCCAGATCACCTGTCCCCAGGACATCGCAGTGAATACTGATCCGGGCCAGTGTGTTGCCACTGTGGTAAACCTCGGTGTTCCAGTAACTTCTGATAATTGCGGCGTTTTAAGTGTCGGAAATGATGCACCGGGTACCGGACAATATGCGGTTGGAAATCACTATGTCACATGGACAGTGGTTGATGTGAACGGCAATTCTGCCACCTGTGTGCAGCAGGTCAGCGTTACCGATAACCAGCATCCGGCCGTGCAATGTCCTTCACCCGTATATCATTGTATTGCTCCCGGACTGACGGGTGAGACCGTCACCGGTATTCAGCCCGTTTCCGGCGATAACTGTGGTGTTCAGTCTGTGACCTGGACTGCCTCAGGTGCCACCAATACCGGCGGATCCAATGATGCAAGCGGTACTTTCTTCAATGTGGGACTAAGCTGGGTGACTTATACCGTGACAGATGTACACAACAATACTTCGACCTGCAGTTTTTCCGTACAGATTTATAACCGGCCCGAGGCACAGGCCGCCGTGTATCCTGACCAGTATTGCCAGGGTGAGGAAGTGACACTTGAAGGAAACGCCCTTGGCGGCAGCGGAACGGGTTACCAATATGTCTGGACAGGTCCCGGAGGCTTTTACAGTTCTGATCAGCAGGCCGTGATCACCGGCATTCAACCCGGACAGAGCGGGCAGTATCACCTGGTGGTGACCGATTCCCGGCAGTGTGCTTCTATCAATGACGCTTCGGTGAGCATCACTGTCCTGCCGCTGCCCCTGGTCACCTTCACCGGCAGCATCACCAGCAGTTGCCTCGACAGCAGCCCTGTGATCCTTACGGGAGGCTTCCCCGAAGGTGGCACCTACTCAGGCAACGGCGTGGTGAACGGCGTGTTTTACCCCGTCCTTTCCGGTGCAGGCTTTCATGTGATCACCTATACGTACACAGACGGAAACGGATGTACCAATTTTGCCACCAATACCGCCTACGTGTACAGTTCCATCCAGGCTGCAGTCACCGTGGGAACGGGCGGCGATTATCCGACACTGACCGGCAACGGCGGCTTGTTTGAGGCCGTCAACTCCCTGACACTCTGCGGAAACCTGGAGGTCCAAATCATCAGCGACCTCAACGAACCGGGTACCCATGCCCTGAACCAGTGGTCTGAAAACGGCTTCGGCCCCTATACCATGACCATCATTCCGGATCAGCCGATACTGAGGAACATCACCGGAAATGTGGCTGTGGATATGATCCGCTTCAACGGCGCAGACGGTGTCATCATCGACGGCAGTGCCGGGGAGGCAGGCCGTTATCTGCTGTTCCGCAACACGGCCGGTTTTAATGCAACCATCACCTATTTAAACGATGCCTGTAACCATACAGTCAGAAATTGTATTATCGAAGGTTGCAGCCGGGTAACCACCGGCGGGGTCTTGCTGCTTTCAAACGGCCTGTCCACCGGTAACGACAACTTTCTGATCGAACACAATATCATCCGCAACGGCAGTCCGACCGTGCTGCCGAATAACCTGATCGGCAGCAACAGCAGCATTGCCCAGCATCATTCCGGAATCGTCATCCGGAACAATGTTTTCTCGGATTTCAGAAGCAGCGGCATCCTGGTTACGGGGGCCGCGGGCGGCAGCGGGTTTACGGTAGCAGACAATGTGTTTTACTGCAGTCTTCCCCAGAACACTGCCCAGACTGTGATCAGTTTTGCACCGGGCCTTGCAACCACCGCGAATGTGATTAGCGGCAACCGTATCGGCGGCAGCGATGAAACGACGGGGGGAACACCCTGGACGAACACCGCCGCCGTTCAGTTCCGCGGGATATATGTGAAATCGGGGAACTTCACCATAGAAAGCAATGAGATCGGCAATATCATGCTGACCAGCCCTGGTGCAGCCGCTTTTACCGGTATTGAGCTTGCCGTGGTTCAGGGCTTGCAGAGCCAGGTAAAGGGCAATGTCATCGGATCGGCCGCAACGGCTAATTCTATCAGCATCGCCGGGACCGGCGCATTCACCGGCATCCTTGTCAGCTCTGCCATACCGGTGCAATTGCTGGAGAATAATGTCATTGCCAATGTTACTTACACTTCAGCGGGTGCAGGTTCGCCGGTGATTGCAGGGATTAAGGCCAACAAGGCATTGCTGAGAAAGAACCGGATATATGACCTGAATGTCAACGGCTTGAACCTGACTCCCACCATGTACGGCGTTTGGTTCAACGGACCCTCCGGGGCATCCAACGAATGCAGCAACAACATGATCGCCATGGGCGGGGGGACTGTCCTGAATCCCCTGATATACGGCATTTATGAGGGATCAGCTGCGAATTCCACGGCATTATATTATTATAACAGCGTAAATATTTTCGGGACCGCTTCTGCTACGAAGAAGTCCTATTGCTTCTATCGCCAGAACTCGGTGAACGTCACCATTAAGAACAACATCTTCAGTAACTTCCGTGCCGCATCGCCACTCGGGCAGTATGCTATTTACACCGTCTCCGCTACCTACTGGACCTATTGCAATTACAACGACCTGTACTCGGCCACCGCTCCTGTCGCCGGCTGGGCCGGAGTGGATAAAGCCACCTTTGCCAACTGGAAAACCTCCTCCGGTAAAGATGCCAACAGCGTCAATGTGATGCCTGTGTATTTCAGCAATACCGATCTTCACCTCACGCCTGCCAATACCGGACTTGACGGTAAGGGAAATCCCGTTGCCACCTTTACGACCGACATTGACGGCAATATCCGTAATGGCGCAACACCCGACATGGGCTGCGACGAGTTTTCGGTTGTACTGCCAAGGCTGGAGGAGCAACTGCCGGAACTGGTTGACATGAGCATCTATCCCAATCCCTTCCATAACAGCACCACCATCGCACTCATCCTTCCGGAGGACGGTAGTGTGGCATTACATGTGTATAACCTGCTGGGTGAAAGGGTAGGCTTGTTGCATCAGGGGTTGATGAACCGCGGGTACCACACTTTCCGTTTCGGGGATACGGATCTTCCGGCCGGAATGTATATGGTCAGGTTGCAGGCCGGGGAGAGCGTGCTGGTGAAGCGGATACAGCTGGTGAGATAACTTTAAACTGTGTAGGTCACAAAATATCGTGAACCTACTGCTTTTCTGTCATGCTGAGCGCCTGCCTGCCGGCAGGCAGGGAGTCGAAGCATTTGATATCATACGCTTTTCCCGTCTTGCTGAGCGGAGTCGAAGCATTGTTCCGGTTTGGGATTGGTCTGTTTGGGTTAACCCTGGCACTGGCACAATGGAAGCAGATTCCTCCCTGCGGTCGGAATGACGGCGGGGATAT
>CAZSQJ010000108.1:0-7654 GCA_964608665.1 uncultured Bacteroidales bacterium | reverse complement strand
GTGAGTAGTGAATGGTGAGTAGTGAATGGTGAGTAGTGAATGGTGAGTAGTGAATGGTGAGTAGTGAGTGGTGGGGTGTGAGTGGGGGGAGTGTGAGTGTGTAGCGTGATATGAGGGGTGGGGGCAGTCGGGGTTCGTTGTATAAGGTTTCCGGATGGTGAACTGATTGAAAAACATGGAGATTCAATTAAGCGGAATAGGGAAAAAGTACAATGCCAACTGGATTTTCAGGGGAATTGACATTACCTTTGAATTTCCGGGTGCCGTGGCAATATTGGGGAATAACGGCAGCGGCAAATCCACCCTCCTTCAGTTGTTGTCGAGCCGGCTTACCCCTACGGAAGGAGAAATCTCATGGAGGACGGAAGGAAAGGAAATTCCGCCCGAAGCGGTTTACCGGTATTATGCCATGGCTGCTCCCTACCAGGACCTGATAGAAGAATTTACCCTGGCGGAGCATTATCAGTATCATGCCAGGCTGCAGCCTTTTCTTCCGGGAATCACCCAGGATGGTTTCACAAAGTTGCTGGCCTTGCCGGGAACAGGCGGCAAACCCATCAAATATTTTTCATCCGGTATGAAACAGAGGGTAAAACTTGCCCTGGCCATCCTGAGTGACGTGCCCCTGCTGCTGCTCGACGAGCCCTGCTCCAATCTCGATAAACAGGGAATGGAATGGTATAGTGAACTCATCAGTTCACGGCCGGGTAAATGCCTGATAGCGGTTTGTTCTAACCATCAGTCCGAGGAGATCACCTTCTGCAGCGGACATATCCTCATGAACGATTACAAATAGGCAGTCCATCGAACACGGATCACTTTCCATTTTTTTTGTATCTTTATCCGTCCGGTAAAAGGAAGTCGCCTTGCATTACTGATGAAGACGGCTGATAATCAGCTATATATGATTTTTCCTGCCATACCTTAGTCCGGTATGCCTGATGCGTGAAAAGAGAATTGCGAAATAGAAGACCACACCATGAATGCGAAACATGCAAGTATCAACCTGAATATCAGGGGAATTACCCAGTCCCCGACCCTTGCCATCAATGAACTTGCCAAAAGACTGGAGAAAGAAGGGAAGAAAATTTATAAAATGGGTCTCGGACAATCCCCCTTTCCTGTTCCGGTGACCATGGTTGAAATGCTCAGGAATCATGCACATGAGAAGGATTACCTGAATGTGAGGGGGCTTGAAGCCTTGCGGAAAGCGGTGGCTTTGTTTCACCAGCAAAAGGACAATGTGCTGATCAATCCGGGTAATGTTATGATAGGGCCCGGTTCCAAGGAACTCATGTTCATTCTTCAGCTTGTATATTACGGAGATATCATCCTTCCTACGCCCTGCTGGGTTTCTTATGTGCCCCAGGCAAAAATAATCGGGCGTAACATACGGCTTATCCATACAACTTTTGAGAACAAATGGAAGTTGACAGCGGAACAACTGGAGGCTTTCCTGAAATCAGAGAACGACAAATACAAGCCCCGTCTGATCGTGCTGAATTATCCTTCCAACCCGGATGGTGAAACCTTTCAGGATGATGAACTGGAAAAAATAGCCGGCCTTGCACGGCAGCATGAAATGATCATCCTGTCGGATGAGATATACGGTCAGTTGAATTATAACGGGAAGCACACCTCCATCGCGCGCTATTATCCTGAGGGCACCATTATCAGTTCCGGTATTTCAAAATGGTGCGGAGCAGGGGGATGGCGGCTTGGGACCTTTGCTTTTCCGGCTCATTTTGAATGGTTGATCAATCCGATGGCAGCGGTGGCCAGCGAGACTTATACATCTGTTTCGGCACCGGTGCAGTATGCAGCTGTCAGTGCGTTTCGCGGGGGCATTGTCATTGAGCGGTACCTGTTCAATGCCAGAAGAATACTGCAGTTTATTGCCAGGAAATGTACGGGGATATTGCAGCAGGGAGGGGTCAGGGTTCATATGCCGACCGGGGCATTTTACCTGTTTGTTGACTGCAGTGAATACAGGGAGTCGCTGGAGCGGAGGGGGATCACGGACAGTCCGGGTTTTTGCGGGAAACTGCTTGAAGAAACTGGGATCGCCATTTTACCGGGGAGTGTTTTCATGCGGCCTGCCGGGGAACTGAGTGCCAGAATATCGCTGGTGAATTTTGACGGGGCAAGAGCTTTGGCCATGAGTGAAACCATTCCGATCAGTGAAAAACTGCCCGATGATTTTGACCGGCACTGCTGCAGTGCAGTTGTCGAAGCAATGGAATTATTTGTACAATGGCTGAAAGAAGGCTAAATCCTGTGCCATTTTCAGCATATCAGGAATGATCGAAAAATGGAAACTACAATAAAAAAATTCGGAACGGCACCTGTTTTTTTTACTGCCATATCCACCATTCTGGGAGCCATCCTTTTTCTCAGGTTTGCGTATGCCGTGGGAACAGTCGGTTTTTTCGGGGCATTGTTTCTGATCATTCTCGGACATATGGTCACTATTCCGACTGCACTTGCGCTCTCTGAAATTGCCACCAATAAAAGAGTGGAGGGGGGAGGCGAGTATTTCATCGTATCCCGTTCCTTCGGATTGAATATCGGGGCCACGATTGGGATTACCCTTTATCTGTCGCAGGCCATCAGTGTTGCCTTTTATGTGATCGCATTTACTGAAACATTCCAGTTCCTGTTTGACTACCTGAAGGAAAGTCACCAGGTTGACCTTCCCCGCCAGGCTGTGAGTTTGCCGGTAATGACAGTGTTGTCGTTGTTTATCCTGAGAAAGGGAGCCAAGCTCGGTGTGAAGGCACTGTATGTGGTTGTTGTTATCCTGGTGGTTTCCCTGCTGTTGTTTTTCCTCGGGAAACCGGTGGCAGGGTTTCAGGGGGGATATTCCTTCAATAATCTTGAGTTTAATAACTCCGGGGATTTTTTTCTGGTTCTGGCCATCATTTTTCCGGCTTTTACAGGTATGACAGCCGGAGTCGGCCTTTCCGGAGACCTCCGGAATCCGGCCAAATCCATTCCCCTGGGAACAGTGAGCGCCACCCTGATCGGCATGATCATATACAGCATTATTTCCTATAAACTGGCCGTATCGGCTTCCGGGACAGACCTGGTTCAGGACCAGTTTATTATGAGCCGGATCGCAATACTGGGCTGGTTGGTCATACCGCTCGGTCTGGCAGCTTCAACCCTCTCTTCAGCTCTGGGATCCGTCATGGTTGCACCACGTACAATACAAGCCCTTGCAAATGATCAGTCATTTCCGGTTGCCGGAATTAACCGCTGGCTCAGCAATTCAAGGGCATCCGACGAAGAGCCTGCCAATGCAGGCCTGCTGACCTGTATCATTGCGTTTGTGTTTGTAGGACTTGGCAGTGTGAATGTGGTTGCCCAGATTATCACCATGTTCTTTCTGATAACATACGGCAGTCTCTGCCTGATCTCTTTTCTGAATCATTTTGGTTCATCTCCTTCCTACAGACCGTCGTTTAAATCGAAATGGTATATTTCGCTGATAGGATTTCTCACTGCCGTGTGGGTCATGTTTAAGATAAACACCACTTACAGCCTGGTTGCGTTTGGCCTGATGATCCTGCTGCACGTTTATGTGAATACGATACACAAAAACAGAAAGGGTATCTCATCAGTGTTTATGAATACGATATTCCAGATCAACAGAAATCTGCAACTGTTTCTGCAAAAGGGGAAGATCGTGAAAACCACGACCGACTGGAGGCCAAGTGTCATCTGCCTTTCAAAGCATTCATTCCTCAGAAATCATGCATTTATGCTGACCAACTGGATTTCATTCAAGTATGGATTCGGAACCTACCTGCATCATATCGACGGTTATTATTCCAAAATCACCCACGATCAGGCCGGACGGGAGTTGTCGCAACTGATCAGGAATTACGGAGATGTCAGCCATGTATATATCGATACGCTGATCTGTCCGTCATTCACTGCCGCAATCGCACAGTCAATTCAGATTCCGAGTATTTCAGGCCTGGAATATAATATGATGATCCTTGAATTTGATAAAGAAAATCCATCCGGATTGGATGAAATCATCGACAACTTCAAACTGATCCATACCGCAGGTTTCGATATGTGTATCTTCGCTTCGAGCCGTAAACCGCTGATATTTAAAAATGGTATTCATGTCTGGATTACCACGGAGGATACTGAGAATGCAAACCTGATGATCATCCTGAGTTTTATTTTTCTCGGTCATCCCGACTGGAAACATTCCGACATCAGGATATTCCATGTTTGCAGGGAAAGCGAACGATCAGAGGTCAGCCGTCAGATGCGCGAACTGATAGAAAATGGACGTCTTCCGATCACTTCACAGAATATCCGGATCCTGGTCAGAGATACTGACCGCCCCGTGAAATCCATCATCAATGAACACTCGGCTAATGCCGGACTGACCATTCTCGGCTTTCACGGAAGTACCATCAGACATATGGAGCGGATGTTCTTTGAAGGTGTTGATGCACCCGGCAATATATTGTTTGTGAATGCATTCAGAAGCAAAGTGATCGACTGAATCCGGCCTGATCTGCATGCCTGCCGGGCATATGCCGTTTCAGCCTGCCAATTTGGAAGGAAAGAAAATATAATGATTCCGATAATTTTTTCTACCTTTGCACCCGTTTTTTAAAATCCACTTTTTATGGCGACAACCGCAGATTTCCGAAACGGATTGTGTATTGAATTCAATAATGAATTATATGTAATCGTCGAGTTTCAACATGTGAAGCCCGGTAAGGGCGGCGCTTTTGTACGCACCAAACTGAAAAACCTCAAGACCGGAAAGGTGATCCCGAATACTTTCAATGCCGGGGTCAAGATCAATGTAGCCCGTGTCGAACGCAGGCCTTTCCAGTTTCTCTATAAAGACGAGAGCGGCTATCATTTTATGAATTCCAACACTTTCGAACAAACCTCCCTTGAAGAGGATCTGATCAATGCACCCTCCTTTCTGAAAGAAGGCCAGGAAGTGGAGATCACCTTTCATGCAGACACCGAATCTCCCATGTATTGTGAGCTTCCTGCCTTCGTGGTGCTCGAGATCACATACAGCGAACCCGGCCTCAGAGGGGACACAGCCACCAACACCCTGAAGCCTGCCACCCTGGAAACCGGTGCAGTAGTCGGAGTGCCGCTTTTTGTCGAGACCGGTGAAAAGATCAAGGTGGATACCCGTACAGGAGCGTATGCCGAACGCGTAAAGGCCTGATCATGAAGCTGGAATCACCCATCACTGTGCTGGAGATTGCTGCCTCAAATCAGCTGAAATATTCCGGTGACCCCAACCGCCTGATTACCGGTATCAATGAAATCCATATGGTGGAAGAGGGTGATATCACCTTTGTGGATCATCCCAAGTATTATGACCGTGTGCTCAGGTCGGCAGCTACCACGATTATCATCAATAAAGAGGATGTACCTTGTCCGGAGGGAAAATCCCTGCTTTTCTCCGATGATCCTTTCGGAGTGTATGTCTCCCTGGTGAAAAAATACCGGAAATTCGTCCCATCGCACCGTATGATTAGCGACACGGCATTGATCGGCGAAGGCAGCGTGATCCAGCCCGGGGTGTTCATTGGCAACCATGTCCGTATCGGCAAACACTGCCTGATCCATGCCAACGTCACTATCTATGATCATACGGTGATCGGTGATCATGTCATCATTCACTCCGGCTCCGTCATCGGGGCCGACGCCTATTATTACAAGAAAAGGGCCTGGGGCTACGAAAAACTCGAAAGCTGCGGAAGGGTGGTGCTTTCCGACAGAGTTGAAGTCGGAGCCTGCTGTACCATTGATAAGGGCGTGTCTGGTGACACTTTCATCGGCGAAGGTACCAAATTCGACAACCATGTGCAGGTAGGCCACGATACCACCATCGGCAAGAACTGCCTGATCGGTTGCGCAAGTATCATTGCAGGGGTTACCCGCCTGGAAGACGATGTTATCCTCTGGGGACAGGTTGCCGTTCAGAAAGACCTGGTGATCGGTAAAGGTGCCGTGGTATTCGCCAAATCCGGAGTGGATAAATCGCTCGAAGGCGGCAAAAGCTATTTCGGCGCTCCTGTCCAGGAAGCAAGGAAAGCATGGAAAGAGCTGGCTTTCGTCAGACGTCTTCCGGAATTGTTCGAGAAACTGGGGATGTAGTTGCCGGAGCCGTCAGTTTACGGATCATGCCACCGAAAATGATGGCATGAAAGGGTAATACAAGGTACCAGTAAAGTCTGCCTTTCAGCCCTTTTGGCCGGAATGTGGCGGTTTGAATGATTTTCCCCCCTGCAATCCTGAATTCCAGCCAGGCTTCTCCGGGAAGCTTCATCTCTGCATAAAGCAACAGCCGTTTGTCGTTTTTGTCGGCCACCAATACACGCCAAAAATCAAGTGAATCCCCCGCATGTAAGTCTTCCGGGTGCTTTCTGCCGCGACGCAGACCAACCCCCCCCGCGATCTTATCAAGAAATCCCCTCAGGTTCCAGAGCCAGTCTGCATAATACCATCCGGTATGCCCTCCGATGGCCCAGATCCTTTCGAGTGTCAGCGATTCATCAGCAGGTATCGCCGACCGGGTATCGCTGAAACACCCGTGAACAGGAACGTTTATCAGGCCCGAAATTCCGGTTTCAAGCGCGTGACTTGACAAAGCATCGGTCCAGTGTGAAGCGATGTCCTGCACTGTTGTTTTGCCAAAAGCCAGACGCAGGGCATCTTCATAGCTGATCAGGGGTATATCGATCAGTTTACGGATGGATTCCGTATTCCCGACAATCTCGATTTTCATGCTCTCTACCAGGTTGACTGCCAGTTTGTAAGATGTCGATGTGATGAAATACAACCAGTAAGAAGAGAGCTTTGGTGTCATGACAGGGACGATCAGAATGCTTCTTCTTAATTGCCTTACCCTGGCAAGGATCAGCAGCATTTCCCTGTAAGTCAGCACTGCCGGACCGCCGATGTCAAAGCTTCGACCATAGGTTTGCTCATGGAATAATACGCCCTGAAGATACTGGATCACATTCTTTATGGCAATAGGCTGGGATTTGGTAAGCAGCCACCGGGGGGCGATCATCAGGGGCAGCTTCTCCACCAGGTCGCGCATGATCTCGAATGAAGCACTCCCTGAACCGATGATGATGCCTGCTCTCAGCGTAGTCAGCCGGTATTTACCGGCCGAAAGGATCTCTTCCACTGCCTTTCGTGAATGCAGGTGCCTTGATAATTCCCTGTCGTTGATGATGCCGCTCAGGTAAATAACCTGTCTGACACTGGTCTGATCCAAACGCCCGCGAAAATTCAGGGCTGATCTTTTTTCCAGCGCTTCAAAGTCACCTATGGAGGTTGACATGCTGTGTATCAGATAATAAGCTGCATCAATATCCTCGGGAATATGAACCAGTGATTCCTGATGCAGAAAATTCACCTCTATCAGCCGTAATTTGCCGGGGGGCTGATCTGCCATGTGAAAGCGCCTGATATCGCGGACACAGCAGATCACTTCATGTCCCTCCGATAACAAAGCAGGTAACAATCGTTTCCCGATATATCCGGTTGCCCCAGTAAGCAATATTTTCATATTCCTGCAGGGTGAGGTGAGTTATGCCGTACACCGCTATGACACACTTTTTCGCAAAGCTGTTCCGTGTCG
>CAZSQJ010000107.1:0-7756 GCA_964608665.1 uncultured Bacteroidales bacterium | reverse complement strand
GGTTATTGCTGTTTGTTTGGATAAGCCTTCCGTAAATATCATAAAAATTGCAGGTCGTCAACCAGAGAGGAGTGTCATATTCATTGATATATTTCACCTTACTTACAGTTAATTGTCCGGCGAGATGTTCCGGTTCATACATAGAAGCAATTGAGTTTGTTGTAAATGCAAGTGCTGCATCATCATAAACAGGGTGTGAAGCAAGACCCTGTTGCGTCTGTTCCCATATTGAGTAACTATCGTAATAGTTAACCGTCAGAATATCAACCGCATTAGTTATCAGTTCCGGTGCAGCACGGTTGGTATATCCATGCAGCACGGCCATATTATCATAGCAGCGGTATTCGGAAACAAAATCCTGCACATCCATATATTGTTGCATCTGTTGCTGCGAATAAGATGATCCGTAATCGCTTATTCCTGTGATTACAATCCGGCCAGGTGCGTCATACTTATGAAATAACCATTGGCCTTCTGCCCGCAGATTCCCATCCTGGCTCAGCGTAATCCTGTCGCTGTTGTCATAGACAAAATATTCAATTTCTTTGCCTGGTATCTTCTTCGATATCATCCTGTGCCTTTTATCATATTGGTAACTGTATACATACATTCGTGCCAGCATGCACTGGGCAACAAAAGTACTGTTCAGCAAATCCGATCCTTTGGGTGATATTACGAAGCGCAGTAATCCGAAATCATCGTACACATAATACGTGTCCATGTTAATGCTGCCCGAATGAGCTCGTTTCAGAACAACCTGCCCCTGCTTATTTTTAAATTCAAGGATGATACTTCCGTTTTCATCCGTTGTCTTCAAGACACTTAGATGTCCTGTAGCAAATTCACCATTAAAAACACAATCACCCGCATCATCAACTGACCACCTGCTTGCTCCAAGCATTTCATCAGCAGCAACATTGGTAAGGTATTCAATGATAACCATATGATCCTCTGTTGTCTGACCGCTTTCTCCGGGATACCCTGAGGCGATTTTTCTGTTCAGGGGCGAATTCTCATAGACAAGCGGGGATTTGGGGTAGGGATCATGAGCAACATCCGGACTGTTTGTGTAAAAATTGCTTTGGGCATTCACAGGATCTGCCAGAAGATATCCAAATGCCTGTGTAACAAAAGGTAAATAATTATTTACATCACGGCTGAAAGCATCATAGGAAAAGAACTGAACAAGATCATTCTGATCAGGAGCCGTTCGTCTTCCGGTAGTTTGTGCCGGCCGTCCAAGTCCATCAAAAAACTGCACTGTTTCCTTAACGTCAAAGGCATTCATGGAAGAGTTAACCTGACTTGAAAGGTTATATCCGGTGTTCAGCACCTCAAAGGTTTGAATGTAATTCAGATCCACACCCTGAGGGAACAGACCATTCGTTAACGATACTGTGATGAAAACAGTTAGGATTGCTTTATTCATAGTCTACAAATTGCTCAATCACAATAAGAAACAATTACAGCTTTGAGATGCGGAATATTCCTGAACCCGCATTATTGCCATACCTTATAAGATATGTACCGGAAGGATACTGCGAAAGGTCAACACTTAATGATGATAACCCGGCTGAGGTCAATCGTTTCAGCAGCGTTCCTTCACCGGTTAAAATATCTACAAACCCGAATGTATTATTTTCTTGATTTGTGTAAAGTGTTACCATTCCGGTAGTTGGATTCGGACTGACTGTTACAATTCCTTCGTTAAAAAGATCTATAGAAATTGTATCTATATGTTCACCACAATCGTTCAGGCCATGCAATTCCAATATTATCCGGTCGCCAAGCAAGTCACTCATTGCAGGATAATAAATGGGATGCAGTCTGGAGTGATCATCGAATGTACCATTACCCCGGGTAGTCCAGTAGTATGCGGTAGTATTTTTTATGAAAGCAGATTTGCATTGAAAGACTTTGCCGCGTGTAATGGAGGTATCTTTTCCGGCATATACCAAAGGATATTCAGACAGGGTTAGCTGAATACTGTCCTTTGCAATACAACCAAAAGTGTCTTTGACTGTTACGGCGTACCAGCCAGGTTGATGTATGTGTTCAAAACGAGTGTTATTACCTGAAGGCATCCATTGATAGCTTACATACTCCGGCCCGGCATCAATGGTCAAGGAGTTGTTCCCGCACAATACGCTGTCATTATTGAGATTCAGGTTAATGTTGTCACAACTGTATGCGTAATTTGTCATAAAAATGTCCTGATCACCTCTGGTATGATAACTGGATGATGAAGCCTTTTTGTCATACGAAGGAACTGATATCTTACCGGTGAAATTTCCTATGCAATAAAGATCGTTGTTGCTATCAGTCAGTATAGCCTTACAGGTAGTTTCAGATGTTCCGGGGAAATGGACAGAGGACAGGAAAACTCCCTGGCTGCTGAAAATGGCGAGAAATGCATTATTAAAGCCACTTTCAGATTTAGGGATATCTTTTACCACATCGTGGAGATTGAAAATGCAGTCTTGTGAATGACTGCCCGAAACAAGGATATCTCCGTTATGTCCGCTTCCCAGTGAATAGACCCGTTCATTACCTTTGCCGGATATTTGCTTAACCCATTGGATTGTTAATGCTGAATCAGCCTTTAAGAGGAAAATATCTTTACATCCCTTTGCAGTAATAATCTCCGGATTAAACCAAACGCTCTCCATAAATGAACCTGCAGCGATAATATCATTGTTACAATCCAGAATCAGGTTTGAAACCTCATCATTCAGGAAACTGCCATATGTTGAAATTCTTAAGGGTTTCAGGCTATCCGTCAGAACAGCAATAAAGGCATCATATCCTCCGGCTGATTGTATCAGCTTATCGTTGAAGCTTATGTCACCCTTAAAACGACCGGCCAGGAAAAGCTTATTTTGATTAAACAGCATTGAAGTTCCTACGATCTCTTTGTCAGAATTACATATAAAGTATTCTGAATGCAGGCCTTCACTGCTTAGCTTAAAAACTGCAAGTTTCACCTGATTGACAGGATTTTTTTTCTGAGGTACACGAATAATATCTCCTGAGAAAGTAACCATGATGTATATTTCCTTCCCATCCGGAGAAATGCAAAGATTCGATCTGAGGGGTTTAATGTTTTCAGATCCCAGTTTTTTTAACCATTTAGTAATACCGTCAGATGAGAATGCTGCAATGAAGACTCCCCTTCTGCCGGAAGCGGATATTCGAAAACCATCGATAACCAATGTATCGGAGAAGCTTCCGGAAACGTATATTGTATTATCATTATATTGCATCGAATGGATGTCGCAGTTAGCCTTATCACCAAGATATCTTGTCCAGACATGCAGGCCGGATGAATCTGTTTTAAGGATGAAGGCCTGACGATTGTGGTGTGCGGTGGTTAAAAACTGGTCTGATAATGCATTATTGCAAGTGCTCCCTGCAATGTAAAAATTGCAACTGGTATCACGTACTGCTGTGCTTACCAGTTCCCATCCCTTATTGCCAATGGTTCTGGTCCATTTTAATGTATAGTATTGTGCCATGGCAGATGGTGAACACAGTGCTAATATGCAGATAATATGGAACTTTAATTTTTTCATGGTGTTATCAATAATTGCTGATTTCCATAAAGTTGTAGTTATGTTTTTTGATAATGTTACCCAGGTGATCTCTGATGACGTTTAAACGACCCATGGCATCATATTCATAATAAGATGGGAAATTTCTTTCATCTGACCTGGAAATGATTCTTCCCATATAGTCATATGAATAGGTCGTCATTTCAGCATCCATTGGCAGGAAACGGATATCATCAAGATAAACGGCATTCCCTCCGTCATTTCCTGCATAAACCCGTATCCAAAGATTATTCTGGTATGGGATCAGAACTTCTCTTGGCAATTCAATCTCCAGCAGGTGCCATTCATTTTCGCTGCCGAAATTGTATTTCCTTCTAAAGGTTTCGGCATGATAATCTTTGACTTCAATATTTATATAGGCATAGTTGTTTCCCTTTATCCATACTGAGGCCTTGAACCCGGGATGATTACCAACAAGATCAGAAGAAATATGAAAATCATGAACTGCACCATTCGCGGAGTTTACCTTCAGTGATGACAATCCGGTATGAACGTAACTGCCGTTATACTCAATGCTGTTTCCTGCATCCAGGTAACTGTTCCAGTTATTGGTCTGTTGTACTTCGAACCCGGTATAACTGCATGCATTGTTCCGTGCATTCTGAACGACCGCCTCCAGACGTTTCGAATTGGGATTCCATTTAAAGGATTTATATCCTTGAGTCCTGTCAAAAAGCTCCAGAACGTTACCATCTGCATCATATTCGTTCAGGGTAATGGAATTCGCATAGCGTAAATCATGGTTGAAAGTACCGTTATCAATGCTTATGGGACTGAAATCTGTTACGGGCTCGTTGATTTCTAACTGAAGTACCTCCGAAGCCAAAGGAATGTTTGAAGAGGAAGGAATATATTTAATCATCTCACTTTTAACCAATCTGGATTCCGGGCTGTTTGGGGTAATAATCCAGTTTGAACGTTCCAGTACAGTATTTATCAGGTTGTGATCCTGCAATTGTTTAACTCCGGAAACAACAGAGTCAACAGGACTTTCGGGGCAGTCAAAATCAAGCGGGTATTTGTAAGTCTGAATTAATCTGTCAGGGCCTGAAGCTGGTTGTATCTTTTTTGAGAGGTTGCAATGTAGCGGGTTTTCATAAAGGAATTGTATTGTGTCAATAATGGGATTAAGTCCATTCTGATCATATTTTTTTGTAACAGAACAGCTAAGATATTTCCACCGAGAAAATATATCATATTTGATCAAATCATAGAAATCGAAAAGCAACCAATATGCGTTTTGATCATAACAAGGGGGATAAGGTGATATCTGTCTGCCGACAAGCCCGAACAAGCTGTTGTTATTACTGTTGTCAATTGTGTAAAGATTGAATGTTTCAGTGAGGGTAATATAATCACCTGTCGATGTTTTTGAGAATATCCGGAAGTACTTTTCTGCCCCTGACTGCCAGCTGTTATTCGATCTGACTGTGTTTGGGATCATCTGGAAGCCTGCAATCTGCTGACCAGCCTGATCTTCTTCAATAAGGTATTGATGTTCTTCCCCTCCATTATTGAAATTTTCTCCTTCAGAAACAGTGATCCACTCATAAACAGTTGTGTTGTTGCAATAGTTATAAATTGGATGAATACTGTTGGATGTCTTGGTTATATAATAGCAAGTTCCTGAAAGGCAAGGTATTGAACCAGTAGGTGGTGTTCTAATCTGAACCTGGTCCTTGAAAAAATAAACGGGTGGTATGCAACTAATACCGGAAGACTCTTCTATATTGGAAAGCATGTTATAGAAATATCGCTTTACTACCGGTTCTGAACCCAATGAAGCTACTGAAGTATGCTTACTAATACGGCAGCCCCCACTCATTAAATTAGCCTGATTTACCGAAGGTGCTGTAGAGTAGTATTTAATTGTCAGGTTAGTGGTTGTGCTTTCACCAATTGCATAGATAGTAAAGGTATAATTGTGATTTTCCTCTAATTCAGGTTTAAATATTTGATCGGGGTTGTTAAATGATATGTAACAGTTCAAAATGGTTGTTGATGTTGTATTGTCATATAGGATAAACTGGCCTTTGTGGTCATGTGGCGGATCATGTGGCGGTGCTGTTGATGTAACTCCGACCTTGATGTCGAATTCCTGACTGAGTGGATTTAGTACCGTAATGGATTCGGAATTGGGTTCATCCAATCCAGTAATATATGTATAATCAGTAGTTGGCGCAGGATAAATTGTAACATCGGCAAAAACAGTATTCGGTTCATATTCAAAATCAGTCCGGCCTCCAGTTGGGTACTTGATTGATGAAAGAAGCCCATACTTACTGTATGGGTCATAAGGTTCTCTGTTACCACCGCCATATCCCGGAAGCCCGAACAAACTTTCCCAATCATCAACATGTGGGACAAATACACTATTCTCCTGGCCATTGTAATATCCCCAATGATCCTGAGAAAAAGATAACCTGGGCGGCAGTAAATGAATATTATTGTAGTACAAATGATACTTCATTTCTGTATTCTCATTCGCATCCCTGGTTACTATCTGGGTCAGGAAAAGCCTTTTTCTAAGATGATCAAGATCATTATATGTCTGTCCGCTTGCAGATGAATAAGTATAAATGAGTGAGTCCGAAGTCACAGTATTACCATGGTTATCTTTAAATACAATTTTGTTCAGTTTCGCATCGCCTGGCGTTCCCATATCCTGCCTGTCATTTGAGCTGAGAAAATCCACCATACCACCATAATCTGAACTGATGCCGGTTAAATGGTATGATAAAACTGAAAGATGGGAGCGACATGTACCTGAGCTGAATTGATCCGGACAACCATATGGAACGTTCTCGTTACCATAGTTTTTCCTGATGGTTTGTGTAACTCCCGTATATACGTTATACTCATTACCAGCATAGGTGAATTGGATTTTTTCACCGTATATGTTCTCTATCTTATAAAGATACCATGCTGTATTTACCAGATATTGATAGTTTTTCCCGCATATGTTACCTCCGGATTGAAAGGTTCTTGACGTTTCAGTATAATCCCCGCCGAAATAATATTTAATGCCATCAGGTGCAATGATCGTTAAATGAGTTAGGTTACCTATTGCAAGGTTATTTGTTTCGATGATAAGATTTGAATGTGGAATCTGAACGGGTTTCAGCTCATCATCCAATACGAACTTTCCCGTGAACCCGCAAAAATTAAAACAAAAAAGATCTGGTTCTGTATCATATTTGGAGTTACCTGAAAACGTAGCCTGCATATATTCAAGCACTTCAAGGGTAATGGGATTGAATTCATCTTTCATGTATCTCGTTTCCATATCATCGGGTTCATCCCGCACTACCCTTGTAATAACACCACCTGCATTTAATGACCAGCCCATTCCAACCCAGGAAGCTATCTGGTCAACTTTCACTCCGTTACTGTTATAACTGAGCGAAACAGGCAACCTCAGATTCTTTCCTTCTAAGGTAAAAAGCGGAATGTTGATATCGGGCGTCCCTGTAAAAAGCCCGACAGGAATTTGCCCATATTTCCCCAACTCACTTGCTGTGGGAGAAGGTGGCAGAACCGGTGCTGCATAAAGAGGATCATTCTCTTCACCAATTGTTTGCCCAAGCATTGTGCCATATATTGATACAAATGCGATTAGAATAAAATGTTTGATTCTCATGTATTTACGTTCTTCGGTTGAAATTGTCTGCAATGAGATACAATGAAAGTGAAGGCGAAATCTTGTTTTGTAAAATGAGGTACTCTCAAGAATTAATAACACGGATGAAGAAATGTCCCACTTTTTTAGAATCAACATATTAACAAGTTATTAACAAGGCATCGTCAAAACGTATTTTATCATGGTACTGGAGCAGGTACATGTTCAGGTCATAGAGCTTACACCTCCCCCCAAGTTCGCGGCGTCATTCCGACCGCAGGGAGGAATCTGCTTCACATTCGAGCAATGATCAGCATCGGTACAGGGCGTCTGCACGTCTGCACGGGTGCGCGTGACGTGGGAACGTGATTTTTCCTTTTGCCTTCTACCCGGCAGCTGTGCGATCTTTTTTACTTTTCGCTCAGGCCGCGTGGCCCTGCCTACCCTGCCTTACGGCAGGCGGCAGGCAAGCCCGGATTGGCGCCGAAACTGGGAAGCTCCCTCGTCGCTCCGCTCCTCAGTCCGC
>CAZSQJ010000106.1:157-7805 GCA_964608665.1 uncultured Bacteroidales bacterium | reverse complement strand
CGACACGGAACAGCTTTGCGAAAAAGTGTGTCATAGCGGTGTACGGCATAACTCAGTCTAAACAGCTTTGCATTTGCAAACCTGTCAAGACTGAGTATAATTCACCTCAACCCGCAGGAAAATGAAGATATTGCTTACTGGGGCAACCGGATATATCGGGAAACGATTGTTACCTGCTTTGTTATCGGAGGGACATGAAGTGATCTGCTGTGTCCGCGATATCAGGCGCTTTCACATGGCAGATCAGCCCCCCGGCAAATTACGGCTGATAGAGGTGAATTTTCTGCATCAGGAATCACTGGTTCATATTCCCGAGGATATTGATGCAGCTTATTATCTGATACACAGCATGTCAACCTCCATAGGTGACTTTGAAGCGCTGGAAAAAAGATCAGCCCTGAATTTTCGCGGGCGTTTGGATCAGACCAGTGTCAGACAGGTTATTTACCTGAGCGGCATCATCAACGACAGGGAATTATCAAGGCACCTGCATTCACGAAAGGCAGTGGAAGAGATCCTTTCGGCCGGTAAATACCGGCTGACTACGCTGAGAGCAGGCATCATCATCGGTTCAGGGAGTGCTTCATTCGAGATCATGCGCGACCTGGTGGAGAAGCTGCCCCTGATGATCGCCCCCCGGTGGCTGCTTACCAAATCCCAGCCTATTGCCATAAAGAATGTGATCCAGTATCTTCAGGGCGTATTATTCCATGAGCAAACCTATGGTCGAAGCTTTGACATCGGCGGTCCGGCAGTGCTGACTTACAGGGAAATGCTGCTGATCCTTGCCAGGGTAAGGCAATTAAGAAGAAGCATTCTGATCGTCCCTGTCATGACACCAAAGCTCTCTTCTTACTGGTTGTATTTCATCACATCGACATCTTACAAACTGGCAGTCAACCTGGTAGAGAGCATGAAAATCGAGATTGTCGGGAATACGGAATCCATCCGTAAACTGATCGATATACCCCTGATCAGCTATGAAGATGCCCTGCGTCTGGCTTTTGGCAAAACAACAGTGCAGGACATCGCTTCACACTGGACCGATGCTTTGTCAAGTCACGCGCTTGAAACCGGAATTTCGGGCCTGATAAACGTTCCTGTTCACGGGTGTTTCAGCGATACCCGGTCGGCGATACCTGCTGATGAATCGCTGACACTCGAAAGGATCTGGGCCATCGGAGGGCATACCGGATGGTATTATGCAGACTGGCTCTGGAACCTGAGGGGATTTCTTGATAAGATCGCGGGGGGGGTTGGTCTGCGTCGCGGCAGAAAGCACCCGGAAGACTTACATGCGGGGGATTCACTTGATTTTTGGCGTGTATTGGTGGCCGACAAAAACGACAAACGGCTGTTGCTTTATGCAGAGATGAAGCTTCCCGGAGAAGCCTGGCTGGAATTCAGGATTGCAGGGGGGAAAATCATTCAAACCGCCACATTCCGGCCAAAAGGGCTGAAAGGCAGACTTTACTGGTACCTTGTATTACCCTTTCATGCCATCATTTTCGGTGGCATGATCCGTAAACTGACGGCTCCGGCAACTACATCCCCAGTTTCTCGAACAATTCCGGAAGACGTCTGACGAAAGCCAGCTCTTTCCATGCTTTCCTTGCTTCCTGGACAGGAGCGCCGAAATAGCTTTTGCCGCCTTCGAGCGATTTATCCACTCCGGATTTGGCGAATACCACGGCACCTTTACCGATCACCAGGTCTTTCTGAACGGCAACCTGTCCCCAGAGGATAACATCGTCTTCCAGGCGGGTAACCCCTGCAATGATACTTGCGCAACCGATCAGGCAGTTCTTGCCGATGGTGGTATCGTGGCCTACCTGCACATGGTTGTCGAATTTGGTACCTTCGCCGATGAAAGTGTCACCAGACACGCCCTTATCAATGGTACAGCAGGCTCCGACTTCAACTCTGTCGGAAAGCACCACCCTTCCGCAGCTTTCGAGTTTTTCGTAGCCCCAGGCCCTTTTCTTGTAATAATAGGCGTCGGCCCCGATGACGGAGCCGGAGTGAATGATGACATGATCACCGATCACCGTATGATCATAGATAGTGACGTTGGCATGGATCAGGCAGTGTTTGCCGATACGGACATGGTTGCCAATGAACACCCCGGGCTGGATCACGCTGCCTTCGCCGATCAATGCCGTGTCGCTAATCATACGGTGCGATGGGACGAATTTCCGGTATTTTTTCACCAGGGAGACATACACTCCGAAAGGATCATCGGAGAAAAGCAGGGATTTTCCCTCCGGACAAGGTACATCCTCTTTATTGATGATAATCGTGGTAGCTGCCGACCTGAGCACACGGTCATAATACTTGGGATGATCCACAAAGGTGATATCACCCTCTTCCACCATATGGATTTCATTGATACCGGTAATCAGGCGGTTGGGGTCACCGGAATATTTCAGCTGATTTGAGGCAGCAATCTCCAGCACAGTGATGGGTGATTCCAGCTTCATGATCAGGCCTTTACGCGTTCGGCATACGCTCCTGTACGGGTATCCACCTTGATCTTTTCACCGGTCTCGACAAAAAGCGGCACTCCGACTACTGCACCGGTTTCCAGGGTGGCAGGCTTCAGGGTGTTGGTGGCTGTGTCCCCTCTGAGGCCGGGTTCGCTGTATGTGATCTCGAGCACCACGAAGGCAGGAAGCTCACAATACATGGGAGATTCGGTGTCTGCATGAAAGGTGATCTCCACTTCCTGGCCTTCTTTCAGAAAGGAGGGTGCATTGATCAGATCCTCTTCAAGGGAGGTTTGTTCGAAAGTGTTGGAATTCATAAAATGATAGCCGCTCTCGTCTTTATAGAGAAACTGGAAAGGCCTGCGTTCGACACGGGCTACATTGATCTTGACCCCGGCATTGAAAGTATTCGGGATCACCTTTCCGGTCTTGAGGTTTTTCAGTTTGGTGCGTACAAAAGCGCCGCCCTTACCGGGCTTCACATGTTGAAACTCGACGATTACATATAATTCATTATTGAATTCAATACACAATCCGTTTCGGAAATCTGCGGTTGTCGCCATAAAAAGTGGATTTTAAAAAACGGGTGCAAAGGTAGAAAAAATTATCGGAATCATTATATTTTCTTTCCTTCCAAATTGGCAGGCTGAAACGGCATATGCCCGGCAGGCATGCAGATCAGGCCGGATTCAGTCGATCACTTTGCTTCTGAATGCATTCACAAACAATATATTGCCGGGTGCATCAACACCTTCAAAGAACATCCGCTCCATATGTCTGATGGTACTTCCGTGAAAGCCGAGAATGGTCAGTCCGGCATTAGCCGAGTGTTCATTGATGATGGATTTCACGGGGCGGTCAGTATCTCTGACCAGGATCCGGATATTCTGTGAAGTGATCGGAAGACGTCCATTTTCTATCAGTTCGCGCATCTGACGGCTGACCTCTGATCGTTCGCTTTCCCTGCAAACATGGAATATCCTGATGTCGGAATGTTTCCAGTCGGGATGACCGAGAAAAATAAAACTCAGGATGATCATCAGGTTTGCATTCTCAGTATCCTCCGTGGTAATCCAGACATGAATACCATTTTTAAATATCAGCGGTTTACGGCTCGAAGCGAAGATACACATATCGAAACCTGCGGTATGGATCAGTTTGAAGTTGTCGATGATTTCATCCAATCCGGATGGATTTTCTTTATCAAATTCAAGGATCATCATATTATATTCCAGGCCTGAAATACTCGGAATCTGAATTGACTGTGCGATTGCGGCAGTGAATGACGGACAGATCAGCGTATCGATATATACATGGCTGACATCTCCGTAATTCCTGATCAGTTGCGACAACTCCCGTCCGGCCTGATCGTGGGTGATTTTGGAATAATAACCGTCGATATGATGCAGGTAGGTTCCGAATCCATACTTGAATGAAATCCAGTTGGTCAGCATAAATGCATGATTTCTGAGGAATGAATGCTTTGAAAGGCAGATGACACTTGGCCTCCAGTCGGTCGTGGTTTTCACGATCTTCCCCTTTTGCAGAAACAGTTGCAGATTTCTGTTGATCTGGAATATCGTATTCATAAACACTGATGAGATACCCTTTCTGTTTTTGTGTATCGTATTCACATAAACGTGCAGCAGGATCATCAGGCCAAACGCAACCAGGCTGTAAGTGGTGTTTATCTTAAACATGACCCACACGGCAGTGAGAAATCCTATCAGCGAAATATACCATTTCGATTTAAACGACGGTCTGTAGGAAGGAGATGAACCAAAATGATTCAGAAAAGAGATCAGGCAGAGACTGCCGTATGTTATCAGAAAGAACATGGTGATAATCTGGGCAACCACATTCACACTGCCAAGTCCTACAAACACAAACGCAATGATACAGGTCAGCAGGCCTGCATTGGCAGGCTCTTCGTCGGATGCCCTTGAATTGCTGAGCCAGCGGTTAATTCCGGCAACCGGAAATGACTGATCATTTGCAAGGGCTTGTATTGTACGTGGTGCAACCATGACGGATCCCAGAGCTGAAGAGAGGGTTGAAGCTGCCAGACCGAGCGGTATGACCAACCAGCCCAGTATTGCGATCCGGCTCATAATAAACTGGTCCTGAACCAGGTCTGTCCCGGAAGCCGATACGGCCAGTTTATAGGAAATAATGCTGTATATGATCATGCCGATCAGGGTGGCGCTCACTGTTCCCAGGGGAATGGATTTGGCCGGATTCCGGAGGTCTCCGGAAAGGCCGACTCCGGCTGTCATACCTGTAAAAGCCGGAAAAATGATGGCCAGAACCAGAAAAAAATCCCCGGAGTTATTAAACTCAAGATTATTGAAGGAATATCCCCCCTGAAACCCTGCCACCGGTTTCCCGAGGAAAAACAACAGCAGGGAAACCACCAGGATAACAACAACCACATACAGTGCCTTCACACCGAGCTTGGCTCCCTTTCTCAGGATAAACAACGACAACACTGTCATTACCGGCAAACTCACAGCCTGGCGGGGAAGGTCAACCTGGTGACTTTCCTTCAGGTAGTCAAACAGGAACTGGAATGTTTCAGTAAATGCGATCACATAAAAGGCAACACTGATGGCCTGCGACAGATAAAGGGTAATCCCAATCGTGGCCCCGATATTCAATCCGAAGGAACGGGATACGATGAAATACTCGCCTCCCCCCTCCACTCTTTTATTGGTGGCAATTTCAGAGAGCGCAAGTGCAGTCGGAATAGTGACCATATGTCCGAGAATGATCAGAAACAATGCCCCGAAAAAACCGACTGTTCCCACGGCATACGCAAACCTGAGAAAAAGGATGGCTCCCAGAATGGTGGATATGGCAGTAAAAAAAACAGGTGCCGTTCCGAATTTTTTTATTGTAGTTTCCATTTTTCGATCATTCCTGATATGCTGAAAATGGCACAGGATTTAGCCTTCTTTCAGCCATTGTACAAATAATTCCATTGCTTCGACAACTGCACTGCAGCAGTGCCGGTCAAAATCATCGGGCAGTTTTTCACTGATCGGAATGGTTTCACTCATGGCCAAAGCTCTTGCCCCGTCAAAATTCACCAGCGATATTCTGGCACTCAGTTCCCCGGCAGGCCGCATGAAAACACTCCCCGGTAAAATGGCGATCCCAGTTTCTTCAAGCAGTTTCCCGCAAAAACCCGGACTGTCCGTGATCCCCCTCCGCTCCAGCGACTCCCTGTATTCACTGCAGTCAACAAACAGGTAAAATGCCCCGGTCGGCATATGAACCCTGACCCCTCCCTGCTGCAATATCCCCGTACATTTCCTGGCAATAAACTGCAGTATTCTTCTGGCATTGAACAGGTACCGCTCAATGACAATGCCCCCGCGAAACGCACTGACAGCTGCATACTGCACCGGTGCCGAAACAGATGTATAAGTCTCGCTGGCCACCGCTGCCATCGGATTGATCAACCATTCAAAATGAGCCGGAAAAGCAAAGGTCCCAAGCCGCCATCCCCCTGCTCCGCACCATTTTGAAATACCGGAACTGATAATGGTGCCCTCAGGATAATAGCGCGCGATGGAGGTGTGCTTCCCGTTATAATTCAACTGACCGTATATCTCATCCGACAGGATGATCATTTCATGCTGCCGTGCAAGGCCGGCTATTTTTTCCAGTTCATCATCCTGAAAGGTTTCACCATCCGGGTTGGAAGGATAATTCAGCACGATCAGACGGGGCTTGTATTTGTCGTTCTCTGATTTCAGGAAAGCCTCCAGTTGTTCCGCTGTCAACTTCCATTTGTTCTCAAAAGTTGTATGGATAAGCCGTATGTTACGCCCGATTATTTTTGCCTGGGGCACATAAGAAACCCAGCAGGGCGTAGGAAGGATGATATCTCCGTAATATACAAGCTGAAGAATGAACATGAGTTCCTTGGAACCGGGCCCTATCATAACATTACCCGGATTGATCAGCACATTGTCCTTTTGCTGGTGAAACAAAGCCACCGCTTTCCGCAAGGCTTCAAGCCCCCTCACATTCAGGTAATCCTTCTCATGTGCATGATTCCTGAGCATTTCAACCATGGTCACCGGAACAGGAAAGGGGGATTGTCCGAGACCCATTTTATAAATTTTCTTCCCTTCTTTCTCCAGTCTTTTGGCAAGTTCATTGATGGCAAGGGTCGGGGACTGGGTAATTCCCCTGATATTCAGGTTGATACTTGCATGTTTCGCATTCATGGTGTGGTCTTCTATTTCGCAATTCTCTTTTCACGCATCAGGCATACCGGACTAAGGTATGGCAGGAAAAATCATATATAGCTGATTATCAGCCGTCTTCATCAGTAATGCAAGGCGACTTCCTTTTACCGGACGGATAAAGATACAAAAAAAATGGAAAGTGATCCGTGTTCGATGGACTGCCTATTTGTAATCGTTCATGAGGATATGTCCGCTGCAGAAGGTGATCTCCTCGGACTGATGGTTAGAACAAACCGCTATCAGGCATTTACCCGGCCGTGAACTGATGAGTTCACTATACCATTCCATTCCCTGTTTATCGAGATTGGAGCAGGGCTCGTCGAGCAGCAGCAGGGGCACGTCACTCAGGATGGCCAGGGCAAGTTTTACCCTCTGTTTCATACCGGATGAAAAATATTTGATGGGTTTGCCGCCTGTTCCCGGCAAGGCCAGCAACTTTGTGAAACCATCCTGGGTGATTCCCGGAAGAAAAGGCTGCAGCCTGGCATGATACTGATAATGCTCCGCCAGGGTAAATTCTTCTATCAGGTCCTGGTAGGGAGCAGCCATGGCATAATACCGGTAAACCGCTTCGGGCGGAATTTCCTTTCCTTCCGTCCTCCATGAGATTTCTCCTTCCGTAGGGGTAAGCCGGCTCGACAACAACTGAAGGAGGGTGGATTTGCCGCTGCCGTTATTCCCCAATATTGCCACGGCACCCGGAAATTCAAAGGTAATGTCAATTCCCCTGAAAATCCAGTTGGCATTGTACTTTTTCCCTATTCCGCTTAATTGAATCTCCATGTTTTTCAATCAGTTCACCATCCGGAAACCTTATACAACGAACCCCGACTGCCCCCACCCCTCATATCACGCTACACACTCACACTCCCCCCACTCACACCCCACCACTCACTACTCACC
>CAZSQJ010000105.1:4640-7873 GCA_964608665.1 uncultured Bacteroidales bacterium | reverse complement strand
ACCCGCGACCCCATGCGTGACAGGCATGTATTCTAACCAACTGAACTACCGAACCAGTTTGAGGGTGCAAAGTTAAGTAATTTTTTCATGCACACAAAAAAAAAATTAGTGCTACTTAAGCGATTTATTCAGATAATTTTCTTTACCTTTGCAGCGTGAAAAACAATTGTGAACAATAACATTAAACACCTCATAACATGACAGTTACACTTATCATCCTGCTCGTCCTCGGTCTGATCGTCTTCCTGTTATACTACAAAGCCCGGCAGATCAGGCGCATGCCAGAAGTGCCCCAGAGTGCCAGGATCATCAGCCTGGATCCGACAAATTTCAACCAACAGATCAGGAACGGGATCACCCTGGTGGATTTCTGGGCTTCGTGGTGTATGCCCTGCAAGATGCTGGCTCCCATCCTCAATGAAGTTGCTGAGGAAGTGAACGGCAAAGCCAGGATCGCCAAGCTGAACATTGAAAAACACCAGGCACTTGCGAACCAGTACAAGGTAAGAAGCATACCCACGCTTATCCTTTTCAGGAATGGCAAGGAGATCGACCGCATTGTAGGTGTGAAGAACAAGGAATATTTAGTCAGCAAGATAGAAAGAGCAAAAATCCTTTAACAATGGAACACATACATTCTTTAGCGGCATTGCGTGAAGCAGCCGGACAGCACAACAGGCTGTTTCTGCTGCTGTACCGCCAGGGCAGCGAACTGAGCCAGTGCGCCTTCGACGGCATTGCGCAACTCATCGAAATGGCGGAAGACAAGCTGCATATCCTGGCAGCGGATGTTAACACCGTCAGGGACATCCATCCCGCATACGGGATTACCAGCGTCCCCGCCCTCCTGCTTTTCGAGAAGGGGGAATTCGTCAATGTGGTCAAAGGCTGCCACGACAAAGTATTCTACCAGGCGCTGGCGGAGAATACCCTTTACCGCCTGCTGGCTGAATCTCCGGGTAAAACACAAAAACCGGTACTGGTTTACTCTACCCCTGCATGCAGCTGGTGCAACACCCTGAAAGGCTTTCTGCGGAAACACCATATTTCATTTACCGATATCGATGTATCAAGAGATGAGGAAGCCGCCCGGGAAATGGTCAGAAAAAGCGGACAGCAGGGCGTGCCCCAGACCGAGATCGCGGGGGAAATGATCGTGGGATTCGACCAGAAACGCATCAAGGAATTACTTGAAATACAATAATTTATCGATATCATTACCTTAAAAATACAAATTAAAATCAACAATATCTAAAAAATAAGCTGCTATGAAAGAACTCATGCCCGTTAATCAGCATGTCATCCTTGACTTCTCAGACCAGGCCGAAACCCAGGTTACTGCGGGAGGGATCATCATCCCCGACACGGCCAGGGAAAAACCCAAATTTGCCCGAATCACGGCGGTGGCCAGCATCGAAAATGTGGAGGTTAAGCCGGGCGACCTGGTGATCTTCAAGCCATACGGCGGCACTGAAATCACCTTTGAGGGAAAAAAATACCTTGTCCTTCCCTATGCCGATATCCTGGCTAAGATCATTGAAACAGAAGCTATCTGAAGAACCCTCAAGCACGATAAACAACAATCACCATGATGTACGAAATGAATGTATATTTTGAGGGGAAGAAACGGGTTGTAGCCGATCTCTTCGGTGAAGTGATCGCTACCGACCAACCCCTCCGGGCCGGCGGTGAAGGCAGTGCGCCGGCGCCCTTCAACCTTTTTCTGGCCTCTATCGGTACCTGCGCCGGTATTTATGTTAAAGGTTTCTGCGACAGCCGCGGCATTCCCACCGACAACATTAAAATTATCCAGGGGATGGATTTTGACCAGCGCACCGGACTGATGTCAAAGGTTAAACTGGATATCAAACTGCCGGCAGATTTCCCCGAAAAATACAGGGATGCGGTCATCCGTGCGGCCGATCAGTGCAAGGTCAAGATGACAATGCATTATCCGCCCGAATTCGAGGTTATTACATCAGAGAATTAGGAGAGAGACGCGATGAATCGCGTCTCCACTGAATCGATGAGACGCGATGAATCGCGTCTCCACTGAATCGATGAGATGCGATGAATCGCGTCTCCACTGAATCGATGAGACGCGATGAATCGCGTCTCCAAAGAATCCGGAATCATTGCCATAAGCCCGCCACCGGGGTATTGCAGAATTTGCATTTCCCGCCGGTGAGGTTGTTTTCCAGCAGGCGGAAGCCGCGCCGGTTGATAACCACCCGTTTACAGGACGGGCAGAAGGTATCCTCATAATTGGTACCGGGTACGTTCCCGACATACACATAGTTCATTCCTTCCTCCATTGCGATGTTCCGGGCCTGCTCCAGCACGGCTACGGGGGTTGCCGGAAGCTGTGTCAGCTTATACTGGGGAAAGAAACGGATGATGTGAAGGGGATTATCAGAAAAGCCTTCCTTCACCAGGTAGCGGCACATCTGACGGATCATGGCCATGTCGTCGGTCCAGGTGGGTACCACCAGGTTGGTGATTTCCAGCCATACACCCATCTCCTTCAGTATTTTCAGTGTTCTGAGGACGGGCTCAAGGCTTCCGCCGTTGAGTTTCTGATAGATTTCTTCGGAGAAAGACTTCAGGTTGATATTGGCGGCGTCAATAAAGGGAGCCAGTTCGCGAAGCGGCTTTTCATTAATATAACCACAGGATATCAACAGGTTACGGATTCCTCTTGCCTTAGCCACCCTGGCCGTATCGAAGGCATATTCATACCAGGCGATGGGTTCCGAGTAGGTATATGCGATTGATTCACATTGATTCAGCAGGCACTTCTCCACCACCTGGGTGGGCATGAGATCCACATTGTCGGTTTCGTCCGGGCTGGCCTGGCTCAGATCCCAGTTCTGGCAGTTGAGGCAGGAGAGTACACAGCCGGCCGTGGCGATGGAATAGGCCCGGCTTGAAGGCAGGACGTGGAAGAGCGGCTTTTTCTCAATAGGGTCGATGTGCACAGCGGCCGGGTTGCCATAGGCCATGGTCATGAGTTTGCCGTCCTGGTTGATCCTTGTGCGGCAGGATCCTTTTTTTCCCGGTTTAATGATACAATAGTTCGGACAAAGTTCGCATTCGGCGCCTCTTTGTGTCGAAACATAGTGGTAAGCCTCTTTGAAAAACTTCTGTTGCTGGCTGGTACCTGGCTTAATCATGTCATTGAGGTTATTCAGTGTCGCTGCCCTGTTTTTTTTCAGGGCCAGCAGGGCCGGCAA
>CAZSQJ010000105.1:0-4540 GCA_964608665.1 uncultured Bacteroidales bacterium | reverse complement strand
TGAGGTTATTCAGTGTCGCTGCCCTGTTTTTTTTCAGGGCCAGCAGGGCCGGCAATGCGCCCGCCGTGAATAACAACTGCTTTATGAACGAACGCTTTTTCATGACCCCAGAACAAAAGTACGGGAAAAAGCGGAAAAAACCTATCCGTGCACCTGTTACTGTTTCAGCGGTGTGAGTTTAAGCATGGCCGCTCCATGCCATGGGACTTCGGCGATCACGAACTCGTGGGCCTGTCCGGCATCTTTTTGCAACCACAGATCGCGGACCATCCAGGTCCCGGTGATTCCAAGCCTTGCCCAGTTGACGCGGATCATCTTCGGTCTGATCTCATCTTCCCAGATGAATTCAGCCACCGGGCCTTCACCGGGAGGTTTCCTGTAAAACAGGGCGACCACTTTCGATCCGTCAGCCATATCCCGCACCCATATCTCATCCTCTCCATCGGCAGAAATCCGCCTGGCAGGGGCTCCCCTGGGATCCTGGTTCACCGCGATCACCTCATCATTGGTCAACAGATTCAGGGTGAATTCATCCAGGGTGGTAAGATCTCCTGCCAGGATAAGCGGTGAGGCAAGGATGCTCCACAGGGTCATGCAGGCATACTGCTCATTGGGCGACAGGCGGGTATTCCTTTGTTTTGCAGCATATCCCAGTTTGCCGAACGGGAGCACACCATGATCATTCCATGCACCGGGTTTAATATATGCTGCCGACGGGTGCCTTGAGAATCCGTTTCTCACCATATTCTGCCAGGTATCTGACATCTCGCCTTCTGTCCGCCACATCTGTGCTCCCACCGTTTCGGCCCATTCCCAGGCTTTCCCGTGGCCAAGGGAATTGATACCGTAAACGATATCCTGTTTCTGATCCTTCAAGGCATCGCGCATGACATAAAAAGGCTGTTTCATTTTCAACACCTTATCCTGGTTGACTGACAAATCTGCATCGCATAGTTCGTAAAGCAGCAGGTCTATTCCCCAGGCATTCCAGGTTGCGGCGTCCTTTTTCTCGGAGCCTGTGGATCCGGGTACACCCTTACAATTTCCTTCGGCTGCCCTGGCTGCGACACCTGATTTGAGGCCGAGGCCGTGCAGGTATTCCGACCAGGCGGCCATATCCGGAAAGGCTTCAGAAGCGCAGAGCATGCCACTGCCATCCCGTTCCGGTTTTTGCCATCCTTCCCTGATGATCATATAATTCCAACCGTGAGCCCGCAGTTTATCGGCCATGCTTTTTGCCGCAAGGCGTGCCTGTCCGTTGTTGAATCCCAGTCCGCTTTCAGCCGGACTGATCCAACCCATGGGAGGTGTCAGTGCGATCCCGTCGCCACTGACGATGGTCAGCGTGGCGGCCGTTTCCCCGTGTATGTTAAGCACCTTTATTTCCACAGAATAGCGGCCGGGCGGGGGTGTGGTACCGGAGATAATACCGGTTTCAGGATCAAGTTTCAAGCTTTCGGGCAATTCCAGGGCTTCGAAGCGCAGGGGTTGTTCTCCCGTGGCCGGAATGGGAAAAAGAAAAGGGTTACCGGGTTTGGCTCCAAAGATCCGCGGGTAATTAATGGCAGGTTCTCTGCCCTCCGGGGGCGTCAAAAGATACGGTCGTTGCGTTCTCAGCCTGTGTACCGCGGGTTTGATCCCGTTGTAATCGAACCGGGCCTCCAGCCAGTCGGCATAAGCATCCCGTTCAGGGTTTCCATTGGCGCTGACCAGAAGGGCAAGTTTATGCACACCATCAAGTGGCACATCTACATTTCGGGCAGCATCTCCCTTTTTCATGAGCCCGCTTTGCCAGATGATCTTCTGATCGGCCAGCACAAAGAACTCCACCACGGCAAGGGAATCTGCGGTATCATCCACACCGGCGAGGGCAGTGAAGCGAACTGCTTTTCCCTGCAACAGAAACATGATCCTGCTAACAGCATGCGTACCGACGCCCCTTTTATAAACCTGTCCTGCAACCTTCAGCGGAAAGCCCGATGCGGATAAACCTGCTCTTGATTCACCTCTGCCACTTTCCATCTGTGCCGGCTGCACTTCATCCAGCCAGAGGGTCTGAGCGGAAAGCCAGGTTGTTAATCCGCCCAATACTATCATTATCAACAAAATCCTTTTAAGCATACGCGAATATTTTCTGTTTGTCATTGCGTCAGGCCGGCCTTTCCGAACCAGCCGTTGTTTTCCAATCGCCGGCAAAGGTATTCAATCCTGCCGGACCAGATGCAGAAAGCAGGAAGCGGATTCAGTCGAAAATATTTCCCTGGATACCGTAACGCACACTGCGCTCATGATCGAGCAGCCATTGTTTACGCCACAAGCCGCCGCCGTAACCTACCAAGGCTCCGTCAGCTCCGATCACGCGATGGCAAGGAATGATGACAGGCAGCGGATTCCTTGCATTGGCATGGCCCACGGCGCGTTGCAGGTATTCGTTGCCAAGCTGTTGCGCCAGTTTGTGATAGCTGATGGTACTGCCGAAAGGAATCCTGCTTACCACCTGCCAGACTTTTTGCTGAAACTCCGTACCCAAAGGTTCGATGACGAAGTCAAACTGAAATCGTTCCCCGTGAAAATACTGCAGTAACTCCCTGTGACACTGCCGGTGAAAGGGATGGTCTTCGCTCAGACCCGGAAGCCCTTCGAAACTGAGGCTCAGCAAGGCATGGCCATTGCTCTGCAGTTTCAGCCAGCCCAATGGAGACAAGAAACAGGAAGTGATCTGTTCCATGGGGGGAAGATACAAAAAAAAATGAGGAGAAAACGTGTGAATGTTGTACGGATGACTCTAAAACATCAGTGAAAAATCATGTAAAAAACCAGCGGGATTCCGGCGAGACTGGCGATGATATTGAGGAAAACCAGGGAGGATGCGGATTCGGCATCGCAATCAAAGCGGGAGGTGAACACTGTGCTTAACACGGCAGCGGGCATGGCAGCGATCAGGATCAGCACCTGTTTGTCGAGCAGTTCCACCTGCATGATGCCAGCGCTCCATGACACCAGGAAAGGCTGAAGACCCATCTGAATAAAGGCTGAGATCACAAACAACGGGATCAGGCGACGTGTATGCTGAAAGCGTAATTGCAATCCAAGAAAAAGGCAGGCCATTACGGTAAGGGTTCCCTGTATCATGCGAAGCGCTTCCCATAATGGTTCCAGTACCGGCAGCTTCACCACCTGCGGAAAACAAGACATTCCAATGCCGGCCACCACAGAAATGAAGATGGGTGAACGGAGGTAATTAAGCAGTACCCGGAGGATGGAGCTTCTACCGTCCGAAGTTTTACCGAAATATGCTGCCACCAGGGGACAGAGGGTAAAGATAGGCAGTCCCACGCCCAGCTCGCTGATAAGAATGGCATCAGACATGGCCTTTGCATTGCCGGGGAAAGTAAACTGAATCATCGGGTACCCGATCAGGGCCGAAGATCCGAATGTGGAGGTAATCATCAGCATGCCCACAGTCTCACGTTTCAATCCGGTCAACCACCCGATGCCCCATGCAGCAATCATGCTTACCAGTCCGGAGAAGAACATGATCATCACCAGTACAAACTGTCCGGATGCAATGGGTGTCAGGGACAACTGCAGAAAGATCACAGCGGGCAATACGGCAGTGGTCATCAGCCGGGACAAAGGTTTTATCTCCGCCTGGCTGATGATGTTCTTTCGTTTAAGAAACACAACCAACAGCACCACCATGGCAAACGCAAGGATGGTTTCGGTAACACGAAGGCTGGTTTCAAGCATGAATACAGTATGAATAACCAGGGTTTCAGAACCGGTTCTAAGTAACAGAATCAGGTTCCCTGCGACAAATATACGGCTTCATCCATCACAATTTTAGTCCTAAGATTGGGTGGTGAAGTTTTGTTCCAGCGATCAGTCTTCCGGATCTTTCAGCGTATTTTCGTAATCCGCAACGATGGCTTTTGCTTCGGCATAATCCGCTGCCGCCACAAAGAGCCGGACGGCACCGGCTCCGCCGGGAGCTGTCCACCAGGGATTCATGGTTCCCATGATCATATCCGCCAGATAGGCACTGATCCCGGCAGATTCCAGCATCGACTGCACCAATCCTGCCTGCCAGGGGGTTCCGCAGAATACTTCGACGGGTTTGGGGTCGGTGGTTTCGGGTTTTGTATTGGCCATCGTATTCATAGTCGGATATTTAAGCAGACAGGGTCACTGTGGAGACGCGATGAATCGCGTCTTTACGGGGGGAGGAGACGCGATGAATCGCGTCTTTACGGGGGGAGGAGACGCGATGAATCGCGTCTTTACGGGGGGGGAAGGGGTTTATTATATATGCGGAAGCGTTTATGGGGTTGTGCACCGGCTCTTTCCATTTCGGACTGCATGGGACGGTTGGTTTCCAGTACCAGGTGCACCTCGATCATATTGTAATCCGCTTCGAGGGCAGAGCTGATCAGTTTCATCGACATCCATATCTCCAGTCCTTTCCCCTGGTGTTGCGGCAATACCCCTCCCAGCATGAGATCGAGCCTTCTGGTGACCCGGGAAGCCCACCAGATATGGA
>CAZSQJ010000104.1:0-7875 GCA_964608665.1 uncultured Bacteroidales bacterium | reverse complement strand
AAGCACCAATGCTGCGCATTGCTGCAAAGAACCAGTGAAGACTGAGTTATACCGTACACCTTGATTACACCATTTTTCGCAAAGCTGTTCCGTGTCGGTACAAAACAAAGAGGGTGTCCCGGTTATGAGACACCCTCTTCGTTAAAGTCCTGTATCATCAGGACTCCACGCCAAGCCCGAAAAAGGGCAGGGCTGTGGCAGCATTTTTCTTGTCGATCTGCAGGTAGAACGCACCATCTTTGAATACGTAGTAGCAGTACTCCGGCTGTGCAGTACGGAAAGTCTGGGTACCAGGGTCACATTTCTCCACAAACTGACATAAACGATACAGTTTCAGTCCATTGCGGGATGTGACGTATTCCAGCATCACCATTTCCTTTTCTTTGGTGTCACAGCGGACAACGGGCATCTTCTCAAAAACCTTCCCGTTATTGCAGATGGCATCCACTTCTGCATTCCTGATCTTCACTACCTCTCCGGTCGTTTTAATTACTTTGGTGTAACGCATTCCAAACTTGATGTCTTTCCCGAAATGGGTCTGTCCATTGGCCACAACATAGTTCGAGTTCTCGGTATTTGTTGCCATGATGCCTGCGGAAATAAAAATCATCGCGATAAAAACAATGAGCTTTTTCATTTTTGGGTTCCTCCTTTATTTTGATTAAAATTGATGAAACAAAAATAGGAGGACGGAAAGGCTTGGTGCAAATCAAATCGATGAAGGGAAAAATCCAGTCGGTCATATGCCCGGGATCAACCGACAGGGCTTTGGTGGTCTTTACAAGGGAGTTGGTCGATAGTGTTCTGGCTGACAGATAATTATAATATTGTTGCTGCTTCAGCCTGAGATCAGCTTGTTGTAGAATTGGACCACTTTTATCAGGTCTCCGGTCTTTTTTGGCCTGATCCGTTCTTTTCTCATAAATTGCTTTATTTCCTGAGATTTATCAGCGAAGCAGGTCATCAGGCCACCGCGGCTTCGTTTCAACTGCACGGCGGGTTCATTTTCTTTCTGTATGTAAGTGTACTCGAAACGCAGGAAACGGTCGTATTCTGTTCCGGTGGAGTAGGGCGTGGCCGGGGGATTCCTGGGGTCGAATTTCACCTTCCGGTGTAATAAAAGCCGGGCCTTCCCTTCTGCCAGTATCTGGAAGTAATCCTTTTTCAACAGGTTGTCTTCCAGAAAATCGGTCCAGACAAAGGCTTCGTTTTCCAAAACGGCATATTTCACTTTTTCCGGAACGATGAGTGCCAGGGTATCCTGCTGATATATGAAATGCATCTGCCTGGTGTATATGTTGTACCGGAGTTTCAGACCTTCAACCATGGTGTCATTCTTCATGATCAGGGTGCCTTCCCGCCAGTCATCATAAAGATACATACTCCCCCTGGCATTCATGGCCCTTTCAGCATCGGAAACAGCAGTGGGTTGTTGTATCCATGTGGAGATAATTGTCGGATCAAACATGGTTACAGTATTGCTTCTGAAACGGTCCCTGATCTGGGCATGCGTGACCTGGCTGATTAAAATGGTTAACATAAGTCCGGATAACAGCAGGCGGATTGATAGTTTCATGATCATTGTTTGTTATGTTAATGGAGAGAAATGTAATGACACATTCTGTTTCACACCGGGATGAAGGCTCTGCGACACCGGGCAGGTTCTGGTAATCTGTTCGAATATCTTTTTTTCCTTATCGCTGTATGAATATGGTGGAAAATGGATGTCAAGGATGATCTCTCCGATGCGCCTTGGGTCAGAGGCCATGATTTTGGTGACCGAAACGCTGGTCCCGTCGATGGAGATGTTGTTCCTTCTTGCATAAATCCCCATGATGGTCAGCATACAGGAGGCAAATGCGCTGGCAACCATATCGGTGGGACTGAGAAAAGCTCCCTCACCTTCGTTGTCGGGCGGTGCATCTGTCATAATTTCAGTTCCGCTGAGCCTGTGGGTTATCCTGGTCTTCAGTCCTCCGGTATATTGCACCTGCATGTGTTCCATGGGGATGAGGTTTATCCGTGCAAATATAAAACGAATCCGGATAGCTGTTTTAAAATCATAGGACTGTGTATGGACAAAAGGCCGTATTGTCATAATTTTCCATAATTTTGCAGCCAGCGGTAACCTAAACTCGCACTATGGCAAAAAGCAAAGCTCCGTCAGCTTCCACCATGCTGGCAGAGATTATCATCCGGGGGATACAGGAGAAGAAGGGCCTCGAAATTGTCAGCATCGACCTGAGGGAGTTGAAAAATGCAATCAGCGATTATTTCGTGATCTGCCACGGCACTTCCCGCACACATGTTGAGGCACTGGCCGAATCTGTTGAAAAGGAAGTAAAAACAGCAACCGGAGCAAATCCCTGGCATGCAGAAGGATTTGAAAATTCGGAATGGATTTTGCTGGACTATGCGGACGTCGTCGTCCATATCTTCCAGGAATCAAAGCGACGCTTCTTTAACCTGGAAGGCTTATGGGCTGACGCCACTATTACAACCATTGCATAATTGATTTTACCGGACAAAATGACACACGAACGTATATATATTTTCTCAGAAGAAAAAGACAGGAAAGAAGAACAATCCGGCCCTTCCTGGGACCCGTTTGAGAACAAAGATAAGGGCCCCGGCCAGAACAACAGCAAGAAACCCGGTAAACCCAGGTTCAGTTTTTACTGGATTTACGGTATCCTGATCATCGGTCTGATTGCCATGCAGTATTTCAGCTTCAATGGTGAAGTGAAGGAGATTGACTGGAATACGGTTGAAAAACTGATCGAAAAGCATGATATCCAGAAGATTGTGGTGATCAATAACAAATTCGCTGAGATCTTTATCAAAAAAGAGAAACTCACCTCGGGCGATACATTGTACAAAGATGTGGGAACCAAGGGCTTCGGAAACTCTCCGAATCCGGGACCGCATTTTATTTACAAGTTCCTCACCGTTGACGGATTCAGGGAAGATCTCCGCGATGCCCAGGAACAGGTGCTTGCAAGAGAAAGCGAAGGCAAAACGGAGGAGGAGATCAGCAAACTCAAACAAACTGACAAGATTATCGTTACGGCTGATGAACGACGCAACTGGACGGGAGACATCCTTGGCTACCTGCTTCCCATCCTCATTCTGGTCGGAGCCTGGATTCTGATCATGCGGATGATGAACCGCGGAAGCGGGGGAGCAGGGCAGATATTCAGCTTCGGTAAATCAAAGGCGCAGCTTTTCGATAAAAACACCCATGTAACGGTGACGTTTAAGGATGTGGCCGGTTTGGAAGAAGCCAAAATAGAGGTAATGGAAATCGTTGATTTTTTGAAAAATCCCAAAAAATACACCACACTCGGCGGAAAAATTCCCAAAGGTGCCCTCCTGGTAGGCCCTCCGGGAACCGGTAAAACCCTGCTTGCCAAGGCCGTTGCAGGAGAAGCAAAGGTTCCCTTCTTTTCCATTTCGGGTTCCGATTTCGTGGAAATGTTTGTTGGAGTGGGAGCATCAAGGGTCAGGGACTTGTTCAAACAAGCCAAGGAAAAGGCACCCTGTATCATTTTTATCGACGAGATTGATGCCATCGGCAGAGCCAGGGGACGGAATTTTGTCACCGGCGGTAATGATGAGCGGGAAAATACCCTGAACCAGTTGCTTACGGAAATGGATGGGTTTGCCAGCAATGCCGGGGTGATCATCCTGGCTGCCACCAACCGGGCCGATGTGCTTGACCGTGCCCTGCTCCGTGCAGGCCGTTTCGACCGTACCATTCATGTGGAGCTTCCTGACCTGGAGGAACGGAAAGCAATTTTCCAGGTTCATATCAGGCCACTGAAAATGGACAATCATGTGGATATTACGTTTCTTGCCAAACAAACCCCCGGTTTCTCCGGTGCAGATATTGCCAACGTATGTAACGAATCGGCTTTGATTGCCGCCAGGAACGGGAAAGAGAAAATTGAAAAGCAGGATTTCCTTGATGCCATCGACCGGATTGTGGGCGGATTGGAAAAAAGAAACAAGATCATCTCCCCGCATGAGAAAAAGGTTATCGCATTCCACGAGGCGGGGCATGCTTCGGTGAGCTGGCTGCTCGAACATGCCCATCCCCTGGTAAAGGTGACCATCGTTCCCAGAGGCAAAGCTCTCGGAGCAGCCTGGTATCTCCCGGAAGAAAGACAGATCACTACCTTCGAACAGATGTTCGATGAAATCACCGCAGCACTCGGAGGGCGGGCCGCGGAGGACGTGGTTTTTGGAAAAGTGTCGACCGGTGCCCTGAACGACCTGGAAAAAGTGACCAAATCAGCTTATGCCATGATCGCCTATTTCGGATTGAATGACAAGATCGGTAATATCAGTTTTTATGATTCAACCGGACAGGCAGAGTTCAGTTTCGGCAAACCATATAGCGAGAAAACAGCGGAAACTATTGACAATGAGGTTCGTGAACTTGTCGAAAGCGCTTATCGCCGGGCCATTGAACTGTTGACAACCAACCGTGAAAAGGTGGAAGCACTGGCTGATATCCTGCTGAAAAAAGAAGTGATTTTCAGGGAAGATCTTGAACATATATTTGGTCCCAGACCCTTCGAAGAAATGAAAACTTTCGCCGAGAATGGTCAAAACAATGGCAATGCAGGTGATGACCAACCGGCCAGTACAGCAGTCAACCCTGAACTTTCCGGCAGGCAGGATCCTGAAATGCAATTCTAATGCTTGTTGATATGGAGGAAAGCACTTCCAGAGAAAAAGTCCTGAAGAACATTCGAAACGCATTGATCAATGTCGCCGACAATCCTTTCCCCAGGGTGGATTTCAATGCTCCTGTATACCAGCCGATGGAAGAAGCGCTGGATATCACCTTTGCACAGGAGTTCACCAGGGCAGGGGGGCAGTTTATCTTTTGTGAAGACGAAAAGGAGTTTGTCCGCAATCTCGAATTACTTGCAAATCAAAATGCCTGGGATGATATTAGCTGTGCTGATGATACCCTGAATAAACTGCTCAGCGATTCCAACCTCAAATTGAACAAGGGCGGGGAACAAATTCTTCAGACCAGGATAAGCCTCACTACCTGTGAGTACCTTGTGGCCAGGCCCGGAAGCATCATGGTTTCATCCAGGAATGCCGGCGGACGCAGGATGAATGTGTTTCCTGATATCCATGTGGTGGCCGCTTATACGAATCAGCTCGTACCTGACATCAAACAGGCTTTCGCCCACATCACCAATAAATATGGTAAAAAACTTCCTTCACTGATCACCCTGATAACCGGGCCAAGCCGGACGGCGGATATTGAAAAAACCCTGGTCATGGGTGCACACGGACCCAGAGAACTTTACCTGTTTCTGATTGACGTTGTTCAACAATGACAGAGGGGCCTGAACATAACTGGGTGATGATCTACAGTTCATCTTCCCTTATTGAAGTGGAGCTCAGACACGGACTTTTGCAATGCGAAGAAATCGAAAGTATCGTTGTTAATAAAAAAGACTCCCTTTACCTCATCGGGGAGGTCGAACTGTACGTAAAGCAGGGGGATGCCTTGCGTGCAAGGCAATTTATCAGCAACACCGATCGTGAATAATTTTACTACCCGTACAATCAGCGGTTTGGCTTTCGTCCTGATCATCCTTGGGGCCGTTTTCTGGCACCCTTTAGCGTTTTCTGCACTTTTTCTGCTGATCAGCCTTGCCGGACTCGGTGAATTCCTTTCTGTAACAAAAAAAACCGGATATCCGACCCGGAGCTGGCCACCCTTGCTTCTGGCCGCCTGGCTCTATCTGAGCCTGAGCATTCTGGCCCATGACCTGATGCCCGCCTGGTCGCTTTTTTTTGTTCTCATCAATGTACCTCTTTTGTTACTGCCTTTTATTGTGGAGCTGCTTGCCGGAAAAGAGAAACACTTTATCCGGGCAGGAACAGGGCTGATAGGGGTACTCTATGTGGTGCTCCCCCTGAGCCTGCTTCAGTTTCTGTATTTTCCCTGCAGCGGTAATGGGTCTGGTGATCCGGTACTGCTGGCGGCTATGTTCGGACTGATCTGGATCCACGATACATTTGCCTACCTTACAGGAAAACTTTTCGGCAGGCACCTGCTTTTCGAAAGGATCTCCCCTAAAAAAACCTGGGAGGGAAGTGCCGGCGGAGCAGTCTTTTGTCTGCTTGCAGCCTGGGCCGCCGCTTTCTGGTTAGGCGTTCTTACTGCCCCGCAGTGGATTCTTTTTGCTATCATTGTCATCGTTTTTGGCACCCTGGGCGACCTCACCGAATCGATGCTTAAAAGGAACGCCGGACTCAAGGACTCAGCAAACCGGATACCGGGCCACGGCGGAATCCTAGACCGTTTCGATGCTGTCCTGATGGTCGCACCTTTCGCTTTTGTGATGATGATGATAATTTGTTATATATGAGAATACACAGAGAAGGCTATTTCCTGATCCTGGTTTTTTTCTGCATCTTTCTCGGACTGGTGGTGCTGGTGGATGTTTTGACAACACAAAGGATCTGGTTGAATTACCTCTTTTATGTGGCCTGTCTCGTCGGATTGCTTTTTCTGGTGGCTTTCTTCCGAAGTCCCGTCAGGCAGATCAGTGGGGATAAAAACCTTATCCTGTCTCCGGCCGATGGCCGTGTGGTCGTGATAGAGAAAATCTTCGACACCCAGTTCTTCAATGAGGAAAGAATACAGGTATCCATCTTTATGTCACCGTTTAATGTCCATGCAAACTGGTACCCCGTAAGCGGTACCGTTACCCGCTACCATTACCAGCCCGGTCGCTACCTGGTGGCTTGGCATCCGAAATCATCCCATAGCAACGAACGAACCAGCATCGTCATCAGTCACAACAACAAGCGTGAGGTTCTGATTCGCCAGATCGCCGGAGCCGTGGCAAGGAGAATTGTATGCTACGCAGATGTGGATAAACAGGTTAAGCAGGGCGATGAACTGGGCTTCATTAAATTTGGTTCCCGTGTTGATCTTATCCTGCCAAATGATACACAGATATTGGTTGGCCTGAATCAGAAAGTCAAAGGAAAACTTACCCCCATCGGACGCTTTTCAGCGTAAGGACTGGCTTTTAACAATACTTTAACAAATTGATGGTAACATTACTTGCCGGATTGCGTTATTTTTGTGCAAGATTTCAATATTAACCAAATAACAAAACCAAACCATGAAAAAGTTAGCCATTCTCTTTTCTCTGATTGCTTTCGTCTGTTTCGTCGGAATTTCAGACAGCAGTGCGCAGAATCCCAAAACCACCAAGGTTGCCAAGGTTGAAAAAACAACGGCTGATGCCCCTCAGGCAGCTGCTGCTTCTGAAGAAGCTCCCAAAGCCGGCTGCAACCACGCAAAAGATGCAAAATGTGCAAAACCCTGCGCTACCCCCTGCACTACCAAGAAAGACGGAAAGTGCTGCAGCAAGGACAAGAAGGACGTTAAATGTGCTACCTCTGATAAAGACCTTAAGTAGAACAGAGACCCATTCTTAAAAAGGGGGCAACACCAGAGGCGTTGCCCCCTTTTTGCTTTAATCCGTGACCGGTTGAACGTTTTTCACAAACCTGATACAGCCAAATCCCTGGCATGATATACCGACACGGAACAGGTTTGCAAAAAAGTGTGTTATAACGATGTACGGCGTAACTCAGTCTTCACTGGTTCTTTGCAGCAATGCGCAGCATTGGTGCAAAGAACCAGGAATGCCGTACACTGTATTGGAGCACGCTTATTGCACATTGCTTTACTGTGTCGGTATAAACAGCTTTGCATTCGCAAACTTGTCAAGACTGAGGATAAAAAAAAGTGAATAAGGCTTGACAATTGAAATTAAAATGCTATCTTTGCGATATCAAAATAATATCTTATGGAAAAGACAG
>CAZSQJ010000103.1:0-7970 GCA_964608665.1 uncultured Bacteroidales bacterium | reverse complement strand
TGGAAGGCGCTGCACGTCCCATTGTTTTACAGTCACAAATCGATCCCGTGCCGGAATTTATTGTAAAACAACACATGACAATTCTGGGGATCACCCGGAAGAAGATGGAACAGATCTTCAAGGAATTGTAAATCCGGTCAGCCCTTCTTAATATTTCCGTCCTTTCGTTATTTTAATGCAATTGCATCTTTGTTAAAACATTGATGCGATGCAAGAAAAAATTCTCCAATGGTTAAAAACCGACCGTTTTTATAATAGGGGAGTGGCATTATACCAGACTTTCGGCAAGAGCCTCAGCCTGAAAGCCATTCTCAACCGCCAGGGCGAAACGCCCTACAATAAAAACCTGCTGACAGAAGAACTTCGTAAGCTGGCAAAGATTGACCCGGATGAGTTGAAGCATATCCTTTCGCAGCCGGTTGAGAAATCTGCTGAGCCGGTAAGTGAAGCCGAACACGTGGAGCCGGCGAACCCGGATACAACTCCGCCAGTAACCGAACCTACTGAAGCAGGCAAAAAAAAAAGCATCCCCCCAGGCATCCGAAAAGGCATCAGACTCAGGGAAGAATTCCCCTTCCTGAGCAGCCCCGATTGCCCTCATGAGTTAAAAATCCTGGTCTCGGATATGCTTACTGCCTTTGAGAATTACAAAGCGGCCCATGATGGACTGTTCCTGGCTGAATCGCCGGAACAGTTCTCAGCTTTGTCGAAAACAGAGGTTGAACAATTCCTCGAGAACCGGGCTATCTGGGACGAACTCAACCACTTCAAAGTCAATGCTGCCATCCTGGGCAAGCACCCGGTCTTCCATGAACGCATTGCATTTGAAGCGCTTCGCAAATTAAATTCTGCGGACTTGTCCCGTGAGAGGACAAATCTGTATGAAATATGCCGGCTGAGAATAAATGATGGAATGATGAAATGATGGAATGGAATGCCAGAATGCCAGAGTGCGAGATGGCCAGAATGCAAGAATTATACTCAGTCTTGACTGGTTTGCGAATGCAAAACTGTTTATACCGACACAGTAAAGCAATGTGCAATAAGCGTGCTTCAGTACAGTGTACGGCATTCCTGGTTCTAAGCACCAATGCTGCGCATTGCTGCAAAGAACCAGTGAAGACTGAGTTATGCCGTACATCGTTATGACACACTTTTTCGCAAACCTGTTCCGTGTCGGTATAAACTTGAGTGCAATAAACATTCTCGCCTTCTCGCCATCTTGCCTTCTGGCACTCAAGTTCGTGCGGATGAAGGGACTCGAACCCATACGTCTTTCGACACCAGATCCTAAGTCTGGCGCGGCTACCAGTTACGCCACATCCGCAGGCGGTGCAAAGATAGCGAAATTCAGCATGGGATTGAAAGGGTACCATCAATTCCCTGCATTCGCACTTCTTCCCCCTGTCCTTTCCAAATCCGCTCAAATAGTATTACTTTTATTCCTTCTATTCCTGCCATGAGTCCGCGCTGCCATCACCTGCTTTGTTATACCCTTTGCCTTGCACTGCTCAGCCTGCCCGGAGGGAGGGTGCATTCACAGGAAATGTCCGGCCTCACCACTTCAAACTTTTCCGGGATCAATGCCCTGATGCTGAACCCGGCATTGATGATCAACAGTAAGGTATACTGCGATATACACCTGCTTTCGGGCGGTGCGTTCTTCGAAAATAACTACATGTACCTGGCCGACGGAGAATATGAATTCGGCGATCTGTTCAAAAAGGAATACCAGCTGGTGGATTACGGAATGACACCAGACAAGCTTACCATTTATGATTATTACGGTGGCAACTTCGATGATGTCCTGAAAAAGGTCTTTCTCAATACCCGTATTCATGGTCCCGGATTGATGTTCTCCTATCAGGACCATGGCTTTGCATTCACAACTTCGTTTCGTAATATGCTGTCGATCAAGGATGTGCCATTTCATGTGGCCAAATTCTGCTATGAAGGGATCGACTGGCCGCTTCAGCAGGATATCCGGTATACCACCGGTGCTTTTGATCTGGCCCAGATGAGCTGGGCTGAACTTGGTTTTTCCTATGCATACCGGTTTGCAAGCACTGCGGAGACCCAGATTTCGGCCGGGATCACAGTGAAAAAGATCCTGGGCTTTACCGGGGTTTATCTGGATGTGCGCAGCGCCGACTATATGGTACCCGACGACAGCACCCTGATCGTGTACAATATTGATGCGGAAGCCGGTATTTCCGTGCCGATAGACAGGGATACCAATCAGGTTTCTCTTGCCGGAAATACTTTCAGAGGCCGCGGATGGGGCTTTGACCTCGGATTCGTGTTCCAGAAAAATGCACAGCTGAATCAGAAGGGCAGGATGAAAGACAATCCGACCCTGTGCGGACAAACATTTACGGAATACGAATACAAGCTGGGGATCTCCCTGCTCGACTTTGGTTCGGTGGAGTTCACGCAACAGGCCGACAAATGGGTGTTTGATAATGTCAGCACCTTCTGGCCCGGCATTGACAAGACCAACTACAAAACCATTGCCGAAGCGGCGGGCGATCTTGGATACCGTTTCTATTCCGACTCCCTGGCAGCCAGGAAAGACAACCGCTTCAGGATGTTCCTTCCTGCCGCGCTCAGCCTGCAGTTTGATTATCACCTGCAGGATGGATTTTATATCCGCAGCTTTTTGATCCAGAGCATGCGTACCCGGATGCCCGGCCTGTGGAGACCATCACAACTGGCTGTAGTCCCACGCTTTGAAAGCCGATATGTGGATGCCTTCCTGCCCCTGTCCTTCTACGACTGGCGGTACACAAGGCTCGGCATTGCCCTGCGGCTGGCTTTCCTTACGATCGGCACCGACAGGCTGGGCGCTTTCATGGGACTGAAGGACTTTACCGGCGCCGATGTTTATTTTGCACTGAAAATCAATCTGAACAAAGGATACTGTAAGAAGAAACAGCAGGTAAGGCGCTGCAGAAATGCGGAGTATCAAAGGTACCTGAGATAGCAGACCGGCCGGAGAGGACGGATGGTGCATCTTTATTTTAGCATCCACAAGCGGGCAGAACCCAACCGGATATCTGACAAATCAATCTGGCCAGGCATTGTTTTGCGGACTCAATCAGTTTCGGTATACTTGCATCAGAATTTACCAGCTCATGCCCTTCCGCATCTTCCGCTTTCTTCCACTGTTCCGGCAAGCGCGGATCACTTCTTCCGGCTCGCTTTCTGCCATGGCCTGGCAGCGGTTCAGGCGTGATCCGGTTGCCATGGTGTCGCTGGGTTTTATTCTGTTTGCCCTTGTCATTGCCATCCTGGGCTACCTGGTCACTCCCGATCAAAGCCCCTTTTCCAACAAGCAGTTTCTCGAGCTGGGAACGCTGAAGCCGGGATCGGAAGTCACTATGCTTTGCATTGAAAAACAAGATAGTGTGCCCAGGGTGAGCTGGTGGCGTAAAATGCTGTGGGGTCAGAAAAGCCTTTATCAGGAAATTCCGGTCAGTATGCTTGAAAGCAGGGACAGTATTTTGTCTGCCGAAACATATACCGGCATTGCAGGGGAGCGGGGTGAAACATTGCGGCTGGATATGCGGAAGCAACGGATCCATGTGGAACAGCAGCGGTTCTGGCTGGGTACCGACCGCTATGGAAGGGATGTGCTGAGCATGCTGGTCATCGGCACCAGAGTGAGCCTTTCGGTGGGATTTATTTCTGTGCTGATCTCGCTTCTGCTTGGCATCAGCCTGGGAGCCATCGCAGGTTTCTTCCGCGGCTTTGCCGACCAGCTTATCATGTGGCTGATCAATGTGGTGTGGAGCATCCCGACCCTGTTGCTGGTCATTGCCATCACCTTTGCGCTCGGCAGGGGATTCTGGCAGGTTTTTATCGCCGTTGGTCTGACCATGTGGGTGGAAGTGGCCAGGATCGTCAGGGGACAGATCCTCGGCATACGCGAGAAAGAATATGTGGAAGCAGCCAGGGCGCTGGGCTTCAGCAATGCAAGGATCATCATCAGGCATGTCCTCCCCAATGCCATGAGTCCGGTGATCGTTATTTCTGCGGCCAACTTCGCCTCCGCCATTCTGCTTGAGGCCGGCCTCAGCTTTCTTGGCATAGGAGTGCAGCCTCCCATGCCTTCCTGGGGTACTATGATCAGGGACAACTATCCCTACATCATTCTAGATGCCGCCTGGCTTGCCATATTGCCCGGACTGGCCATCATGCTGATGGTACTGGCATTCATGCTGGTTGGTAATGGCTTGCGGGATGCCCTTGATGTAAAAACACAATGATTTTTTTCTGAGTACGATTTTTTTTGTACCTTTGAACTTTCTTCTGTTAAGAATGATTCCTAAATAGTTATTATTCTCGTGAAGCCGGATACCAATACACTCAAGGAAAGCATCAGGGAAGCAGGACTCAGGGTCACACCACAGCGGATGGCCGTGCTGGAAGCAGTGCTTGTGCTTGAGAACCATCCCACCGTTGAACAGGTATTGCATTACGTGCGCGGGAAGCATCCCGGCATTGCGACGGGCACGGTGTATCACATTCTCGATACCCTGGCGGAGCATCAACTGATTGCCAGGGTAAAGACTGACCATGAGGTGATGCGCTACGACGGGTTTATGAAGCCCCATCATCATATTTACACGATGGGAACAGACAGGATTACAGATTACAGCGATCCCGAACTGGATGAGATGCTGAAGGAGTATTTCAGCAGGAATGCCATTCCGGGCGTCGAAATCCGTGAGATTCGTCTGCAGATCATCGGCAAGGTGGTTCAAGACAATGAGAAGACAATACGCAAAACATCAAAATAATATTCTTTAACATTTAGTGTCATGGACGAAAAGAAAAAACTGACCTCTGCCTCCGGGCGGCCATATTTTGAAAACGAAGACAGTATGACCGCAGGTCCGAGGGGGCCCATCATGCTTCAGGATTATATCCTGCATGAAAAACTTGCACATTTTAACCGGGAGCGCATTCCGGAGCGTGTGGTACATGCCAGGGGAACCGGAGCATTCGGTAAATTCACCGTGACCGGGGATATTTCCAGGTATACCAAAGCGAAGCTTTTCGGTAAAGTGGGAAATACCTGCCGGGTATTTGTACGGTTCTCCACAGTGGGAGGTGAAAAGGGAAGTGCCGATACCGAGCGTGATCCGCGCGGTTTTGCAGTGAAATTCTACACCGAAGACGGTAACTGGGATCTGGTTGGGAACAACACCCCTGTGTTCTTCATCAAGGATCCGAAAAAATTTCCCGATTTCGTGCATACGCAGAAAAGGGATCCAAAGACCAACCTGAAATGTGCTACCATGATGTGGGATTACTGGAGTCTGAATCCCGAAAGCCTGCACCAGGTCATGATCCTGTTCAGCAATCGCGGCACACCCGACGGTTACAGGTTTATGAACGGCTACGGAAGTCATACCTTTTCGATGATCAACCAGGACAATGAGCGGGTCTGGGTGAAATTTCACTTCAAGACCCTGCAGGGAAACAAAACGCTGACGGCTGCCAGGGCTGAGGAATTGCGCGGTACCGACCCGGACTATGCCCAACGCGACCTTGTAGATGCAATAGGGAAGGGTGACTTTCCCAAATGGGCACTGAAAATCCAGGTGATGACAGAGATCCAGGCCCATAAGCTTCCCTGGAATCCTTTTGATATAACAAAAATCTGGCCGCATGCCGACTTCCCGCTGATCGAGGCAGGGTTGATGGAACTCAATGAGATTCCGGCCAATTATTTCGAGGATGTGGAGCAGTCGGCCTTTGCACCGGCCCATGTGGTTGACGGGATCGGGCTTTCACCTGACAAACTGTTGCAGGGACGTATCCTGGCCTATCCCGATGCCCACCGCTACCGCCTGGGCGCCAATTATGAGCAGATCCCTGTTAACAGACCGGTAAAACCTGCCACCCATTACCAGCGTGATGGCATGATGAGTGTGATGGGCAACGGGGGAGCCGCTCCAAATTATTCTCCAAACAGCTTCGACGATGTAGCGGCTGATCCGGCATACAGGGAACCCGCCATGCCACTGGAAGCCGCACCGGCCGGTTTTTATGACCGGAATGCGGTGGAAGATCATTATTCCCAGCCCGGCGACCTTTACCGCAAAGTGATGAATGATGAAGACAGGAAGCATACCGTGATGAACCTGATTTCATCCCTTAAGGGAGTGAGCGGACCGAAAAAGGACGAAATCCTGCAGCGGCAGCTGGCTCATTTCCAAAAGGTAGATCAGGATCTTGCAAATCAACTGGCTGAAGGCCTGGGTTTAAGATAAACACCCTGACAATCAGGGCAAGCCTTGTTTTTAAGGCAGACTGTCATATCGTTTGCCGGTGTTCCTTAGCGCCAATGCACAGATGATACTGAAAAAAACATGAATGCGGTTTGTGTTTCCAGTATCACCGCTAAAACTGAATCTGACTGAAAATTGCTTCGCATTTTCACTATGATTCAGTGTATAGTGTTTTATTTACTTTGAATATCCTGTGGTTTGGGCAAAACAACGGCTGGCATTCCAAACTACTGATATATTTTTCTGAGCATATGTTGAAAAGCTGCGGAATTATTTTATACTTTAGTAAAAAATCTGAAACATGAAGAAGTTTTACACCCTTTTTGTCACAGTCCTGATGTGCATGCAGCTTTTTGCACAGGGAAGCTGGGTTTACAAAGCACCCTTGCCTTCGCCCAGGGCTGAGTTTGCAGCCACGGCATATGCCAGCAATGTCTTTGTGATTGGTGGTACAGACACATCCGGGGCAGGCATCAATAACCTGGAAGTTTTCTATCCCTTCAACAACAACTGGTCAGGACTGAATCCCATGCCCACTCCCAGGGAGGAACTGGTGGTGTGTGAGTATGGTGGTGAGATTTTTGCCATCGGGGGAGGATTCAATCCTTCCAGCATCATAGCGGTGGAAACCTACAATTTCATCAGCGGAAACTGGGGCATCAGACCCGCAATGCCAACCGGCAGGAGGGAGGCCTGCCTGGCAGTAGTCAATAATAAAATTTACGTTTTTGGCGGACTTGGATCTCCAAATGCCGGAACGGCAGTTGAATGCTTTGATCCTGCCACCAATCTGTGGACGGCAAAAACACCTTTGCAGGCGGAGCGGAAATACTGTGCAAGCGGAGTGGTAAACGGTAAGGTGTACCTGATCGGAGGCGATGTTGCATCAGGGCATACGGATGCCTGCACTGAGTACAATCCAGTGACGGATACCTGGACGGCCAAAACACCGGCTCCCATGGTCTTTACCCGGGCGGCCTCCTGTGTTTACCAGAACAGGATATACGTGATCGGCGGATGGGCCGGACAGGCTATTGCAGATGTAATGATGTATGATCCTGCTGCGGACTCATGGACTACCATGCCATCGCTCAATGTGCCGCGTGAATCCCTGGCTGCCGCTCAGGTGAACGGTATGATTTTCGCCATGGGAGGTTTCGACGATCAACGGGTACCCCTCGATGTGAACGAAATGCTCGACCTGACAATCCTGACTGAGGATTTGGATCTGAAACCAGAGGTGAAAGCCTGGGTACAGGATAATACAATCAGGATATTCTCTCAGATGCGGGGAGATGCCACCATCAGCCTGTCTGACCTTGCCGGAAAGCTGATCCTGAGGGAAAATGCACAATTGCTGCCTTCCGGCAACAGGCTGGAGATTCCTTCCCTTCAGAATGGGATTTACCTGCTGTCGCTCAACAGTGATGAAGGAAATGCCTGCGTGAAGGTTGTGGTTCCATAAGCGCGAATCAGGCGCTTTGCAACACCCTCCTGCCTTTTTATCCCCTCCCGACCCCAACGGGGTCGCATGTTTATAGACCGCATTGTTCATAAAAATCCCTGACCCCAACGGGGTCGCATGTTTATAGACCGCATTGTTCATAAAAATCCCTGACCCCAACGGGGTCGCATGTTTATAGACCGCATTGTTCACAAAAATCCCTGACC
>CAZSQJ010000102.1:4938-8168 GCA_964608665.1 uncultured Bacteroidales bacterium | reverse complement strand
TGGTGCTGCCGCTGAGGGTTCCGCCCTCCACATCCAGGATCACGAAATCGGCTGATGTCCGGCAGGCACCGGGAGCGGTGGAACAATCCGCATAAAAAGTATAGGTCCCCGGAGTTTGCGTGTCGGGAAGGCCTGAACCGGATACTCCCACCGGGTTGAAGGGTGTTCCCGTCCCGATGGCTGTACCGCCGGAAGCAACAGTATACCAAGAAATAACACCCTGAACCGAATAATAAACAGTAATTTGAATATAATCGATATATGCAGTTCTGTTTGAGATAGTCGCAGTATTCTCCACATCAACCGTAACACCAAAGGATGATGCATTTATTTGTGAGGGTGACCAGCTATTACCCCATAAGTTATTCGTTCCACCATACGTTGCCAGGTCCGAAGAACTGGTCGGCCAGATACTGCTTGTATTGGCTTTGTCTTCACCAGGAAGCGTTCCGCCTAAAAGGCTGATCTGGACATCCCGAATGCCAACACCGAAGCTGGTGCTGCTGCCCCAACGGTTCAAGGTCACGCCAATTCCCAGAATTGTTGCATCTCCCGGTACTGCGAATCCGAAGTTTGTTGCATGCAGATTTTCAGAATCACCCCCACCGCCCAGGCTGACACTGGCAGAATTACCATCGTCAGTTCCAAGTGAGCCGGCAGGAATGTTCCAATCTGTGCCTGATCCGCCGCCGGTGGCACCACTGCCGGCATAGGAAGTCGTATTTAAATTTAAATCACTGCATACGGAAGTGACCGACAGGCTGCCGCTGCCCCCTTGGCAGATGGAGACACCCTGGGTAACAGGGCCGGAATTTACGGTAAAGGCCGAACTGCTGGTGGTAGTGCCATAAGGAGTGGTGATGCTGATCGTGCCCGTGGTGGCCGCAGCCGGAAGGGTGGCCGTGATCTGGCCGGCATTGTCAACGGTATAGGAAGCAGCCTGCCCGTTGAAACTCACGGCGGTGGCGCCGGTAAAATTAAACCCGCTGATAATTACAGTAGTACCGCTGCCTGCACAGGCGTTGTCAGGTGAAAACCCGGAAACAGCCGGCAGGGGTGCAGGATTCAGGCTGAGGGCAGTCATGCTGGGATAAGCCTGTCCGCTGAAAGTGGTGGCGCATACATCAGAAACTGCCGAGGCAGGGATGCTCCGGTTCATCACCCCGTTGCGGATTCCCTGGTCATTGGATGATCCGCCTGGATTATGCGTTGCCGTTTCTTCATCTACCATACTCCAGTTGGCGGGATAAGTGATGGTCCTCAGTTCTCTATTACCGCGACTTACAGCACTCACGATCCCTACCGCCAGTCCGGATGAGGGAACAGACAAACCGGATGCAAACTGAAAAGAAGTGATCTGGTTTGTACTGTAGTATTGCTGGTGGTCGTTCACAGGATTCGTCTGGTAAACATGATCAAAGACCGCAGCAAACACATCCGTGATCGTGGTGGTTCCGTTGCTTACCCTGACCGATAAGGTTGTGTTGCTTGCAGCATCCAAACCTGCCTCATCCAGATAGTACAAAGCCGTATGGTGAAAACGGCTGGTATTCATATCCCCGTCCACCAGGCTGAGGGCCTGTCCTCCGTATGAAATGGTTACGGTCCTTGAAGTCTGACTTTCCACCGACGAAGCGATGGCCACCACCAGCACCCGGTGGGCATTCGTTCCGGATGCGACAGGATACGGATTATTTTGCGTACTGGTCGAAGTACCATGATACACATTGGTCCAGTTCTGCAACGTGGACACGTTTACCTGGGCTTTTGCCACCGGCTGCATTACAGCCAGGCAGAAAAGTAACAGCGAAAGCTTTGCCGCAAGGGAAACACCCCTGAATGCAAATGAGACAGTTTTTTTCATAACAAATTGGTTTTGTGATTATTCATGAATTTATATTCAATTATCATGTATACAGGGACCGCTCATCATCGTGGGGAAAAAAACACCCTGTTTATTGCATTAATTACTGAAAAATAGTTGTTTGCCGGCAATCATTAACGGGAAGTCGTGAACCATGAGATTAAACCGTAGTAAATGTATAATATGAAATGGTTTCATGCAAGCTTATAAATGATTTTTTATTATTTGACTGGTGCCTGCTTCTTTAACGTGGTCATTGAAACAAGGGAAATATCGTATATTTTCCAAATATTGGAAAATTGAATTTATATTTTTTTACTGGTTAACAGTGGAATGTGTAAAATCATCCGAAATACAACAATTGTTGACATGATATATTTCCAGATTCAGGAAAAAATAATAATTCCGGGCCTTGGGTGTAATATTTCCACACCAAGGACCCGGAAACACGGGTTGAGTTATGAAAAGCAAAGTCGCAGAGGGAATGGTGTAACTTAAAACAACTAAACAACGAAACCCCTGAAGTCCCAAACAAACCTAAACCATTCACTACTAACTACTTACTATTCACTAAAAAAAGATCCTGAAAAATCTGTTTTCATACGCTTCCAGAGCCGGAACGTCCTTGAGCAGCTTTTCCCCGCAAACATTCACAGCTTCCATTGAAAGAACTTTCCCGTTCAGCGTATTGTACAGCTTCAGCTCAGATCTTTTTCCCATGGTTTCACGGAGTTGCAGGATGGCCGACTTCCCGTCTGCCTCCGGTATTGCACTGATCAGCAAAACATTGCCGGGCCAGCCACTGATGAACGATCCCTGCCGGAGGCTGTCTCCGCTGCCTCCTCCGGATTGTACCCGGCAGAGCAGGGGAGTACGCAGGCCCTGTCCTGTGCGGGCTGCTGCGTCCGCACCTTTGTCGGGACCACTGATGATGCTGAATGTCCAGCGGTGTCCCCCGCGTTGATCGGCGTTGAAGTTAGTGGTCCAGTAGTTGTTCATGGGCCATGCATACACATGATTGCTTTCCGGGACAGCTCCGGCACGGTATCGCCCTGTGTTGATGCCACCAAACTGCATCAGCGGAACGGAGGGGGACATGAGCAGGACGGCAGCTTTTCCGTCCGACAGCCGGGCATAGGACTGCACGGTGTTCCAGTCGTTCGACGAGCCGGGTACCTGGTCGATCCCGGGCCTTACCTCCCCGCCCTGTACATCGAAAGCAAGCCGGCCATTTTCCAGGGCAAAGGGAAAGGCGATATAAATACCCTCCGGTTGTGTCACGGATTTCTTCTCAATATCATATACCAGATCAACACGGCCGGTGGTTTTGAACAGCCTGAATTCCACCGACAGCCCGCCATCCCTG
>CAZSQJ010000102.1:0-4838 GCA_964608665.1 uncultured Bacteroidales bacterium | reverse complement strand
CCCCCGGTCTGTATGATGTATTTCTTATACCCGAAGGCCGGGATGTCATCCACCCAGATAGCCCAGTCAGTGCCGCCGGAATGATGTTCCACCGCCTGGGCTTTGGCCTGTTTCCCGTTTGCGTCGGTGATGCTGAATTCCGTGAAGCGCGGGATGATCTGGTGGTCGATGGTCACCCGGATGAGGCCGCTTCGTGTATGGTTCAGGGTGTTGAAGACCAGCATCGAAGGATCTTTTTCCCTTCCCGTAAGGCTTTGCAGTAAACCCAGGCAGCTTTCTCCGGGCATTTTTGCCCTGCGGGCGGCTTCCCAGGCATAGGATTCTTTTAGTGCCCGCTGTTCCATCGTGTTGTAATGAAAGGGTTCCCTGACGCTTGCATGGTAACCGACGGTATGTTCGGTATAGAACAGCAGGGCGGAATTGCAGGCTGCGATCTGGTCTTCCGTTCCTTCCGGAAGCGGCTTCCCGGCAATGGCAGCCATACACAGCCCTGCGGCATTGGCAATGAGGTCGGACTGGGCCTGCCTGACTGCCGCCACTTCCCTGGCCGAAGCCCCGAAACCGTCGGTCCACCAGTCGGGCCAGGCTCCCCGGATCACCCTGAAACTGCTCCCGTATCGCGCTTCCATCTCGCTGAAAAACTCCGATGGTGTGGCTGTCCTGAGCTTCGGCCAGGTAAACTTTTCATTCCATTGTCTGATCATCTCGCATGCCCTGGTCGAAGGGGGTGAATTGTCGGTGATGAAACCGGAATGCTGCAGGGAGATCAGGTCGTATTCATAGCCTCCCGCTTCGAGCTTCACCAGGTAGGTAAGCAGTTCATCCTCGAAGGCATTAAAGTCGCCGGCATGTATCTTGAATGAAGTATTGCCGATCATATAATGTTCGCCGCGGTATGCGAGCATCCTTTTACCCGAAGGCGATTCCCACCAGAAGAGGGTGGGTTTGTCGAAGCATATCAGTGCCCGGTGGCCGTGGGTGCCCATGTTTAGATAGCGGATACCCAGGTCGTTGTAATAGTCGGCCAGGCACCAGCCGATACCGTTGACATCGTTTTGCATAGCCGTGTTCACCGGAATGCCCGCCCTGCGGAACCGCGCCAGGGGTTGCAGGGAAGCCGCAAGGGTCTGTTCGTCGGGCAGTTCATCGAAATTGAAATACATGCCGGTCACTTCGATCCGGTTTTCGGCAATACGCTGCAATAGCCGGTTAACCTGCCCTGCCGGCCGGCATTTCAGGTATTCATCCACCGCCCAGGATGCTTCACATGTCCAGCGGAAGCGGGCTTCCTCAGGGTATTGGTCGGTATTGTCGCAATAATCCAGCGCATAGTCGATAAACCGCAGGTGTTCGGCCAGGATCTCCGTCTGCGGCCTGGTATAGCCGATGTCAGTATGGGTGTGCTGCACGAAATCCACCCGCCACTGCCTTACGGGATCCAGCGCGATCTGTCCCTGCTGTGACTTCCCGCCGGTCACCAGCCTGTAAGTTGCAGTCCCGCTTTGTTGTACCAGGGGCAGGGCGACACGTACATGATTGTACCCGAAATCCAGCCCGGTCTCTTTCACCAGGCTGTCGTTGATCCAGATTTCGGCATTGACGGGCTGTCCGAAGTGCATGATCCCGGCCAGACCGAGCTGATAATCTTTCCCGTTGCGGGTGATGATTGCCGGTAACGACCTGAAATTAAGCCCGTTCTCAACCGGGAAAGTGAAAGTCATATACCAGGAGGTTTTCTCGTGCTTCCCGCCCGTAACCCTTATTGAAAGCGCCTGCGCTGGATCCAGCAGGCTTACCGGTACACTTAATACCATGAAGCCGAACCGGTCACCGTGCTGGTCTGTCATATCTTTACTGAATTCCAGTATGGCGCCGTCGGTGTTTTGGATACGCCAGCGGTCGCTGCCGTCGGCCAGGATGGTGAATGGCTGCAGTCCCTTGACTTCCAGGTTGAAACTTGCCGGGCCCGGCGATGATCCGATGCCTGCCAGCCAGACGAAGGAGACATAGTGCTCACCTGTGAGCTCCGGTACGGCCGCTGTCGCCCATTCCATGGAGGATGTGCCGTCGGTTGCCCTGATCAGCAGGCTCTCCCGCGCAGCGGGTATGGAGGAGTGGTAGCTGAAACCGGTACCGCTGATGGTTCTGGAATAGCCATTCACGACAAGGGTGTTCAGTTCGCGGAAGGACTGTGCCTCCGACAGGATGATCACAAGCAGGCATTGGAATAACAGCAGGCTTTTTTTCATAAATGGGATGATGGTTTCACGTTGGCGATGACGATGATGGCTTCTTCCGGACCAAGGTTCATGATACGGTAACTGCCGGTTGCGGCAGGAATGATGAAGGTCTCGGTATAATTGAAACTACGGCTTCCGTATAGCGTTTCCACAGCGATGCATGTCCCTTCCACCAGGTTCATCACCCTGCAAAGGCCGCAGGTGTTCAAGCTTGCGCTTCCCAGGAGGTGCAGCCTGCTGACTTCGTAAAAATGTTGTTCATGGGTGGGCAGTTCGTAAAGCTCCCATCCGTCTCCCGTTTCCCGCAGCTTTGGCCGGGAGCGGAGTTTCTCTTCCACATAGGCTCCTTTCCTTGTAAAATCAAGGTTAGCCATGGCCCTGTCAATATTCAGCCTTCTCGGTTTGCCGTCCAGACCGGGGCGAAGCCAGTCATACATCTTGAATGTGAAGATATATGGGGTGGAACTGATCTCAAGTACCATGTTATCCCTGCCGGAAGCATGGATGGTACCCGGAGGGATCAGGAAGAAATCGTGTTTTTTTGATGCCAGGGTGTTGACGAATTTTGGCACGTTAACTGCCGTACCGCGAAGTTCGCTTTCTCTCAGCGTATGTTCAAAGTGCTGCTGGTCAATGTCCTCTCTGAAACCTAAAAAGACCTTCGCCTCGTTTTTCGCGTCGAGGATGTAATAGCATTCTTCCTGGGTGAATGCTTCGTTGAAGTGCCTGCTGGTGTATGCTTCCGTCGGGTGGCACTGTACCGAAAGGTTTCCCCCTCCGAAAGTGTCGAGGAAGTCGAAACGGATGGGAAAATCCGTGCCGAAGCGTTTGAATGCACTGCCAAGGACTGCCGGGGCTTCCCTGAACATGAGGCAGTCGAACGACAATTCCAGCATCAGGCCGGAACTTTCGAAGAGCAGGCCGTTTTCCGGGACGATGAGTTCGAACGACCAGGCGATATTGGGGACTTCCCTGTTGAGTCCGCTGATCTTTTCCAGGCACCAGCTACCGCCCCAGGGACCGGGCTCAAACCACGGCCTTGCCCTGAAAACGCTGCGGCTCATGTGGTGAAGGGCCTGCCGTACTGTTTGCCCTGTTGCCCAGGCAAGGTCACCGTTCCGTTGTCCGTCGGCGAAAATGTCGATCCTGTCGATGATCGCCTGCTTGTGGGCGTTCAGCACTACCCAGTCAACGAAATAGAATCGTTTATAGACTGCGCTTGCGTCACTGCATGGAGGAACGCCCAGATTACCTGCCGTACCGGCCTTTGCCCTGTACTGCAGTTCATTCTTCGGCAGGTCGATATAGACGAGGTAAGCTTCAGGGGCTGCCAGTGCCGCCCCGCATCCGTAAAATAGGGTGCAGGTACCAGTACGTTGCCCGGCCATGAGAGATTCCAGCCCGTCGGGATCGAAAAAATCATTCAACTGCAGTGACGTTCTCGTACCGAACAGAGGGTCATCACCCCCGAGAAAGGGGGATGTCATCCGGTCAATCACTTTTTCTGCTTTCATCGCCTGAAAGGTATTCACCCAGCGGACAGGCTGTCCTGCCTTGTCGAAACAGGCCTGCAGGGCTTCCCTTATCGCTTCGAAGAATACACCGGCATAACCATCAATGGCCACCGTCCGGTGCTTTGCCAATTCCTCTGCAAGTGATTGAAAACCTTTAAAAATCAAATTTTTACCAAGAGAATGTACCGGGTAAATGTCATAGGCGGCTGCTGGCACCTCCGGCTTCATCTTCGGAAGCAGGTATTGTGTTGTTTTTCGTAAAGGGGGATTTTCGTGCTGATCTTTCATGCCGGTACAAAGATGCAAAAGAATGAACTTTTTACAGACTCTGGTGACTCCGGGACTGATGACAGTCAGAACCAGGCAGAAACTTCAGACTTAAGTTTTGGCAGATCGTTGATGATGATTCCCCAGATCAATTCATCAGAGACAATATCATACCCATGAATGATACGATTCCTGAGGCTGATTATTTTTCGTGAAGACGTTATTGTGAAATCTGCTTCCCTGTTAAGTATCCTGGCGGTAGCTTCTCCTATGATCTCAAGGTTTCGTTCAACGGCACGTTTTGTTTTGAGATCATTTTTGTACATTTCAAACACCCGCTCACCCTGAGGCAGAAAAAACTCAATCTCTTCAATCGCCTTCAGAATGTCAAAGAGCCAGCATTTAATCTCCTTATCCATAGATTAATACTTTTAAATCATTGACCGACTGAATAAAAAAGGGATTCCTGATGGCGGACTCCTCCAGAAGATCAATCCGTCTTTGCAATAAATCTTCAAGTGAAAATTTGAAATTGAAATAGTTGTCTGAGTAGCTGAGTAATTCCATGTCCCTGAAGCTGACAATAAAATCCACGTCGCTGTTTTCGTTATAATCCCTGCCAAGGATCGAACCAAACAGATAGAGTTTATCCACGCAGTGAATGCTGCACAGTTTCTTTATGGATTCAATATGGCGTTCAACTTCGTTCATAAAGACAAAGATAGAAAATTTCTAAGTCACGTGCTTGTTCTGCAGTGAATTCTAAACACTAAACACTAAACACTAAACACTAAACACTAAACACTAAACACTAAAC
>CAZSQJ010000101.1:0-8349 GCA_964608665.1 uncultured Bacteroidales bacterium | reverse complement strand
CTGTATTACAGTCATCTCCCCGGTTTCGTTCCGGGCCTGTTTGGATTGAACCCCAACGGGGTTGAATGTGAATGATTTGTCCTGAAACTGAACATCCGGCCTTCGTATATTCCTTTTCACCCTTTTCATGTTTATTCCAATATGACCCCCTGCCCTTTCAAAAACACCTTTAAAGTCCCGGAAATGGCAAGCCGCGAAGGTTCTGCAGAATTGCATTATCTTTGCCCCCATTAACCGGATTGGACCCATGACACACAACATTCTCCTCAGAACCCTGATTATCGGTATGATATCGTTAGGACTTTTCTCATCCTGCGGGGTGATAAAGAAATACCGCACCATCGGCCGCGATTATGAGAAATGTATCCAGGACAAAGACAGGCTCGAAAAACAATATGCCAAAGCCCAGGACGAGCTGAAGGAAAACGAGTCCCGTTTGTCGCGTTTTGCATTTGAACTCAAGCAGTTCAAACAGGAGAATGACCAGCTTAAGAGCGATTTGTACTATGCGAAGGCCGACCTGAAAGAACTGCAGGAACAGCATGAGGCCCTGAAGGTGAGCAGCAAGACCTCCGCCCTGGGGAGTGAAAAGGAGATCCGGCAGCTCCTGAAGGATCTTGAGAAGAACAAGGCCTTACAGATACAGCGCGAAGACGAGCTTAAAAAGCTGAACGAACAATTGAACGACAAGGAAAAGAACATTGAGAAAATGACGGCCAGACTGCAGGAGAAGGAAAAGCGGGTGAACGAACTGGAGCGGATCCTGTTCTCAAAGGATTCTGTCGTGCACGCCCTCCGCAAAAGTGTGGACGCCGCCCTGCTGGGGTATACCGGCAAAGACCTGACCGTATACGTAAAGAACGGAAAAGTGTATGTTTCGCTCGAGGAAAGCCTGTTGTTTGCCACGGCAAGCTGGCAGGTCAATCCAAAGGGGATGGAAGCCATCAGGAAGCTTGGCAAAGTATTGAAAGACAATCCCGAGATCAACATTATGGTGGAAGGACATACCGACAATGTGCCCTATACCGGGAGCGGACAACTGAAAGACAACTGGGATCTGAGCGTGATGCGCGCTACCTCTGTGGCCCGTATCCTGTTGGACGACAGCGGAATACAGCCCTCCAGGGTCACTACCTCCGGACGAAGTGAGTACAACCCTGTGGATCAGGCAAACAGCAAAGAAGCACGGGCAAAAAACAGGAGGACGGAGATTATCCTCAGCCCGAAATTGGATGAGTTGTTCAGGATACTTGAATCACATTAAATAATTTTTATACCTTTGCTCCTGCAAAACGGGAGTTTAGCTCAGCTGGTTTAGAGCGCTTGTATCACACACAAGAGGTCGCTGGTTCGAATCCGGCATCTCCCACACAAAAAAAGCAGACAGGATATACACTGTCTGCTTTTTGCATTTTTTACCCCGGGCATCTGACCGGAAAACGAGACAGGCAGCCGGCATCAGGAAGGAAGGAATAATCAGTATATCCTGATGAATCTGGACACACACATCGCATTCCCGTGGTCTTTCATTATAAATGCGTGTTCAGGCGCTCCGGCACCATCACTTGAGCAAGGTGATCCAGCCGTGTCTGATCTGATCCATGATCTTTCCGCTGCGTCCTTTGCCGGTGTACCTTATGCGGTAATAGTACACATCACACTTGGCGATCTCTCCCTGAAAAGTACCGTCCCAACCGGTTTCAAGGTTGTCAGAAGTGAATAAATGCTCGCCCCAGCGGTTGTAAATCAGCATTTCAAAATTTTCAATTTCTATACCTTTCGGCAGGAATACATCATTGATGCCGTCGTTGTTGGGTGTAAAGGTATTCGGGATCCACAGTTCACTGCATTCGAGCAGGTGTACCGTATCCGATGCCGAGCAGACTTCATTGGTGACAAAGACCCAGTAATCGCCCGGCTGGCTTACCTGCAGCACATAACCGGAACTGCCGTCCGACCACAGGTATGATGCATATCCTTCCGGCACCCCGAGAAATTCGGAATAGCCGCTGCATAAAAAGCGGTCGGGACCCAGGTCGATATCGGGCGGCGCGACGACATGGACGAAGGCACTCAGCGTATCGGTACAGCCATCGGCGTTCACCAGAAGCGTATACTGCGAATTGAAAAAAGGTCTGACATTCATATGAGGCAGCGTTGAACCCGTATTCCACAGGAAGGTGGAAGACGGAAGGCTGCTGAACCCCCTGAGTACATAGGAATCCCCTTTGCAAACCGTGGTATCGGCCGGAAACACACTAACCACCGGGTTTGGCTTGACCTTCAACGTAAGGGTATCCTGTCCGGTACATGCACCTGCCTGGCCAACAACGGTGTAAAGCGTTGTAATTTCCGGACTTACATAAATCTGACTGCCGCTTTGTCCGTTACTCCAGGTGAAAACCGTGCCCTGAAGGGAACTGCTGACCTGAAGCACCGTGGATAGACCCTGGCAGATGGATGTATTGCCGGCCGTGATGTTCACCACGGGATCGGGGAAAACCGTCAGGAGGAGGCTGTCGGCACGGGAGCATCCGTCCACCGTACAAAGCACGCTGTAATACTGATTTAAGGGATGCGTAAGTTGCATGATAGCAGTGGCGGGTCCGCCGGTCCATTGCCACTGCGGATTAGGAAGGTTGCAAGCTGCCGTGAGACTTACGGTGTCTTTGCTGCAGATTTGAGTGGCACTGGGGGTGATGGAGATATCGGGGACCGGTTTCACACTAATCAGCCGGTGTGCGGTATCCGAACAACCGTCGAGGCTCACGGTAAGCTGGTACAGGGTAGTGGCAGCAGGAGAAACGCTGATCGTTGCCGTTTGTGCTCCGGAACTCCAGGAGAACTGGGAGGAAGGCAGGGTTGAAGTGCCTGTCAGCACAAGCTGATCCCCCTGGCAGATCGTAGTATCGGCCGGGAAGACAGCCGCTTCCGGCCTTGGTTTCACCACAACCGTCACCTGGGCGGAATCCAGACACTGGTCTTTTTCTCCGGTGACCTTGTAGAGGGTCGTCACCAAGGGAGACACCCCTATGGTTGCCGAGGTGTCGCCGGTGTTCCAGGTGAAATGAGTCCCGCCAAGGGTGCTGGTCACTGACAGCTGGACTGCATCTCCGGCACAGAGGACAGGATTTGCGGGATACACACTGATCTGGGGAGTCGGTTTCACCGTCACGTCGATGATTTCGCTGAGCCATCGCTGGCAGCCGTATACCGTATCAAGGGCAAGGATACGGAATTGTATGCCGGATGTAAGGGGACCGGTGGGAAAAAACATGACACTGTCGCACCAGGTCACCTGAGGCGGTCCGTAAGGCAGGTTGCCGGGATAGGAGAACATCTGGTAGCTGATGCCCGGCTGGGGATAATTCAGTTGGATGCTCAGGCTGTCACCGGCACATATCACTTCGCCGGAAGTGGCCAGGGTCAGAACCCTGGGCAGACTGAGCAGGCTCATTTCATAGCTGCACAACGGCCGGTTAAATAACATGAGATCATCCAGATCACCTGTAAAATATTCATCAAGCCCGTAGGAATCCCTGCCGATAAGCAAGTCTTTGCCGTCGGGCAGGATCAGTCCGGACGCCGCAGCCATTCCGGTCTGCAGATGATTGATGAAGAAGCGGATATTACTTCCGTCGAAGGTATAGGCCGCGAAGGTCCACTGATTCAGCGGAAGGGTATAAGGGACGTTTTGCGTGAAAACCGAAGCGGGTGCATTCTTATAACCGAAATACATATTGTTGGATTGGAATCCGGCCCTGTACTGGCAGGGGGAGGCGGAGACCTCATTGCTTTTGCACAGCAGGCTGCCGTTTCCGGAACTCAGGTTTTCCGCCCTGAGCCTTGCAATCACAGTGATGCCTGTATGCGGGGATTCCAGGGCATTCGTGTTTCTGACGCGAAGGAAAGCGTCACCGTTAAAGTGTACGGCTCTGCCGGGCAGATTGTTGTGGTCGGTGGTGAAGCTTACACCCGTATTGAGCGCTGTCTGATAATAGCCGCTGGAGTCATTCAGGTTTCCGTCGAAGGGATACCATGCGATAAGGCCGTTGGTGCCGGGATAAATGATCTCACCAAGGTCAAGTGGAAGAGGCTGATAATTCAGGTTCATCGTGTCGCGGAACAGGCATCCCTCGGCCGAATTGGCTTCAAGCCAGTACTGACCGCTTACCGCCGGAGTGATGGAGGAAGCTGTTGAGCCGTTCGACCATAGCCAGCCGGAGGAAGACGGCGGCCCCTGAATGGTATAGGGATTACCTGCACAAAGGGTGGTGTCAGGCCCTATCGAAAAAGCGCCGTTAATTACAGTAACAGACACCTGATCTGTACATTGGGTGTTCAGACAGCTTACCGTCAGGGTATAAACAGTGTTTCCCTGGGGACTTACCGTGATGGAAGCCGTGGTGTCGCCCGTCGACCAGAGATAATGGCACAGATTTTCAAATCCCGGCGTGATCATAGTCTGAAGGTTCAGACTTGCTCCCTCGCAGATGACAGTGTCAGGGGTCTGGATCATGCCGTTCAGGAAGATAACCGTTCTGGAGGTGGTATCCTCGCAGATTTCATCGCTTACCGTGATCAGGTAATGACTGCTTTGACTGACCGTGATCTGCGCTGTGGTGTCGCCCGTACTCCAGAGATAGGAAGCATAAGACCCGGTGGGAGAAAACGTGAAGGAATTTCCGTTACATATGGCCGTGTCATTTCCCAGGTCAACCGGAAGAATATAATGATCGTTGATATTGATGGTATCGGAAACAAAACAGTCCCCGTTGTCGGCTACCACCCAATAGGTCCCCGGACTGGTAAGCGTGATGGTTTGGGTGGTATCGCCAGTACTCCAGAGGTAACTGTATTTCCCGTAACCTGCATCGAGGACAACCGAATCGAGGGGGCATTTCAGGATGTCGGCTCCAAGGTAGATGTTGCTGAAATCGGAAAAATAACCGTAACGGCAGCCGGAGAAATTATTTCCGTTGAAGATCCCGAGATGGAATAATGCGGTGGTATTGGTGATCCTTGAACCGGTAACGGCAGGACAAACATAGGTCAGGTCGATGCGTGCGGCCACCCATTCGCCGTTGGTGCCGGGAACCACGGAAAATTCAGCAGGATTGATGGTCGTTGAAGAACCATTCAGGATAAAATTGCCCTGGTGTCCGTTCTTAACCAGGAGAATGATCCCAAAGAACTGGTTGACGGAGCGGGTAAAACCCAGGGTACGGGAACCGGTACAATTGACCGGTGGTAAGATGGGCATGCCCAGCTCGCAGCCAAATCCGGAGAGGTGGCAAAGATAAACCGGTTTGCTGGTCTGTATATATAATGAATTAGTAACCAGGTCATGCATATAAGTCTGGCCCCGGTTGATGACAGCAACGGGTGTGGTATTGCCACCCACAAAGATCTGGGTATTATCCTGGGTTGCGACAATGAATATTTTTTCGATCCCGTTTGACAGCCATCCCCTGATCACGATGTACTCACTGCCTGTAACTTCAACGGGGATGATCTGGTCGCCGCATAGATCCACGCAGGTTCCACTCCAGTAGGCCCCGTTCACCGAATCATCATAAACCGTGACTGTAACCGGTTTATCGGAGACGACCGAGGAGCCGTTCAAACGTCCCGATGCATCTATGGTGGCAGAAACCACGGCAAAGGTCTGCCCCCTGTTGAGGATGATGGTAAAAGGAATACCGGCGGGATGTCCGACGGCATCCTGGGAAGGGATGATGGTGACTGTGGTATTGTCGGTGGTGGCAACAATAACGAATCCGCTGTGATAAGGAACATTATTATACGGCAGGATAGAAGGAACGAAATTCTGAAAGGGTGTCAGGAAGTTCGTTCCGACAGCATTCCTTCCTTTCAGTGAGAATATCTCGGGATTGAGGCCATTGGAGACCACTTCGTAATAGGCTGTGATGGCCTGGGTGGCTTTGATCCGGATCCCGGAATTCAATACGGTATCCACCGGATCGCATTCAACCATATCGATATACGGGGTCAGATTGACCGACTCGGTAGTGAAGGGAGCGAGTGTAACTGTCTGCACCGGGAATGCAGGGTTTGCCGGTTGTGTTATGGTTACCACGGTTGGCAGATTCAGGGAAGTCATCCTGATGACAACCGGCCGGTCGGAATGCCATTGATTGATACCGGGAGCAGCGAACCAGAACTCTGTGTCGGTCTGGGCTCTGGCAGTCTGTAACAAGCCCGTCAGGATTCCAATCAGGATAAAAAACCTGATTTTCAGAATTTTGCAGATCAGATGACGGATGTTCATGCGAGGCTTCCTTAACTTCAGAATGCCGTTGATTCTTAATTCATTTCATCCTGTTACCCCCCTGTTTCCGGTTACGGTTCTGGTCTGAAACTTTTCCAGAAACGGGAAGTATCACCCGCAAATATAGTCATTTTAGCCAACAAACTCAAATCAGCTTCCAAAAATGAGAAAAAAAACAACATCCCTGGTTTCTCACAATCCGGACTACGGCATGCAGGTTAAGGTTTATACGGAGGATGAAGATGTTGGTTCCGTAACCCACAATAAACTGAAATCTGCCGGTGGGGCCAAAATATGAGAAAAAACCTAAAAATTCCGGATCTTAGTGAAACCAGACTCAGTCCTGACTGTAAAAAACGATTTATACCGACACGAAACAAAAGTGTGTCATAGCGGTGTACGGCATAACTCAGTCTATACCGACACGGAACAGCTTTGCGAAAAATTGTGTTATAACGGTGTACGGCATAACTCAGTCTAAACAGCTTTGCGTTCGCAAACCTGTCAAGACTGCGTAAGCATCACCGAGGGATGGTAAAATTTTGATATTTTCGGAATATATTCCCTAATGATCGTCTTTTTATGGAATTATTTCCTGAAATGTTTATTACCTTTGTACAAAAATTAAAGTATGCAGGCGAGAACAATTGACCGTTATCTGAAAATAGAACTGCCGGAAGGACAATCTTCCTTTTTGTGGGGTCCCAGAAAAACAGGCAAATCAACGTTATTGCGAACCCTTTTCCCTGAAAGTAAGGTTTTTGATTTCCTGGATACTGATTTATACTTCCGCTTTTCAAAACGCCCCGGACTGCTTGCTGAAGAATTGGAAACACTCTCTTCGGAGCAGATCAGAAGACCCGTGATTCTCGATGAGGTTCAGAAAATTCCCAACATATTGGATGAGGTACACAGGCTGATTGAGAATAAAGGTATTCAATTTATACTATGCGGTTCCAGTGCCCGTAAGTTAAAACGAGGCCAGGCCAATCTTTTAGGTGGCCGGGCCTGGAGGTATGAATTGTTTCCCCTGGTTACCGCTGAACTTCAGGATTGGAATCTACTGGATGTATTGAATAAAGGAATGATCCCCTCTCATTTTCTGCAGGCAGATGCGAAAAGGTCATTACAAGCCTATGTCCAGGATTATCTCAAAGAAGAGGTGTTCCAGGAGGGACTAGTCCGGAATATTCCTTCCTTTGCCAGGTTTTTTGATTCAGTAGGATATTCACACGGAGAAATGACAAACTATCTGAACATCTCAAGAGACTGTGGCGTCGATGCCAAGACCGTAAAAGAATATTATCAAATCCTGATAGACACTTTGATGGGAATAATGATAGATCCTTTTAAGAAGCGACAAACCCGTATGGTAATTACCAGGAATCCAAAGTTCTACCTTTTTGACACAGGAGTTGCCGGAATAATTACTAAAAGGAGAATTGAAGAGGAAAGGGGAGAACTTTTCGGAAGGGCCCTGGAACATTTTATCCTGATGGAGATTGTGGCTTTCAGGTCTTATCACAACCTGGATTTTGAAATTACTTACTGGAGAACGAAAACCGGCCTCGAAGTTGATTTTATTCTCGGAGATGGTGAGATTGCCATAGAGGTGAAGGGAACCGGTCGTGTTGATGTTAAAGATTTATCAGGTATAAGAGCCTTCACTTCAGAGTTAAAACCCCTGAAATCCATTGTAGTTTGCAACGAACCATCAGAAAGAAAAACGGGTGATATCTATATCATGCCGTACAGGAAATTTCTGTCAGCCCTCTGGGGAAAAGAGATATTTCAATGCTGAAGTGATGTACACTCAGTCTTGATACCTAAGCGAGAGCAATGCTGTTCAGTCTGAGTATCATTGCTAAGGAATTCCGGGTCGGGTGCAGGGCATCTTCCCATGTGGCATAAAAAAAAGCCACAACTTGATGATAGATGTGGCTTTTCAGTGGGAGTTACTGGATTCGAACCAGTGACCCTCCCGACCCTGAAGGGTCGGGAGGCGCTGAACCAGCTGAGCTAAACTCTCCCCGAGAAAAAAATATCAATCAAGCCGG
>CAZSQJ010000100.1:0-8373 GCA_964608665.1 uncultured Bacteroidales bacterium | reverse complement strand
CCCCGCAGACAAAACAATCGTTCTTATGGTCGTTACCCGGTGATGCCATCATGGATTTGCTAACAGAATGCAAAAATCTCCTTTTTTTGTTAATCTGTCGCAAATACTTTCCTTTACAGCTAACAAACCTTTTTCAGGCTCAGAAGCTTACAGATCAGATTGATTTTTTTCTTGACTATTCATAAGAAAATCAGTATCTTGTCAAAAATTTACATCATGAGAACAATTTCCGCCTCACGCTTCCTGGCCATTGCCGTAATCGTAACGGGATTATGCCTCGCAACAACCGGCAAAGCCCAGCAGATCGAAAATCCCGGTTTCGAGAACTGGTCTCAGGTCACTTTTTTTGAGGAACCCGATTCTTTTTACACTTCCAATATGCAGGCCTACTTTACTACCGGGGTTCCCAATGTGTTTAAAACTACTGATTCCCACCAGGGTAACTTTGCGGCCAGATTGGAATCCATCCAGGGTGACTGGGAAAACATTCCGGGGGTGCTCTTGCTGGGAAATGCCGGTTCAATGGGACTTTCAGGCGGTATACCCTATACCGGTATGCCCGACAGCATCAGTGTCTGGGCGAAATACGAACCCATGCCTCCCGACACCGCAATGATCATGGTATTCTTTAAGCAGATGGGGAATATTATCGGGGTTGCCGGTTTCCAAATCTTCGACCAGCTGACGGATTATACCCGCATTGTGAATCCGGTTGAATGGTTCCTGCCTGGTTCACCTCCCGACAGCCTGCTTCTGATTGCGTTTTCTTCTGACCCGGATGGCATGTTTGTTCCGGGCAGTGAGTTGTTTCTGGATGACATTGAAATGACCGGAACCACTCAGCAGATCCCCAACAATGGCTTCGAGGACTGGACTGCACTCAGTTTCGAGGAACCGGATGATTGGTTTACCTCGAATATGATGACCTATTTCGGTTCAGGGATCGGCATCACCAAAGACACGGATCATGTCGAAGGCATGTATTCTGCTAAGATCATCAACCGGTCCACCATGGATGGGGACATCCTTTCATTCGTCACAAACGGGAACGTCGGTGAAGGCGGTCCGGCCGGAGGTTCAGCGGTACTGGAAAACCCGGAAAAGATCACCTTTTACTATAAATACAGTCCCGCTAATTCAGATACGGGCCTGGCCCTGGGCATGCTGAGCCGTTACGATGCATTTACTGGCAGTACGGTGATCTGTGACTCAGTGATGGTGAAGCTGCCACCCGAAGAAAGCTGGACTTTCTTTGAAGTTTCCTTTAACTACAGCGGCATCCCACCTGCAGATACCGTCCTTTTCGCCGCCGCCGCCGGTATGATCGACGATACATTGAACCCGCCCCAGGAAGGCAGCATCTTGTGGATCGATATGGTGGCGGTGGAATACCCCGTTGCTGTATCAGATATCCGCAGCAACAGCCTTTTCTCCGTATTTCCAAATCCCGCCCGTGACGAAATCCGGTTCACTGGTCCGGTGCAGACTGCCAGGCGCGTCGAGATCCTTACACCCGACGGATGCATGGTACGGTCCTGCAGCTTTACCTCCCCTCCTGATCGTATACTGTTGAATATGAATGGAATGAATTCAGGATTGTACCTGTACCGGATTTATACAGAGAAGCAGGTCCATTGCGGGAAATTCTCCAGACTGTGACAGCGGGTAAGGGTTGAGCTACTTATGGCCGGCTCCCGGCAACAGCAATCCCGTCTTACTGCGAGGTAGTTTCGTTTTATTCAGCCCGCACCAGGAAATAATGCTTTTTTCCTTTCTGGACGAGTAAATACTTGTTGTTAAGCAACATACTGCTGTCCACCAGGCCTTCTTCAGCCAGTTTGGCCTTATTCAGCAGTACGCCCCCTTCTTTCAGCATCCGCCTGGCCTCTCCCCTGGAAGCAAAAATACCCGTGCCCGCAGCAAGAAAATCCACGATCTGTATCCCCTCTTCCAGAGAAGATCTGTTGATGTGACACATCGGAACACCTTCAAAAACAGATAGTAAGGTTTCTTCCGAAAGTCTCTGCAGGCTTTCGGTTGTACCTTTTCCAAACAGGATCTGGGAAGCTTCCACGGCATTGTCGAGCGCCTCAGCGGAATGAACCCTGCATGTCAGGTCCCTGGCCAGGGCTTTCTGCAGGATTCTTTCATGAGGCGCATTGGCATGCTGTTCTTCCAGGCTTTCGATGGCTTCCTTGCTGAAAAGGGTAAAAATTCTCAGGTATTTGCCGGCATCTTCATCGGAAACATTCAACCAGAACTGGTAAAAGGCATATGGCGTGGTCTTTTCCGGATCGAGCCAGATATTGCCCTTCTCAGTCTTACCGAATTTCCCTCCGTCTGCCTTGGTAATGAGCGGACAGGTTATCGCCCAGGCTTCCCCTCCGTGCTTTCTCCGGATCAGTTCGGTACCGGTGATGATGTTCCCCCACTGGTCGGAACCGCCCATCTGGAGCTTGCAGTCGTGATGATCGTACAGGTACAGAAAGTCATACCCCTGTACCAGCTGATAGGAGAATTCGGTAAACGACAGGCCGGTCTCCAGGCGCTTCTGAACCGAGTCCTTGGCCATCATGTAGTTGACCGTCAGATGTTTTCCAACTTCCCTGAGAAAACTTAAAAAAGAAAACTCCTTCATCCAGTCGTAGTTGTTTACGAGGATGGCAGCGTTAGGACCGGAGTCGAAATCCAGGAAATGCAGCAATTGTTTGCGGATGCAGGCTTCGTTGTGGCGAAGGCTTGCTTCGTCAAGCAGGTTTCTTTCCTCCGATTTTCCCGAGGGATCGCCGATCATGCCGGTGGCTCCGCCTACCAGTGCCACGGGTCTGTGGCCTGCCATCTGAAAGTGTTTCAGCATCATGACGGAGACCAGGTGCCCGATATGCAGCGAATCGGCCGTGGGATCAATGCCGACATAGGCCGTGGTCATTCCTTTTTCCAGGATTGCCTCCACGCCGGGCGTCATATCGTGGATCATCCCTCTCCATCTGAGCTCATCAATGAAATTCATATTCGAAGGCTTGGTTTTTTCCGGGGAAAATTCCCGGCAAAGATAGACAAGTTCCCCGTGGCCGGAATCCGGGGCAGGTAAAATTCCTACCTTTGCCACATGATACTGCTCACCGGCGCCACCGGTTTCCTTGGTTCTTACCTGCTGCTCGAACTGTTGCAACAGGGTTATGATGTCAGAGCCCTCCGGCGGCCGTCTTCCGGTTCAGGCCAGATTGAAAGGGTCATGCAGACCTATGCCGCCGGAAGTCTTGGTATCACCGACAGGGTGGAATGGGTCACAGGTGATATTTTCGATATTTATTCCCTTGAAGATGCGATGAAAGGATGCGACACCGTGGTCCATGCAGCCGGACTGGTTTCTTTTCACCGGAAAGACAGAAAGGCACTGATCGATATCAATGTGGAGGGGACAGCCAATGTGGTCAATGTGGCTTTGCATGAACGGATTGGTAAATTGATGTATATTAGTTCAATAGCTGCTTTCGGAAGGGGTGGTGATGATGCCGTGATCACGGAAAAGACCATCTGGAAGACCTCCCGCATGAATTCCCGTTATGCTATTTCAAAATACAACGGGGAGAAGGAAGTCTGGCGCGGGCAGGAGGAAGGACTTCCGGTGGTTGTGGTGAATCCTGCCATTATATTGGGATATGGTGATCCGGATCAGGGGAGTACCAGGATGTTCAGCACGGTGAAGCATGGTTTGCGGTTTTATCCGCCGGGCATCAATGGTTTTGTGGATGTCAGGGATGTGGCCCGCGCCGTGGGTTTGCTGATCCGTCAGGATATCACCGGGGAAAAGTATATTTTATCGGCGGCCAACCTGTATTACAAAGAGCTTTTCGCCCTGATGGCAGCCGAATTGGGCAAGAAACCGCCCTCCGTGAAGGTCAGCCGCCTGGTCACTTCCCTGGGATGGCGCCTGGAAGCCCTGCGTGCCGGACTGAGCGGGAAAGCGCCCCTGCTCACCAGGGAAACAGCCCAGACTGCCGCCAATACTTATTTATATGACGGAAGTAAAATCTGCGGAGTGGAAGGATTTCAATACACCTCTCCGCAGGAAACCATCCGGCATACGGGAGCATTGCTGAAAAGAGATTTCGGCTGGTAAACTGAATAAAGTGAGAATGCGTAGCAATTTTCGTTTCGATTCTGTATACCGATGACTCTGGAAACACACATTGCATTCCTGTGCTCTTTCAGTGTAAAACCGGCTTGTTTTCACCGCCGGGGCGCAGCGCCGCAGCGGTGTTGTTTGTTGCATTCCTGAACAACGAAACTTCTGAACTTTTCACGCCAAAGAGCCGGATCAAAAGAAATATACTCAGTCTTGACAGGTTTGCGAATGCAAAGCTGTTTATACCGACACAGTAAAGCAATGTGCAATAAGCGTGCTCCAATACAGTGTACGGCATTCCTGGTTCTAAGCACCAATGCTGCGCATTGCTGCAAAGAACCAGTGAAGACTGAGATATACCGTACACCGTTATTACACAATTTTTCTCAAACCTGTTCCTTGTCGGTATAAATCTTCGAGCCGGCGATGGGCTGTTCCGGAAGGTTTTGTAAACAAGCAATTAACGAAATTTGTTTTAACTTTGCGAATTGATTATATTTGTGCATATAATAGGATTTTCTTCGTGAGAATCAAATTTTTAAACAACCTGCAATGAAGGTTCCATCCTGTTGCAGTTTAACCCAGGCATGAATGAAATGCTTTAACATTACAATACCGGATAATAAAGAACGCATGTTCCTTGAATGGATGAAAAGCATCTCATTCGTTAAGAAGATTGAAGTAGTGGATGATGTTGATGTTCCGGAGGAACATAAGATAATTGTAAAACAAAGGATCCAATATTTGGAGGAACATCCTGAAAGCCTGCTGAATTGGGAAGAAGTCGAACAAAAGATTTCTTTTCAGGATGGCATATAAAATAGTCTTTTCTGAAGCGATAGCTACTGATCTTCAGGAGAATATTAATTGGTACAACCAAAGAAAGCCAGGCCTGGGAACCAGATTCTACAAGGCAGTTAAACTACAGCTTGCCCGAATCAAAAAAACTCCCTTAAGCACTGCATTACGGTATGATAATGTTCGCTGCGCCACAGTAAAAGATTTCCCGTTTCTGATACACTATACAGTAGATCGTAAAAACGCAACCATTTATATTATTTCAGTATTCTCAACCTTCAGGGATCCTGAGACAGTAACGAACCGCCCCGGCCGTTGACCTTCTGTCAGTTTTTCCTGCGGAAACCGAATCTCCCGGCCAGGGTGGCTACGATCAGCAACAAGGATATCCAGCTGCTGATCCTGCCGATATAGTCGCCGTGCCTGGTGTAAAAGCTAAGTTTATTGTTCCGGTTGACCGTTCCCCGGATGGCAGCAGGCTGCCAGTATCCGGTCTTTTGTGACATGATGCCCCGCTGGTCGACAAAACAACTGATCCCCGTATTGGCCGAACGGGCGATACACCTTCGGGTTTCAATGGCCCTCAGGGATGCAAAACCCAGGTGCTGACGGTGCCCGGGCGTATTGCCCCACCAGCCGTCGTTGGTGATGATCAGCATCAGTTCCGCACCATTGCGTACAAAACGGCTGAAAAACTCCCCATATACCGATTCGTAGCAAATGGCCGTTCCCAGATTCAGCTTTCCGTCGCTGCTCCTGAAAACCGTCCGCGCTTCACTGATCCCCAGACTGCCGATGGTACCGCCCAGGTCAAGGGCGTAGTTCTCCAGAAACTTCAGGTAACGCGGAAAGGGCATCCGTTCAACCCCCACCACCAGCCTGGATTTGTGGTAGGATTGGATCCGCTCCGATGAATCAAAAAACAAAGCCGTGTTGAACGCATCATAATGGAAATCATTCGATTTGGAATAGCGCGCCGTTTCACTGACTTTTTCCCCCGGCTCAAAACGCCTGAAAGTCGAAGCGCCGGTCACAACAGCCAGTTGCGGCCTGGTTTTCAGATATTCCCGCCACCGGAGAATCGAGGGCGATTGATGGAACAAGGGTTCATTCTCCCAGATGTTCTCCTGTATGGCCGATTCGGGACACACCAGCAAGTCCGTACCCGGGTCTGCTTTGCTTTCTGCCAAATCCAGCATCCTGTCCATCACAACCTCAGGTTCAAGGTCGTACTGTTCGGTGTAGGGATCGATATTGGGCTGGATCACTGTCACTTGTATGGGGTCCTGCACTTCATCATAGCTATGGAAGCGGATCAGGGAAAAAACCAGCGGCAGCAGGATCACCGATACAAAAACCAGGGCTTTGATGAAGCGCTGCCTGCTGCCGCTCCTTTGCAGGAAGGTCTTCAGCACTGCATATGCCGTAAAATTGCCGGCAAAGATCCACACAGCGCCCCCGAAGATCCCTGTGTATTCATACCATTGCACCCAGGCGGGAAAGGATGCAAAACCGCTGCCGGTATTCAGCCACGACCAGGTCAGATCCCAGTGCTGGTGAAGGTATTCGAAACTGATCCAGTAGAAAACCAGCAACACATTAGCTTTCCCGCTTCCGAAAAACCGGCGCTTGGTCCAGTGATAAAGCAGGAAAACCAGCGACATGAACAAACTGTTGAACAACACGGCCATGGTGACCCCGAACAGGGTGGAGTTCATAATCCACCATGTGGTTAACAGGTTCCAGGTGAAAAAACCGGGGTAGGTATAAAACAGGATATGGTAGGGATGAAATGACCGCGGATTGCCTGAAAGATGATCCTCGATGATCAGCAGGGGGATGAATGCAAAAAACAGTAACAGCGGAAATCCCCCTGATGGCCATGCAAGGCTGAAAAGCAGACCCGAAAGCAGGGACAGCAGCAGCAGGTGTTTCCTTTTAAGAAACAGGTTCATGTCCTTCATATTCAGATTCATGCGAATGTTTCTTGCTGTGTGGATAACGCCTGTGAAGTACTTTTTGTACTTCCTTCAGCAGCATCTCTCTAAGGTTTTCCACATTGGTCTTTTCGGTTGCCGAAATGAAAATGGCCGGGGTGTTGATTTTGCCCATCCAGCTTTGCTGCAGTTCCTGAAGGGAAAAATTCTTTGGTTCCGGCGGACTCAGATCCCAGGGATCTTTTTCCGTCCACGTATAAGCGTCCACTTTGTTAAATACATGAATGACAGGTTTATCCACCACTTTGATGTCGATCAGCGTTTCCCTTACCACCCTGATCTGCTCTTCGAAGCCCGGATGGGAAATGTCGATCACATGCAGGATGATGTCGGCTTCCCTGACTTCGTCGAGGGTGGATTTAAAGGACTCGATGAGCATATGGGGCAGTTTCCTGATAAAACCCACGGTATCGCTGAGCAGAAAGGGAGTTTCCCCGATCACGACCTTTCTGACGGTGGTATCGAGGGTTGCAAACAGTTTGTTTTCTGCAAAGACGTCGGATTTGCTCAGCAGGTTCATCAGGGTCGATTTTCCGACATTGGTATAACCGACCAGGGCTACCCTGATCAGTTTTGAGCGGTGTTTGCGCTGGGTGGCTTTCTGCCTGTCAATATCCCCGAGCTTTTCCTTCAGCAGCGCGATCTTCTGGCGGATAATCCGGCGGTCGGTTTCAATTTCCTTTTCTCCCGGCCCTTTCAGACCGATCCCGCCCTGTTGCTTCTCCAGGTGTGTCCACATGCGGGTCAGCCGCGGCAGCAGGTACTGGTACTGTGCCAGTTCCACCTGGGTGCGGGCATGCGCAGTGCGGGCACGGCCGGCAAAAATGTCGAGGATCAGGTTGCTTCTGTCAAGCACTTTGCATCCCAGGGCCTTTTCAAGATTGCGGAACTGGGCGGGCGACAGTTCTTCATCGAAAATAACGATGTCGGGTCCGTAATCCCTTACGAAAGCGGCGATCTCCGCAAGCTTTCCGCTTCCCACGCAGGTTCTGGGATCCGGATATTCCAGTTTCTGGGTGAAGTGTTTCACGGTGATCCCCCCGGCTGTTTCAACCAGAAAAGCCATCTCATCCAGGTACTCCCTTATCAGATCCGCATCCTGTCGGGGCAGGATCAGTCCAACCAGCACACAACGTTCCGGTTTATTGATTTTTACTGACATGGCAGTGAATGATCAGCAACCTTCACTGCGTCCTTTGCGCGCAGGCTGAGGTTTCACCAGTTTTTTAACCTTCGCGGGTCCGGCAGCGGTGCCTGTTTCCGCAGCCCTGGGCACTGCCTTCATCAGGGCAGCGTAATCAACCCATGCCGCTTCCGCTTTTTCCCTGGGGATGCTGTCCTGTGTATCGGCACCGCTCAGCATGCCATATCCTCCCTCCAGTGCCATCACATGCTTCAGGCCGGTTTGTACCAGCAGGAATACCGCACCGTTCACCGAACTTTCATCCT
>CAZSQJ010000099.1:0-8544 GCA_964608665.1 uncultured Bacteroidales bacterium | reverse complement strand
CTTTTATTGTGGAAGTATTTGATTCTTAATGAAGAATTAATCTTCCTGCCGGCGGTGTGCATTTTTTTTTCCAAAAGTTTTGTGCATAACTGCATTTTGTCCTATATTGGCTCTTGAAATGGGCTGCTTCACTCAGACCGGGTGCGTTTGATGTAATCTATTTATTATCAATCGTATCCATGTCAATGTTGGTGGATTGCTATCTTATGTTTAACCAAATATTAACCCAATTCATTAACCAAAATCCAATGTTATGAGAAAACTTACACTGTTTCTGGCCCTGATGTGTTTGCTGGGTTTGCAGGCTGCGTTTGCCCAGCGCACCATTACGGGTAAGATCACCAGCTCCGAAGACAAGCTGGGAATACCAGGAGCCACTGTCCTGGTAAAGGGTACAACCGTTGGAGTGATCAGCGATGCCAACGGTAATTTCACACTTCAGGTGCCCAAAGACAAAAACATCCTGCTGATTTCCTTCGTTGGTATGAAAACCGTGCAACTGACGCTTGGTGAATCCAACGTGGTGAACGTTGAACTGAGCCCTGAGGCCCAGGCCCTGGAAGGAGTGGTGATTACAGCCCTTGGCATTTCCCGGGAGAAAAAGTCTCTCGGGTATTCGGTCCAGAACGTATCCGGTGAGGACCTGATAAAAACCAGGGGTGAGGCCAACTTTATCAACACCCTCTCCGGCCGTATCGCCGGGGTACAGGTTACCGGAGCAAGCGGAACCATGGGCGGATCCTCCCGCATCCTGATCCGCGGTGTGAACTCCGTCAGCGGGAACAACCAGCCTTTGTTCGTCATCGACGGAATTCCCATCGACAACAGCGACTTTAATGCCTACAACACAGCCCGTGGCGGTGGCGGATTTGACTATGGCAACATGGCCCAGGACGTCAATGCCGATGATATTGAATCAGTATCCGTACTGAAAGGCCCCAATGCCGCAGCCCTTTACGGATCACGCGCCGCCAACGGTGTCATCCTTATCACCACCAAAAAAGGCAAACAGGCCAAAGGCGGTGGCATCGGAGTAACATGGAACAGCAGCATCACTTTTGACCGCGTAGCCATGCTTCCCAAGTACCAGAATAAATATGGCGGCGGTACCATTTATACCGGTGAAGACGGGAAAGACGGCTTCGCACCCGGTCCCATCGTAGATGGGGTTCAGATGTATGTGCCTGATTTCTACACCGATGAAAGCTGGGGTCCCAAATATGACGAAAATATCAAGGTACTGGCCTGGAACTCCTTTGATGAGTGGGATACCGAAAACTATCTCAAGCCCAAACCATGGGTTGCCCCCGATCATGATGTGATCGACTTCTTCAAAACCGGCGTGGGATTTAACAATACTGTGTCCTTTACCGGTGCCACCGCTGTCTCGAATTTCCGTCTGTCCTATTCCAATCTCGATGCCGACGGCTATATGCCCAACAGCAAGCAGAACAAGAATACCATCGCTTTCAACGGATCCACCGATCTGAGCGATAAACTGAAAGCATTCACCACTTTCAATTATGTGAAGACCGTGTATGTCGGAAGGCCCGAAACCGGCTATGGCGACAATAACCCGATGGTCAGGTTCAACCAGTGGGGCCAGCGCCAGCTCGATATGGAAGAAATGAAAGCTTACTTGAATCCCGACGGCAGCCAGCGTACATGGAACAGAACCGCCTGGGACGACCCGACTCCGGTATACTCCAACAACCCTTATTGGTCCAGATACAAAGATTACCAGGATGATCAAAGAAACCGTTACTTCGGTAATGTGGGTCTTTCATATCAGTTGTGTCCGTCCCTCAGACTCCAGGGTAAAGTGAATGCCGACTACTACAATTTCAGGGTGCGTGAACGCATCGCTATTGGATCCGCATTCCTTTCCTCCTATATTGAAACGTTGCGTGAAAACACGGAAATCAACTCCGAGTTGATGGCTTTCTTCAACAAAAACCTCACGGAGAAAATCTCCCTGAACGCTACTGCCGGTCTCAACCAGATGACCCGTAAGTATTTCAGGAATGGTGGTGCAACCCAGGGAGGACTGGTGCTCGCCGGCCTTTACACCCTCGCCAATTCCGCCGTGCCCGCATCCGTGGATGATTACAGCAACCAGAAAAGGATCAACAGCGTTTTGGGTAGCGCCTCATTCGGCTATAATAACAGGCTCTATCTCGACCTTACCGGACGCAACGACTGGGCTTCAACCCTGCCGGAAGACAAAAATTCCTATTTCTATCCCTCCGCAACTGTCAGCTTCCTGCTGTCTGAACTCAACTACCTGAAGAATTTCAAACCGCTGTCATTTGCAAAGGTCCGCGTCGGCTGGGCACAGGTTGGTAACGATACCGATCCGTACAGGTTGTTGAATTACTACCTCGCCAATGATAACTTCGGCGAATATTCCAGCTACAGGCTGCCTACCACGCTGAACAACAACAAACTCAAACCCGAGATCACCACATCCATCGAATTCGGGGCAGAACTGATCTTCCTCAACAATCGCCTGGGACTGGATATCACCTATTATGACAAATCATCCAAAAACCAGATCATTCCGGTTCCCACTTCCAGTGCCACCGGTTACCGTTACCAGATCGTAAACGCCGGAGAGATCACCAACAAGGGGATCGAAATCGCCCTGAACACCACGCCTGTGAAACTCAACAACGGCTTCCAGTGGAACCTCAACTTCAATTGGGCCAAGAACGAGAACATGGTGGTGAAACTGGCTGAAGGCGTAAAAACCTATCTGCTGGGTTCGCTGTTCGGAATTGAAGTCCACGCTGAAGAGGGACTGCCCTATGGCTCTATCCGCGGTTATACCTATGTTACGGATGACAAGGGCAACAAGATTGTGGGTACCAACGGACGTTATATCCAGTCCACAACCATCAAGTCTGTGGGCAGTGTGCTTCCCGACTGGAATATGGGTATCAGCAACACCCTGCAATACAAGGATTGGGACTTCGGATTCTTCTTCGACATCCAGAAAGGCGGAAGCCTCTTCTCCCTTACCCATATGTGGGGTATGTACAGCGGTATCCTCGAAGAAAGCGCAGCCGTAAATGATAAAGGCAATGAAATGCGTGATGCAGTTGCCGACGGTGGTGGTGTGCTCAACCAAGGAGTTTACGGAAAACTCGATGCCAACGGCAATGTGGTCTACCTGAATCCCGACGGTACTACTTCCGAGGTTCCTGTGGCCAATTCAACCTATGTCAGCGCACTTACCTGGGCTGCCGACCACTATTCCCGTGCAAGGGCCTCCAAGAATACCTTCGGCGCCGATTATATCAAACTGCGGGAAATCCGTCTCGGTTACAACCTGCCTTCCAGGTATCTCGGACCCATCCAGAAAGCCAATATCGGTGTGTATGCACGTAACCTGGCCACCTGGGGTCTGAAGAACCAGCACGTTGACCCGGAATCCGTTACCAGTGCCGGTAACATTCAGGGTATTGAAGGTGGTCAGTTGCCGCCGCTCCGCAGCTTCGGCATCAACCTCGTTCTTTCGTTTTAATAACCCTAAAAATATAAGATAATGAAAAGAATAAGCATATTTTTCATATTCCTTGTCAGCCTGACTTTTATGCTGGGATGTACCAAGGACTTTGACAAATTCAGCGAAAACCCCAACGACCCTCAGCAGGTTTCCACGGGTTTTATCCTCACCTATGCCCAGAAATATCTCATGGACAACATGCGGGATGAATGGTTCGGCGGACGCTGCACCTTCCTGCTTTCCCAGTACTGGGCTCAGAACAATTACACCGACGAAGACAGGTATCTGTTCAGAACCACCGTTACCGACGCCCAATGGCGGTATTTCTACCTGGGCCTGATGAATCTCAAAGACATCGTTCGTCTTAATACGGACGAGGATACCAAAAACGATGCCCTTGCCAATGGCGCCAATGAAAACCAAATCGCCGTGGCAAACATCCTTACTGCATATATCATGCAGATCGTGACTGATACCTGGGGTGACGTACCCTTTACCCAGGCTTTGCTGGGTAATGATAATCAAACCCCGGTCTATGACAAACAGTCATCCATTTACCCCGCTCTGATCACCATGTTAAAAGATGCAGCCAACATGATCGATCTGAACAAGGATGGTATCAGATCCGGCGATATTATTTATGATGGTGATATGGCCCTCTGGAAAAAGTTTGCCAACTCACTCCGCCTGAGAATTGCCCTCAGAATGAAAGCAAAAGATCCCGGTCCCTTCAATGAAGTGGTAGCTTTAGGCCCCGATGCCTTTATCGCATCCAATGATGAAATCGCTGCCTTCCAATACGTGGGTGTTGCTCCCAATAACGGCCCCCTCTACGATGCATGGTTCACCGAAAACCGCAACGACTTTACCATGTCTAAACCCTTTGTTGATCTGCTTAAGGGAGTGAACGATACCCTCAACAGCAAGATAAACCCCTTTACCGGTATCTTTGACCCAAGACTCCCCATCTTTTGCACTCCTGTAAACGGCGAATACCTTGGAATGCCTTATGGTATGACAGATTCAGATACCAAAGCCTATGCCGCAAACTGTCCCAACTTCAAAAACGATCCCTCTGTGGTCCAATCATCCGATTTCTCATATGTCCTGATGGATTACGCCGAAGTTTGCTTTATCCTCTCCGAAGCCAACAACTGGGATCAGACCTGGTATGAAAATGGTGTGGAAGCTTCACTCGAATGGTGGGGCGTTGCTGCAGGCGACATTACAACTTACATGGCTGCCCTGCCTGCAGCAAACCAGGAAAGGGTGCTGACTCAGAAGTATATCGCCCTCTATCCCCAGGGTGAACAGGGTTGGTTCGAATACCGCAGAACCGGGTTCCCGCATACCCTGGTTCATCCGGGTGAAATAACCCATGTCGGTACCAGCGGAAATATCGTCTTTACACCCCTGGAAGGGAACCAGATTCCCCGCCGCCTGCTCTATCCGATCGAAGAACAGGGCGTCAATGCCAATTCCTATGCTGCCGCCGTTGCCCAAATGGGCGGCGACTCACAGGATATCAACGTGTGGTGGGCTCAGTAAAGTTATTGATAATCAATTGTTGAAAAAGAGGGTTGACCATGTAGGTCAACCCTCTTTTTTATCATATCTTTGTAATGCAGCTTTTTTAAATAATGATACCCTATGGGAACCTTCTTTCTTAAACTGTTAAAGAATAAGTATTTCATTACTTTTCTTGCTTTCCTGGTCTGGTTGTCAGTATTCGACAGAAACAACCTGATCTATCAGTTCCGCCTCACCCAAACACTCAGTGAACTGGAAAAACAAAAGCAGTACTATGCCGAAGAAATCCAAAACGACCGGCAGACAGCCCTCGAACTGAAATCAGACCTGAAAAACCTTGAGAAATTCGCCCGGGAGAAGTATATGATGAAAAAAGAAGGGGAGGATTTATATATCGTGCTTCCGGAGAAAACCAAAAAATGATCCTTTCAGTAAGGATCAACATCCACCTGGATCTTCAGTGATCCCATGCCTTTCTCCTGCTCCAGTTTCATGGTTTCAGCCGCTATCACCGACTTGATCTGCGACAGGGCTCCGTCTCTTTCTATCTTTACCAGCAGTTGCTGAAGATAATACTGACTGATACGGGAAACCAGCGGATATTCAGGCCCAATGACGCGCTTCCCGAGTTGCTTCTTCAGCGCATCCCCCAGCTGACGGGCTGCTTTCAACAGGACTTTCTGGTCTTTATGCTTTATTATCAACTGTATGAGTCTGTAATAGGGCGGATACCGGAACTGCATCCGCTCTTTTGCCTGATGCTGATACATCCCATGGTAATCATTCCGCAGGATCCAGCCAATTACCGGATGCGCCGGCGACCAGGTCTGTATCAGTACTTTACCCCTCCCTGACCTTCTCCCCGACCGCCCGCCTACCTGGGTCATCAGCTGGTAGGCCCGCTCAAATGAACGGAAATCAGGATAGGTAAACTGATTATCCGCATTCAGGATGCCGACTAAGCTGACATTTTCAAAATCAAGTCCTTTGGTAACCATTTGCGTACCGACCAAAATGTCAATCTCCCCGCTCTCAAATGCATGAAGCATTTTCTGGTGGGCAAAACGACTCCGCGTGGAATCCTGATCCATGCGTGCAATCCTCACCGAAGGGAAAAAAATGGGCAGTTCTTCTTCAACCTTCTCCGTCCCGAAACCGCTCATCCGGATACTGCTGCCCCCGCAGGAAGGACATTGGCTGACAACCCTGGCACTGTAACCGCAATAATGACAGCGCAGTTCATTCCGGAACTTATGGTAGGTAAGTGTCACATCACAATTGATACATTCAGGGCTCCACTGGCACTGATCGCAAATCAGCCTGAGAGAGAAGCCGCGGCGGTTCTGGAAGAGGATTACCTGCTCCCGCTTCTCCAGGGCCTGCCCGACCTGATCGAGCAATACCTGTGAATAGTGGGAATGGATACTGTTCTGCCGCCTTGCCTCATTCATATCAATGATCTGAACCTCAGGCATCTGAATTCCGCCATACCGTTCGTTCAGGCGAACCATGCCGAACCTTCCCTGTTCAGCATTGTAATAACTCTCCACCGAAGGCGATGCTGAACCCAGCAACACTTTCGCCCCGTGCAACCTGCCCAGCATGATCGCCGCATCCCTTGCAAGATAACGCGGGGCAGGATCCTGTTGTTTGTAAGAGGAATCATGCTCTTCGTCAACTATGATCAAACCGAGCCTGGAGAACGGAAGAAAAAGTGCCGAACGGGCACCCAGGATCACCGCGAACTTTTGTTCACTGCTGGACTGCAATAATACCTGCCTCCAGATTTCCACCCGCTCATGCGAATTATACCTCGAATGATACACACCGGTGATATTGCCGAAGTACTTCCTCAATCTGTTGATAATGTGCGTTGTAAGCGCAATTTCCGGCAACAGGTACAACACCTGTTTCCCCTGTTTCAGAACTTCCGAGATCAGTTTAATGTATATCTCCGTTTTACCGGACGAAGTAACCCCGTGAAGCAATACAACCTCTTTTTCGGTGAAAAGACTTTCAGTATGTTTAAGGGCCAGTTCCTGGAAGGGATTTAACAGGATGGATCCGGGAGAATCGGTTTCCGGAAAATCACCCAGGCGACTCACAACCTCTTCTGTCACAATGAAAATTCCTTTCTTCTCCATGGCCCGGACTACCGCATGCGTCATACCCGATTCTTTCAGAAGGGCGCTTTGTTTAAGCTTTGACTGCTGGCTTGAACGACTCATCTGAATATAATACATCAGCAGGGTGAGCTGTTTTTCCGATTTCTTCTCCAGTGTGGTAAAGAGTTGGTGCAGTTTCTCCTCATCCTGGTATAAGCTGTGCAGCAGCACAAAGTGTTCCTTCCTGGGAATATATTTATCCTGCAAATCCTCATAAACAAAGGCAATGCCTTTTTCCACGAGGCTTCGGATTACAGGCATCACCTTTTTTAACTGAAGGATGGCAGCCACGTCTTTCATGCTGATCTCATCCCTGAGGGACAATGCTTCATAGATAAGATATTCCCTGTCACTCAGAGTGGAGCTGTCACCATTGTACGAAGGATTCCGGATGATGCGGCTTTCGCTCGACAGCTTCATTCCTGAAGGAAAGGCGACATTCATGACCTCCCCCATGTGGCACATGTAATAACCGGCCATCCAGTCCCAGAAGCGAAGCTGGATTTCTGTGACCACCGGACGTTCATCAATGACACTGAGAATGCTTTTTATTGTCATCCCCCGGGGTTCCTGATGGTGAATGTGCTTTATCAGGCCGGATAATACCCTGTTTCTGCCGAATTGGACCTCCACCCGCTTTCCCGCCTCAATCTGGTCTGTGAATTCGTCAGGTACGGCATAACAAAAGGTGCCTGGCAGTGGAAGGGGTAAAAGGACCTCAACGAAAGTCATGCCCTCACTGGTCATTAGGTTCATGCTTTTTGCCGGCATAAAGATCGAAACCGAATACCCGGCATTCAATCGGTCCGTTAAACACCCTGGCTCTTCTGAAAGGTCTCAGACCGATCATTTTCAGTGCAAACTCATCCGCACTGATCACCCAGGCCTTGTAACCACTGTATTTTTGCTTCAGCGTATTCCCCAATTCCTGGTAAAGCCTTGTGATGTCTTCCACAGGGATCCTTTCACCATATGGCGGGTTGGTTATCACACAGCCGGGCGCCGCCGGCGGATCAAACCTCCTGAAATCGGTATGCTGCAGGTCGATCACCTTATCAAGGCCCGCTGCCGCGATGTTTTCCCTGGCCTGGTAAATACTCTTGCGGGAAATGTCGCTCCCTGATATTCTGAATGATATATTGTCCGCAATCTGCTCATCGGCTTCCTGCTTTACCTTTTTCCACAGGGAGTCATCATAGTCCTTCCAGTTCTGGAACGCAAACTTTGCGATAAAACGGCCGGCCGGAATCCGCATGGCTGCCATGGCCGCTTCTGTGGGTAAAGTGCCCGAACCGCACATCGGGTCTGCAAATGCCGACTGCATATCCCACCCGCTGAGCC
>CAZSQJ010000098.1:0-8921 GCA_964608665.1 uncultured Bacteroidales bacterium | reverse complement strand
GCCCTGCGGTTGAAGAGGGTATATCCGATATTGAAGGTGAGCAGCAACGGCTGGTCGTACGACTCAAAATAGTTCAGCGCAAGGCTTACGGGGGCAAAAGGTCCGTTCCAGACAAGGGTGGCGGCTCCGAGCAGATAACGCCGGGAGAAGGGATCGCCGAATCTTGTCTGCTGGTTGTCCTGTTCGATCAGGGGCCGGTATGGCTGAAATACATAAGCTTCCAGGCGCAGATCTGTCCTGCTCATCAGGTGTACAACCTGCTGCAGTCCGAAAGCGCCGTAAGAAACAGCCCTCAGCGAAGGGACAAACAGGGTGCGGCTGTCGGGCAACTGCTCAAAGGCGGAGGAAGCAAGCAGGGTGGCAGTGTGGTTGCGGAAAAACGGCTGGTTCGAAAGCACCATCTCCGCAAAGATGCCGAGGCTGAGCCTTTTCAGTTGCCTGTAATAATTCAGGTAACTCATACGGTACTGGTACCACTGGTGCCTCCGTTTATAAATGATCCCCTTCAGCGCAAGGGAGGTGGAGCCGGGTTCATATCTCTCGGTTCCTGCAATGAACCTGAATGCGATCTCCATCTTCAGCCCGCTGGAAGCGAACTCTTTACGGTCGAGTGAGTTCATCTCAAACAGGATGGCAGGGGTACCCAGGTCGAAAAAAGAACGGTCGGCCGTGTCCTCCCGCGCAAAGGTGTTGGTCTGGTAATAATCGTTCCGGAGGTGGGCGGTGCAGTATGACAGCATTACCTTGCCCTTGTTCCCCAGCGGCAGTCCCAGCCTGGCCTCGGCATGGTTGTCGTTTTTAATGAGGTAGGAAGGAGTCTTGTCCTCGAAAAAATAGGTGCGCGTTCTGAAATAGTCCCATTGGTTGAAGGATAAATCCGCTTCCAGGGACCAGGGCAGCCTGGAAGGAAAGTCTATACGTGCGCCCGCACAGGCAGAGGAGTAGAACCTGCCGATATAGGTGTTGGCAGTGATGGTGACGGCCTGGTTTCCCAAAATCTTGTACTGGGCACCGAAAAATGCCGTGTTCACGGGTCTGGAAGAAATATTGCCGCCGACCGTCAACAGGGTGTTCTTTTCTTTTTCAACGTTCAGGTTCAGCCGGTAAGCACCGCGCGCCGGTTCCCAGGTGAGGGTCGGGTAAATGGCTTCGATCTTGTCGTCGGAAAGGACTTTGAAATATTGTGGTTTCAGGTCGGACAGGGTGAAAGGCAGCTTGTCGCGGATCAGGATCTTCTGCAGGTAACGGCTTTGTTTGCGGTTCAGGTTCATGATGTTGACCGAGTCGATCAGCAGTGCCGGGACTTTCTCCCGGAAACGCCTGCGCTTCTCCGCTATCATTTCTTTGGAACGGGCAGGCGGTACCAATTTCCGGATTTCGGCGATGGCCCTGAGGGTGGCCACATAACCGCTGTCGATAATGCCGGCCGACATGCTGAAATCCGTGATACCGGTCGGAGGAAGGTCGGGGATGATCAGGACCGACCGGTCGGTGGGAATGTGGTAGTCAGTTTTGGTCATCAGCATCGACTGCAACTGGGAAAGGATGTTGTTCTCCTCCGGAGGTGGGTAATTGGAAGCGGCTTTGCTGCCGATGATGACATCGGGATTGAAATCGGCCAGCATGACATCCACCGGGAAATTGTTGTACATGCCTCCGTCGAAAAGCAATTTTCCGTTGATACGGATGGGTTTGAAATAAAACGGGAAGGTCATGGAAGCGCGGATGGCGGAACCGAGGTCGCCTTCGCGCAGGACCACCGGCAGATTGACCGCCACATCCGAAGCTACACAACGAAAAGGTACCATCAGGCTGTCGAAATGACCCGATGCCCGGGCACCGGCACCGGAAAATATCTCCATAAAAGCGTAATCCATCTGGTGCGGAGAAACCAGGTTGGCCGGGATCAGGCTCGGAAGCACCAGGGAGTCGATGTTGAACGGAAAGCTGAGCCAGCTGGCATCCTCCTCCTTTTCCTTGAAATGGAAAATATACTGGCTGTTGATGGTACCGGAAACCCAGTCCTGGAAATCACCCGACGAAAACAGGGCCAGCATTTCATCCGGACTGTATCCGGAGGCATATAAGCCGCCGATAATGGCCCCCATGCTGGTACCGGTAATATAGTCTATCGGGATGCCTTGCTCTTCAAGCGCTTTAATGACCCCGATATGGGCAATGCCCTTGGCACCTCCGCCGCTTAATACCAGTCCGACCTTCTGCGAAAAACATGCTGCGGAATGCAGCAGCATGCTGAATGCAATGATGAGGAAGGACCGGTAACAGACGGACTTCATCTCACACCCTGGCCAAGGCCTGATCAAGATCTGCAAGGATGTCTTCCAGATCTTCGATTCCAACGGAATACCGGACAAGTCCGTCGGTGATGCCGGCTTCTTCTCTTTTCTCTTTCGGCAGTTTGGAGTGGGTCATGGAGGCCGGATGCTGGATAAGGCTTTCCACTCCTCCGAGTGAAACGGCAAGCAAAGCCAGTTTCATGTTGTCCATCAGGATCTTACCTGATTCATACCCGCCTTTCACTTCGAAACTGATCATGGTTCCCGGACCGTCCATTTGCCGCTTTGCCAACTCATACTGAGGGTGGGAGGGAAGTCCGGGGTATTTCACCCAGGCTACTTTTGGGTGATTCTCCAGGTATGATGCGACTTTCATGGCACTCTGCTGGGCTTTTTCTATTCTGATACCCAGTGTTTTAACTCCTCTGATCACCAGGAATGCCTGGTGGGGATCCATGTTGAATCCCATATTGACCATGATATGCCTGATTTTCTGGTAATGGGTGGCTTCTTTGGCAATCACCACACCACCAACGATGTCGGCATGTCCGTTGAGGAACTTGGTGAGGGAGTGCAGTACCACATCGGCTCCCAGATCGAGCGGGCGCTGGAGATAAGGACTGCAGAAGGTGTTGTCCACTACCAGGGGGATATTGTGTTTGTGTGCGATCGCGGCGGCTTCGGCAATGTCGGTAATTCCCATGGTCGGGTTGGCGGGTGTTTCGATGTAAATCAGCCTGGTGTTGGGCCGGATGGCATGGCGGATGTTGTCGGCGATAGCTGCGTCGATATAGGTGCATTCCACGCCGAGCCGCGGGTAAATGGTTTCCATCACACCCCTGGCCGGTCCGTAAAGTGCGTTGTGACTTACAATATGGTCACCCTGTCCGAGATAGGCCAGGTATACGCAATTGATGGCAGCCATGCCGGACGCGGTGGCAATGCCGCCGTATCCGTTCTCCAGGGCCGCAAGGTTGTCCTCCAGCGCTTTGATGGTGGGATTGCCGATGCGGGTATAAATGTACCCGTCACTTTCCCCCGAGAAACACTGCGCCCCGTGATCGGCGCTCCTGAATTTGAAGGTGGAAGTCTGGTAAATGGGAACTGTGGCGCTGCCCAGGGGATCATCAATCTGCCCGGCGTGGATCATTTTGGTGTTGATCCCGTGATGTTTTTCGCTCATGTCTAAGGAATTATCAGTTTTTAAATGTGTAAGTCTTTGCTGTCGGGTGCGCAAAGATACAAACCCTTGTTCAATATCCGGGTTGTACGAGCCTTCTCAGGCAAAAAAAAAGCTGCCCCGCAGGACAGCTTTCTCATTCAATATAATTGATTTTCAATTTGTTTCTTTCAGTAAGATCTCGTTGATGGCCTGTGTCAGGGATGCCTTGGGGAGTGCTCCCATGGCCATTTGCGGTTGGTCGTCGGCCGGACAGAACAGGAGGGAGGGAATGCTGCGTATCCCGAAAACGGCCGCCAGTTCCTGCTCGGCTTCGGTATCCACTTTGTAAATATTGATTTTCCCTTCATACTCTTTCTGCAGTTCTTCGAGAATGGGGGCAACCATCTTACAGGGTGCACACCAGTCGGCATAAAAGTCGATCAGGCAGGGCAAACTGCCTTCATATTTCCATTCCTGGTTTTTTTCATAATTGAAAACCTTCTCTTTAAAGGTTTCGGCGGTTAAATGTTCCATTGTGTTGATATTTAATTATTTATAACAAAAGCAATATTATTGTTGATCCTGGGGTATCAGCAGGTTGTTGATAGCTTTCACGTATTCTTCCTTGGGAAGCGCACCTACGGCCATCTGGGGTTGCCCGTTCACGGGGATGAATAAAACGGCGGGGATGCTTGAAATCTGGAAGGCCCCGGCAAGTTCTTTTTCTTTGTCGGTGTTCACCTTGTAAATGTGTACTTTACCCTTGTATTCCGCGGCCAGCTCATCCATGATGGGAGCCACCAGCTTACACGGCCGGCACCAGTCAGCGTAAAAATCTATGACAGCCGGCTTGTCGCCCTGGTACTTCCATTCTTTGAACTTTTCATAATTAAAGACTTTGGCCAGGAAATCCGATTTGGTGAGATATACAACCTTGCCGTCGGAAGCGCTTGTGCCGGCAGCTGCCTTGATCTCACCGCCGCTGCTTTCTCCTTCGGTATTGCCGGTCGTGCCGGAGTTGCTGCAACTGAACAGGATGGCTGCAGTCATCATGATCGCGATTGTTCTGAATGTGCTCATGGTTTTTAATTTTCTGCTGCAAAGATAATTCATTTTTTAATTATAAATCGCTTAAGTATCACTTTTTGTTTAATTTTGCAGAAGTTTTTTTTGAATAATCGCTGGCAAATTTTGTAAGATATTAATAATAAGATAGATATGTCGGAACCTGATAGTGTACGTTTGGATGGTTTGTTCAGGAAGATCGAAATGCAGGACTTTCAGAAACTGTTGGAAGATGACGATAGTGCCTATTCCCTGATCGCTGCCGAAAAATGGAAGGATGGCTTTGTTTGCCGGCATTGCGGACATACGAACTACTGCCCGGGGAAGTCCCCGCATTCGAGGCGCTGCACCCGATGCAAGCGGGAGGAATCAGCCACCGCCCATACCATATTTCATAAATGTAAGATCAATCTGCGGGAGGCTCTGCAGATCGCTTATCTGGTCTGTCATTCGCCTGCCGTATCGTCTTATGAACTGTCAAGACGGGTGGAAATCCGTCAGATGACCTGCTGGAAATTCAAGAAAAAGATCATGGAATGCCTGGGGGAAATGGAATTGGCAGGGGAAAAGGATTAGCGCCGGATCAGCTTCAGCGGCAGGATCCCTTTTGCGGTGATGATCTGCAGAAAATAATACCCAGCCCGGAGTGATTCAAGGTGCAGGGTCTTCCTTTCGGCAGCGGTCTGAATGTTAAAGCTGCCGTTCAGTACTTCATTTCCGGTGATGTCATTAATGCGCCACGATGTGCAGCCTGTCGGCATATTGTTGATTTCCAGTATAACATAATCTGTTGCAGGATTTGGAAATACCCTGGCACTGCCGGTCTTCTCCATGGCATTCATGCCGAGGTTGGTAATGGTGTAGGTGGCTTCCCATCCCTGTCCGGCATGGGTTCCGTTGGATTTAAAGATCAGGTACATGGCTCCCGAAGGTGCCGTTACGGGTGAGGGAAGCTGGTTGCCGGAAAATTTCCCGAGCAAAACCTGGGTGTTCAAATCCCAAACCTCCAGAAAATCGAAGATGGCTTCGGTGTCGAAGGAAGTGAATGTAAGCACGAGTTCTGCGGCGTTTGGAGGCTGTATGGTCCAGTTACAGAGGCTGTTGTTCACGTAGTGCTTTGCTCCGCTGCCGTCGCTGATGCTGCCCTGAACGGCCGTCAGTGTTTGAGAGGAACAATATGTGGGTTCGTTGCTTTTGTAGCTGAGCAGCCATCCTTTCCCGCCGGTGCTGGCATTGGTGGTGAAGGTGATCAATACCTTGTTGCCGCTTGAGGTGAGGGTGGGGGGCAGGCTGTTGCCTGAGAATGTTCCAAGTATGGGAGACGCCGTCGTTGGACCGTCATAGAGGGTCAGAATGTCCTGTCCGGCCTCTGTGTCAAACCGCTGAAAGCTGACAGTAAGGGAACTGACCGAGTCTTCGGGCAATACCTGCGGATCGATCAGCCACTGACAGTTTGCATTGCCGGAATAGTTTTCCAGGGGGCCGCTGCCGTCTTCGAGTGTCCCCTGACGGTAGTGGATATTCTGGTTACCCTGGCAAAAGGCGGGATAGGTGTATTGCAGGGTATCCGGGTGTATGTTGATGATCAGCTCCTGTACCAGGTTGAAGTTGGACCCGCCCGGATTAAGTGCGTTCAGATAGAAATACCCGTCGTAGGAACCGCTCCATCCCCAGTTGAAATGACAGTACCCGGTATCCTGGTATCCGTCGCATACGAATGCATGACCACTGATGTAAACGGTGTCGGACCAGCCTGCGTAATAGAGTACCTGTCCGCGATCTAAGTGACTGATCACCAGACTGTCCCAGTCGAGGTTGGTAGTATCCCGCCAGACATACTGCGTGGAAGGAAGGTATTTAAAATAGGTTCCGAGGCTGTAAGCGGCTTTATGGTTCCACATCCCCGAACCGAAGGGTCCGTAATTCATGTCAACCGATACGCCCAGGTGGCCCAGCACTTCGGCAACGCCGTCGTTGTATGAGCTGAGCTGGTGCTGCATATTGTTCCAGTCGTACGTGGCGGCCGCAAAGTCGGCGCTCAGGGTTCCGTAAACCGGGTGCTGGTAGGTGTAAGAACCGCTGCCATGTTCCGGCCAGCGGTAATAATACATGATCTGACCCATGGCCGTGGCCACGCAGCCTGTAACGGCGTGACCATCAGGTCCCTGCGGATCGGCCGGACATTGGGTGTTGTAGAATTTGCCCTGGTCCCATTTGCTGGTAAGCAGGGGCTGTACACCTTTCTGACTCCTGAGATCCCTCAGGGTCAAAGGATCATGGCCGCTCAGTCTTTTCCATTCCTTTTGAATTTCTTCGGTGGGCGCGAGCTTGTTTTCAAGACAGTGTGCGATGGCTTTGGCGTATTGTTCCATCCATGCACGGAAACAGGCGGGCTGATCATCCGCCTTGAATGCGCCTTCAAAAGCATATCCCAAAACCGGGATCACCGCATCGCAGCCGGCCACAACCACCCAGCCCGACGGCTGCATGCTGATACCGTAGTAAACCAATTTCCCCTCGTGGTAAACGGGCAGGATCTCCCCGGCGGAAACAGCTTCGTAATCCATCGGATGAATCTGGTTCACACGCTCATAATAGAAATTCCGGGCAACGGTGGCCACAGCTTTCCTGTCTGTCTGTAATGCCTGGGAACTCACTGCCTGGATGATGGCCAGGAAGCTTATCAGTAAGAATGATTGCTTTATCATAACGCTTGGTTTGAAGGGTAAAATTAACAAAAGATTCCTTTAAGGTTTTACCCTTCCTGATAATTATACCGAAAGAATTCAGGATTGCAAAATATGTGTTTACAGCGTCATCGGTATTACTGAATCTAACCGGAAATTGCTTCGCATTTTCAATAAGATTCAGTATAACAATGTGAAATGACTATATTTACCGCATAATACCGGTTCAATGAGAAACAAACCACTGACACTGCTCGCTTTACTGCTCTTACTTTCATTCTCCGGCAGGGGAAGTCACTACATGGGAGGGGAAATCACCTGGAAATGCCTTCAGGACGGAAGGTATGTCTTTTCGCTTCGGGTTTACCAGGAGTGCGCAGGCATTACCTTTTCCCCCTCCAGTATGTCGCTGATGACCAATATTCCGGGAATACCGGATATTACCGTGTTTTTCAAAGACACCAATGATATTTCACCGGTGTGTTTTCCGGGTAATCCGCCGGCTTTTACGCACATAGACTGTGAGTTGACCACCATCCCCAATCAGGGCGGCGTGAGGGAGTGGATCTACGAGTCCGACACCATACAATTGCCGGCATCGGTGCCTCCGGCTACGGGCTGGGTCTTCTCTTTCAGCGGATGTTGCCGCAATCCCTGCTCGAATATCACCGGAACAAGTTCCATGTACTGGTTCCTCAGGGCAGTCATGTACCCTTACAATAACAAACCGGCCCATCCCTGTTACGACAATTCACCACTCTTTGCTGAGAAACCTGTCTCGGTAATGACCACCGGCTATCACCTCTTCTATAACCATAACGGCTACGATCCGGATGGAGACTCACTTGCTTTCAGCTGGGCGGAGCCGCTTACTGCCCTCAATACACCCATCGCTCCTGCCGCATACAATGCCGGTTATTCCTGGAATTCACCCATGCCGGGCGTCATGCACCATCCTTCCAACGACCCGGCCAATATGGACCCTTACACCGGCCAGATCAGTTTCACCTGCTTCACCACCGGGGCCTTCCTCACCAGTACCCGCTGCAGGGCATACAAAAACGCGACACTGGTATCGGAGGTGTTCCGGGAAATTCAGATCGTGATACTGACCGGCAGCAACAACCATCCCCCCTCGGCCACTGCTCCCTTTCCCGGAAATTTCCCCAGCCAGTGGACCGACACGGTTTACCCGGGTACCACGGTCACTTTTCCGGTCTCCGCCTTTGATTATGAGATATTGAACGATTCGCTCACCCCTCAGACGGTTTACCTCAACGCCAGCGGGGCACAGTTCGGCACGGGATTTACCAGTACCCTCAACGGCTGTCTGGAACCGCCCTGTGCAACCCTCACACCGCCCCCTCAGCTCAGCGGACAGTCGACGGTAACCACCACGTTTAACTGGCAGCCTACCTGCGATCATCTGACTTACGGTTACGGAAATTTTGACGAATATGTGGATTATAATTTCGTGATAACATACACCGACGATTATTGTCCCGTACCGGGCAGGGTCACCCGCACCATCCGGATCATCATGAAGGATCCCATCCTGCCGCCCCCTGTGCTCGACAGCTTCAGCATCCATCCGGTCACAGGACATGTGACTGTTTACTGGACACCCGTGACCGATACCCTGAACTCCTTCGACAGTTACCATATTTATTTTGCCACTCAGCCCAATGGTCCGTTCACGGCCGTGGACTC
>CAZSQJ010000097.1:0-9018 GCA_964608665.1 uncultured Bacteroidales bacterium | reverse complement strand
GGTTCCTCCGATCTTTCCACACAAAACATCATCAATGATCTTGAGAAACGGCACGGATTTACCCTGGTACGCCAGGAAAACAAAGGCCTTCCCGCAGCCAGAAATGCCGGGATCAGCCAGGCAAAGGGGGAACTGATCCTTCCCCTCGATGCCGATGATACCTTCCACCCGGATTTTATGGCCCGGACACTGGAAATCATCCTTGAGGATGTAAATGTCAGGGCCGTTTCTTCCTATGCACGGAAATTCGGGTATTCTGAGGGTGTGATCGCCTTGAAAGGAGGAAACATCAGGGACTTTGTCCTTGACAGTGCCGTCATGCCCGCGTCATTATACAGAAAATCGGACTGGGAAAGGATAGGCGGATATGATGAACAAATGGTGAAAGGCTATGAGGACTGGGAATTCTGGATCAGGATGCTGGAGGACGGCGGCCGGATTCACGTAATTCCGGAAGTGCTCTTTCAATACCGGACACATTACACTTCCCTGGCAGTAACGGCCGGGCAACAGCGTTACGAGATCATGAAGTACATGGTTCAGAAGAACATCGATGTATACCGTCAATACCCGCTCGAGGCAGTGCTCTGCAGCGAAAGACTGGTGGCAGAAACCAAGCAGAAATGCGAAAACCTTCTGAACAGCGTTTACCGCTCCCGTTCCTACCGGCTCGGGTATGCCCTTCTCAGTCCCGCCAGATGGGTAAGATCTTTATTTGTAAATAGATAGACGCAGGACTTCCTGTGGCTGGATTTGATTACTTTTGTTCACTGTGGATCAGGCGCTGCATACTATTTTATTCATAAGCGGGGGATCGCTTTCAGGTTCGGAACATTGCCTGTTCAGGCTGATGTCTCTTTTGGACAGGGAAAAGACCAGGATCATCCTGCTGACGCATTATCAGGACTATGTGTCTGAATACCCGGTCAATGTCCATGCAGCTTACTGCACGGAATCTTATCTGAAGGGAAGGGGATTGTTGCATAAGGCCGGACGCTACCTGATGCCCGGCTCAGCACATTCCGCCTGCCATGGGTACTTCACAAAAATTCTCACCAGGCACCGTCCCGCTTTGATCTACATCAACAGTCTCACCCTCTCAGGGGATTATGATGTGTTCTGGTCATCGGGCATTCCGCTGATCGTTCATGCCCATCCGCTCCAGGCATATTTATATGCATATGATCCTGCCATGCTGGTTTCACGGCTGAAACAAGCCGCATTGGTGTTGTCAAGTTCCCGTGCCCAGGCGAAGATGCTCGGCTGGCTTGTCCCCGGCATCCGGCCAGAGGTGGTTTATCCTCCCATCCTGATGCGCGAACTGCTCCCGGCTCCCGGTTCCCGTGAGCTGTTTCGCGCCGGACTGGGCATCCCGGAACATGCCTTTGTCTGGGTAATGGCTTCAGCCTATTTCAATTACAGTAAGGACCCCCTGCGTTTTACCGAAACCGGCCGGTTGATACTGACACATTCGGATAAACCTGTGTATTTCCTCTGGATAGGGGGCGACAGGCAGGCTACAGCCGTCCATATGGCGATGAACCTGGCGCAAACTTATGGAATCGCGGACCGTTTCCGCTTTACAGGCATGGCGAAGCAGGAGGAATACAGGGCAAGCCTCGGCGCTGCGGATGCTTTCATGCTAGTGTCGCTCGAAGAATCCTTCTCCATTGTTACGGCTGAGGCCATTGCCCTCGGAAAACCGGTACTTGCATTCGATTGCGGAGGGGTTCGTGAGATCATCCGGGAGGAAAACGGCTTGCTGGTTTCTGCCTATTCAATGGAAGAATATGCAGCCAGGGCCCTGCAGATCATGGCGCACATCGATTCGTACGATCCGGCTGTGATGCGGGAAACGGTACGCGATTTCGACCTGGAGGTGCAGGGTTTTCATTGGAAAAAAATGCTCCGGATAAGCTGATCCCACTGATTATGAATATATTGTTATCAGTACATAACATGGGTCTCGGTGGCGTCAGCACTTACCTGGCTCATCTTGCCAACGGACTTGCCCGCAGGCACCGGGTGATCCTGTTTGATCACTATCCTTATGTATCAGATTATAAGGCGGTTTCATTTTTATCCACTGCCGTTATCAGGGAAAGTGTGTTAAACCGGCCGTGGTGCGACAGGATAAACTGGGCTGTGTCGGGTGCGCTCTCGAAGTCAGGGATATGCAACCATTATTGGGAACACAGCAGAAGGAGGTACTTCCTGAAGGTGCTTCAGAGGTACCAGGTGGATGTGATCACCAGTTTCGATAAATATTCTGATAAACTGGTAGTTGAGGCTGTGGGCGGCAGCATACCACTGGTGCTTTCCCTGCACGGATCTTATGATATCAGCGAATATGCGAAACCCACAGAGGAAGAAATCAAAACCTGCGAACCGCTTTTCCGCCAGGTGAAAGCCATTGTTTACAAGGCCCCTTGTAATATCAGGATACTGGATCAATACAAGGATCTGCATAACATCCTGACAGTGAAGAGAATCTTTCACGGTTTCACGGCGAAACCTCCGGTGGGTGATCCTGCCGCTTACAGAAAGATGCTCGGGATACCGGAAGATGCCTTTGTTTTTGTGATGGTGGCCAGAGGAGTGCCGGAAAAGGGCTGGAAGGAAGCCATGGAGGCCTTTCTCGGAGCCGCCCCGGAAACCGGCCGGGATACCCGTTTCGTGGCCATCGGAAGCAGTCCCCACCTGAATGAACTGCAGCAGTTGTTTGCCGGTGAAAAACGCATTCATTTCACGGGATTTGTGGATAATCCCCTGGAATGGATCAATGCCTGCGATGCAGGTGTGCTGCCTACCTATGCCAGAACCGAAAACTTCACTTTCAGCGTGGTGGAATACCTCTTTTGCGGGAAACCGGCCATCGTTTCGGATCATGGAGAATTATCCACCACTCTGGATGCCGGAGGAGAAACAGCCGGAATCCTTGTGCCCAACATAGGCGGCAAACCTGATATTCCGGGAATCCGCTCCGCAATGCTAAGCTATCTCACCAATCCGGCGCTTTACCATTACCACCGTTCCCTGGCGGCAGTCGCATGCAGCAAGTTCGACAGCAACTCGGCCGTGGAAGCCTATGAAGCGGTTTTTCAAACTGTATGTAAGGGAAAGTAGGAAAGTGCTTTTTTTATAATATATTTATAATCAGGAAGATAGTCAGGACGCTTCTGTAAATGGCAATCGCCTGCCGTTTTGTGCGTTATGCCGGTCTGTTCAGGCTGTAAATTGGATGTGAGGAGGATTCTATATCCGCAATGCGTTCATGTCTCCCTTATGAAAAAAGCGTCGCACTGAAGGAAACTTCCGTCAACGAGAGATTGTGAGGCATTTTCAATGCCTGCCAGGATGAAATGCCTTGTCCTGAGAAACTGGTACACTTCGTCGAAGAGCGGGCATTGCTCGTAAGTTTCCGCAAAATTCAGTTCAATCTGGATTACTCTCATTTTGTGAATCCAGTCGCCTGCGCCTTTCAGGATGTCCAGTTCGGTTCCCTGGGTGTCAAGTTTCAGGAAGAATTCCGGCATTTCGCTGTGGGTGTTCAGGTAATCTTCCAGCCTGATGGTCGGAATGACGGCGGTTTCTGATTCACCCGATCCGGGATAGGCATTGGTATGAATATCTGTCATTCTCAGAAAAGAGCTGGATCCCGGATTCCTGTGAATATGGAACACAAAGGAACCTTCCTTTGATCCGAGTGCAAGCTTATTCAGACTGGTATTGGGATCATTTCTGAATGTTTCCCGGATTTCCTGAAAACAGGCGTCGATGGGTTCAAAACACACCAGCCTGGCCGATGGGAAGGTTTTGCGGATCGTCCTTGCAAACTGCCCGCTGCCGGCGCCCGCATCGAGTATCGTACGGATGTTGAACTGTGTCAGCCATTGGTGACGGACTGTTTCCAGCGATTCGTAATAATCAATATGATGATAGTTCAGCGGGACGACTCTGTACCCAAAATGCCTGAACAGTTTCTTTATCTGTGTTTTGATCATGCTTGTGAGTTCATCATGCCTAAGCCAAAACCATTGCAAACTTAAGGTAAAATCATGATCTTTGCCGGAGTGGAAAAATGGGCACACTGTGAGTGAAGACAAATGGGATTTGATTATCAGTCCGAAACGGCGGTTTCCTGATTTTAAGTTCAGGGAACTGTGGGAATACCGCGACCTGGTGCTGATGTTTGTAAGGCGCGATTTTGTTGCGGTTTACAAGCAGACCATTCTGGGACCGCTCTGGTATATTTTGCAGCCCCTGCTCACCACCCTGGTGTTTGTGGTGATCTTCGGGAATGTGGCCCGTTTGTCGACCGACGGTCTGCCGCAGATACTATTTTATCTTTCGGGTGTGATCCTCTGGAGTTATTTCGCGGCCTGCCTCAACAAGACCTCCTCCACCTTTATTGACAATGCCGGTCTGTTCGGCAAGGTTTACTTTCCGCGCATGGCTGTGCCGGTGGCCATCGTGATCAGTAACTTCAACACCTTCCTGGTGCAGTTCCTGCTGTTTCTGGGGTTCTTCTTTTATTACCATTTCAGCACAGACCTGGTACAACCCAATGCCCATCTCCTGCTGTTGCCGCTGCTGATCATCATCATGGCCCTGATGGGACTGGGGGCAGGCCTGCTGATCTCCTCACTCACGACCAAATACCGCGACCTGCGGTTTTTAGTGGTATTTGGCGTACAATTGCTGATGTTTGCCACCCCTGTGATCTACCCCTTGTCTTCTGTGCCGCCGGCATACAGGGATATCCTCGTCTGGAATCCCATGACACCCGTGATTGAGACATTCCGCTATGCCTTTCTTGGTACCGGAAGCTTCCGCTGGGATTTGCTGCTTTACGCCGCGGGGTTTTCCCTGCTGCTGTTCCTTCTGGGAGGACTTATCTTTAACAGGGTGGAAAGGAATTTTATGGATACTGTTTAGATGGTTGAGGCTATTGTCAGATAACCCGCTACAAATTAACCCTGTACTATTGGTGCGTTGGGATTGCTTTCTTTGAAAAGCCGTGCCTGATGTGCTTGCCCCTGGGATGAAGATTTTGATCAAGTTGCTGTACGCACGGAATATCAGTGTCATAGCACCTGTTCCCTGCAGATTCATCCAGCACATGGAAGGTCATCCCATGAAACAATATGGGTTGAACATGAGCCGGGGGCGGTGATTCGGGCAGCATCAGCAAGCCGGCATCCGGAAGTTTGGAACTGCCATTGATGATGGTAACCAGCGGCATGGAGAACAAAGTTACGGCAATGAGGGCGGTGGAGATTTGTTTAAGGTTCACATTGAGTTTATTGCGAATGAACCGAATCACAGGGACAGTAAGCGGGAAAACTGCGAGGAAACAAAGCGGTGCCAGGATAAACCTCGGTGAAGGAGCGGTGAAAAACCAGAATATCATCATTAGCCAGGCCGTAAGGAAAAAATTCCAAAACGTGTTTCGGATACCTGTTCTAACAGACTTGAAAAAAAAGGTAAACGGGCCAATAAAGGCGGCCAGCAACAAAACGCGGATGAAGGATCCTGTCTGAATGTACCACACGGGTGTCCATTCATGCACCGGCATGTTGAGAACCTCCCGGTAAGTAGTGAAAGGAACCCTTGCCCAGGCGAGAATCCCTTCCCTGAAATATTTAAGTTCATTTGCCGGCAGGCGCCAGTCAGGTTGGAACAGGCCCGGTGAAGCCGGATAAAAGGGGTATCCACTTATAATGTAATTTCTTGCTAACCAAGGTATTATAATTAGCCCTGTTATCATGATGGCAATCCTGAATAAGCTTTTATCCCGGTAAACAGTGAAAAGAGAAATCACTCCAGGTCCGAAAAGCAGGATGTTATTCAGTTTAAGGGTCGAAAGTGTAAATATCAGTAAAACAATAAGTAATGATGAATACCTGGGAACCGCGGGCCGGAACATCAGGATGGTCAGGTAAAGAAAAAGCAGGGCAGATGAGACGTCTGGACTCGGAGATGATATCCAGTCCTTAAAAAAGAAGACGATACCTGCGAGCATCAAGCCTGGCAAAACAAGGGACAAAGTGCTTGTTTCACCTGATTCTTCAACTGTTTCACTCAATAGTTTCAGCCAAACCAGCAACAGCAGGAATGTATTTACCACATATACGGAATACCCGATCCACTCGCGGGTAGAGATAAGCGAACTGAACAGAAAGACAGTGGAATGAAGTCCCAGATGGGGAGAAAGGTTGGCCAGTCCGGGGACTGCAGGGCAGTACATGCTCCATTGGATCAGCTGGGCATGATACATCCAGGTATCCCAGATGCTGACGGGAAGTACTCCCCAGTAAATGATTACAGGCAGGGCAGCGAGGAAGGAAAGTTTCGGGATCCAATGTCCATGCAAAATGACATTCAACCAGGTCTGGTATGTGCTCTTATCTATCAGGAATATTCCATAAATCCCGGTGATGGCAAAAAACCAAAGAACGCCATGATGAACAGGTATGAAAAGGTAAATTACCCCAAGGATCATGCTGATCACTATAAAGCCGGTCATTGTCACATCGGCCAGACATAAAGAATTGAAGGACGCAGTCCTTTTTTTCATCGTGAACTTTACGAAAGCACTCCCGGCCCCCAGGCAGATCAGGAATGTCAGCAGCACAATTAAAATGACAAGGATCATGGCGGGGAGGTGTTTTATTCGCGTCCGGGCGAGCGGAACCGCTCTTTTTTCACTGATCTGAAACTCCTGATTGTCGTCAGGATTTCAGGCAGCACCAAACAGCTTTTTCCCGTCAGGAAGGTGAGCAGAAGGAATAAAGCAAGCAGAAGCATTTCTTTTATCAGGAAAGAAGGTCCAGTCTGGAACAGCGGATTGATGATCATCATATGAAAGAAGGCAAACCACATGATGAGGAGGGTGATCTGCGAAAGCCTTGCCAGGGGCTGACCGGGTGTAGCTGAACGAAAAAGGAATGGCAGTGCAGGTAAAAGGAAGATCATCCGGTAAATAAAGTTGAAACCGGTGAAGTAAGTTCCCAGGAACACAAGGCAACTGACGCTGAATGACAGTGTGTCCGGTTCAGAAACGGGGTTGTCAAGCCTTTTCCCCGGCTTTCGCTGTGAGAGGATCAGGCTAAGGATGAAAAGAACGATGATGACGACCGTGAGTGATCCGGTCCGGTTAATTGTGAAAAATGTATGGAGAAAGGAAGGAACTTGCTGAATCCCGTATGAGATAACACCGACGGGCTTTCCCATCTGTTCGTAAAGGATTCTGATGGCGGATGCCTCTGCCGCAAGATAGATCAGGAATGCAGCAATCAGCAGGCTTCCGGTCCATATCATGGTTTTTCTTTTTTCCCCGAGGACCACCGGAAATGCAAATACCGGAAAGAGCTTCAGCATAGCGGTGAATAAAACCGCAGCATAGCCAATTGCTTTCAATGGCAATTTCTTTTGTATGAGAAACACGGATGCAAACAGGATGCAATATATCAGGACATCGACATTTCCTCTTTCCAGAGCCAGGATCACGGGTGGAGATATAAGGAAAGTACCTGTAACCAGCGCTTCAAATGGTTTTAATCTTCTGAACAGGAAGTAGTTTGTCAGATAAAAGGCAAAAATCAGCACAATCCCTGCCACATTGGTCATTTCCGGTGTCAGCCCCATGATTGAAAAGAAGTACCAGATTCTTGGGTAACACCAGTTGTTCCCATTGATAACAGTCCTCTCCAGCAGGGGGTCTGCACCGGTGGAAGCCATTTCTATTCCCGTCAGGGTTGTCTGAAGATCAAGGAATGGAAACGACTTTGTATGCAACTGAAAAAGCTTTTGAAAAACCTGGTGATGTGAACCATTGATCAGGATGTCAGCAAGAAAGATAAGTCCTGCCAGCAACACTGGAAGGAAAAGCAAAACAACACCGGTTACCGCTCTTTTTTTCAATAGTTCTTATGTTTTCTGCAGTGACAACCGCATGTATACCGAAAGAAATTGAGAATGCGAAAAAATGATTCCCGGAATCATCGGCATAAAGAATCAGTATAAAATCTGAATACGGACATACAGCTTTTTATTGCAGCAGATATGCAAACTTAGGCTTTGTTTTGCTACCTTGCATAAAAAATCCACGAACGGCCATGGATCTGAAAGAATCTTCCTCCTCCTTCCCCGATAACAAGCGCCACCCCTGGGAAAGGGCCAGGGCAGCCCTCCTGTGGCGGATGCTGAAGAAGGATATACAAAAGGCTGCTTCATATCCATACCGTGTGCTGGATATCGGCAGCGGGGACTTGTACCAGGCAAGGATGCTTGTATCAAAAAGCGGCGAAATTGCAGTGACAGCCCTTGACGATGCCTATACTGATGCAGTCCGCCACCGCCTGCAGCGTGAAACTGCCGGCATGGATATCCGCCTGATCCGGTCTCCGGAAGCGATACCGGCCGGTACCTCGTTCCAGGCAGTCCTGATGATGGATGTGATCGAACATGTGGAAGATGATGCGCCCTTCCTGAAGAAGTGGATCGCAAATCCCTCAGTCGGCAGGGAAACAGTGTTTGTCATCACAGTCCCGGCATACCATTACCTGTTTTCTTATCACGACCGTTTCCTGGGACATTTTCGAAGATATAACAGGAAACAGCTTGTGTCTCTTTGCAGGGAAGCAGGACTTGAGGTAAGGCAGTCGGGCTATCTTTTCCTGCCCCTCTTTATCGCACGTAACCTGCAATTCCTTCTTCAGAAGATCTTACGCATCCGGAAGGAACCATCATCCGACCTTGGAGCATGGCGCGGTCCCCGGTGGATCGCCAATCTCATCTGTGCCATGCTTGTGATCAGTTCCTCCAGGGCAATGAGGCTCAGCAAAAGAGGAATACATGCCCCGGGATTGTCGGTCTGGGCGAAGGCTTGTACCAATCCCGATGCAACCTGAACAATCCGGAATTAAATTTATCCTTTTGCCTTTTTAATTGGAATTTTATTATTCTTTCTTTACTCTTTCTTTCTTAGGTCTTGATTCTTAAGTCTTTATTCTT
>CAZSQJ010000096.1:0-9316 GCA_964608665.1 uncultured Bacteroidales bacterium | reverse complement strand
TTCAAATTTTTGATATTTCTCCCTTTGGTCTAAATTACTGGGATTTTGGGGGGCCTGTTGGTTTGGGTTGGGGGCACCTAAACTCCCACCAACCCAACCCATAAAAAAACTGAATGTCATTCCGATCCCGTGAATACGGGAGAGGAATCTGATTCAATGAATCCCGAATTTTTATTTTACTGGCTAATACTGAGGGAATATGGAAAACAGAAAAGAGATTAAGATATTGAGCTGGATCATTCTGGTCTTTGCGGCAGCCTTCTTCCTGCCATTGGAAAGCGCCAGGTTCAACACAGCCATTGCAGCCACTTTCGACCTGGTGAAGTGGTATGCAAGAGAACATGTCATCCTCTGCCTGCTGCCGGCATTTTTCATTGCCGGGGTGATTTCAGTATTTGTCAGCCAGGGCTCCGTGCTGCGCTATTTCGGCGCCAATGCCAAAAAATGGCTGGCCTATACGGTAGCTTCAGTTTCAGGAACCATTCTGGCAGTCTGTTCGTGTACCATTTTACCGCTGTTTTCCAGCATTCATAAAAGGGGAGCCGGGCTTGGACCAGCCATTGCATTCCTGTATTCCGGACCTGCCATCAACATCCTTGCCATCATTCTGACTGCCAGGATACTGGGATTTGAGATGGGGGTAGCCCGGACGATAGGGGCGGTCATCTTCAGTGTGATCATCGGCATCCTGATGTCGATGATTTATCGCAAAGAGGAGAAGCTGAAGCGGGAGGAACAGATGAACATTGTTGCACCGCCCGAGAAGCGGCCCATGTGGCAGACCTCCTTTCACTTTTTCGTGCTGGTGCTCATCCTGGTGTTTGCCAACTGGGGCAGTCCCTCAGGCGATGATACCGGCAGTGCATGGTATTACATATGGTATTACAAGTGGCACATCACCGGATGCTTCAGCTTATTGCTGCTGTATTCGCTGATATACATCCTGAAGATCAGTTGGTACAGGGTTCTGGCCGCTGCTGCCCTGACTGTCCTGTCTGTCATCATTGCATCAGAGCTGATCAGCGATGCCAGACTTGCACCCCTGCTTCCCATGTTGATTGGCATTGTCTCGCTGGGTGTGATCACCTTCCGGGACAAGAACGACCCCGATAACCGGGAATGGGCCTGGGCGAGCTGGGGCTTTGCCAAACAGATCATGCCCCTGCTGGCCATCGGGGTGGTTACGGCCGGCTTCCTGCTGGGATCCACGCACGATGGCAAAGCCATGGCGGGCATCATTCCAAACGAATGGATACAGTACATGGTCGGTGGCAATTCGCTGTTCTCCAACTTCTTTGCATCAATCGTTGGTGCTTTCATGTACTTTGCCACGTTGACAGAGGTACCGATCCTGCAAGGACTCATCGCCAGCGGGATGGGCAAGGGGCCAGCCCTGGCGCTCCTGCTCGCCGGCCCCTCTCTTTCTCTTCCGAATATGTTGGTAATCAGAGGTGTGATCGGGACTATGAAAACGGTGGTATATGTGACACTTGTGGTGGTGATGGCGACTATCACAGGAATGATATACGGGTCAATGTTTTAAAACGTGGTTTTCTATGTTGGTTCTTTTAGCTGTTTCATTAGTCTTCCTTATAGTCCTTCTGGTAGCGGACAGGAGGAAGAACACGGCCGTAATTGCCTTTCAGCCAAACTGCCCTGATAAAAAAGCCATTAGACTGGCAAACCTTTCCGCTGCTCTCGCTGGCTCAGTCACCATGATTCCGCTCCTTACAATCCCGACTGTCTATCTCTTTGCTCAGACCGATACCACCTTTAAACCCGCCGGCCAGGTAATCATTCAGGTGATCAACCGTACTCTGTATCAGACTGATGGCAGTACGGGCAGATTTGGGATGTATATCAACCGGGCTCATTTCGGTTACAGCTATCAGTTTGCGCAGCGGTGGACCGGGACAATGGTTCTGGATGCAGGGCGCCCGACGGTCTTTGGCAACCTTGATATCCGGGATTCTCTGGGTAATGCTGTCACAACCACCTATTCATATAAGGAAGGAAGCTATTATACAACCACTTTGAAGTTTTCCTACCTGGAATACAAACCGGCTTCTTCACTTAAGATTCAGGCGGGGGGCATCTTGCAAAATCACTATATCACGCAGGAAAAATTCTGGGGTTACAGGTATATCCTTGAAACCTTCCAGGACAAGTACTTCGGAACGCCCAGCGCCGATCTTGGCTTCATTGGGTATTTCTCCCCGCTGGACTGGCTTTCCATTGATGCTGCCCTCACCAATGGGGAAGGTTTTCGCCTGAACCAGGATAATAAGGGTAATGTCAAGTATGCGACAGGAATTGATATCAAGCCGTCGGCTAATTTAATTTCAAGAGTTTATTATGATAATGCCTTATCCCCGGACCCGCTGAGGCCTGCCACCCAGCAACTGTTGTCAGGTTTTTTGGCATATCGCCTGCCGGGGTTCTTCAGAATCGGGGCCGAGTATAATTATCATGTGAACCACGCTTTTTTGAAGAACCTTGATTTGCATGGATTATCTGTTTTCGGCAGTTACGAATGGAAGGAAAATTGTGAGTTTTTCGGGCGCTGCGACCTGGTCAGGGCCAATATACCAGGGGATATTGATGTTGATGGAGTTTATATTCCTGAAGGGAAGGCTTTTATTACCGGTGTTCATGTTGTGCCGGCTGCGAAAATTTCCCTTTCCTTAAGCTACCAGGCCTGGTTGCCCGCCGACGATGCATTGGATGTTGGGAACACCCTTGCCCTGTCATTCGAGTTCAAATTGTAGTCTGATTAAAACGATATTATCATGAAAACATGTTCAATAGGGTTTATCTGGGGGGGGGGAAGGATAACAGGAGTGCGTACCTTGACAAATTGATTCCCTTGTTTGAAAATAATACCATGAATCGATGAGGCGCGTACTGACAGCGATTTTGTTCGCATTGCCTTTCGCAGGATTATTCACCGGGCTCATTTTCAGGGATAAAGTGACCAATTACATGTCGTCCATATTATTAGATAAAGGAGTGTTTCGTCCGGAGGATTCATTGGCGGTCTTCCTGGATTCTGCTTACAACTATACAGTCAATTCCCAGCCATACCGGCTCACCTGGCTGGAATTCGGATCGACCCACTGCAGGGAATGTCAATTAATGGAAGATGTTATGAGGGATGTCAGGGAAAAATTCAGTGATAAAGTGAAGGTCGTATTTTATGATGTGTCTATTAAAGAGACGAAGCCAGTGGCAAGGCATTTTGGTGTCCTGATGATCCCCGTGCAGGTGATCCTAGATAAAAATGGTCAGGAATGTTACCGGCATACAGGCTACCTTTCATTTCAGGAAATCAGCAAACAACTCAATAAATATGGATTGGAAAAGACGCAATCCCAATAGTTTGGTATTGATTCTGTTTGTGGTTCTGTTCAGATGGCCCATAATGATTTATGCCCAATCCGATACACTGACAATGTTCAAATTACCATCGGTGACTATTAAAACCACTGATGGGCAGCAGTTTAGCACTATTAATATTAAGAATGCGGGAAAGCCTGTCATTTTGTGTTTCTGGAAGACGTGTTGCAAACCACCCGAGAATCTGCTTGAAGCCCTGGCCGAAGTTTATGAGGACTGGAAAACTAAGACCGGAGTCATCATCTATGCAGTCTCTGTCGATGATACCAGAAGCAGCAGCCGGGTCAAATCATTCACTGAATCCAAAGCCTGGGAATTTGAAGTACTCCTGGACCCGAATTCAGATTTCAAACGGGCCATGAATGTAAATGCCCTGCCCCATTTATTCCTGATTGATGGAGAAGGTCAGATTGTATGGCAGAAGATACTTTATGAACCCGGGATGGAAACCGAAGTCGAAAAGGAACTCATGAAACTCGTTAAATAACTCAACTTTATCAATATGGCGGATGTATTTGCTACACTGGGAATGCTGATTGGTGCTATCCGTTTTCTCTCTGCCGGAGAAGCATTCAGCTTATCGGATAAGGATGTTGTCTTTATTGACCTTCGGCCTGATTATGAGATCGCAGGAAAGAAAATCCGGGTTAAGACCATCGTATACATCAACTGGAAAGATTTTGAAGAGCAATATCAGATCCTTGATCCAGAAAAGAGCTTTATTGTTTTTGATGAAGTCGGGCTGCACAGTAAAGACATCGTCAAATTTTTGCAGGAGCATGGATGTAAGCATGTTGCCAGCATGATCGGCGGGATTTTTGACTGGGAGAGGGCCGGATTACCGATGTCTATTGACAAAGGAGAGTTGCTGACGGGCTCCTGTGCCTGTACCCTGAAGCCGAAGAAAAATTTTAAGAGTCATTACGATAATTAATGAGCTGACAATAAATCTGTTAGCCAAATAAATTAGAATGTGTATAAATTAAATTTGAGAGGATTTTGTTACAGCTAATGTTGTATGTTTGCAACATTAAACATTATAGGCATGACCAATAACAAAGCCACCGAATTTGAAAAGGACCTTCAGGAACTGGCAGAAGTGGCCAGGGCTTTGTCGCATCCGGCCAGGCTTGCCATCGTGAGATTACTGGCTGAGAAGAAGGAGATTAAGACGGGCAATATTTCGGACGACCTGCCCATTGCAAGACCCACAGTGTCGCGGCACCTCAAGGTGCTGAAGGAGGCCGGCATTATCCAGGGCAATATTGACGGCCTGAAAATACACTACTGCCTTGACATGATCGTACTCGATAAATACCGTCACCTTTTTAATGATTTCTTTACCTCATCAATTACAAACTTTATTTGTGTCTGCGAACCTTAATAATTTTCAATATGAAAGCAAACAATATGCTTAAAAAGAACTCATTGGCGATGCTGCTGGCAATTGCCATTATCCTCGGTTCTGGATTCAACCTGCATGCAAAAACAGTCAAGGAGGAACTTGATGCTGCCAAGAAAGCCAAAAAGTCGGTTTTCCTGGTTGTAACAGCTACCGGTGTTCCGTCTGCCAATTCCATGAGTATTGCACAGCAGGCTCAGAAGAAAGTAAAGGAATCCATTGTTTTGAGCATGAACAGGGATGATCAAAGCAATAAGGAACTGGTTGCTTCCTTTGGCGTTGGGACGGCTCCGGTTCCATTAATTATGGTTATCGGCATGAATGGAATAGCTGCCGGCGGACTGACCGAGAAAGATGCCACGGTTGAAAAGCTGGTTAGCATGGTTCCTTCAAAGAAGAGGGTTGAAGCCCTTGCTTATCTGAATGAAAAAAAGCCTGTTTTTATCGTTGTCTGCAAGAAGAGTTTCAAAGACAGGCAGCAAGTGACGGCGGACTGCAGAGCCGCTGTTCAACAGTTGAAAGGGAATGCGGCCGTGGTTGAAGTGGAACTCGATGATCCGGGGGAGAAATCCCTGCTTGGGCAGATTGGCGCCGATTTCAATGCCAAATCCACCCAGGTGATTGTATTCAATGCTGCGGGGAAGAACACAGGCACTTATACCGGCAGTACAGAGGCGGGAAAACTGGTTGCTGCAGCGCTGGCGGTTCCTAAAAGCGGATGCTGTCCCTCCGGCAGCGGAAAAAGTTGCGGGAAATGACCGGCCTGTTTATTATTATCAGAGTTGAAAGATGAACTTTTTCAAACTCGTGCTGCTTGAGTTGTGGCACAGGAAGTCACAACTGGTTTCAGGTATCCTTGCCATCACCCTTGGGATTGCCATTATCGTCGGTATCCGTTCCGTGTCGGAGTATTCAGAAAAGGCAGTTGCCGTCCAGCTCGATAATCTGGGTGCCAATATTCTGATACTGCCGCAATCGACCAGTGTCGATGACTACTATGCAGCGGATATTGACGGAGCAACGCTGCCGCAGGAATATGTGGACAGGATCATGAATTCGACCATACCCGGTGTCGATAATCTCTCTCCGAAACTCACACGAAGGATATCCGTTATGAATGAAAGGATTGTCCTTACCGGTATATTACCAAAGAGTGAAATTGCTTCAAAACCGATCTGGCAGCAAAGCGGCCTGCTCGGGGCTGAGTTGCAGGCAAGTTGCGATGAAAATGCAACTGCAAACAAGTCCCATGGTTATGAGGATCCCAGATTGCAGCGAAAAGTGATTGACACCCTTGCGGGGTATGACTGCCTGATCGGATCAAATGTGGCATCAAGAATGAAACTGCAGGAAGGGGATACCTTTGGTATACAGGGCAGGACATTTCATATTGTAAGGGTATTGCAGGAAACAGGGACCGTTGATGATGACCGCATCTTTGCCAATATCAGCAGTGTCCAGGATATCCTCGGTATTCCCGGGCAGGTGAGCGCCATCGAAGTGATGGGTTGCTGCAATGCCATTTCTGACGGCTTGTTGGGAAAACTGAGGAATATCCTGCCGGATACAAGGATCACCACCATCTCACAGATCGTATCGACACAAATCAGCACCAACAGCATGATGAAGAAAATCTCCCTGGTGTTCCTGATCATCATTTTATTCGTCGGGGGTATTTCTATCGGCAATTACATCTGGGCCAATGTCAATGAGAGAAGGAAGGAGATCGGTATCCTGAGGATGATGGGTTATTCGCGCCGGAAGATTCACCTCATGCTAATTTCTAAAGCCGGCATACTTGGCCTGGCAGGTGGTGTTCTGGGATATATCATTGGAACCCTGGCCGGTGTTCTCCTGGGTCCTTATCTGGCCGGGATTAACGTTCAGCCGGTACCTATTCTTATATTATGGTCACTTTGTCTGGCAGTTATTATTGCAATCATCGGTTCCCTGATCCCTGCATGGCTTGCCGGTAAGATCGAACCATTTTCAACGATGCAGGAGGTATAGCATGTTGCTTGATTTACAGAATATTACCAAGATGTATCGCCACAAGGACGGGATTATCCATGCGCTCAGTCAGGTGGATCTGGAGGTGGAGAAGGGCTCCTTTCTTACCATAACCGGTCCCTCCGGATCGGGTAAAACCACCCTGTTGTTGACCATCGGCGGTCTTTTACGACCCAGTCTGGGACAGATATTTTTTAACGGGAAAAAGCTGGACCTTGGAAGCGAGCGGAGGATGGCCGGATTTCGCAGACATCACACGGGATACGTAATGCAGAGTTTTGCGCTGATCCCTTACCTGACGGCAGTGGAGAATGTCATGGCCGGTTATACCAATCATTCCGGAAACAGTGTGGATATAAAGGCGGTTGCCGCTGCTGTGCTTGATATTGTAGATCTGTCAGACAGGAAAAACCATTATCCGGGGGAACTGTCAGCCGGACAGCAGCAAAGGGTTGCCATTGCCAGGGCATTGATTAAAAAGCCCACTCTGATCCTGGCAGATGAACCCACCGGTAATCTTGATCCAGCCCTGTCGGCGGAAATCCTGGACCTGCTCCGTGATATCAACAGGGAAAAAGGAATCACGGTGGTCATGGTCACTCACAGTCCGGCCGCGGCTGAAATGGGGACAGTGAAGATACAGTTGAAGGAAGGAAGGATTATCCATAAGCAATGACAGCATGAAAGTGTCAGCCGGCAGTTTTTTCACGGGTCTGATGATGCTATTGCTGGTTTCCTGCAATAAGCATGATGATATCACCCCCGCCAACAACAGCGATGCCATCACCATCGACAGTATCGTTCCCTCCAAGAGAAACCTGGTGGTATGGGAAATCAGTCAAATCACCGTGTATGCCAGGGGTGATGAGCTGAAGTACAAATGGGAGACTGATCACGGCAGTATGATGGGTGTAGACAGCACCACCGTTGTTTACTGGGCCTGTCCTTCCTGTTTAGGGACCAACACTGTCAAGTGTGTGGTTTCCAACAGTACCGGCAGCGTTTCTGATACCGTTCAGGTGCATGTAACACATTAACAGTATGAGTCTTCGTTCGTTAAGTAATTATATGTTAACAGTTTTCCTCTTTATCTCCGGAGAAAATATTCACGGACAATGCTGCTCGGCAGGCAATCCCTCTGGTGGGGATTTTTTGGAAGGGAGTATGAACCGGCGGGAACTGCGCCTGTCTCTGTCACTCAAACACAGTTATTCGGACCGGTATTATTATCAGGATCATCAGATTGAGGTTCCCCAGGTTCAATTCAGCAGGTTTAATTTTATGAGTTTCAGGTCGATGTATGGGATTACCAATCGTCTGAATATCTTTGGCGAGCTGGGTTACTTTCTGGATAAATCACAGTCTGTCAATATCCAGGGGAATCACCTGCTCAAAGCAACAGGAATGGGAGATTTTACAATCGGAGCAAGGTACCGTATCACTTCCTCCCGTTTGAAGACCAAGGAGTTAAATATTTCAGGAGGAGTCAGATTACCTGCAGGGGCCTTTGATAAAGAAATGAATGGTGTGGTTCTTCCCTTGTCTTTGCAACCCTCAAACGGTGCGACCAAGTTTACCGCCGGTCTCTATTACTTTTACCAGCCACGTGGGTCCAGGCTGGGATTTTACATGCTCAGTTCAACGGAAATCAGCACCACCATCCGGTCTGACAATTTTTACTATCGTTACGGTAATGTATATATCAATGCGCTTTCGTCAACTTACAAGTTAAACGGCAGCATCAGCCTGATTCTGCAGAGCAGGTTGGAAGTCAGAGACAAAGACCGGAGAGAGGAGGAGCAGTTGGTGCCTTCCACGGGTTCGAGCGTTGTTTTTATTTCACCCATCGCCCGGTTTAATTTTCTGAATGACTGGGAAGTGTTGTTTCAGGCAGATGTCCCTGTTTACAAGTATGTACAGGGGTCTCAGCTGACCAATAAGTACGCTGTCAGTCTGGGAGTTTCGAGGCGATTTCCGATTCAGGACAAACACAAGGATAAATCAATCAATTAATCAGGACATGAATATTTTAATTCTATGTACGGGTAATTCCTGCCGGAGTCAGATGGCAGAGGGATTCCTGAGGTCATTCGATACCGGTCTCAATGTTTTCTCTGCGGGTACGGAACCTGCGTCAAGGGTCAATCCCAATGCCATCGCAGTCATGAAGGAGTGTGGTATTGACATTGGTCATCACCACCCTAAAAAGGTCGATGCATTCCTGAATGAAACCTGGGACTTCGTGATCACGGTGTGTGGCGGAGCCGATGATAGCTGCCCTGCCTTTACCGGCAAGGTAAAGCAGCGGCTGCATATCGGGTTTGATGATCCTGCGGATGCAAAAGGGACAGAAGCGGAAATCCTGGAGGAATTCAGACGGGTCAGAGATGAGATTCATCAGGCATTCTTCAACTTCTACGTAAATCACATAAAATAAATCATATGGACAATTTAAAGGAAATCGTGAAGGAAAAATACAGCCAGATTGCTTTACAAAGCAAAGAAGCG
>CAZSQJ010000095.1:0-9331 GCA_964608665.1 uncultured Bacteroidales bacterium | reverse complement strand
AACATCACCCAAGCAACCCCCCGCGCCTGATGATCGCCACCTGTACCTCGTTCAGGGGCGACAAACTGCCTGCTTTCTGATTACTCAGGTTCACAATGCTTCCTTTCTCCATGTCTATCCTTACCCTGTCGCCGTCCTTCAGCCCGGTTTGCTCAATGAGTCCGGCCCCGTAAGTCAGAATTGGGAAAGCGGCATTGATGGCATTCCGCTCGTAAATGGCGCCGAACGACTCGGCAATCACCGCTTGTACGCCCAGCGAAACAAAACAGTCTACGGCCTGCTGACGCGAACTGCCTGCCCCGAAGTTTTTGGCAGTGATCACAATGTCGCCGGCCGCAGCCTTCTTCGCAAAATCCTCCCAACCCCTGAGGTTGTCAAAGGTGTACTGGCCCATCTCCCTGATGTCGGTAATGGTCAGGTAACGGTTGTGGAAGATCATGTCGGTGTCGATATCGTCCTTCAGAATCAGCCATACCCTACCTTCAATGACCATGGGCCTGGGTTCTGCGGCTTCTTTTTCTTTCACTTTGGCCGATAGGGTGGGAGTGTTGCCGAAGCGGGCAGGCTGTGCCGGGATATCATCCGGTGTGGTGATAAAACCAGCCACGGCCGATGCAGCCACGGTGGCCGGCGAAGCCAGGTAAACAAAGCCCTTCCCCTGTTTCCCTTCGAAATTCCGGTTACCTGTGGAGATGGTCACCTCGCCGGGACCGTTCTGCCCGACCTGTCCGGCCGCACAACCGGCACAACCGGCATTGGAAACCAGAGCCCCTGCCGACTTAAACACCTGTATCAGCCCCTCTTCCATGGCCTGCTGCCAGATCTCGTCGGTGGACGGAACTATCTTCAGTACCACCCCGGGCGCTACCTTTTTCCCTTTCAGGATGCCGGCAGCCGTCCGCAGATCCTCAATGCGGCCGTTGGTGCAACTGCCGATAAAGGCGGAATCGATCTTTTTATTCTTAACCTGCGCAACGGATTGATTGTCATGCGGATGTCCGGGCATCGCCACCATGGGCACAAAACTTCCCATATCCAGCTCATGCGTTTCGGCATAGGTGGCATCCGCATCGGCGGCCACCACCTGCAGCTTCCTTCCCGTCTTTGCTTCGCAATACTGCATGATCGCCTCATTGGGAGTGAAGAACAGGATGATGGCACCCATCTCCGTCCCCATGCTCGCAATGGTGATCCGCTCATCCAGCGTAAGTGCATCCACGGCTTCACCATAAATCTCCACGGAATAGCCCAGCAGCTTGTTCGCTCCGAAATGCGCCAGCAGGTTCAGGGCAATGTCCTTGGCCGTAACCCCCTCAGGCCTTTTCCCCTTCAGGGTGAGCTTCACCGATGCCGGTACCTTGAACCAGATGGATCCCTGAGCCCAGGCGGCGGCAATGTCCTGATCGCCCATGCCCTGCCCGAATGAACCGATCGCGCCCATAATGTTCGCATGCGAGTCGGTCGAGACAAAGGTGCTCCCCGGCCACGCCAGACCGCTGTCCATGGCCAGGTGCGTGCCTATCCCCGCATCCACGTCATATACCCTGATGCCTTTCTCCCGGGCATACTGGCGACAGTATTGCTGGTTGGCGGCGTATTTCTGGTCCGACCCGCCCGGATTGCAGTCGAAGGTGAAAAAAGTCCTCGCAGGATCATCCACCTCAAGGCCGTTGTCAAGCAGGTTCTTTACCACGTTGGCACCCCCGAAGTCCCTGGCTACCCTGGCGTCTATGAGCACATCCACGATCTGCCCCGGAACAACATGATCTTTGCCGGAATGACCGGCAATGATCTTCTCAATTATGGTCATCTTCATGGCTTCAGATTTTCAGACGTTCACGGAAAGGTTCAAAGGTCATGAAGTCGGCATGATGCACCACATACGCCTCCACCGAACGCTTCACCATATTGCCTTCCCCGGCATGGGTGGCAATGATGTGGCATACGGCCGGCGGTACTTCGCACATCTCGGCAAGGGACACGCCCGAGAACGGATGGCGGAGATACTTCCCGTAACTGCCCTGCACCGACTTCCCGTCTTTCATCTCATATTCCAGCAGCTTGCCCACATCGGCCAGGATGGCCCCGGCGATCAGCACGTCCATGTCTACCGGCAGGTCGTTTTTGAAAAATTCGTTCATCTTGTTGCCGGCATCCCGCGCAATATGCACCACGGCCCGCTTATGGTCCATGAAGGTGACCTTCAGGTCTGGTCCGCAAAGCAGGGTGAATGGAATGCTGTTCAGGTCGGCAGGGGTCAGCACACTCTTCTGCAACGCCAGCGCCCAGGTACGGGTCGTCTGCTCCCTGAGCTGCACATCCGCTATCCATGCAAGCTCTGGCCACAGTTCCATGGCCTGAGTCATATACTTTTCTGCTATCTGGATCATAACATTATAATTTTGAGATGATTGCATCAGCCATCTGCCTGGTTGAGGCGGCGCCTTTATTGATCACATCCGGAGAACCGCTCAGCTTGAGCATGTCGTATGCCCTGACCTTGCCTTCCTCAATAACGGCAGCCACGGCCTTGTGGATACGTGCCGACATCTCATGCTCGCCGAGATGATCCAGCATCATGCAGGCCGATAAAACCATGGCAATGGGGTTCACGATGGAAGTCTCATACCCTGCATACTTGGGCGCTGAACCGTGCGTGGGCTCAAAAACAGCCACATCTTTCCCGATGTTCGCGCTGCAGGCAAAACCCAGTCCGCCTGTCAAACCGGCAAAACCGTCGGAAACGATGTCGCCGAACATATTCCCCGCCACGATTACATTATAAACCTCCGGATTCTTGGTAAGCCACATCATCATGGCATCAATGTTCACATCGCTCACACGGATCGAAGGATATTCGTTCCTGCTCATCTCCTGTGCCACCTTCAGCATCAGCCCCGAGGTCTCCCTGATCACGTTCGGCTTCTCACAGACATATACCGTATCAAAACCCCTTGCCTTGGCATACTCGAAGGCGGCCTTCACAATCCGGGTCACATACTTCCTGGTGAAAATACGCGTAGAAACGGCCAGCTCCTCACGCGGACACCATCCGAAATTCTCCCTGAACTTCTTGTGCGTCATCAGCGCATCATACACCTGGTCGGGAGGATTGGTCCATTCAACACCCCCGTACAGTCCTTCCGTATTCTGACGGAAAATCATGGTGTCGATCACCGGCTCGTCAATACTGTTGCCGGTGCCGCGACGGACAAAGTTCAGCGGGTTGCCTTTGAATGTCCGGCAGGGCCGCATGCAGATGTCCAGATCGAAATGCTGACGCATCGACACGATCGGACTGTAATAGGTAAATCCCTTGTCCTTCAGTTCCGGATCCAGCTCGGCGGCTGCCTTGTCCTTGGGTTTGGAGGTGATGGCCCCGAAAAGGCCAATCTTATGCTTTTCCAGTAAGCTGATCGTCCTGTCAGGCAGCGGATTGCCTTCCTTACACCAGAATTCCCAGCCGATGTCGCCCTGTACATAGTCAGCTTCAAATCCGGCGGCATCCAGCACGCGGATGGTCTCCTCCAGTACTACTTTCCCTATCCCGTCACCGGGCATCGCAACAATGGTTCTTTTTGCCATAATCTTCTAATTTTTTGAATGTTATCCATAAAGAAATGTCCGGCAAAAATACAACAGGGAATGAAATAAAAAAGGAGGCGGCATATTTTTTATGAAGGAATCGTGACTGCCGGATTGGGTTTGTCTTTGTACCTTTGCCGCGGCAATAACCCGGCATCAACCCCATGCACAATCCCGAAATCCTCGGACTCTTCAGTGAGGCACTCGACCGGCCCCTGTTCAAAGCCGCCACCGCGGCCGCGGACAAGCTGGGCGTACCGGTGTTTGTGATCGGTGGCTTTGTCAGGGATGTCATCCTAGGAAGACCCGGCAACGATATCGACTTCACTGTGGTCGGCAGCGGAGAGGCTTTCGCAAACCTTCTGGCTGAAGAACTGGGCGTGAAAGGTGCCATCCATGTGTACCAGAACTTCGGAACCGCCCACTTTACATACGGTCCCTGCCAGATCGAGATCGTAGGTGCCAGAAAGGAATCCTACCGCAAAAACTCCCGAAAACCCCTGGTCGAAAACGGCAGCCTCGAAGATGACCAGCTCCGCCGCGACTTTACCATCAATGCCATGGCGATCCGGCTCAACTCCGGACACTTCGGCATGTGGCAGGATCCGTTCTCAGGGCTTAAAGACCTCGCCGGCGGCATCATCCGTACCCCCCGCGATCCGGATGTGACCTATTCCGACGACCCCCTGCGCATCATGCGGGCCATCCGCTTCGCCTGCCAGCTCGGTTTTACCATCGAAGAGAAATCCTACCTGGCCATCCGCAAAAACGCCCACAGGCTCGGGATCGTCTCGGTGGAAAGGATCACTGATGAACTGAACAAGATCATCCTGGCCCCGAAACCTTCCGCAGGTTTTATGATGATGGACGAAACGGGCGTCCTCGAAAAAATCTTTCCCCGCTTCGTAGCACTTAAAGGCGCTGAATATGTGGACGGCAAAGGCCATAAGGATAATTTCCTGCATACCCTCGAGGTGCTGGATAAACTGGCCCTGGGCTCGGATAACCTCTGGCTGCGCTGGGCCGCCCTGCTGCACGATATCGCCAAACCAGTCACCAAAAGGTTCGATGCCGGAACCGGCTGGACCTTCCACGGCCATGAATTCCGCGGCGCCAAAATGGTGCCGCTCATCTTCCGGGATATGAAACTGCCCATGAACGAAAAAATGCGCTATGTCCAGAAAATGGTGCTGCTCCACCTGCGACCCATCGTCCTGGCCGAAGCGGAAGTGACTGACTCCGCCGTAAGAAGGCTGCTCTTCGATGCCGGCGACGATATCGACGACCTGATGATGCTCTGCGAAGCCGATATCACTTCCAAAAACCCGGAAAAAGTCAGAAGATACCTTGCTAACTTCCAAATCGTCAGGCAAAAACTGGTGGAAATCGAAGAGAAAGACCGGCTGCGCAACTGGCAGCCGCCCGTCAGCGGCGACCTGATCATGGAAACTTTCGGCATCCCACCCTCGGTGGAGGTGGGCATCATCAAGACCGCCATCCGCGAAGCCATCCTCGACGGTATCATCCCCAATGCCTTCGAAGCTGCATACGGCCTGATGATAGAAGAAGGAAGGAAACTGGGACTGTCAAAAAAAAATTGAACCATAGCCGCCGGAGCTGTCAAAGAATATTAATACTTTTATCCGGTTAAAACTGCGTAACAATGCATGCCTACCGTTTCAGAATCCTGACCGATGAACAGGATGATTTTGTGAGAGATGTTGAGATTCTGGCAAGCCAGACCTTCCTCGATTTTCATAACTACCTGGTCCGCCTGCTCGAATTCAATTCGAATGAACTGGCTTCCTTCTCCATATGCAATACCAAGTGGTATAAACTCAGCGAGATCACCCTACTCGATATGCAGGTGGAGGAAGAAAAACCCGATGACGAAGAGGATAACAACCGCAATAACCGGGTTAAAACCTTCCTGATGGCGGATTCCAGGCTGAGAGATTTCATCGAGGATCCACACCAGCGGCTGATCTATGAATACGACTTCCTGAACCTGAAAACGTTTTACCTCGAACTGTCGAAGATCGTTCAGGCCGAAAACGGGTTGCAATACCCGCGCTGCATCCATAGTGAAGGCATACTCCAGAAAAAAACGGCCGTCACTCCTGATGCCATACCCGATGATTCTGACCTGTCTCCAGATGATTTCGGACTGGGTGAAGGCGAAAAAGAGTTCGAGGATGAACTGGACGATGCCTTCCTCGGATCACTCAGCGAAGGCTTTGAAATAGAGATCGACAGAACCATCGAAATGAATATGGATGAATCCTTCGAACCGGGTCCGGAAGACAGCGGCAGGGCCTGATAAGATTTTTTTTTAACCCGGGTGGGACATTTCGGGTTTTGTGTAATAAATAGGTATAAGGATAGCAGGGCTTGACCCGGAATGTGACCCTTCACCAAAGTCCCGGGACCAGAAGCGCATGCAGGAATTCAGCAACGCATTGGTTCTTTGTATTTTTGGTGTTGAAAAGCTGTTTCCGGACAGGCTCAGAACCGTTTTTGATAAGGAATCCGTACCCTCAGCAGCTAAAGGCCCGATGTATGACCAATAAACAATACTCCCCACCCAACGGCCAGCATAGTGAAAGTGTCTATCAGCAACTGATACAGTCTATGAACCTGTCTGTCTGGGAGGCCGGCCTGGACAAAGTAAAGGCGTTTCTCGACGAACTTCAGCAGCAACACAGCAAAACCCTCAGGGATTATATCGACCAGCACCCTGAGATCATCACACAAATCATCCCCAGGATCAACTTCCTGGATGTCAATACCTTCACCCTGGAACTCTTCGCCGCGGCCTCCAGGGAAGACCTGTTTGCCTCCTTTCCCAGGATCATCGCACCCGAAACCTGGCCGGTAGTGGTGGATATCATGCTGGCCATCGCAGACGGCGATATGACCTTCAGCGCCGAAACCATCCTGGTAAGCCTCGACGGCGAAAAATTCCCGGTCCTGCTCAGGGCCATCCTCCACCAGGGCGACATGGATTATTCCCACTCCCTATGGGGTATCGTCGATATCGCCGAACAAAAAGGCTCGGAAGAAGAAGTGAAACGCAGCGAGGAAAGACTTCGCATGATCCTCAAAGCAATCCCCGACCTGATCTTCCTCTTCGACCGCGACGGCTATTACCTCGACTACTGGGCCACCGACCATTCCAAACTCGCCCTGCCTGCCGACCGTATCGTGGGGACCCACCTGAGCGACGTCTTCCCCGGAGATACCGTCGGTCTGGTCCTGCAGGCCTTCCAGGAATGCCTCGATACCAGGGAGATCAGGTATATCAACTACGACATCGACCTGCCTGTGGGCCATCGCTTCTTCGAAGCCAGGATCGTCCCCGCCGGGGAACACGAGGTAATTACCCTCGCCATGGACGTCACCGACAGGAAACTGGCCGAACAGGCCGTGAAAAAATCGGAACAGCAGTACAAAGAACTACTCGACAAGGCCAATGATGCCATCCTCGTGATCGATCCCGAAACCGAACTGATCTGCCAGGCCAATACCCGTGCCGTGGAAATCTATGGCTTCAGCCGCGAAGAACTCCTGCAGATGAGCCTGAAAGACCTTACCAAAGATGTCTCCAAAGGCCGTACACAAATCGCCGGCACATTGGTGAACAACGGCTTCAGGAATTTTGAAACCATCCACTACAACAACCTGGGCCAGGAAATCCACATGCTGGTGAATGGCTCCATGGTCGACTTCGAAGGGGTGCAGCGCCTTTTGATCATCAACCACGACATCACCGAACTCAAAAAGGCCGAACACCTGCGCAACGCCACCTACCGCATCGCCGACATCGCCCTGAGCAGCGGCAGCATGGACGAAATGTACCGCTCCATCCACAATGTCATCGGCGAACTGATGCCGGCCAAAAATATCTATTTCGCCCACTACGACCAGGATGTGGACATGCTCAGCTTTCCCTATTTCGTGGATGAGCACGACTACCCGCCTTCCCCGCGCAGGATGCGCAAAGGACTCACCGAGTATGTCCTGCGTACGGCCAAACCCGTGCTTGCTACCCAGTCCCTCATCAACAACCTGGTTTCCAAGGGCGAGCTGGAGGTGATGGGTACCCTTACCTACGACTGGCTCGGCGTTCCGCTGAAGACCAAAGACAGGACCATCGGCGCGCTGGTGGTGCAGAGCTACGAGAAAGCCGTGCGTTACACCGAAACCGACAAAAAGATCCTCATCTTCGTATCCGGGCAGGTGGCCATGGCCGTCGACCGCTGGATCAAGGAAGAAGAACTGCGCAAGGCCAAAGAGACCGCCGAAGAGTCGAGCAAGCTCAAATCCACGCTGCTGGCCAACCTCAGCCATGAGTTCCGCACGCCCATGAACGCCATCCTCAACTATTCCCGCCTGCTCAGGGAACACCTGAAAGGCGACGGCATGGAGGACATGGCCGATACCATATATACTTCCGGCCACCGCCTGATGGCCACCCTCGACTCTATTATGTATCTTGCACAGATTGAGGCAAGTAACATCAAACTGGAGATCCGCAAGACCGACATCCGCCAGGAGATCGGCGGCACCCTGGCCCAGTTCGAAGCCGAAGCCGCCGAAAAAGGCCTGCAGTTCGAAGTGATCGCCTCCGAGGGCGTCTTCGCCTTCTGCGACCGCACCCTGCTGAACCAGATCACCAGCTACCTGCTCGACAATGCCGTGAAGTTCACCCTTAAGGGCAAGATCACCGTACGCATCAGCTCCCAGTTGCTGGGCGGAAAGTACTGGGCCGAGCTGGCCATCAGCGACACCGGCATCGGCATTGCCCGCAGCGACTACGAAGCCGTCTTCCACGAGTTCCGCCAGCTCAGCAGCGGTTACGGGCGCACCCACGAGGGCAGCGGCCTGGGACTCACCCTCAGCAAGAAGATGGCCGAGCTGATGAATGGCAAAATACTGATAGACAGCACCCTGGGCAAAGGCTCCACCTTCCACGTCCGTTTCCCCCAGGCTAAGGAAGTGCCGGTGAACGGCGAATCCCGCGCCAGGATAATGAAAGCCGCTGAAGTTCAGCCCAAGGCAAGGACTGTGCCCAACGACAGTGCCGGCCTGCCCGAGATCCTGATCGTGGAAGACAACCAGGTAAATATCGAACTCACCGTTATGTTCCTCAAGGACATCTGCCGGATGGACGTGGCCAAGGACGGCCAGACGGCGATCCGCATGGCCTCCATGAAACCCTACCAGGCCATCCTGATGGACATCAACCTCGGTCCCGGTATGAACGGCCTGCAGGCTGCAGCCGAGATAAGGAAGATGCCCGGCTACTTCAACACCCCCATCGTGGCCGTTACCGGCTACACCATGAGCGGCGACAGGGAAAAAATGCTCTCCGGCGGCTGCTCCCATTACCTGCCCAAGCCCTTCGACAAAAAAGGCATCGTGAAAATGGTGCAGGACGTCCTCAACGAATCTGCCGTCGAAACATGATGCCCGCCGCCTTCACAAGGCAGGCACGGGCGGAAAGACTTGCCCACCGCGCATATTCCAATGTGATGCGCCCCCCGGTTACATCTGATGCCGCACCCCATGGTGCAGCTATTTCAATAAAAAGCAGCAAAGCAGAACCAAAGGTTCCGGTATTGCTAAATATCAGCATGGTTGTCGCACCATCTTCAAAAGGCAAATACCAGAATGGGCGGGTGTTGATAAGTTAAGGGCAAGCAAAATGATAAAAAATGGATATCAACAGTCATACGGATCTGAT
>CAZSQJ010000094.1:0-9729 GCA_964608665.1 uncultured Bacteroidales bacterium | reverse complement strand
TGGTGTTGGATATCCCGGTTGGAAACAGCAAGGTCATGCCATGGCATGACCCTACAAAATTTATTGATTTATAGGTGTTTATCGAAAATTACCAGCCAAATAGTCAAATAGTCCAATAAATCAGTTATCCCTGAGACAACGAACAGAAAAGCCGTAGGTCTTGAGGTAGTAGTACCGGCCCACACCGGCGTCGCTGTAGGCCAGGTTGCGGTAGACCGCGCCTGACGTCGCGCCCTCCGACGAAGACCACCAGTCGCCGGCGCCGCCAATGTCGTAGAAGTACCCGAAGTGGCTCCGGTAGCCTCCCGGAAGGGCCGTAAAACCGCTTTCATTGGTGGCACCAGTGTTGGGTGAGTACCAGTGGGTAAATCCGGTTTCCTTCATTTTTCCTCCCGCATTGGTCCCAGACCAGTCCCAGATGTTGCAGTCAACCGTTGGATCGAGGAAAGTGGTCAGGATACACCATTCGCCATCGGTGGGGATATGCCAGCCTGCCGGGCAGATGCCCTGCACACCGGGGGTGGTGGTATAGCCCATCATCTCGTCCCAGTCATATAAACCGCCATAAATGGTGCAATTTGCAGGATCATTATCGTGACAGTATTTCTCAATGATGCCGTTGTTGCTGCAATCAGAATGACTTGAAATAGAAGTCGTTGAAAGCACCATTGTTCCGATATTCAGATTCTGCCGCATCCAGCACTGGTTGCCGATTTGCACGGTCTGGTAGAGTTGTCCGCCATAACTGAGCACAGGGCTTAGCGGACAGGGATATCCTTCTTCGAAAGTGAAGGTATAATCCGTATTCACCAGCGGCACATCCGCAAAGCCCGCCGTATCCCCTGCCGCAAAGCCCAGGCAGAGCAAGGTGTTTCCCGGCGAAAAACAGAAAACACTGGCTGTTGACGCAGTCGCTTTTATGAATGGAAGATCTCCCGTCCGGCCCTGGTACTCCAGGCTGCTGCCCGGGCCTTGCATCCCCCCGGCACTGATAAGCCGGAGCGACTGAATCTGGCTTCCCATGCGGGCCTGCACCAGGCAGACCTGTGCCTGGCCGGAAAGAAAGCGGAAGCTGTGCGTCCCTGCCTGTAAATGATCCGTAAATGCATGCAGCCTCCTTCCGCTCTGGTCGCTGAGCGTTAGGGCCAATTGCCCGGCTGAGGGGATGTACAGGTCGAAGGTACAGTAATCCAGGAATGGCTGCGGGAAAGGCCGGCTGAAACCAAAACCCGCTTCAGTCGCCTGCCGGCCGTTAATGCCCGTATAAGCCAGGATCAGCACGGTATCCGGCCAGTAAAGCATGGTGTCGCACCCCTGGCTGAGGTTCTCAACCCGGATGCTGTCCACCTGAAGGTACTGCCCTGCCTGTTTCCCCGTGAAACGCAACTGGATGGTCTGGGCATCGGCGGATGCGGCAATACATAACATAAATGCGGCAAAGCACGCGATTCCGATCCGTTTTGTATATCTTTTCATAGATATAAAAGGTTTGGGATTGAAAATGATATCAAATATAAATAATTTCACGAAATTGTTGAGAAAAAATCACATTGTCATTTCCCGGCACAGTGAGTCGAAATCACTAATAACTCTGTTGGAACCTGGGATCAATATGCCGGTTCCTCTGCAGGGCCATGCCACGGCATGGCCTTTCCGCCGGCCACACGGGATCAACCCGCTTCAACGGAGTTTCCGGCCTCTGCAACGGATGTTGGCAACCTTTGGAACCATTGTGGATAAATTTTCCGGTACAACAGGCAAGGTCATGCCGGATAATTTCTGTAGTGACATGCCACGGCATGTCACAGCCACGGCATGTCACAGCCACGGCATGTCACAAAGGCTGCCGCAACAACCAGGACATGACGGTTTGGATGGTGTTGGATATCCCGGTTGGAAACAGCAAGGTCATGCCATGGCATATCCCTTCAGATATTTTTGATTTATAGGCGTTTATCGAAAATCAACAGCCAAATAGTCAAATATACCGACACGGAATCAATTTGCAAAAATATCAACCATGTGCATGCACCCGTATAACTCTCAGTCTAAACACCTTTGCATGCGCAAATCTGTCAAGACTGAGTATAATATGACAGTGTGTTAGGATTCAGTGACATGCTCACCGGATCAGATATGCATGAATTCTGCAATATCAATCCCTGATTGCCGGCTAATTGACCGAAGGGTTCCTATCGGGATTTCTTTCCTTGCTGCAGGAACGATGACAATTTTTCCCTCCCTGCTGTATTTTTGATGGCTGCCTTTCTGTGCGGTAAAAATGTAGCCATGCTTGAACAGGACTGAAACAACAACAAGCGAAGAGGGTAATTTTGTCACAACACTCTGATATTCAGTTCTCCAAGCATTGTTTCACTGATTTTTTGATAATGCAGGTCAAACCCTGTATCCGCAACATAAAGATCGAGTGCTTCCCTGAGGTTCTGAGTCGCCTCTTCAATTGTTTTGCCGAAACTCGATACATCCACATTCAGGCATTGGGAAACATAATAACGCCCTTCCTTATAGACAATATATTTGAACCGTTTCATCGCAGAATGATTGTAAAACTCACGTAAAGGTACAATTTTTCCCTGAGACTTGAATTTCACTCATCTGTCTGTTTCTTTACAAGGACATAATATACTCAGTCTTGACAAGTTTGCGAATGCAAAGCTGTTTAGATTGAGTATATTAAACAGGCTCAATTATCCCTGACACACCGGACAGAAAAGCCATACGTCTTGTATTGGCTGTCGCGGATCACATTGGCAACAATGTAAGGCACGATGCGGCAGATCGATTCTATGGGCGAGTAATTGGAAGAAGACCAAAATCGGGCGCCGTTACCAAGGCCACCGAAATAACCGGTGTAATATCTGAAGCCACCCGGAAGGGCAGTAAAACCGCTTTCGTTCGTTGCACCCGTATTAGGTGAATTCCAGTGAATTAAGCCAGCCTCTTTCATTTTACCCCCTGCATTGATGCCACTTTGACCCCAAGTGGCACAATTTACTGTCGCATCGAGGAAGGTGGTTAGCGTACACCACTCCGCATCGGTGGGGATATGCCAGCCTGCCGGGCAGATGCCCTGCACACCGGGGGTGGTGGTATAGCCCATCATCTCGTCCCAGTCATACAAACCACCATAAACACTACACTGTGCGGGGTCGTTGTCGTAACAGTACTTTTCTATGATGCCGTTGTTGCTGCAGTCAGAATGTAAAGAGCCGGTGTTGGTTGATAAAACCATCGTTCCGATATTCAGGTTCTGCTGCATCCAGCACTGGGTGCCAATTTGAACGGTGTTGTAAACCTGCCCGTCGCGTACATCGGTAAAGGGGGAGCCGCAGGTAAAGGAAGGGCTGGTAAAAGTGATTTGAACGGTATCTGTAGAAGCCGCACAGATGGTGGTAATGGTCCATACCAGGGTGTAGGTGTTTCCGGCCACACCGCTGAAATCTGACAGCGGGTTGCCGGGCTCGGCAACACTGCCGCCCGTGCCGGAAACGATGCTCCAGACTCCCGTACCGTTCACCGGGCTGTTAGCGGCCAGGGTGGTGGAAGTGCCCGTTACCGTCTGGTCTGGGCCTGCATCGGAAGGTATGGGAAATGGGGAACACCCGGAAGGAGTATAGGATCCGTCCAGGTCGCCGTAACACAAACCTTTAAAGTGCAACACCACAGGCATGCCTTCATTCACAGTAATAGTATTGTTTTCAAACACCCAGTCGCCGGCCGGAAAGGTAGTGATCTGCCCCACATAACGGCGCAGTATCATCAGGGCATCGGTGGTGTTCACATATCCGTTGTTGTTGATGTCGGCCGCCCTGAATTTCAGGCTGGTCAGGGTGATTTGGCCTACATAATGCCGGAGCGCTATCATCGCATCCGTGGAATTGATGCCTCCTGCCGGCCGTGTGGATGCAGCCGTTACCAGATAATCTCCTGCTGCCGGCTGGCAAAAGTCGTAATGCCCCAGGTAATCCGTCATTGTGGTCTGCAGGAGCTGTCCGCCCGTTGTTTTTAAAAGCACCTGCACATCGTATAACGCTGTGGCGGCATTGTTAAAGTAGGCGAGATTACCTGTGATATTCGGGCAATCAAGTTGGTTGTTCATTACAGTCTGGGCGTACAATTCTGTCAATAGTAAAAGAAGTGTAAACACTGACTGAAAAAGCACCCGGTAAAAAGGTTTCATAATCATACGTATTAAATTGATATTGAATGTAATAAAACATCATGATCAAGAAGGACTAATGAACCGGTTCATTATTGCAAGCAATCATAAATGTACGAAATATACTCAGTCTTGACGGGTTTGCGCATGCAAAGCTGTTTAGACTGAGTTATGCCGTACACCGTTATTACAAAATTTTTCGCAAACCTGTTCCGTGTCGGTATACATATTCCTCCAACAGAACGTTGGCAAATAAAGCACTAGCTGACATTCCAGGATACACTAACCTGACTACAGCACCCGTCTCGTCATGATCTGCTTTCAGGTTTCAGTCAGATTATAGTTTCAGGAACCCGTCACCAAAAAATCCCGAAGGGATGATATGATTAAAAAACAGGATAGACCAAACAAAAAAATCCCGAAGGGATGACATGATTATAGAAAACAGGATAGACCAAACCAAATAAAACCCCGAAGGGGTGAAACAGAACCACATGAAAGCAAAAACAAAAAAATCCCGAAGCAGAGGACATGACGGCAAAATTCTGCAGGGCCATGCCACGGCATGGCCTTTCCGCCTGCCAGCCGGGATCAACCCGCTTCAACGGAGTTTCCGGCCTCTGCACCGGATGTTGGCAACCTTTGGAACCATTGTGGATAAATTTTCCGGTACAACAGGCAAGGTCATGCCGGATAATTTCTGTAGTGACATGCCACGGCATGTCACAGCCACGGCATGTCACAAAGGCTGCCGCAGCAACCAGGGCATGACGGTTTGAATGGTGTTGGATATCCCGGTTGGAAACAGCAAGGTCATGCCATGGCATGACCCTACGGATCATCCAATTGAAAATTAATTGATTACGTTTAAGGCACTCGGCTGGGCTGTTAAAAATCCGTCTTGATCTCCACCCTGCGGTTCTGGGCACGTCCGGCATCGGTGTCATTGGTCGCTACCGGCCTCTTCTCACCATAACCCACGGCTGAGATACGGGAAGCTGCAATCCCTTTCTCAACCAGGTAGCTTTTAACGGCATTCACCCGGTCCTGGCTCAGCTTGAGGTTGGAAGCATCATCCCCCACATTGTCGGTATGTCCTTCCACGATAAGGTTCATTTTCGGATATTTGGCCAGGATGGGCAGCAACTCGTCGAGTTTGGTCCTGGATTCAGGTTTGATGACATCCTTACCTGTGTCGAAATACACGGCCTTGGCAATGTTGATGATCTGTTCCCTTTCGGCGGGTGTCAGGTCGGGACAACCCTTATTGGCCAGTACGCCGGGTACATCCGGACATTTGTCCACATTGTCGGCAATCCCGTCGCCGTCCCTGTCGCTGACGGCCTTTGAAGCTTTTGCACCGGTACCGAAACGGAACTTTAATCCGGCATGCGGATGCCAGTAGTTCACGATCTTGCGATCGAGCGGATAGGAATAATCACCCCTGAGATAAATGCCGAGGTCTTTGAATACCCAGTAATCGAAACCCAGACCGGCCTGTACCTTCAGCTGAAATTCATCATTAAAGGATTGTCCGCCCAGACCGCCGTAAATGTAGGGCACCACCTTGCAGTCAACGGGGAGGGTTTCACCCAGGAATTTGTAAACATAATCAAGGTCGAAATTCAACAGATTGTCTTTCATGATCTCTCCATAGCCGGCCAGGTCGTACTTCTCCGGTTTGAATGTAAGCGTACCAACTGTGAGCTGGACATTGGCCAGGGGACTCAGGTAACGCGCGATTGAGAATTCACCAAAACCTCCCTGGAAGTGGACGTCCTGCAAGGCACTGGCACCGCCTTCTCTTAAACCGTGAAAATCAGCCCAATGCAGTCCAAGGCCCAGGGCCCAGGGCTTCTCCTGAGTCTGGGCGATACCCAGCAGGCTGATACAGGAGACAAACAGCATGATTACAGTAATTCTTTTCATCTTCTTGGATTTAGGGTTAAACATATGAGTTTTATAAAATATGCATCTGCTGATGGCGGGTAAAACAACAACCTTTTCAAACATGTTTACAAACCTGCTGCACGGAAGGTTCGGGATCAACAATAAAAAAGGTTTCAGGGGGGATAGTAATTACCGGAAACATCACCGGTACAAATCACCTTGATATCCTGTGTTACAGCTGATCCGGGTGCAATAAACACCTGGTGTTTTTCGCTCAGCCAGTCCTGGTTTCCGGGATAAGGTCCGATATTCGGAGGAAGAAAGTCGGGGATCTGCAGCACAAAGCGCCTGGCGATGGCAAGCGCATCCAGACAATTGGGTGTGCCACCGCTGTTGTTGACATCGGCCGCCTGTAAAGCCAGTCCGGTAAGCAGCGGGGGTATACCGGTGAACTGCCGCATGATCCAGATACAATCATTGGCATTGCAGCCTCCCCACTCTCCCCAGCAAAAGGCCTGCAATTCGTAATAACCCGGGGTGAGATTCGTGAACTGGTAGCCCCCCAGGGTCACAGTATCAAGAAGTACCGGCATCCCGGGCTGGTAGATCGCCACCGCCAGGCTGTCGGCAATCGGCGAGCCATTGACATAGCTCACAGAACCGCTGATGCTGCCCGGCTGGGCAAAGGCCATTCCTGTCAGTAATGGCAAAAGGAAAATCAACTTTCTCATATCCGCTTGTATGATTCAAACAAACTGTAAATATATACTGAATCTTTGTGAATTTGCGCAGCAATTTTCGTTTAGATTCAGTTATTCCGAGGACTCTGAAAAACCTTTTTTCGCAATCTTGTGTTCATCCGGTATACATGATTTATAATGAAGATCAAACAGGAAGGCTCACTCGCAGACAAAAAAATGGCAGAACTTTTCAGAACGGAATAAAACTCCCGTTCACATCCCCCGTACACAGGATATTAATGTCTTTATAGCTGACGCTGAAAGCCTGGACGATCACCTCAGGTCGTTCGCTTACCCAGTCAACATTACCCGGCGGATTAACATTGGGGGGTATAAAGCTGGACAATTGACCAGTAAAACGCCTGATGATGGCGAGGGCATCGGCCGCATTGACGATCCCCCCACTCCCATCAACATCCCCTGCCAGTGCGCTGATACCGAAAAGGCATGCCGGCAGATTCACAAAATGCTTCAAAATGAGCAGGGCATCCACTGCGTTGGCGCCGCCCCAGTATTTTGTGCAAGTCACTTTCAGGTCGTAGGTATCCGCCACCAAACCGTAAAACTGGTATAAGCCGGCAGGACTGACCGGACAGGTTTGCAGCACAATACCGTTTAAGGAAAGCGTGACAATGGCGCTGTCTGTGATCAGGATTTGATTTTCATTGAGATACAGCACCGAACCCTTGATGCTGCCAAACTGGGCTATGACGGAACCGGCAGAAAAAACCAGCGTCACGGCAGCGATAATGCTTATTATTCTTTTTTTCATGCCCTTTGAATAATTTACGTTCAAACACCCGGTGTTTGATTTGCATTGCAGCCTGAAAGCCCGGATGTTTCCAATCCGCACAAATATAATACAAAAACAGTAAAAATCAACCTATTAAACAGATATTTTTTCACCTTCTGACCGGGCAATGATGGCAGCCCCGCAGGTATCGCTCAGTACGTTGACGGTGGTTCTGAACATGTCGAGGATGCGGTCCACTGCCAGAATGAGGCCAACCCCCTCCAGCGGCAGCCCCACCGCACTGAGCACGATGGAGATCATCACCAGTCCGGCCATGGGGATACCGGCCGCCCCTATGGATGCCAGCAGCGCAGTGACCACCACGATCACCTGCTGAATGAAGCTGAGTTCAATGCCGTATGCCTGGGCGATGAACATGGCTGCGACACATTCATACAGGGCTGTGCCGTCCATGTTGATGGTGGCTCCGAGCGGAAGGGTAAAGGAAGAAATTTTATTGGAAACCCCGCAGTTGTTTTCGACCGATTGCATCGTAAGCGGCAGGGTCGCACTGGATGATGAGGTGGAAAAAGCCGTCATCAGGGCGGAGGAAACGGCACGGTAATGCCGCAGCGGGTGAATGCGTCCCAGCATCCGCAGTATCAGGGGCAGGGTGAAACATGCATGGATTAGCAGTGCAAAAGTAACCGTGAGCATATATTTACCCATACTTCCTGCCAGGCCTGCCAGGTCGCCCGACCGGCTTACCTGGAGGGCAACAATCCCAAAAACCCCGAAAGGCGCGAAACGGATAACAAAAAGCGTGATTTTCATCATCAGTTCAAAGAAACTTTCGAAAAAGCCCGTCAGCTGCCGTTTGCTTTTTTCGGTGGTCAGGTTGATGAAATAACCGCAGAGAATGGCAAAAAATATCACTGAAAGCATATTTCCTTCAGCCAGGGTATTATAAATATTCACCGGGATGATCTCAAGGAGGATATCCTTGAAAGACTGGCGACTAATTCCCAGATCATCAACCTTTTGAATCAGTCCAAGGTCGACGCCTGTTCCGGGCTGCATCAGGTTCACCAGTACCAGTCCGGTGAGAATGGCCAGAAGGCTGGTGAAAATATAGTACGATATCGTCTTCAGTCCCAGCCTGCCGAGGTTTCCCGCACTGCCCATGCCTGCAACCCCCGATATAACCGAGCTCAGGATCAGCGGGATGATGATCATCTTCAATGCCCTGATGAAGATATCGCCCATCCAGGAGATGTACTTCACATAAGAAGGGAGAAAATAACCGGACAGGATACCCAGCAGCAGGGCAAGCAGGATCTGGTAATGGATGGGAAATTTGTTTTTCTTCACGGGCAGCGGCTTATTGGTGGGTGATTATCAGACGAAGTAGCGGAAGATGTAAAGCACCACGTAAAAGGTAACGATCCCCGCATTGATGAGTTTGAGTCCGACGGCCATCAGGGTTCCGAAAAAAGTGGCGATGCCGCTTCGGAGCGCCTGTTTCTCGTTGCGGCCGGCCAGCATGTCGCCGATGACGGCCCCGAGCAGGGTTCCCAGGATCATGCCCACAGGAGTGAGGAACATGCCGGCGAACATGCCGATCAGGCTGCCGATGATGCCGGAGCGTGTGGCCCCGTATTTCTTCGCAAACCATGCGGGGAAAAGGTAATCGAGCAGCAGGACGGCAGCCGTCACCAGGGCGAGTACCACCATCACAGTGGCGGAAACCGGGATCACAAAGAAGTGGATCAGCAGCAGGGCGACGTAATTGAGCGGCGGACCCGGCAATCCCGGCACCACACAGCCTGCAAGTCCCACCAGGCAAAGTATCCCGGCCAGGACGATCAATAGGATTTCAGTCATACAAAAGGCGTAACTTTTTTTTCAAAACTACAAAAAACCATTAACTTTGCAATCCACACCCCCACCCACCCCCAAACCCATTCACACTCACACCCACCCCCAAACTCACACCCTTCACGCCCACCCTCACCCCCAAACACACACCCGATCGCGGAAGTAGCTCAGTCGGTAGAGCATCAGCTTCCCAAGCTGAGGGTCGCGGGTTCGAATCCCGTTTTCCGCTCATTCCCTGAGGTTCAATTGTTTACACGGGATGAGAAGTTTATCCCGGACGTGCAACGGACGGGAAATCCCGTTTTCCG
>CAZSQJ010000093.1:0-9952 GCA_964608665.1 uncultured Bacteroidales bacterium | reverse complement strand
TCGCGGCTTGTCAGCAGCAGTGAACAAGTCGGCCGCGAATTTGAACAGACTTGTTTTGTAAGGGCTGTATCCCTGTTTGCGGCAGGCACCCGAAACTGCCTTCATGGCTTCGGGCAGGCTGCCTGTTTCAAAGTACAGTCTTGCCAGTTCCGCTTCAATAAACCATTCATGCCTTTGTTGCAGCAACCTTTCCATTTCATGAACGGCTCTGCCGAGGTTTCCTTTCTGTTTCCAGCAAAGCGCCATCCTTCGCGCTATCCAGTGATGATTGCCATGGTGGAAATTCCTGATATTCCGAAGGGCCGTTTCACCGCTTTGAAGACATCTGTCGTACAAGCCTGCCAGAAATGCTGCTTTGGTAAGCCAAACATAACGCTTCTCAAGTTCACTGGCCAGCATGATCTCCTTTTGTTCTCCCCGCATTGTGATCCGGATCGGTTCAGGTTCGGCACTGAAAGCACTTTCGGGGAAAGCGTCCAGCAGGCTGAGGATCGCTCCATGATCCTGCAGCACGCTGTGGAGGTAATCCGTAAATTGAAAAAGCAGTTTCCCGAAAAGCGACGCTTGCGCAGTTTCATGCAGCCGGCGGATCACGCCGCTCACAAAATCCTCGTCCGCCGGTTGCACAGGTGCCTGATGATAATATTCCTCATCAAGTGCAAAGTACAGGTTCCATCCGATATTTTTCAGTAATACCGGATCTTTGATCTGACCGGGTTCCAACGCAAGATAGCGGGTGAGGAAAGATACTGCCTGTTTCATTTTTCCGCTTTCCCTCAAACAGTCGAGCACGGCTCCGCAAAGCCTTCCGTGTTCCTTTATTTCAACTGGCGGATAATGTCCGTGTATCATTGAACGGAACAAACGCAGGGCTTCTTCATACTGCTTTTCCCAGCGCAGTTCGCAGAGTTTGTTTTCCAGGGTATCGAGATTTTCCATTCAGAATATCAGGGTGTTTTTGTTTCCGATGACCAATTCATAGTTGATACTCTGCCCGATGATCTTCATGGCTCTGATCTCGTCCACTGATACCGGCACCAGGAAGATGCTGTCGAAATTGTCGTAAACCTCCTGCACTTCCCGGATGGTACGGTGAATTTCATCGAACCTGGTTCTTTCGGTGGAAGCAAGAAAGATCGACTTCTGCACCCTGACACAGCCTTTCTTCTTGAGGTACTTTGCGATATGGTTGCGCACCTTGTTGTTTTCGATGTCGTACATGATAAAGTAGATCATTTTTCCGGGTGCTTTCTGAACCTTCTCATATAATTCAAAGATACGGTTAATTCTTTCGTCGAGGCTGCCCAATTCCCTGATATCCGGATCCTGAAGGTCGGGCGGACGCAGATGAGACAAACCTGCCTGCTTTATTTTGAGCAGTTTCTCATGGAAACTGAGGGGAGGTTTTTTGGGTTTGCGGGGCATCAGTAAAACAGTTCGCAAAGGATACGGTATGTAATATCAGCCAAAGCGGCATCGGAACCTCCGGCAGGCGTCTTTACGATTCTGAATCCCTGACGGCCGTAAAAGAGGTTGAACTGTGCCCAGCGGTTCCCCAGGGTGAATACGAATTTCTTGCCGTAATGGATGTTATCAATGCTTTTCACCTCGATGCCATGGGCAGTGATCGCCTGTTTAACCTGTTCCAGTACATTGTTAAGTTCCTGGGGGACGAAAATCTGTTTTTCCTTTTTCAGACGCACATTCGGGTTCAGTTTCTCCCTAATTGCCTGCAGGACATCGGGGGGCAGGGCCTGCTTGTCGGGAGCTTCAACCTCAATTGCTGCTTCTTTGGCTTTATCCGCAGCCTCCCTGATCTCATGGTTTGCCTGTTCCAGGCTGCTGTAATTGTCGAAATCGACATAGGCCTGCATATCAATGTCAGGTGCAAAGGGGTTGTACCAGGCATCCTCATCCACACTCAGGAAACAGGCACGGGTTACGTCTGAGGTTACCTTATCCACGCTTTGCTCAAGGCCGTACTCTGCTGCAAAGCGCGCCAGGAACAGCTTGTAAAAGAGGCTGTACCTGCCCCTGTCGTAGCATTTTTCTTTCAGGGTAAATAAGGCCTTCAGGCCGTCGTTGCCGGGGGATACGAAGAGCAGACTGATACGGTCGTCGGCTTTTAACTTTTCCCTGAGGCTTTCGATTGCAATGTCTTTGCTGCTCAAATGATCGATATCGAGGATGAAGCATCTGACGGAGGCGAAGTTTTCGCTTCTCCTGTATGGCGGTTGAAACAAGCCGCAGGTGACATAAGGCAGCATTTTTTTCAGGCCCTGGTATTTTTTCATGTCCAGGCTTTGGATGGTCCGCAATTGCTGTATCATGGATGCGAGATCTCCGGGAGGTTGGGTGATCATGCGGTATAAGTCCTCCAGGCTGATCTTCGACAAAGGGTCGTTGGGCGATATGATGTTCCGTCCCATTTGCAGGGTGTATCCTTCACTTTCCATGGCTCATGCTTTTAAAAACTGCTGGGCAAGGTTCTGGCAGTAAAGCTCGATATGGGTTTGCCTGCTTCGGTGCAGTCCTTTCAGATTGATCACTTCATCGAGGTAATCGTTCACCGACTGTATCAGTATCCTTTTGCCCAGGTTCTCGAGCCAGTATGATCCGTCGGCGTTCACGCTGTAGCAATCCTCATCAATCACCTCCTGCATGCAAAGGTTAAAGACCACAAAATCAATCCATACCCGGTAAATTTCGATGACATCAAACACCAGGGCCGGCCTGTTGTATTCATCGCGGTGAAAGACGCCTGCATAGGGGTCGATCCCGGCTTTTATCAATGCTCCTTCAATTTTTCCGTACAGCATGCCGTATCCGTAATTCAGCAGGCAGTTGAACACATCCCTGGCCGGATGCTGGGAGCGGGATTCGAAACGATACTGTTCCGGCAGGAAGGCTGAAAGGGCTTCGAAATACGCCCTGGATGCCGCCCCTTCCCAGCCTCTGAGTGAACTGGCAATGTCGGAGATAAACGGGGCATCAGCCTTGCTGATCTTTTGTTTGTAGTCCTGCTGCCTTTGGATGCTGCGTTCCACAATGTTTTTAAGGCGGTTGTCCTCTGCCGCCATGGTGAGCAGAAAGCCGATCTGGTTGTCGATTTTTGCCAGGATCAGTTCCCGCAGCCATTTGACGCTTCGCGGAGAATAAATGAAGTCCAGTTGTTTTCGCCGGATGGTTGAAACGGAGCCGTATCTGATGCTCCACAGCCTGCCGGCAGGTTTTCCGGTTTTATCCACAAACAACACATCAATTTCATGTTCGAGGGCAAGCAGGGCTGCATCGCTGCTGATCCTGGCCCCTTTTGAGATCAGGATGCTTTTCACTTTTGCCGCTTCGATACACTGTCTTCCGTCTTTGTGGATCACCAGAAACTGCCCGTCCTCAACCTGCAGGCTAGTACCGAAAGTGTTTAGAACCAGTTCCATGGGATATATAATATAATATGGTATAGGAGGAATATTGTATCATACGGATTTTCAGTGTTCTGATGTGTGATGATGCTGTGGCCTGACCATTCCGAACCCGAGACTGACTCTTTTGCCCAGGCCGATATAATCCGGAAGGAACACATTGGTGGTGAAGACGATATCCATGCCGAGATGCAGGGTGTTCTTGATTTTTGCCTTTCTTTCACGGGTGATCTCCAGGATATTCAGCTGGATTTCCTTATCGACGGTCCAATCCACACTTTTCGCCATGGAAAGGATATTGGCCGTCAGGATATTTTCAAGGAATGTGATCTTTTCTTTCAGGCCGGGAATGTTCCGGTAGGTTTCGAAATTGATTTGGTTGAGCCCGACCCAGTTTTCTATCCGGTAATGGAACATCCTTTCACTGACCTGGAGGGTGTATTGGTTCATCAGGAGTTTTTTGATGGTAATCACATGTTCCTTCTCACTGAAATAAAGGTTCCAGTTAGGCTTTTCAAAGAACTTATGGATCTCATCCACCCCGTATTCGATACAATAGATAGCCGGGTTGTTCCTGATGCATTTGTATTGGATCAGGGGATAGCGGTATAGTAAGTTATTGTCGTCGAGGTGATTGTGGAAAAGAATATTTCCCGGGCCGGTTTTTTTTGCCACGGCGCCCCTGAAGGCAGGTAATTCAAAGGGAGCGATTACAGTGTCGAAGATTACGTGAACGATTTTGATTGTTTTCACCTTTGAAACACTTGGTTAACAAAGCACTTTCTTTTGCCGGACTAAGGTATGAAAAAAACGAAGTTTTGGAGGAGGTAGGTCTATGATTGAATTATAAAAAATATCAAAGGATTATTTGGGTGGTATTGATTAATAATTTATATCTTTGGTAGGTTCAAGCATGGATAATGGGGGGAACCGGCTGGTATCAATTTATATGCATTTTTTTCGCAGATTTTGTAACGGCGATAATAAGGCAATATTAAACGTTAAATATATAGATATGAAGTATTTATATGGGGCTTCTGTACAGGGCATACAGAACTTTATCTTTCAAACAGATGCCCTGCTTGAAATTGCCGGAGGAAGTGAACTGATCGAGAGAATCTGTACAGATATGTTCGCTGGTATGCTTGGGTATGAAAATCCCGATGAACTCAGCAAGGACGACAGAGTGATTGTATCAGCTGCAGGCAACGTGAAATATGTTTTTGGTGACCGGGAAAGTTGTGCAAGGGTGGTGAGAAATTTCCCGAAGAAGGTATTGCAGCACGCACCTGGTGTAACATTTTCACAAGCGGTGATTCAAGTTGATGCAGAAATAATTACACCAGAGCATCTTAGTCTACTTGAAAAAACCTTGTTGACTCAACGAAACAAACAGATCAGGCCGTTGGAACTTGGTATGATGGGAATGCTTAAAGCAAGAAATACAGGAAAGCCTGTGGTAACTATCGGAAAGGATTCTAAACGGGGCGATTTGTTCCTTGATGAAGCGACGAACCGAAAAAGAGCCTTAATGTGGCAAGGCCATACTAAAAGCAGGTTAGCACAGGCTTTGTTTGGAAATGCTCATTCAGTAGAAAAGCTGCCTAAGGAAATGGATGAAATAACGGGCAAAGGCACTAATAGATGGATAGCTGTGTTACATGCCGATGGTAACAATTTCGGGAGGATCATTCAGAAGTTTGGAAGAGATTATGCAGGACGCAGGGAAGATGATTTTGGCAAAGCATTCAGGTCTTTTTCTCAGGCCATCGATCAATCAACAAAAAATGCTGCGAAGCATGCGTATATGCAGATTGCAGGAGACTATAATCTGGATGGATTGATAAAGTATCCATTTCGTCCGGTTGTAATAGGTGGAGATGATCTCACAGTAATATGCAGGGCCGATCTTGCGCTTCCATTTACGAGGGTTTTTCTGGAAAAATTTACAGAGGAAACCCAGAATAGTCTTGGGAAATTATCTGACGAACTTTTTGGACAGGGTCTTACAGCGTGTGCTGGAATTGCTTTTATAAAAGAAAAGTATCCCTTTCATTATGGTTATACATTGGCTGAAGACTTATGCAGGCAAGCCAAAATCCGATCAGATAAAAGGTTTGGGAATATGTTGCATTTTCCGGCAGGATTGATGTTCCACCGGGTATTGGATAGTTTTATTGACGATTTTTCGGATATTGTATCTAGGGAGTTGATAACCAACGGGTTTAATCTTGACTTTGGACCCTATTACCTGAATGAGACTCCAGGGATTGATGAGTTACTGAAGGCAGCAAGGAAGCTCATCTCAGATGAGGGTTCTGCTGTCAGAACTTCGTTAAGACGTTGGTTAACTGTAGCGCATGAGGACAGGGAAATGGCTGTACAGGTCATGAAAAGATTAATTGATGTTGGAGACACATCAATTATTGATTTATTAAAATTAAAGGCAAGTGAAGGCATCGTCGATGGAAAGAGCCCGGTATTTGACTGGTTAACAATATGTTCAATAATAAACAACAGCAATGAGTAGTTTGAAGTACAGAATCCGGTTTCATTCTGTCTGGCATGCCGGATCAGGGCTTACCAGCGGAAGTGAATATGATTCATTAGTCATGAAAGATCATGATAGGTTGCCATTTTTACCGGGTAAAACTATTAAAGGATTGATGAAGGAAGCTGCAGTGGTGCTCCAGGCCCTCAAAACTTTGGATAATCATGATTTTGTTGAAACTGTTTTTGGGACTGGTACAGGTGATAAAGAGGAATCAGTAAGTGGGGGTGCCTTTTTTTCTTCGGCCCGACTCAGTGAAACATTATCAGAAAATATTTTGAATGAAAACCTTACTTCCTGTCTTTTCAAAGATGCAAGCACAACATCTGTTGAAAACGGTATTGCAAAGGCTCACAGCCTCAGACGCATCCAGCTAACTGTGCCTGTTGTTCTTTATGGGGAAATTAGTTCATTAAAAGATGGTTATGAAAATGATATGAAGAAATGTATGTTATGGATTAAAAGGCTGGGCATGGGACGGAGCCGTGGTTTAGGCCGATGTACCATGGAAACCTGCACGGAAGGAGGTGCTTTATGAAATGCCTGAAATTTATATGTGAGCTGAAGTCTGATATCATTATTAGTGAAAGAACGGCTACCGAAGGCTCGCAAAAAACGCTGGATTTTATTCCCGGGAGTAGTTTTATGGGACTGGTTGCCGGAAAACTTTATAAGGAATTGACTAAAGAACAATCGAAGATTGTCTTTCATGATGCAAGCGTGCAATTTGGCGATGCCCATCTTATTTGTAACGGACAAAGGACGATAAAGATTCCACTCAGTTGGTATGTCCCCAAAAGGACAAGCAGTTTGCGGGAATTAGTATTAAAGGAAGATGGATTGAATCCTTATAAACAATGCAGAGATGGTTATATTGCCTTCTTTAATAATTCATTCACCTGGCTGAAAACAGGCAAACGATTCTCTCTGAAATCTGCCTATGATTTAAAAAGCAGAAAATCCATGGACAAACAGATGTTTGGTTACCAATCACTTGTTTCAGGAAGCCGTTGGGGATTTGATGTGCGGTTTCGGAATATTCCTGAGGAAACTGAGAAAAAAATCGTATCCTCTCTGGTTGGTGAAGGACGACTGGGTAAATCACGCAGTGCTGAATACGGATTGGTCTGGATAGCACAAGGGGAGTATACCGAATGCTTTCAACTAGGAAACATTGCAGATGTTTGCTATATCTATGCAGAAAGCCGACTTATTTTTCTTGACAGAAACGGTCAGTTTTGTTTACAACCAGAGATAGCACAATTCGGTATTGAAAATGCAGAAATCGACTGGCAGGAAAGCAGGATTAGAGTATTTCAATACGCACCCTTTAATTCGAAGAGACAAACAAGGGATGCTGAGAGATGTGGCATAGAGAAGGGCAGTGTGATTGTTGTAAGAAAGAAGCCGGGATTCAACCTTGACAGGTCAGTGATTGATCATGGAGTTGGAGCATTCCGGGGTGAAGGATTCGGAAGAGTAATGATTAATCCGGTTTTTCTGCAGGCAAATGAAGATGGCCGGATACCTTTTTATTATACTGATGCAGAGGAGGCTGGCGGGAAGGATATATCAATGATTGAATCGGTACAAATGACAGATCAGGACAATGTCCTTTATTCCTTTCTTCGCCGGGAGTCTGTTCAGAAAGAGCGTGATAAAAAGGTTTTTGACCTGGTCAATAAGTTCATTAACGAGCACGGGAAGCATTTTGCGAAGGGGAGGTTTTCTTCACAGTGGGGAAAAATAAGGATGTTTGCTTACGAATCAAAAACATCTGAAGAGCTGATAGAGAAGTTGTTTGATGAGCATACCGGTTATCTTAACCATGGAGTTTGTGCTAACAAATGGAATGAAAAGAACAGGAGAAAATACCTTGAGGCCTTTATTAAAGGTATCAGGGAAGATAATGAATTGACTTTGTGTGCCGTAATTAACCTGGCTGCAGAGATGGCCAGGAGAAAGGAGTTTGCAGAATGAAACTGAGGTTTCTACTTAGAATTGTTTTGGAAGCTGAAACAGCGCTTGCAGTTGGTAGTGGTAACGGAGATATTAAAACGGACAGGCTGGTTTGTATCGATGCAAATGGTTTGCCTTTTATTCCCGGTACCTCTCTTGCTGGTGCCCTGAGGCATGCGATAACCAGATCTGATAATAAAGATTTGATAGACAATATATTCGGTTACCAGGAACCATATAGCGATGAAGGACTGGGCTCAAGGATCATTTTTTCTTCAGGGGTAATGATTGGAAAGTCAGGAAAGGTGATGGATGGTTTGCAGCTTATTGATTATAATGATGATTTCTATTCGTTTTTCAATGAGTTACCTGTAAGACAGCATGTCAGAATATCGGAAAAGGGCGTGCATATCCATCAGGGCAAATTCGATAATCAGGTTGTATATGCCGGAACAAGATTCTGTTTTGAGATAGAATTCATTTCAGAAAATATTGATGAAGTTAATCAGCTAAATCAAGAAATTATTGATGTGGTGCTTTCCCCAGTATTCAGGTTGGGAGGAGGTACACGGAAAGGTTACGGTAGCATAAAGGTCATAGAGCTGAAGAAAAGGATTCTTTCCCTGGATCAGCCTGAACACCTGGAGGCATATCTTAGTAAGACTTCTGAGCTGAATGATCCATTCTGGGAAGGAATAAAACCGGAACCTCCTTTTCAGGATAAAACATTCGGTGTATACGACCATTATATGCTGGCACTTGATGCAGAGGATTTTTTTCTATTTGGTTCAGGTCATGGATCTATGAATGCCGATATAACTTATGTTACTGAGGCTGTGCTTGATTGGTCAAATAATACACCAGAATTCAAGAATAAAAAGGTGCTAATTCCCGCCAGTTCAGTGAAAGGAGCACTACTACACCGAACCGCCTATCATTACAACAAACATGCAGGCATATTTGCTGACCAGTGTGAGGAACTTCCAAAAACTAATGAAAATGATGCCGTAAAGGTTTTGTTTGGAACGGTTGCAACCAAAACAGAAGGTCAGCCGGGAAGATTGTATTTTTCTGACGTTTATTTACATGAAAGAGCTGATTCACAAAAGTTAATGGATCATGTGGCCATTGACCGTTTCACGGGAGGCGCAATTGCAGGTGCTTTATTTAAGGAAGAGGTATATTACGGCAAGGATGAATCCTTTAATCTGAATATCTGGCTTGAAGATCCGAATGATATAGATATTGCGATAATAAATGCATTTGAGGACGCACTAAAGGATTTATGCATGGGCAGATTACCCCTGGGTGGCGGAACTATGAGAGGACATGGTGTGTTCATTGGGCAAATGTTTAAAAATGGTAATGCATATGAGTATGAAAGCAGAAAGAATCAACCTGAATGAAATACCGCTCGGAAGTGATTATTCCGGCTATGTCTGGCTGAGTGACCAGCCGGAACCTGTGGTTTATTACCCTGGAAAGATACTGACTGGGTGGTTGCCTGAGGATGACAATCCATTTATTATTGAAGGGCGTTTATTCAACGAGAAAGAAGATGTTTCTTATGCAATTAATTTTTACGATGGTGAGTATTATGTCTTCCGGTATAGTATGTGTGGTACGCAGCTGGAGTTTGACGAGAAGGAATACCTTCCGAACCGTATGAAAGATGTTGAATACCTTATATACAGGCACTTTTGGCTCGAACAAAATGATGGTTTGTGTGCAGGAATGAATGTATTAGTACCTTTTGTGACTGTTTTTTATGGACTAAAATTAAAGGAGGAGTAGATTATGAGTATCAAAGCACCGTACAATTTTGTCCCTGTTTCTGACGAGGTATTTTTCCCGGAATGGGCGGAAAAGATTTCACATGATGTTCCTTTCAGTGATTGTGAGAGTGGTTTTATCGAATTACAACTTACATCCGAGACACCAGTTTTTGTGAGAAACGGATGTAAAAAAGGTGTAATCAAAGATGACCCAGAATATTTCAGTTTTAGTAACATTCAGAATA
>CAZSQJ010000092.1:5719-10778 GCA_964608665.1 uncultured Bacteroidales bacterium | reverse complement strand
ACTGTATTGGAAAACAGCAGTCCTTCCTCACCAACCCACAGTTACCAGCAGCCCGGAACCTACACGGTTTCGCTCAGGGTAAGGAATATCATACTGCAAACCTGGCAGGAGACCAAGGCGGCCTGTATCCATGTAGGCGGTCAGCAGGCCGGCGGCATCGAACTGCTGGTGAAAGAGACCGGGCAGCAGGGTGTGGTGAAGTATGTGGGGTATTATTATAAATACAGGACCATCGGAAATAACATGCTGGAGACGCTAAAACTTTTTCCAGTTCAACCCAATGGCAATTGTAATATTAATGAGTTTCCTGCATCTCAAACTTTTAATACACTGTTACCGCCAAAAACCCTGGTGGAAGATTTCGACGATATATTGTATTTGTTCGATGTAAATCAAAAAAGGATCGGTCACATTGAATATGCATATAACCATAAGGTTGAGGGTCAGTTCACCAGAAATGCCATTCTGCTGCTTCATAATGATGCCGATATGTGTATAACGGGCGGGGAAACATATTTTCCTTATTCCAAAGATTCTCCTGAATACCATTGGTTATGGAAATACTACAAGCCAGGTGAATACCCGGTTTCCATGCTGGTACCTCCGGCTAACAGCTTTCCTTCAAATACCACGGGAAAGAGTCCTGTATTGCTTATTCACGGATGGGAGGGGTCATTTTCTTATAAAGGAAAGGAGTCGGCCACCGGCCCGCAAAACCTGGCAGGATACTGGTACACCACCGCTTCCCGTCTGAATGCAAAAGCCACTTTTCATGCCTGGCAGTTTTATTATCCGTACAATACAGACTTTTTCCATCTGGCAAAGTGCCTCAGGAAGGGAATTAATGAAGTCTATTCCCGCTACAATCAGCCGGTGGGTCTGGTTACCCACAGCATGGGCGGTTTGGTTACGGCACGTTATCTTACCATGTACCAGTCAGATAAGTATAAGATAAAGAAGGTGCTGTTTTCAGTTCCTCCCATACATGGTTCACTTGGGGCAAATTATTACTATAAAAACTTCGGTCTTGAGAGAATCATTTCTCTGTTTTCTCAATATGATGCCTATGCCCCGGCCGTCAGAGATATGAAACTCGGCAGTCAGGCACTGTGGGATGTACATCATGCTGCATGGCCGGATATGAACAGCAACGGCAGTTTAAAGGATGATTATTTTGTGATTGAAGGAACAATATGTAAGTCGTATTCAACGCATTGTGCCCATGTGGAAGCTTTCGATCATCACGACGGTATCGTGTCCATGAGTTCAGCTTCACTGCTTGATCACGGTATCGGGCTGGCCAGCTTTTACGGCAACCACGAGGACGGTGTCCATGCCCAGAGTTACATGAACAAACCCGGCCTGATCCCTGATATCATTGCTGATTATATGTCAAATCCGTATGATAATTTCATTGAACTTCTTGCTGCCAGGGAAGATATCAGGGCCGTGATCAAACATGACCGCACAGTCCGGAAGCCGTTAAATGCCACTATCTCTCAGATAAATACAAGCTCTTATCCTACCGGAGAGGAAGATGTTACCTACCAGAAAGGGAATCTGATTCTTCAACTGGATTTTAAAAAGATACCAAGGGAATTCATTTGCTTCAGGCCATACCAGGGGGATCAGTTAATTCTGGATAAAAGTACCGGGCCATGGAACAATCCAATAGGGTACTTCACAAGGAATGATGAATCGGCCTCCGAAAACATATATTCTTACTGGGCTTTGAGTCATGGCTGTTCTTTCAGCTTTTCAACACCCATTACAAAACTGTCAATATATGATAAGAACGGGTTCTTAACATGGAAGAATCACAATTATAATCTGGAAAGCAGGCCATGTGAAACGCAAATGCTGACTCTCGTTGAGAATGCTTCCAAGTCGGCCGATTCCGTCAATAACCAGACCGATGTGAAAGCTGCGCCGGTGCTTTCATACAGCCAGCCTCCCACTGCGGACAGCATCAATTCATTTTTTGTGGACGACCAGGCCGTCTTTGCCAGTTTCAGGATTTCCTGTCCGGAGGCCATGGATGCCATGGTAAATTGCCAGATGCGTCTGCAAATGCCGGACGGCAGTATACTCGATCCCATGAGTCCGGATATTACGTACAGTCTGGATTCCAGCATCGGCATGTTTAGCATGGGGGTCCCCAACCCCATGTTCGGTACCTGGTTGTGCTGGCTGCAGAAGGACAGCCTTTCCGATACACCGCTTGAATACAAAGCCCTGACTTACCTGCAATCGGAGATTACGGCCTTCCTGCCCGACTCCTCTGAGACCACTGACCAGAGCCAGGTTGTGCTTCAGGCCGGATTGATGGCGGATACCCTTGCGCTCTTTGACAGCCTCCAGGTGCAGGCCACCGTGTCAAAGCCAGACGGTTTGCAGGATGTAATGGAGATGGAAGTTGACATCATTGCTTCGGATTCCACCATGGTATTCTCAGTTCCGTTTACTTTCGATACAACGGGATGGTATGAGATTAAAGTGAACTACACAGGCAAATACGGCAACTATTGGTTCGAGAGGGTCACTTACCAGGAGCTGAATTGTCAATCGCTGAGCCCCTTCTTTTCCCTGCCCGATGTCGTGCTTTGGCAAAATCAACCAATCAAAGACCTCGATCTGCCTTCCTTCCTGAGCCATATACAGGAAGAAGATACCGTTGTTTTTCAGGTGTTTACGCTCCCTTCCAGCCTCGATACCAACGGTTTTATTGCCGCATACAACGATACTACCCAGCACCTTACATTGGTTGCCAGTCTGTCAGATACCAGCCGGATTGCCATGGTGGTCACTGCCTGGCTGCCCGACAGTCTTGCACTCACAGACACCTTGATGGTTATTGTGGAAATGGTTGACTTATTGATAAATAACGCTACGCCCGGAAGTGATACGGTCAATCCCGGCGAATTCCTGCCTTTCGAATTGTCTGTCCGGAATAGCGGAAACAGGGCAGTGGGAAGTTTCAGCATTCAGCTTGCTTTAACGGCAGATACATCGCTGCAGGCATTGCCATTACAATTGATATTCACGGAAGTGGCTTTCCTGGATACCAATGCGCTTGTGCAGTTGCAGGATTCTCTGCTGATCCCTTCATCTTTGTCATCCGGAACATATTATCTGCGTTTCATGCTTGATTCTGATCAGTTTTACGATGAACTGCATGAAGAGAACAACCTGCAATGGGTTCCGGTGGTCGTCAGACCCGATGTGTCACTTGGAGAGGTAGGACCGTTATGCCTCGATGCGGAACCCCTCATCATCCCGCATGAGCCGCCCGGTGGCATATTTAACGGTCCAGGCATGCTCGACAGCCTTTTTTACCCTGGACTTGCAGGTCCGGGTTTGCATACATTATACTATACAGTGTTGGACAGCAACGGATTTCAACGGGAAGTGTCCACCCTTGTCGAAGTCATGCCATTGCCGTTCGTGAATCTTGGCAACGATACGGTTCTGGTAAACGGAGATACTCTTATACTTGATGCCGGCAATACAGGCAGCATTTATTTATGGCAGGACAGCACCATTGGTCGCTTTCTTGCGATTGACACTGCCGGTATTTATTGGGTACAGGTCTTCAGCGAATATGGATGCCGTGCTTCAGATACCATCGTAATTACGGAAGGTGGGGGACTTGCTTCTTTAAACGGCACGGTTCATTACAAGAACAGCCTGTTCACGCCCCTGCCTTTTGCACATGTTTGGCTTTTGCAGGGAGCAGATACGGTGTGTAACACCATAGCAGGCAATACCGGCTATTTTGAATGCAATAACCTGCTGCCCGCTGATTGCGAACTCAGTGCTGGTATTGAAGCTCCCACAGGAAGTATCAATGCATCCGATGCCCTGGTCATCATGCGGCATTTCGTGTTGTTGAGCGAGCTCACTGGGCTGAACAAAGATGCAGCCGACGTGGACGGGTCCAACAACATCAATGCAGCTGATGCATTGCTGGTGATGCGGCGTTTTGTGGGACTGATCAACACATTCAGCACAGGTGACTGGATATTTGAACAATACCCGCTGACGCTGGTTCCGGGGTTAAACATCAGTCAGGATGTTTCCGGCCTTGCATACGGAGACGTGGATGCTTCCTACATCCCGCTCCTGCGGAAGGAGCCGGGCATCACCCTGAAACAGCAAGGTGAAATTCAGGCAGATCACCAGGGAATCTGCACAATGCCTTTCAGCCTGGAAGCAGCAGAGCCACTAGGGGCCATATCATTGGAAATCAAATATAATCCGAAGAACTTCCAGATCGCACATTTATCTGTTCAGGATGAGCTTCTTAACGATCGATCAGGTGCGGCGCTTTGGAATATCCTGGAAGGTAATATCCGATTTGCTTGGTATAGTCTTGTACCACAGTATTTTAACAAAGAGAGACCGCTGTTTACCCTGCACGGGAAAGTCAACCATCTTGCATCATCCATGTTTGAGGCCGGCGATGCATCTTCCCTGGCTGATGCCTTTGCAGGCAGCATTAACGAAGCTGTTTTGTATGTGCCCGGGATTATTCCACTATCTTCATCATTTCAGTTGAACTGCTGTTTCCCCAATCCTGTGCAGCATCAGGCAGATGTGATGATTCACCTGCCTTGCAACGGGCACCTGGTCATCACTCTTCATAATTGTTTGGGGCAGGAAGTGACCCGGCTTTGCGATGCACCTCAAACTGCCGGCTCAAACAATATCGAACTGGATGTGAAGAAGCTTCGTCCGGGAATCTACTGGCTTCGCGCCAGCTTTACCCATCCGGGCGGACATGAAATCCGAACCGCAAAATTGATGGTGGTGGATTAATATGGCTGGAATTTAATAAATGTTGAAGGGTCACATTACAGTTACGATTCTGTAGGGTCACAATAAATTGTGACCCTACAGAATCGTAACGAATTCGGCCATGATATATCGTGCCCTATACCCCCCCCACCCCCCACCCGGAACGTAAATAATTAAATACCAGATTGATAACTTGTATATACGTGGAATTTCTGTAGGGACATGCCATGGCATGTCCCTACAGTTTCAAACCGGCATGTCC
>CAZSQJ010000092.1:0-5619 GCA_964608665.1 uncultured Bacteroidales bacterium | reverse complement strand
TTCTGTAGGGACATGCCATGGCATGTCCTTTGCCGGAAGTTTCGGAAAAACGATTATCCATGGTTCCAATGATGGCCATAATACTTTACATGAGCCGGAAACACCGTTGAAGCGGGTTGATCCCAATGCGCAGGCCTTAGGGACATGCCATGGCATGTCCTTACCGTTTCCGACCGCCATGTCCCTTACCGTTTCCGATCGTCATGTCCTTTGCTGTTTCCAACCGCCATGTCCTTGCCGGCTTTATCTGAATTCCAGGCTTTCGTTTCTATTCAAACAACCACGCAGTTTCTTCCCTGCTGAGGTCTTTTAAGGGGTTTCCGCTGGTGATGAAGGTGCCCGCCAATTGCAGCTTCTGTTGCTGCAACCTGATGATTTTCTCCTCAACTGTTCCTTTCGTGATAAAGCGGTAGGCAAAAACCCCGTGCGTTACGCCGATGCGGTGCGCCCTGTGGATGGCCTGTTCTTCCGCAGCGGGATTCCACCAGGGATCAGTAAGAAATATATAAGATGCCTGCTGAAGGTTAAGTCCCTTGCCGCCTGCCTTGAGTGACATAAGAAATACTTTCCGGCCGGGATCCCGCTGAAATTCATGTACCACCTTCCCCCTGTCGTTTGTGCTGCCCGTGAGAAGTGACCATGACAAGCCCATGTCCGTAAGAAGCCCCGCCAGATAATCCAGATATCTCACGAAAGAAGAGAACACAAGCACTTTATGGTTTTCCGCTGCCAGTGTCCTGATGCGGTCAAGGATTTCTGCGGTCTTGGTACTTGTTTCCGTATAACCTGTCCTGACCAGTGCGGGATGCAGGGCAATCTGCCGTAATCTTACCAGGGCCTTGAGGATGTGGATAGACCGGAAGCTGTCACCGGAATCCCCGGTCTGACCGATAAGGAAGTTCCTGACTGCAGACTTTTCTTCTTCATAGATCAGCCTCTGGGATTCTTCCATCTCGCAGTAGTGCCTGATAAGACTGAGCGGAGGCAGATCCGGTTCCACTTCTTCTTTTTTCCTCCGTAAGATGAAAGGCGCTGTCAGTTTTTTCAGGCGTTTTTGTCCGGCCTCATCGGGTAACCCGCCTTGTTTCTCCGTCAGATGGTTTTGGAACCAGGACTGCGTTCCCAGCAGACCTTCCTGAATGAAATGCATCTGCGACCACAGGTCGGTCAGGCTGTTTTCAAGCGGGGTTCCGGTAACCACGATCTTTTGGACGGCCTGTAAGCGCCGGACAGCCTGTGTGATTTTGGCATCAGGGTTCTTGATTAACTGGCTTTCATCCAGGATGACGGTCAGAAAGGGGTAGCCTGCAAGCCATTCAATGTCGTTTCTGCAGGTTCCGTAAGTGGTAAGGATGAGATTGAAAGCGCCGAAGAACTGGGTACTGGCGTGCCGGTCAGCACCGGTATGTACCAGCAGGGTCAGGTCGGGAGCAAAGTGGTGGACCTGCTCTGTCCAGTGATGGATCAGCGAGGCCGGCATCACCAGGAGAGAGGGATGGGGGGAAGCCGGTAAGCACAGCAGGAAGGCAAGCACCTGAACGGTTTTTCCCAGTCCCATGTCGTCGGCCAGACAGGCGCCCAGTCCGGTCTTATGCTGGAAAAGCAGCCACTGGACCCCTTCTGCCTGGTAAGGCCGCAGGGTGGTTTTTAATCCGGAGGGCTGATTGAATGTTTCGGTGGCTGCCAGTGCCGCTTCCCGCTGAAATCCCCTGACAGGCTGAAACATGGGAATATCCTGCAGGATGGTGAAATGATGCTTCCTGATCCGGATGCTGTCCTTCGTCGGCGTACCCACCAGGAAGATATCCTGGAGCCGTGTGAACCATGCATGCGGGATCACGGCCCTGCTGTCGTCCGGCAGAAGAAATTCCCGCTTTCCGGCAAGGATATAGGGCCGCAATACCATGAACGGAAATTCAAAGCTGCCGAATTGCACGTTCCCGTAAACATCAAACCAGTCGTTCCCGCTGACTGTATTTATCTGAAAATCAGTTTTGCCAATAAAGTAAGCCTGCTCCCTTTCATTCTGAATGATCAGCATGCAGTATTCTTCCAGGAATGTAAGATGTGCATTGATCCAATCAGCCAGTTCGGTCATTGTGACCGGTTCTTCGGACATATCCGACCGCAGCGACAGGGTATTCTCATTCACGGCTTTCAGTCCCTGCGCTTTCAGTTTGCTGATCAGGTCCTTCTCCTGTCCGGTTTTCCGTTTGATCCTGGTAAAACACACCGCTTCTCCGTCGAAGCTGAGTTCGACAAAGGCCGGCCGCGTCTGTCCGGCCATGATACGCTTGTTTCCATAGCGGAACCATACGATCAGCACGGCATGATCCTGCCAGTCCTTCTCGAATGATAGTTCTGTAACCGGCGCGATATCATGATCCGCGATATCAAAACCGTCTGCAATGATTTCCCCGCTCTGTATGCTCTTCATCACAAATGTCTGCAGGTATTGCTTTTCATTGGCCCGTGGAATACGGATTTCAGGTTTGGCAAGGAAGGGTGTCAGGCGGATGCCTTCAAATGTTTCCGGTAAACGGAGGAGGGACTCATTGTAACGCAGCAGGCAGGGTTGCTGGCTGATCAGGCTGATGCCGGGAGCCGGCAGGGGTATTTTCATCCCGTTCACCGACAGTTCGATACGGTAGGCAATGCCTTCGGGTATGCGGGTGAAACGGAAAACGGGTGTCACCATGCTTTCGGCCGGTGTCAGTTCATGGCAGGCACCGCCTTCAGCCCTGTCGTCCCTGATCCACAGGGGATATGCTTTTTCAAGCGCGAGTTGGATGGCTTTGTGGATTTGCCGGTCGATATGGGGTCTGACAAAGCGTCTGAGGGTTTGTTCGTCTAATTCCCTGATAAAGGTATTTGCGGGTTTATTGCGTGCAAAGCGCCTGCTCAGAGCCGCATCGCTGCAGCTTTCGCTCAGTTCGATGATGTCAAGGGCTTCCTTCTCAAGGAAAGCGGCAAGGACACTGTTGCTGTCCATGAGCGCAGGTTCCCTGCCTTCCAGGCCACTGCTTTTCCCCAGAACAGCTCCCCCGAATATCATACCCAGCCTGCGGTGCCCGTAAAACAGCAGCACAAATACAGGATCTTCATTCCTGCTGTCATGCTTTGTTCCCGTTTCATTCATTTGTGCTACCCTGCAAAATATTGAAATTGTGTTTTCTGGTATTAATATCAGGGTGAAATGGTATTTAATCACCCGCCCTGTTTTAATAAGGGCAAAGATGCATAGAATGAATGACTTTCTGCATTGCAGGAAATGGAAATATCTAATCTGTAAAACATCAGTATGTTGCGGCACAGAAATGACCATGCCATGGCCTGTCTCAGCGGAAACAGATTCTGTGGCAATATCGCACACGATATCACGTTCTCTTCCTGTCATTTCTAACCCCTTATCCAAACCCAAATCCGCCAGCCTGCCGCATCATTTTACGCCTGAACCCAAAACCACAGCGTAATGAAAGCACAGACCTCCATGGCCGGCCGGATACTGTTGATCCTGCTGGCAACGGGCGGAGGAGCGGCCGCCCAGGATACCCTGAACACCCGCATCTATTTTGCATATAACAGCCATATGCTGGAAACACCCGCCATCCAGCGGCTCGACAGCCTTCTCACAGTGGTGGGAAGCTGTCCCGTCAGGCAGCTCCGGATCACCGGGAATACGGACCAGAAAGGAAGTGCGGAATACAACCTTCAGTTGTCGGAACGAAGGGCAGCGGCCGTGGTGGAATACCTTGCATCCCGCGGTGTGGCTGCTGACCATCTGGAAGTGCTGTCGCAGGGAAAGTCGCTGCCCCTGGTTTATGGTGAGGATGAAGCCTCCATGGCTGCAAACCGCAGGGTGGATGTGGAAATGATCCTCTGGGAAGAGAACCTCCCCCTGGAAAGAGCGGAATCTGTCCTGGCAGTAAGAAAACCGGCGGGCCTGCAAAAATTCCCGGGCGATATTCGCGTCCACTACCCGGAAACAACTGCCACTGAAGATGCATTACCGGTTCCGCGGATTATTGGCAATGTGCTGGAGATGTTGAAACTCCGTTTCATCACGATGAGTACCGGGGGTGAAGTGCTGGCACCGGTGGCAATCATCCGGTGGAAGCGGCAGGAGGCAAGGGATCCGGGAAGGGAGAATGATTTCCTGGAACCGCTTACGGTCATGGTGCCGGTAAGAAAAGGAAGCTGTTCACCCGGAACGGTAAAGCTTTGGAAGATGGTAAGCACAGACACTTCCAGGGTGATCTGGGAGGAAAGCACAGACAGTGTGGAGATCGTGAAAATGAATACGGGCATGGTTTACAGCTTTCGTGCCGGTTCAGCGGAAACAGTGGCGCTGATGTGCCGGCCGCAGACCAAAACCCTCAGATTCCTGGTGAAGGACCTTACTCCAGGTAAGCTTCTCCTGGTTTACAGCAGGGCTAAAGTCATCGTGAGCGGCACCGAGGTGCTGCCCGGTTTTATCGAGATCCCGGTACCGGATCTGGAAGAAGTACCCAAACTGTATGCCAGCGCTTCGACAGATTGTGGTGAAGCATACGAAATAAAGGGAATGAAACTGAGTGAATGCCGGCGGATGCTTTTCAGCGGAGAATACATCCTTAAAAAGCAGGATTTCAGGAAACGTTCGCCTGTCAGGCTGAAAAGCGTGAACAGGGATGAAGTGATTTTCGGAATGGTAACATATTAATAATAGGTATATGAAAACAACGGGTTTTTTCCTGCTGGTGGCCTTATGGTTGTTTTCTCCGGAAGAAAATGCAGCCAGAAAAATAAGCCTTGCCGATGCTGTTGAAATGAAGCTTGTCAGTTGCAACCTGAAAGGGAAAACCAGTCCCGACAGCCTTCGCTGGAAAGGGGGTCACGGACTGGAACTCTCCCTGCAGAACAACAGCAGGGAGGCGTTGCAGGTAAACCTTGAAACAGGCAGGACTTTCCGCAGCCTGGATTCTTCATATCAGAACCTGATCCTGACGGAAGACAGGGTAATTACATTAGGGCCCAGAGAACAGCAAGTTCTTCCGCTGGTGGTGTATTGCCTTAATCAGACCAGGAAAGCGCCTTTGGGCCATCGCTACCTGCCCGGAAAGATGGCTGACGGCATGCTGCTGAAGCTGGCCGCTTTCCTACACAGGACCAGGATATTCGCCAGCGGTGCCCAGGCATCGATCTGGGTGGTGAGCGGTAATTCGTCCATCGATCAGGTTGCAGGAAAGACAAAGCAGGAAACCAGGGCCTTGCGGAATTTTCTTTACGATCTGACCGGCAGGGTCAGACCTCCGAGGAGTATGGATCCCCTGGCATGGCCATTGGTCTCCGTTCAGGGGAATATTCAGTGGGAGATGGAGCAGGGAATGCCGGTGAACCTGGTGTTAAGCGGCAATGAGGGCAGTTTCATGGCTTATTTATTCAGGGATCGGGCGTTTCCGTCCGGGCGGCAGCATTACCGTTTCACCTTCACGGATGATGCGCTGCTGCCGGGGAATCTTTACAATATCCGGCTTGTGGCAGGCGACAGGGTCCTTGCCGAAACCTCCGTGACAGGCCGGTAAAACGTTCGTGTTTCTATACTCAGTCTTGACAAGTTTGCGAATGCAAAGCTGTTTA
>CAZSQJ010000091.1:0-10779 GCA_964608665.1 uncultured Bacteroidales bacterium | reverse complement strand
CATAACTCAGTCTAAACAGCTTTGCATTCGCAAACCTGTCAAGACTGAGTATAAAGTCTTGTTTTTTCATTATTTTTGCTTTTGAATCAGAAATTGTTGTAATTTTGCACTCCTTTTTAAGAACAATCAAAACCTTTGAGCATGTATTTAACCGGCGACATTAAAAAAAACTTCTTTGTGGAACACGGTAAAGCAGATTCAGATACCGGTTCTCCCGAGGGGCAGGTGGCCTTGTTCACATTCAGGATCAAGCACCTGACCGAACACCTGAAACAGAACAAAAAAGACCTTGCAACCCAGCGCTCCCTGGTCAGGCTGGTAGGAAAAAGAAAGAAGTTGCTTGCCTATCTGAAGGATAAAGACATCGAACGTTACCGCAGCATTATCAAAAAGCTGAATATCAGAAAATAACAAGTACCTTAACGACTGAAAGAAAGGCAATTTTATAATTGCCTTTTTTTTCATTTTCACAAACCAGACACATTTATTTTTTATCAACAAACCATGACAAACACAGCAATCACAAAAACCATCCAGATGCCTGACGGTAAGACCATTACCATAGAAACAGGACGTCTGGCAAAACAAGCCGACGGAGCAGCCGTTGTAAGAATGGGTGATACCATGATCCTGGCCACCGTCGTCAGCAAACCCGAGGCCAACGAAAACGTAGACTTTTTACCTTTATCTGTTGATTACCAGGAGAAATACGCCGCATCAGGCCGCTTTCCCGGTGGATTCTTTAAAAGGGAAGCCCGTTCCTCAGAGCATGAGATCATTATCGCCCGCCTTGTCGACCGTGCCATCCGCCCCCTTTTCCCCGATGATTACCATGCCGAAATACAGGTAAACCTTCTTTTATTATCATCCAACCGCGAAATAGCCCCGGTAGCACTCGCCTGCCTGGCCGCCTCTTCAGCCATCATGGTCTCCGACATACCCTTCAACGGACCCATTTCTGAAGTGAGTGTGGGCAGGATCAATGGAGAATATATGATCAACCCCTCCATTGCCATGATGGCCGACAGTGATATGGAAATCACCGTGGCAGCCTCCGAGAAAAACATCGTGATGGTGGAAGGCGAAATGAAAGAGATCAGTGAACAGGAAATGATCGGGGCCATCCGTGCTGCACATGACGCCATTAAGATCCAGTGCCAGGCCCAGGTTGAACTGGCCGCCATGGTGGAAAAAGCAGCAGTCAAAAGGACTTACTGCCATGAAGTGCATGACGAGGAACTCAGGGAAAAAATGAAAACCGGACTCTCTGAAAAAGCATACCAGGTCGCCAGGCAGGCCATCGCCAACAAGAAACTCCGCAAGGCAGCCTTCGACGAGGTAAAAGAAGCCTTCTTCAGCACCCTCAGCGATGAAGAAAAAGCCCTGAAAAAAGTACTCGTCGATACCTACTATCATGATATTGAGAAAGAAGCAGTCAGGAGAATGATCCTCGAAGACAGGATGCGGCTCGACGGCCGTAAGCTTGATGAAATCAGGCCCATCTGGTGTGAGGTGGATTACCTGCCCGGCACCCACGGATCAGCCATCTTCACCAGGGGCGAAACCCAGAGCCTGACCACCTGCACCCTTGGCACCAAGCTGGATGAACAAACCATCGACGGTGTCGTCTTTGAAGGAAAAAACACATTCATCCTGCATTATAACTTCCCCGCCTTTTCGACAGGTGAAGTGAAACCCAACAGGGGACCCGGCCGCCGCGAGATCGGTCACGGCAACCTGGCCATGAGGGCATTGAAAAATATGTTGCCGGCCCAGAAAGACAATCCCTATACCATTCGCATCGTTTCCGACATCCTTGAATCCAACGGCTCGTCGTCCATGGCCACCGTCTGTGCCGGAACACTCGCCTTGCTTGACACCGGTGTCAGGATCAAACGGCCGGTATCCGGGATTGCCATGGGACTGATCACTGATGCCGCAAGCGGAAAATATGCAGTCCTTTCCGATATTCTTGGTGACGAAGATCACCTGGGAGACATGGATTTCAAGGTTTGCGGAACCACCCAGGGCATCACGGCCTGCCAGATGGATATCAAGGTTGACGGTCTGTCATTTGACGTCCTGTCGGAAGCCCTTGACCAGGCAAAACAGGGAAGAATGCACATCCTGGAAAAAATGATGGAAACCATATCCGAACCGCGTGCCGACTTTAAACCCCACGTTCCCAGGATCATCCAGCTTACGATCGACCGGCAGTTTATCGGCGCCGTGATCGGACCGGGTGGCAAGATCATCCAGGAAATGCAGCGAGCCACCGGCTCCACCATTGTCATTGAGGAGGTGGGTGAATACGGTGTGATCGACATTGCTTCAAACAACCTTGAATCACTCGAGGAAGTGAAGCGCCGCATCATGGCAATTGCCGGAAAACCGGAAATTGGCGAAATATACAAAGGCATCGTCAAAGGAATCACAACGTACGGTGCTTTTGTGGAGATCATGCCCGACAGGGACGGCCTGCTTCATATTTCAGAGATTGACTGGAAACACATAAAAGATGTGTCAGCTTACTTCAAAGTGGGTGATGAGGTTGAAGTTAAACTCATCGACATCGACCAGAACGGAAAGATGAAACTTTCGAGGAAGGTGTTGATGCCCAAACCCGAGAACCCAGCCACAGGACAAAAGAATGACTAAGCCTCTGTAACCAAGCCCGGGCCTGTACGTAGAAAACCGTGTCAGTAACGAAACTCATATCATGAGGCAATTAAAGATTACCAAGCAGGTTACCAACAGGGAAACAGCTTCGCTTGATAAATACCTTCAGGAAATCGGGAAGGTGGAGTTGATCAGTGCGGAGGAAGAAGTGATGCTTGCCCAGCGGATCAAAAGCGGTGACCGTCTGGCTTTGGAAAAACTGACCAAAGCCAACCTGCGATTTGTCGTCTCTGTATCCAAGCAATACCAGAATCAGGGCCTGAGTCTGCCCGACCTGATCAATGAAGGCAACCTCGGACTGATCAAAGCTGCACAGCGCTTCGATGAAACCCGCGGATTCAAGTTCATTTCCTATGCCGTCTGGTGGATCAGACAGTCTATCCTTCAAGCATTGGCCGAACAATCCAGGATCGTGAGGCTTCCTCTGAATAAAATCGGAGCCATCAACAAGATCAACAAGGCTTATGCAAAGCTTGAACAAGCCTATGAAAGAGAACCCAATGCCGAAGAAATAGCCAGTATGCTGGAAATCAGCGAGCAGGAAGTGAAAGACTCCCTTCGCAACAGCGGCCGCCATGTGTCTATGGATGCACCCCTCATCCAGGATGAAGACAATACCATGTATGATGTCCTGCGAAATGAAGACGGCCCCACTCCGGAAAGCGACCTGCTGTATGATTCACTCCGCAAGGAAATCGACAGGGCCATCACTACCCTCCCACCCCGGGAAGCGGATGTGATTCGCCTTTACTTCGGACTAAACGGCTCTCACCCCATGACCCTCGAAGAGATCGGCGAGAAATTTGACCTGACACGCGAAAGGGTTCGTCAGATCAAAGAGAAAGCCATCAGGCGCCTGAAACATACCTCCAGAAGTAAAATTCTGAAAACCTATCTCGGTTAATGATCATTGCCCCTTCCATCCTGTCTGCTGATTTTTCCCGCCTTGGCAGCGAGATAGAAATGGTGAACAACAGCGAAGCAGGACTCTTCCACCTTGACATCATGGACGGGATGTTTGTTCCCAACATTTCATACGGTTTCCCGGTTATGGAAGCCATGAAGAAAATTGCAGCCAAACCCCTCGATGTGCACCTGATGGTAATGGAACCCGACCGTTATCTTGAACGCTTCAGGGACGCAGGTGCATCCTGGATCAGTGTACACTATGAAGCCTGTACCCACCTGCACCGCTCCATCCAGCTGCTGAAAAAACTGGATGTGAAAGCAGGCGTAGCCCTGAACCCCCATACTCCGGTTCATTTACTGGAAGACATACTGGACGATCTTGATTTTGTTCTGATCATGTCGGTTAACCCGGGATATGGAGGTCAAAGGTTCATTGAAAGATCACTGGAAAAGGTACGCAGGCTAAAATCCATGATCCTGCAAAGAAATGGAAAGACACTCATAGAAGTGGACGGAGGTGTCGATACAAAAAATGCGCCCCTGCTCAGACAGGCCGGAGTCGATATTCTGGTCGCAGGGAACACCGTTTTCCGTTCCGCGGATCCTCTGCAGACCATTGCTGACCTGGCTGCCTGTCAGGAAGCAAGGGGTACAGTGAAATAAAAGGCACTTCCCTTGCCGGCTTCGCTTTTAACCCAGATCCTGCCTCCGTTTTTCTCCACAAACTCCTTGCAAAGGATCAATCCCATCCCTGTGCCCAGTTCGTTTTTCGTGCCTTTGGCAATGATACGCCTGTCGATACTGAAAAGGTGCTGCTGATGAACATCAGGAATACCGGTACCCTGATCCCTTATACATACCACGGCTTCTCCCTTTTCACCCATTTCATTGCTTATCATCACCACTCCCCCGGAATAGCTGTACTTGACTGCATTGGACACCAGATTCCGGATTACGGTTTCCAACATATTACGATCGGCCTTTACCATCAGGTTTTCAACTGAGTTATACCTGACTGCAACATCCTTTTCCATTGCGCCCGGTTCGATCAGTACAAGCACTTCTTCAATCAGTTCACTGATATTCAATACCTGTGGTTCAAAAGGCAACAAATCCCGTTCGGCCCTGGCCCAGGTAAGCAGGTTCTCGAGCAATTTAAAAGTCCTTCCTGCCAGATCCCGGAGCTTTACGAGCAATGACTGCCTTTCACTGTCAGTAAACTTCCCGTAATCGGTGATCAGGATTTCAAGAAACCCCAGCAGGGAATTGAAGGGGCTCCGGAGGTCATGGGCAATGATAGAAATGAAGCTGTCTTTGGCTGTATTGGATTCCAGGAGCTGTTTCTGTGACTGCTCGAGCAGTTCAGTGCGTCTTGACACCAGCAGTTCCAGCCGGCGACTGTAACGCCTCACAAGGAAGTACCGGCTCAGGAACAGCAATAAGCCGGCCACCAGGAGAAACATCAGGGCAAGGAACCAGAATTGCTTCCAGACCGGCTGTCGCACCCTGATCCAATCCGAACACACAGTTTCACTCATGATTCCGATAGAATTCCATGCCCTGATGCAAAAACGGTATCTGCCGGCAGGCAGGTTGGAATACCTGTACTCGTCAGTAAAATTTGTAAACGCTTTCGACCAGTCTGCATCTAATCCTTCAAGCTTACACTGAAAATATACCCGTTTTTCATCCGTAAAAGACAGTACCTGGAACTTGAAAACAAGGTCATTGCGATTGTGTGACAAGGAATGGCTGACAGCAGGACCAAGAGTATCTTCCCCAACCCTGAATGAAAGGATGCGAACCAGGGGAGGAGCGGCAAGGGAATCCTTGCAATCAAATCCGGCACGAAACAATGACAGCCCGTTGTTTGTTCCGAACCAGGCATTTCCCTCACTGTCGGTAAACCCAGCCGAACGGTTTATGTCAAGGCCTGAAAGTCCGTCCCTCGTGGTAAAATGCTCCAGCCTGCTTCCCTTATACCGGTACAGGCCGTTATCTGTCCCAAACCACAGATGGTTCCGCTTATCCTGGGTGATCACATATACCGGACGTTGCAATATTATTCCCAGTTTCACGGCACTGACCAGGGTTGATCCTGAAATATAAAAAAGACCGTCGGCTGTTCCCACCCACCTGATGCGTTTGTTATCAATGTAAAATGAATACACGTTATTGGCCAGTGCCCCTTCGGAAGATCTGAAATTAATCTCCGTTTCACCCCGCTTCTCAAAAACACCGTCTCTGATCGTCGCAATATAAAGGCTGCCATTATTGCCATTAAAAATCTTCCGGATTGTTGAAGGTGGAATTTTATGCAGTGTAACAGGCATGAAACGATTCTTCTGGTAGCGGAAAAGTCCTGCACTGGTGGAAACGTACACCTGCCCGTCAGGGCTTACCGCAACAGCGTTGGCTTTTCCCTTTACTCCTTCATCTTCCCTGAACCACCTTACTGATCTGCCCGGATTGATCCTTGCCAGTCCCAGTTCAGAAACAGCAACCCACAGATTCCTGTCCCTGTCCATGCTGATATCCAGTATGCGGGCTTCGTAGTCTGGCAGATTTCCACCGGTGTTCAGGTTAAGATGTGTGAAGGTATTGTTGCTGTAATATGACAGTTTCCCGTGATGCCCGAACACGTAGTTTCCCGGACTGATTTCCAGTCCGGAGGACACTTCTGACTCCGGCAGGCCTTCGTTTACAGAGAAGGTAACAAACCGCCATGAGGCAATCCGTGTAATTCCTCTTCTGGAACATATCCAGGTGTTATCTTCGCGGTCGATCAGCACGGAAGTTGCGCCTTCGGCTATTAATCCCCTGTCCCTGCTGATAAATTCCGCCGATCCCGTCCTTTTATCATAACGGAAAATGCTGAAATCACTGCCGAAAATGAAACATTCTTCATCCCTGGTAGCGAGGAAAAACGGATAATGCCGCCGCTCGAGCCTGAATTTATCCCTGCATACAAACTGCTGGATATCATCCCCTTCAATCCGGCCGATCCATTGATTGCCAAGTACGTACACCACTTTTCCCCTTCCGGGTTTATATTGTTGAACGACAGCCAGTTGAATCACACCACCTGCACGATACACAAATTCCGGTTTAGAATTCCTGTTTAACGTGCTGAGGCGATACCGAAACAGCTTATTTCCGGAAACTACCAACAGAAAATCGCCCTGGCACAGTATTCCAAAGATGTGATTATCCGGCAAGCCATTGTGTTCAGCATCCAGATGAATCCAGTTACCATCTCTGAAAATTCTGGCTCCGTGGTTTTTGGTCCCCACAACAAGCACTGCATCGTTATTCAGATATGTGACATCAAAACAAGTGTATTGATAATCCTCATCTGACCTTTCTCCGGGGCCAAACATTTTCCATGAGTGCCCATCCAGCTGATAAAAAACCAGTTGTCCCTGCTGAGGTACAGCCCAGAGGCGTCCTGTTTCGTCTTTGTGAATAAAACGGTAACCCTTCAAAGGCAGACCATCCCTCTGATTATAATGCGTGAAGCTGATTCCGTTGTATGAAGAAATGCCGGAACCCGAAGCCAGCCAGATCAGTCCGTTGGTATCCTGGATGATACACTGAATATTCGAGCTGGACAATCCATCCGCTTCCGTATACTGAAAGGTATGAATGCGCTGCCCGGCCAGATCATTGCACAAGCACCAGCCGAGAAGGACACACAGGCTCAGCCGCCAGGATGCCAGTATCATTATATTATTATGACAGCTATTCACGCACTGACTATCACATCATAACTTTTAATCCCGACTATAAAAACAATACCGGAAAATTACCAGCACCCGAAACAGAGGATGGAGGGGACCCGATCATTCCCGGATAACCGACCGGAATATATTCGTTCAGGAAGGTTCTGACACAGCTTCTTTTTACAGACGTCTCTGCTAATTCCAATCCTAAGAATTTCGGATCAAAGATAATCACTTTTGAAATGTAAAAAGTACTTTATTCAAGTTTAATAATAGTTTTAGATGCTATCATTATTAAATTTTTCAAATTTGGGAAACATTCCAATTCCGGGAATCGTTTTGGATATACTCAGTCCTGGCAGGTTTGCGAATGCAAAGCTGTTTATACCGACACAGTAAAGCAATGTGCAATAAGCGTGCTTCAGTACAGTGTACGGCATTCCTGGTTCTAAGCACCAATGCTGCGCATTGCTGCAAAGAACCAGTGAAGACTGAGATATGCCGTACACCGCTATGACAAACTTTTTCGCAAAACTGTTCCGTGTCGGTATAAGTTTGCTGATATGAAAAAAAAACGTAGGTTTGTCCCTCAACAAAACCTTGATCATGGAAAATGCTATCCTAAACCTTCATCCAAGAAGAATCTGGCACTATTTTGATGAGATTTGCCAGATACCCAGGCCATCCAAAAAAGAAGAGAAGATTATCGCATATCTGGAGGCATTCGGCAGGAAGTACGGACTTGAGACCAGTGTAGACGATACCGGCAATGTATTGATCAGAAAGCCGGCCATACCAGGCAAGGAGCATCTTAAGACCGTTGTGCTGCAGAATCATATAGATATGGTATGTGAGAAGAACAGTGATGTAGTGCATGATTTCGATAAGGATCCCATCATTCCCAGGGTTGAAGGAGATTGGGTTAAAGCGACAGGAACAACCCTTGGGGCCGACAATGGCATAGGAGTTGCAGCGGTACTCGCGATTCTTGAAAACCGGGAAATCATCCACGGACCGCTGGAGTGTTTGTTCACGGTTGACGAAGAAACCGGTTTAACGGGTGCTTTTGAATTGAAAGAGGATTTTTTAACGGGAAGGATATTGCTCAACCTTGATTCTGAGGATGAAGGTGAGATTTTCATCGGTTGTGCAGGGGGGAAAGACACTTCCATCACCCTGCCTGTTACATGGGATCCGGTACCTTCCGGTGTTGAAGCCCTGTCGATAGAAGTGAGCGGGCTGACCGGAGGACATTCCGGGGATGACATCCATAAAGGGAGGGGTAACAGCAACAAGATACTCAACCGCATCCTCTGGAGTCTCGACCAGAAGCTGGAGATCGGGATAGCCTCATTTACGGGGGGCAACCTCCGCAATGCCATTGCCAGGGAAGCACTGGCGGAAGTTGTCATTCCCGCTTCAGAAAGAAGCTTTTTTGAATCAGAAATCAGCTGTCTTTCAGCCGATATCCGGAATGAGCTGCAGCATACCGATGCCGGTCTTGAGATCAGGATACAGCCCATCGACCTACCGTCCAAGGTATTAAGCAAAGATTCGAAACACACATTGCTCAACGCACTGTATGCCTGTCCGCACGGGGTGATCGCCATGTCGCCCGTGATTCCGGGACTGGTTGAGACATCCACCAATCTTGCTTCAGTACGGACAAATCCGGATCACATCCTGATCACCACCAGTCAGCGGTCCAGCATAGAATCGGCCAAGGCCGACATCGCCAATATGGTAGGCAACACCTTCAGACTGGCCGGTGCACAGGTGGAACATGGCAATGGTTATCCCGGGTGGACTCCGAATCCTCATTCAGAAATCCTTGAGATCGCCAGGAAGGCTTATATCAGGCTATTCGGCAAAGAACCTGCCGTTAAGGCGATCCATGCCGGGCTGGAATGCGGACTGATCGGGGAGAAGTATCCGGGGATCGACATGGTTTCATTCGGACCGACCATCCGGGGAGCACACTCGCCAGATGAACGGATAGAGACCGGCACTGTCCAGAAGTTCTGGGATCACCTGCTGGATATACTCCGGACAATACCAGCCCGTTAGATACCAAAAACCACGCCCATTCTGAGGATGGGATTCTGGTAGAGCGACTGGGCCGATTCGTTTAGGTTATAGAGTATCAGGAGATCGATGGCTGCATTGCCGCCGATTGGTTGACGGTAACCGCCGCCCACATAGACATTATTGGCTGTGATCCGGTCTTTAAATGAGTACATGCTGTATGGGTCAACAAAGAGTGCGTCATAATTGAGCATTTCATATTCGGCATGCGCAAATATATTATCCATAATAAAATACCGGGAAAAGAGTCTGCCTCCGTAAATACTGGTTGAGAATGCAGGCGAGAATCGTCTGTCCTTGTAATACTGATAGGTGATTCCCAGTCCTGCCACCAGTTTTTCCGTAAACTTGTATCCTGCGAGCGGGGATACGTCGAGGATGACCACATCACCGAATTGAAGGCCGAGGTCACCTCCGAAGAAGACACGTTCAGAAAGGGGGATACGATCGGGGGTTTTGTTTTTCCGGGTTGTTTTGCCTGACTGGGTGTAACCAGAGGAGAGGGCTGCCGTAAAAAGCAAGGTCAGCAGTAAGATTGATTTGAAAGAGGATGAGCATCGGCTGATCATAACAGATTTTCATTTTTTCAGGGTAAAAGTACGCAATATATATATACCGTTATCGAACGGAAAAACAGGACTGATCGTATGGTTATGAACAGTTTAATCAATTATTGTTGGATAGCGGGCAGAAGCGGCAGCAGGAAATTGTTAATAAAATCGGCAGGGGGCTTGTGTGGAAGACTGAAAAAGTATTATCTTTGCAGTCCGTTTTGAGAGATCGTTCATTGAAACCGGAGAGCAGGGTTACGACATTGGTGAAAAAAAATTTTCAAAAACATTTGGAGATTAAAAAAACCTTACTAATTTTGCAGCCCCTTTTCGGAAGAAAGCGATAGGAAGAGAAAGGAAGAGGGGGGTAAGAACAACGTTCTTTGAAAGAATTGGAGCAAAAGAGCAGCAGCAAATATCCCTGGAAATTCAATCCAGAGGCAATAGATCTTTGAGACATTCAAATTCTTTTTACAATGGAGAGTTTGATCCTGGCTCAGGATGAACGCTAGCGGCAGGCTTAATACATGCAAGTCGAACGGCAGCACGGATAGCAATATCTGGTGGCGAGTGGCGCACGGGTGCGTAACACGTATGTAACCTACCTTTGACTGGGGAATAGCCCCGAGAAATCGGGATTAATACTCCATAACATCATGAAATGGCATCATTTTATGATCAAAGCTCCGGCGGTTAAAGATGGGCATGCGCGACATTAGCTAGTTGGTAAGGTAACGGCTTACCAAGGCTACGATGTCTAGGGGTTCTGAGAGGACATTCCCCCACACTGGTACTGAGACACGGACCAGACTCCTACGGGAGGCAGCAGTAAG
>CAZSQJ010000090.1:8573-10999 GCA_964608665.1 uncultured Bacteroidales bacterium | reverse complement strand
ACTGGGGTTACAAGGCCAAAAAAGCAGGGGGATGATGGATCTTTCTTCATACCGCCAGGATTATTCCCTAAGCTTCCTTGATGAAAAAGATCTTCCGGAGGTTCCGGCCAGCCTTTTTCAACAGTGGTTCGAAGACGTGCTGCAAAGCGGGAAGGAAGATCCCACGGCTATGGCGCTGGCAACGGCATCCGCAGCGGGAAAGCCTTCCTGCCGTATGGTGTTGCTGAAAGCATTTGAAGATGATACTTTCGTGTTTTATACCAATTATGAAAGCCGGAAAGCAGCCGAGCTAAATGAAAATCCTTTTGCATCCCTGCTCTTTTTCTGGCCTGCATTTGAACGGCAGGTCAGGATTGAGGGCCAGGTCTCGGCAGTGGACACCGCTTCTTCCGACAGCTATTTTCAGCAGCGTCCGGCCGAAAGCCGGCTGTCTGCCATTGTTTCCCCCCAAAGCAGGGAGATCCCTTCCCGCCGGTGGCTGGAGACAAAACTGGAAGCGCTGAAACTGCAGGGCAATCCCGAAACACTAAGGCCTGCCTTCTGGGGCGGATACCGCCTCACTCCGCACCGCTATGAGTTCTGGCAGGGAAGACCCGACCGCCTGCACGACCGCATCGTCTATGAACGGAATGCTTCTGCCTGGAGGCGCTTTCGCCTGGCTCCCTGATCAGCGTGTCTTTTGCTTTAGCCATGCGGTGATAATGTCAAGCACCTTTGGCGAAATGGTCTCTTCGATCTTCCCGTATTCTTCCGGGGAACCGGTACCGGCTGTTTGAAACAAGTGGTTCAGCCCCGCTAAGGTCACGATTTCATGATCGGAATTGTTGGCTTTTTCCAGTGCCTTTTTCAGGGCTTTAATATTGTCGGCGGGAGGAACCTGCAGGTCTTTGCTGCCGTAAAGAGCCAGAACAGGGCATTGTATCAGCGAGAGGTAGGGAACCGGGTCGAGAGTCAGGAAAGTCCGGAACCAGGGTGCATTCAACTGGCTGAGCTGTGCTTCGATATAAGCTGCTGTGCCTGCTTCCCTGCTTTCTGCATCAGTCAGGTTCTCCTGCAGGATTTTTCTGATCTTCACGGCGGCCGCTGCCGTATCCGGAGTCTTCTTCAGGATAGAGAATATTTCACGGTTGGTTTTTTCGGCTTCCTTGATCTGTTTGCTGTCTGAGCCCATGGCTTCGGCAATGAGCCTGGTTTGCTGCAGCAACAGCGCATCTCCCGGCAGGGCGGGCCCTGCAAGCAGGATGACAAATGCCGTTGCAAGGTTCTGACCGGCCACGATGGCTGCAATAAGCCCTCCTTCGCTGTGACCTGCAAAACCTATCCTGGAAGGAATGACCCTGCTGTCGTTACGCAGATGATCAAAGGCCGCCCTCGCATCAGTGGCGAAGTCCAGGGTGGTCGCACTCTCAAAAACCCCTCCAGAGGCGCCGCAACCCCTGTCATCATAACGGAATACCGCGATCCCGTTCCTGCTCAGGTGATCGGCAATGACCAGAAAAGGCTTGTGCCCAAGCAAGGATTCATCCCTGTCCTGCGGACCGGAACCGCTAACCAGGATACAGGCCGGAAAAGGCCCGCTGCCTTCCGGTATGGTAAGACTGCCCTGAAGCATGATCCCCCCGAACTGGTTCCTGAATGTTACTTCCTCTGTTTGGTAGGGGAATGGCGGCTTTGGTTCCTGAGGTCTGCGTAAACTCAGATCTTCCCCGGTCTTCTGAAGCCGCAGGGGAAGGGAAAGTCCCGACTGGCTCCAGGTTCCGGATATAACCGTGTCGGAAGCAAAGTACTTCCCCCTGAAAATCCCCTTTACCGCGCTGCTCTCAAGGATCACACTGTCACCTTCAAGCCTGACCCCTTCCACCAAAATACCTTCCGCTCCCTGGTCCGGACTGTCCATCAGTACTTTCAAACCCATATCAGGGTCACTCACAAAACGGAAAACAACCGTTAACCGGCTCTTTCCAAAAACCAGACTGCCTTTCCAGTTGCCGGAAATCACTTCCGCAGGTACCTGTGACCATGCACACGGAAGGTTTGCCAAGGCAGTCATCACCATGATAAAAGTGATGATTTTATGTTTTTTTAAGGATTTTTTCATCTGCAAATAAGTTTTAAATGAATTAAAATGATACTTTTGCACCGAAATTTAGACTAAATAAAAATAGCTGATTATGAACAAGTACGAAAAAAAGGTTGCTGAAGATAAGGTTTTTTACCTGTCGAACGGGCAAGTGCTTTCCAGTCTGAAGGACCTCTATACGGGTATTCAACAGATGCCGGATGATGTGTTTTTTCATCATGTCACTTCGGAAAAAAATGACTTTGCCAACTGGGTGAACGCCGTGATCGGTGATAAAACCCTTGCAGCAAAGGTAGCAAAAGCCGGCACACCGGTGATGCTGAAGGATGTGCTCACCGGTTTGTTT
>CAZSQJ010000090.1:6401-8473 GCA_964608665.1 uncultured Bacteroidales bacterium | reverse complement strand
GCCGTTTTTGTAAATGTGGAACATGTAATAGTTGACTGCCGGAGGATCCAGCGCATAGCACTGTACGATCCATGCCTCCCAGTTTGGCTGGTAAACTACCCTGATGGAATCCAGCGGTTCAACCTGCGGCAGCAGGCATTTGGCTTCGTAACGCTTTTGCCCGTTGATGGCTTCGGCAAGATCAACGGTCAGCCGGTAGGTTCTCCCTGCCGTGCCGGACACATCTGGAGCGGTTTTATACAACCCCGGTTCGAGGCTGTCTTCCGTCAGAACGAAAACCTGTTCCCCGTCGCTGATGGTGACCTGCGCCCCGCTCACAGCCGGAGGTTTGCCGCTGTAATAGAAGTCGGTGGTCTTCGTTAGCCGGACACTGTGGGCTGCGGTATCCGTGGTGATGGCCCCGTCAACCACCAGCCTGGTATAGGTGTTGCCCAGTTCCAGATCTATCCTTTCGGTACAGGCCGCCATGATCAGAAAGAATGCTGCTGCAACGGTACCAGCTAAAGCGCGGATTGAAACAGGGATATGATGTTTTGCAGTCATCAGAAGTTGAAATTATAGGTGATGGAAGGTATGATACTGAACAGGTAGGTTTTTTCGGCATAGATCAGATCCGGATTGTCAGGATCGGTCTCGAAATTGATTGTCCAGGCATTTTTTCTTGCATAGGCATTGTATATGGAGAAATTCCATTCCCCGAACCACTTTCTGCCTGTTTTTTCTTTGCTTCTGAGGGTCAGCGACAGGTCGAGGCGGTGGTAGGCCGGCATGCGGTAGGCATTGCGGTCGGAATATACCGGTACGATCTTGTTTCCGATCACGGCCCTGCCGGTCGGAAAGGTAACAGGCTGCCCGGAGGCATACACCCAGTTGGCACCCAGGTTGGTCCGCCTGCCCAGGGTGTAGTTTACCACAACCGACACATTGTGCGGCCTGTCGTAGGGCGAACGGTAAGCGCTTCCCCCGTTGATCTCAGCCGTCTTTCTCATCGAACGGCTCAGGGTGTAACTGATCCATCCGTTCAGCCTGTTCTTCTGAAGCCTGATGTAAAACTCCAGCCCGTAGGATTCCGTTTCCCCAAAACGCAGTTCTCCCTCAAGCCTGGGGTTCAGCAGTAATTCTGCATGGTCTTTGAAGTCGACACTGTGGTGATTCTTTTTGTAGTATGCCTCAACGGAGGTTTCAAGCTGATTGGACAGGAAATTCCGGAAATAACCTGCTGAAAGCTGGTCGCCTTTCTGGGGTTTTACGTTCGGACTCGACGGAAACCACACATCCAGCGGGTTGCCTGACGCGGAGTTACTCGCCAGATGCACATACTGCAGGGTTCGTGAATAGGATGCCTTGAGCGATGCTGTGCTGTCGAGCATCCATGTGACCGCCAGCCTGGGTTCCAGACCAGCGTAATGGTTGAAGATTTTTCCCGCTGTATAAACCGTGGAATCAATGGCCTCATACTGCTCATCAAAACGATAGACCACGCCTTTGCCCATATTCTGGAACAGACTGAACCTTGCGCCGTAACGGAGACTCAGCCTGGAAGTCAACTGCTGTTCATTCTGCGCGTAAACGGCATGTTCAAGGGCATAACTTGCCGGCAGGATGAACTCGTTGAAAAACGTATTGTCGCCAATGCCTTTGGCTGATCCCGGGGTAAAGGTATGCCAGGCGGATTGAAGCCCGAAACGGATGGTGTTGCCGGGATTGGGGTAATAACCGAAATCGGCTTTCATGGCATAATCATCAAGTCGCGATATCCATTTGAAAGATTCGGCCTTCCCCTCCGGGATCCCGAGACCGTAATCGAAACGGCTGCTGATCACGGTGAAATTTGAAAATAACTGTTGCGAGAACAGGTGGTTCCAGCGCAGTGTGATAGTCTGGTTACCCCAGTTCATCTTGAAATCCGGGTTTTTAAAGATATCCCTTCCCAGGTAGGAGCTGATGAAAATCCTGTCGTTCTCCCCGATATTGCAGTTGATCTTGGCATTCAGATCGTAGAAGTACAGGGAATTGTCATTCAGGTCTTCGTCTTTCGACATCCGCAGGAAAAGATCGGCATAGGTCCTTCG
>CAZSQJ010000090.1:3203-6301 GCA_964608665.1 uncultured Bacteroidales bacterium | reverse complement strand
AAGCTTCCGAACAGCAGGCTGATATTGGCCAAAGGCCCGCTGAAATCGGCTTCACGGTAGTATTGGTAATAGTTGCCGTCAGGATGGAGAAACCGTTTATCGATTCCTCCCACAAAGCGGTATCCCAGTCCGAATGCCAGCCTGAACCAGCTGGTAAGGTTCAGCTCTGCTTCAGCTTTGGGTATGAATACGAAAACATTGTCCGTCCCCAGGTGATCCTCAACATCCTGATCGTAATCATCATAAAGGGAAATGGCTCCCCATCCGATCATCCCGGTGAAACTCAGGTGGATTTTCTTTACCGGATCGGGAATGTAGCCTACCAGGAATCCGCCGTGTCCAAAGCCGACAAGGGGATCTTTCAGGCAGGTCTGAGGGAGCGTTTCATTGTAGTAGTGTCTGGTGGTCAATCCCAGTCCGTAACCGCCAAGGATAACACGCTGGTTGATGAGAATTCCGCCGCCTCCCCCTGCAGATACGGCGAATTCACCCCTGATAGAGGAAAATTCAGCCATGGGCCCGCCAAAACCGGAAATGCTCAGCGATTGACTGCCGCCGAACAGGTATTGCATCTCATTGCTGTCCTGGGCTTCGAGCCGGATAAAGGATAACAACATTGTCAGCAGAAAGAATGTAAGCAAAGGTTTCATGGGATGCTGTTTAAAGTGTAAAAATAAGCCACGGATTAATATGATCGTCAGGCTAATGTTATCTTTATGATAATATTACTTACCGACAATGACAAACACAGTCCTTCGGTTTCTGCTCCTTCCTTCTTCAGTGGTGTTTGTTGCCACCGGCCTGCTTTCCCCGTACCCTCTGAAAGAAAGCCTGGCCGCCGGGATGTCTTTTTCGATGAGATAATCGTATACAGACTTTGCCCGGTTGCCGGAGAGTTTCAGGTTATATTCATCGTTGCCCACATCGTCGGTATGTCCTTCAATGGAAACTTTAATGTCGGGATTCTCATGCAGGAATTCCCTGAAACCGTCGATCACGATCCTTGATTCCGCGGTCAGTTCGTAAGAGTCGGTGTTGAAATAAATATCATTGAGTTTGAAGGACTGTCCGACTTCAATGGGTTTTATGGTCATGTCCACCTTGGCCGGAGCCTTGAAGACGGTGTCTTCAAGGGCAATGTACTTGGATTCAAAGCCGAAACCTTCCTTCTTCACGGTCATGATGTAATCGTTGCGAAAAAGCACCACGGCTGCATATTCCCCGGTAAGGGTATCCACGGGGATCTGGGTTACCTTCCGGGTGCTGACATTTTTCAGTTCCACCCTTGCTTTGACCGGTTCTTCCGGCATCAGGTAGTCTGGTTCCGGCTGTTGTGCCTGGGGCTTGTCGATCTTTACCTGTCCTTTTACCAGCAACACTTTTTCGGGTCTTGCTTCGGGATAGAGGTCGAAAAAGAAGACGTCCCAGCCGCCCGGCCCCTCCAGCTTGTTGGAGGCAAAATAGCCGTAATGCCCGTCGGTACTGACAAAGAATCCTACATCATCGCTGGTGGAATTGATCGGATAACCAATGTTCCTTGGCTTGCCCCATTTTCCGTCATCCCCGGCCTTCACGAAAAAGATATCATAGCCTCCCATGCCCATATGACCCGTGGAAGAGAAATACAGGGTCTTATTGTCGGGATGTATAAACGGCGATTTCTCATTTCCGCGGGTGTTGATTTCCGGTCCGAGGTTCTCGGGTTTTGACCATTCACCTTCCGGAGATTGCACTGTTTTATAGATATCATATCCTCCCAGGCCGCCCTTACGGTCGCTTACAAAATACACGGTATTCCCGTCGGCGGAAATGGTAGGCTGCGAATCCCAGGCATCCGGCAAATTCACCTGGCTGCCCAGCACCTGGATCTCGTCCCAATCCCCCTTCCGCTTCTCCGAATAGCAGATGTCGCAGTTGTAATAACCGCCGCTTTCGGTTTTACAGCGGGTATACACCAGAAAACGGTTGTTCACTGTAACAGAAGCGCCTCCTTCATTGTCGTACTGGTTGAAAGGGTAAGGCATCTCATCGCCCCGGCCGAAGATCCCGTTCTCCCGGGAAGCAAACATAAAGCGCTCCACGAACTTCTCCCTGGGTATCAGATCGTTCTTGTTGGGCGGCATTTTGATGTTCCGCGTAAAAAATGCGATCTCGTTGTCGGGAGACAGAATGGGAAGATACTCATCGTAGGTGGTACACAGGTCCCGCACCGGCATGGGTTGGAAAGGCACCGGCTTCCCCGTCATTTCAATGTAAAATTTCGAGTACTTCAGGATCTGGGCCGCGCGCTCATAATCCTGGTCGGTCTGAACCTTGTCCACATCCTTCAGGAATGCTTCCATGTAATCCATGGCTTCCTTATATTGCTCGTCGCTGTATGCGATATCGCCCAGGTAAAACCAGGTGTAGGGGTGATAGTCCGGACAAATCTCGAGCACCTTCAGAAAATTTTTCGCTGCTGCCTGGTAGTTCGGTACGGAACGCTTGAAATTGATCAGTCCCATCATGAAATACGCACCAGGAGCATCCGCTTCTTCTTCAAGCACTTTTTTACAGAGGCTGAAGGCAGTGGCGAAGTTCTTCTTTTTAAAATCGGCCTCTGCCTGTTCGTAGAGCTTCAGGGCTTTCTTGTCCGTAGCGGGCGGACAAAGTTCCTGTGCTCTCAGAATGGCAGGGAACAGGATGGTAATCAGGATGAAAGCAATCCGGAACAGCATGTGTCACATGGAATGGTCCGGTACAAAAGTCCTAAAAAAAACCTTCGGGCCGGATAATGTGGAAAAAACGTGACAAATAAGCGGGAGACTGCTGCCGGCTCTCAGCGGATGGTTCTTTGCAGCAGCAGAAAGTCGGCGGTAACCAGGCATGCCATGGCTTCCACAACGGCCACCGCCCTCGGGGCAATGCAACTGTCGTGTCTGCCGCCAATCTTTAAGGTGACGGGATTTCCCAGCCGGTCTGCCGTCTTTTGTTCTTTTCCGATGGAGGGAACGGGTTTGAAGGAACACCGGAAATATACATCCTGTCCGCTTGTAATGCCCCCCAGCACACCGCCGGCATTGTTGGCGGCCGTGCCGAGGCCGCCCTCCCGCCCGGAA
>CAZSQJ010000090.1:1913-3103 GCA_964608665.1 uncultured Bacteroidales bacterium | reverse complement strand
CCTCCATCTCAGCGGCAACCGCAGGGTCGGGACAACGCAGCGTATTGCTTTCGATCACTTCCCGCTTCAAGGTGAGGTTGCGCGGATCGACGGATAACTTCCCGATCCCTGAGGTACAGGCAATGACTTCAATGTGCTGCGTGTTCAGCAATACCCTGGCGATACTGCCCCCGGCAACCCTGACCGCCGTTTCCCTGGCCGAGGAACGCCCCCCGCCGCGGTGGTCGCGGATACCGTATTTCATCTGGTAGGTGTAATCCGCATGGGATGGACGGTACACATCCTTTAAACGGTCGTAGTCGCCCGGACGGCTGTCGGTATTCCTGATCATAAACGCGATGGGCGTGCCCAGGGTGATCCCTTCGAAGACTCCCGACAAGAGTTCCACTTTGTCTTCTTCCTGCCTGGTGCTCATCAATACGGAGCGTCCGGGACGACGGCGGTCGAGTTCTTTCTGGATCGTGGCAGCGTCGAGCGGCAGTCCGGGCGGACAGCCGTCCACAACCCCGCCGATCACCGGTCCGTGTGATTCTCCGAAACTCGTGAGCCGGAAGATCTTGCCTGTGGTGTTACCGGCCATGATATTACTATGCTTCTTTCAGCATCTTCAGCTTCACCTCGAGCAGCTTCATCTCCTCCCTGGCTTTGTTGATCTTCTTCTCAAACTCCTCCCGCAACAAATCGGCCTTCTGCGAATGCGCAAGGAAACCGATGTTGTTCTCCCACAAATTGATCTCTTCCTGTATTTGGTTGATTCTCTGGGCGATGCTGTTCTTTTCCCGGTTCAGAAACCGGAAGGCGTCCGGTGAATCTTTTACCATATGCTCATAGCGGTTCCTGATATGCAGGGCGTTTACCTCGGTAGCCGAAATCTTGAGCCGGTCGAGCTGTTCATTGATGGCAGACCTGAAAGCAGTCTGAAGACGCTCTTTTTCTTTGATGGGAACAAAACCAATTTCCATCCATTCCCGCTGAAAACCGTTGATGATCTCCAGGTTCTCCCGCTTGTCACCGCTGAACTGGTACCCGGCAACCTTCTGTATCAGCTCTTCCTTCTTCTTCAGATTATCATGTTCTGAAGCCTGGATGTTCGAAAAATGACTTGCCTTATGGGTGAAGAACGCGTCGCATGCCGCCCTGAAACGTTTCCAGATTTTCTCGCTGTATTTCCTGGGGATGGGTCCGATCTT
>CAZSQJ010000090.1:0-1813 GCA_964608665.1 uncultured Bacteroidales bacterium | reverse complement strand
CCCTGAAACGTTTCCAGATTTTCTCGCTGTATTTCCTGGGGATGGGTCCGATCTTTTTCCATTCTTCCTGAAGCCTGATCAACTCCTGGGTCGTTTTTTTCCAGTCGGTGCTGTCCTTAATGGCTTCGGCCTGGGCGCAGAGATCAAGTTTCAGGTTATAGTTGTGGTTCTGTTCCTCCTTAATGTCGGAGAAGAATTCCTTTTTATTGGCGAAGTATGTGTCTATCAGCGTCTTAAACCGCTGCCAGACTTCGTCGTTCACGTTTTTGGGCGCAGGACCGATAGTTTTCCATATCTTCTGAAGTTCGTTCAGCTGCTCAGTGGTGTCCTGCCACTGTTTGTTGGTGATGGTTTCTGTCTCAAGGATTTTTTCGGCCTGGTCGATCAGGGCGTTTTTGGCCATCAGGTTGCTCTCCTGTTCTTCCCTGATCTGGTCGTAATACTCCCTGCGCCGCTCGTTGATCTTGTCAGTGGCGTCCTTGAAGCGTTCCCAGATCTCGTCTTTCTTGTCCTGCGACACCGGACCGATCTCCTTCCACTCATCATGGTATTGCTGAAGCTGCTTGAATGATTTCAGGATGGACGGTTCCAGCAGCAGGGCTTCGGCTTTCTCGCAGATGGCGATTTTCAGTTCCAGGTTCTTTCTCAGATCCAGGTCTTTCAGTTCCTTGTTGATCTTTACCTTGTCGAAAAACTTCTCCACCAGGAAGTGGTAATTCTGCCAGAGGGTGTTGGCGTCGCTCTTGGGAACCATACCGATCTCTTTCCATTTTTCCTGCAGCATCCTGAATTCGTCATAGGTCTTCTTCAGGGTTTCCTCTGAGTTGATCAGCACTTTCAGTTCTTCAATGATCTGCTGTTTGGCGGCAAGATTCTTTTCCTTCTGATGTTCAAGTTCTTCGGTGTATTTTTGCTTTCTTGCCTTGTATATGTTAAACAGCTCATTGAAGCGGTTTTCCAGGCTGTCTTCCGCTGCCTGGAATTCTTCCCGTTTTCCTCCCGATTCCAGGAAGGCCTCAAGTTGCTGCTGGTGATCCGTTTTGGTGAGCCTCAGGAAGGCCACCTTGATCAGTGCCAGCTGCGTCTTAACCGCATTCACGTCTTCAGCTTCCAGGAGTTGTTCCAGACCGGCGATCAGTTGTTCCCTGTTCAGGTGATCGTAATCACCGGCGGCTTCCGTTGTTGCCGCTTCTTCTTCCTCCGCTCCGGTTTCCTCATGATGTTCCTCTGAACTGATGGCAAGGGTTTCTGTAACCTCAGTTGCCATGCTGACTTCTTCCAAGGCTGCCGGAGCTTCTGCCAGGGGCTGCAACGTTTCCGCGACTTCTGCAACCGCTTGTCCGGTTTCAACCTTTTGCCCGCGTGCTTTATGTTTGGTGGTCTTCGTCACCGGCTCTTCAGGCTGGCCTGGTTCCGGTATGATTTCGGTGCCGGGAATCTCAGCAATGGTTTCGGCTTCTGCGGCCGGTTCGGCAATAAGTACTTCTGCTTCAACCTGTTCCTGAATATCCTGAGGCTGTTCAGTTTCTTCCATGATGGGTTGGGATGTTTCCGGCTCAGGTTCGGGGGAAGGAGGGTCGGCTTCTGCGGCCGGTTCAGCAATAAGTACTTCTGCTTCAACCTGTTCCTGAATATACTGAGGCTTTTCAGTTTCTTCCATGATGGGTTGGGATGTTTCCGGCTCAGGTTCGGAGGAAGGAGGGTCGGCTTCTGCGGCAAGGGATTCATCTGCCGGGGGATCTCCGGCCACTGGTTCAGCTGCGGGGGAATCTTCTGCCGGCAGTGTGGCAGTTTCTTCCGGAGTTCCGGCGGA
>CAZSQJ010000089.1:2281-11454 GCA_964608665.1 uncultured Bacteroidales bacterium | reverse complement strand
TACCTCTTTGCCGGCCTGAGTCCCGGAACCGGATTTAACCTTGATGTCCAGTGTACCAAACCCTGGGGAGGCGGCAATGCCGTGGATGCCCTGAAGGCCATGCAGCATTTTGTGAATATGTTCCCGCTCACCGGACTGAAGCTCGCTGCTGCAGATGTTGACGGGAGCGGTTTCGTAAATGCCGTGGATGCTCTTACCATCATGAAGCGCTTTGTGGGAGTACAGTCTTCTTTTGTAACCGGAGACTGGATCTTTGAGGATCCGGCCATTACCGTCACAACAGATGACACGACCTTCCAGAATATTGCCGGCCTTTGCTTCGGTGACATTGACGGATCCTATGCGCCTCCCCTGAAGGAAGCCCCGCAGGTTGAACTGATTATTGACGGTAAAGTGGATTACAGGCCCGGTGCAGCTGTCAGCATTCCCCTGGTGTCGGGCTTGCATGCCTGTCCGGCTTCTCTTTCTCTGGTGATGCAGGTTCCCCGGGAGGTCGAAATCCTCGATGTTGAAGCAGCCAGGGAAGGAACATTCCTTTATCACCGTCACGCTGATGAACTGAGGATCGCCTGGTTCAGCCTGGCGCCGGATCTGCTGGAGCCGGGGGATGAACTTTTCATCCTCACTGTCAGGCAGTTTCATGGCGGAGGTACGTTTGGGATGCTTCCGGGAAGCATTGCCGGCAACCTGGAGGGGAATACGATCAACCCTTTCCTTATTAAAATGCCGGCATTGTCGCCCGTGTCAACAGGGCTGTGGATGGGTGAACCTTATCCGGTACCGTTCAGCGACAGGCTGTTGCTGCCTCTGAGCCTCGGTGAGGCGGCTGCAGTACGTATCAGGCTGGTCAATCCCATCGGAATGGCTGTTGTAAGGGACATTATGACGGCGTTTCCGGCCGGAAGCCATGAAGTGAGCCTTCAGACAGCAGGGCTGTTGCCTGCCGTGTACCTGTTGGAGATTGAAGTCAGCGCAGGAACTGCTGTGGCACGCATGGTCAGGAAAGTGGTTTGTGTGAGGTAATCTATTCGGTAACCGGGTTCAGCAACTAAGAAAGGACAGCACCCTCACCTGCCCCGGGGCAATGGACTTCCCTGAACCCCTCCTGCAGCAGTTCTGCCATGAAATGATCCTGTGCTTCGGAATCACCGTGAACGAGGAAGAGTTTTTTAACACTTCCTTTATCCTGGCAACGGAGATAAGCGATCATTTCCCGGTAGTCGGCATGCCCTGAGTAAGCTTCAAGCCTGGCGATTTCTGCTTTTACTTCGTATTTTTCCCCGAATATGCTTACGACTTTATCGCCACGGGCAATTCTTGCACCAAGGGTAACGGGGGCGCAGTATCCAACAATCAGGACAGTATTTGCGGGATTGGAGATATGATTTGCAAGGTGGTGTTTGATCCTGCCGGCTTCCATCATACCGGAGGCTGAAATGATGATGCAGGCTTCGTTTGAATTGTTCAGCTTCTTGGAATCATCTGCCGATTTAATATAATAGAGGCCGCCGAACCCAAAAGGATCGGGATCCTTTTCCATTACCCGCTGTACATCCCCGTTCAGCTCGTTGCTGTAAAGGCGGAAAATCTCTGTGGCATTGATGGCCAGAGGGCTGTCCACATAAATATTCACCTTTGGCAGCAGGCCGTCATTGAAAAAGTTGTTCAGGGAATAGACGATCTCCTGTGTTCTGCCGATGGCGAAAGAAGGAATGATCAGTTTACCTTTTTTTTCCACACAGGTCTTCCTGACGATCCGGAGGAGTTCCTTTTCTGCATCCATGATTTCCGGATGCAGACGGTCGCCGTAAGTAGATTCACAGATCAGGTAATCGCAGGGAGGAAAGGGAGCGGGTTTGGGCAGGATACGGTTTTGAGGTCTGCCGATATCTCCGGTATAGGCCAGCCGGATGGTTTCTTCATTCTCCCTGACTTGAAGCGAGACGACGGCGCTTCCAAGCATATGGCCGGTATTGGTGAACTTAACACTCACATTGTCATCGATCCGGAACTTCCTGTTACAGGCGGTGGTGATGAAGAGCTCCATACAGGCCCTTGCGTCTTCCTGGGTATAAAGCGCTTCGGCCGGTGGCAGTCCTTTGGCAGCCCTTCTTTTGTTGAAATGATAGACATCACTTTCCTGGATATGAGCGCTGTCGGCAAGCATGATGGCACAAAGGTCGCGGGTGGCCGGGGTGGTGATCACGGATCCCCTGAATCCGAGGCGGTAAGCATAAGGGATCAACCCGGAATGGTCAATATGGGCGTGGGAAAGGATAATATGATCGAGTGCTGCCGGCTCGAAGCCAAGGCTGCGGTTCATGGCATCGGTCTCCAATCCTTTGCCTTGGAACATCCCGCAATCCAGCAGGATGTTCTTACCGGAACCGGTAGTGATCAGGTGTTTGCTGCCCGTCACCTCGCGGGCGGCTCCCAGAAAGCGGATTTGCATGGTCAGTCTTTACGTTTGCCCGGCGAAAACACCGGTAAAGCAAAAGTAAGGATAATTTTTCAGGCCGGGCTACTGCTTTAAAAACCGCAGGGTGCTGCTCTCTTTCGCACCTTTCACGTGAACAATGTATAACCCATTGCTGAGCGACCTGATATTGATGAGGCATCCTTCAGGCTGTTCATCGAACATACACGCTCCTGTGTGTTCTCTTCCCAGGCAGTCGAATATCCTGATGAGCCTGCAATCGTTTTCTGCCGGCCGGCTGATCCGGACCGTGGACATTGCGGGATTGGGATACAGGCTTGAGGTGCCGGGAACAATCAGGTTTTCCCGGGCTCCAGTGACGAATTGTATTGAATCGATCACCTGCATACATCTGAGTATTGCCGGCGGAAAAGCCGTATCAAGATCGTGAGCGGTACCTGGCAGGATATTGAAGTAAGCCCTTGTCCCGTTGGCCGTAAGGCTGTCAAAGACCTGCAGGTTTTCACTGAGGTAAAAATCCAGGCTGCCCTCACAGATACAGGCCGGAACATTGGAACCAAGGTTAAGCTGGGATATCCAGGGAATCTGAATCACCGCATTGTAGGGAATGAAACCGTAAAAGGGATAAAGTGGCTGCAGTCCGAGACGGTAAGCCTGAAATCCATTCATTGAAAATCCGTTCAGGACGACCCGGTTCGGATCGATATTACACATTTGCAGGGCAGTGTCAATCGCCTTCAGGAGCAGTTGTTCTCCCGGTCCGCTGAAACTGTTGCCGTTGTTATCCGGACAAACAACTACAGCGGGCCAGGACTCCGCCACATCCACCAGGTGACTGCGGTAGCCCTTTCCGCTTCCGCCACCGCCGTGCATTCCGACAATAAGATAATGCGGATTCTGAGGATTGTACCCGGATGGTACATAGCATGCCAGTTCGTAGGTTTCAAGGCCGAGGTTTATCTGGATTTCGAAGCTGCCGGAGGGTTGCGCATGAACAACATTCATTAATGAGACTTGCAGGATCAGCAGGCATATTCCGGAAAACCGGTTGCGCAATTCCTGAACTGAAAAAAAACGGAGGTATTTCATTCCACAAAGACTTTTCCGCCCTGGCAGCGTCCGTTTGTAATTAAACGGAAAAGGTACTGCCCGGTCCTTAATGAACCCAGAGAACAGGGAATTTCAGACCAGCCGGATGAAAGGTGTTTTTGAGGAGAGGCCGCAACCAGTCGTCCCGACCCGTCGAATAACTCCACCTTAACCTTTGCAGCGCCGGGAAGATATATCCTTGCAGTCAGCTTACCGGCTCCGTCGCGTATCCACAACAGTTCAATTTCAGGAAGCAGGTGTCCGAAAAAAGCAGAGGTACCCGAGGGATCAAATTCCAGCAACCCGGACTGCTGGCTTCCGACCCAGATGTGCCCGTCCTGATCGCTGTCAATGCAGTGATACTGATTCCAGGGATCCAATACAGGGCAGGAGGCGAAATCGTATAAAGTATAGCCGCCGCCAAGTGTGTACCTGATGATACCTGTTCCGTAGGCCGCAATCCAGACGGCGCCCTGGGGATCGATCGTAATGCGTCCGTATTCCAGCAAGGGATCATTGATCAGGCTTATTGTTCCGTTGTGCAATAAGGCGAGGTCGCTATTGATCAAAATCATAAACAGGGTGTCATTCCTGAAGTCCATGTCGAAGATATGATTGGAACTCAGGGCTGAGTTGAGCGTGTTGTACACTGTGAAGCTGCTGCCGTTGTAGAAGGCGAGTCCTCCGTCTGCCGTTCCGATGAAAATACCGTTTGAAGTGCGCTTCATGCAGCTGATGTGTTCAGAGGGCAGGCCCATGGCTGTTGTGATCTGAAGGGTACTGCTGCCGTCGTAGCGGTAAAGGTGTTTGTCAAAATAATCCGCAATCCAGATATTTCCGGCGTGATCCGCTTCGATTGGCCATAACCAGAATGCGGACAAACCGGGTGAATGCGCATGCCATGTGGCACCGTCCCACTCCCTGAGTTCTCCCATGATACTGATCCAGACATGGTTATTGTGATCAACTGTGATGTCATCCACCCAGCCGCCCTGAAAGGCAGAGGAGAAACTGCTGCCGTCGAAGCGTGACACATGGTAGTAATTCCCGGAATTGTCGTTGGAGATCCATACATTGTCCTGTGCATCCACTTCAACTGCATTGACAGAGGAGAATGGAATGCCGGAATTGGATGGTGTGTAGGATTTCCAGATACCCTGCCCGCAGCATAGTTCCAGGCCGGTTATCAAAATCAGAAAGATGCTGATTGATTTCATCGTTTTTTCTCGCAAAAATATAACGAAAAAACTCATATGAAATCAGTGTTAACCCCGGTTCTTGATCCGGAATTTTCCGGATGCAGGTATGCTCGCTGAGGGTTAAATGCTGATGTATCCTTGTTTGATGGCGTATTTTACGATATCGGCCACCGAATGCAGCCCCAGTTTGTCCATGATATGTTCCTTGTGGGTCTCCACGGTTCTGACAGAGATCGACAGCCTGTCCGCAATTTCCTTATAGCTGTATCCTTCGGCGAACAGTTCCAGAACTTCCGATTCTCTCACACTGAGAATGTTTTCCTGTCTTTCATTGGCTGGCGTCCGGGAATAGCGGACAAGTTTCTGCAGGACTTTTGCTGAAATGGCGCGTGCGATATACTCTTTTCCTTCGCTCACGGTCAGGATGGCTTCAACCAGTTCTTCCTGCCTCACGTCCTTTGGAAGGTATCCGTATGCGCCGGCTTTCAGTGAGTTAAGGATAAACTCTTCAGAAGTCATGGCTGTGAGCATGATCACCTTCACCTCCGGGTAAAGTTTTCTGATTTGTTCTGTCAACAGGATACCTGAAATCCCGGGGAGACAAATGTCCATGATCAGGATATCCGCAGGGTTTGTTTTTAAAAGTGCCAGCAATTCCCCGCCTGAGGATGCTTCACCGGTAATCATCAGTTCCGGGAGGTGCATCAGCAGTACTCTGAGCCCGTCCCTGATGATCTGGTGGTCATCCACCAGGATGATCCGTATGGGTTGTTTCATGCTTCAGGTTTGTAAGTGACACATAGAAAACAGTTCCTTCACCCGGACGACTCTTGAAAGAGATATCAGCCTGAATCTTATTCGCAAACTCCCGGGCAAGGATCAGACCGAGGCCAGAACCTTTTTCATTGTTGGTACCTGCTGTTGTGTGGTGTGCGTCGAGACGGAAGAGTTTGTCACCGGCTTCATCAGGGATACCGACCCCATTGTCTCTGACGTAAAGCACAACACCGGGTTCATCCCGCTGGCAGCCGATCTCAACCTGTCCGCCTTGTCCGGTGAATTTCACGGCATTGCCTGCCAGGTTTCGCAGGATGGCTTTGAGGATTTGTCTGTCGCTCGTAATCCGGGTTGATAAGGGAATGGTGTTTTCCAGTGTAATGTTTTTCAGGCTTGCTTCCGGTTTCATGAGCAATAAAATGGATTGCCCAAGTTGATGCAGATCAATGGATTCCGGTTCCGGTCTGAGTTTTCCACCCTGTGAAAGCGCCCACTGGCTAAGGTTTTCGAGCAGTTGTCCGGTATCTGTGGCCGTCATTTTCAGCGCCCTGATCGCTTTGATCCTGTGTGCTTCATCAATATTCTCATATTGTTCATCCAGAAAGCCTGCCATGGAACAAAGGATTCCGAGCGGATTTTTAAGATCGTGGGTTACGATGCTGAACAGTTTGTCTTTCGTAACATTGCTTTCCCGCAATGATCTTTCTGAACCGCTCAGCTTTTCATTCAGGATCAGGAGTTGTTTCTTTTTGCGGCTGATACTTCTGATGTGAAACAGAATAGCAATCAGCAGCAGGAGGATAAGAAGGGAAGTGAATATAAGAATGGTGTTCTGAACAGTTCTCCGTTTCAGATCGAGATTGATCTGGGCAAGTTCTCTTTTGCGCTTTTCGGTTTCAAATTTCACCTGAAGTTCCTCTATCCTTTGCCTGCTTTTATCGTTCATGTAATTCGAAAGGGCCTCCTTTTCCTGTTCGAGAAAGGAAGCGGCCTGTCTGAAATCCCCTTTCTTTTTGCTGAGTTCAGCCATGGATGCCAGGCCGGAGGCAATGATATTACCTGCGTGAACTTTCCTGGCCAGTGCAATGGATGAATCGAAACAGGCAGAGGCTTCATGCTGATTGTCCTGTTCGAGCAACAGGGAGCCAAGATTCAGGTGGATGGCTGCCTGGCTGTAAATATCCCCACTCTGTCTGGAAGCCTGAAGCGCTTTCCGGTAGTAGAAAGCTGCCTGTTGCGGATTTTGAAGGTTGTTGTTTACAAGAGCAAGATTGTTGTAGAGATTAACCATCAGGTTTTCAGGGAAATTCAGCGACTTTCGTATGTCCATGGCAGTATTGAAACAACTGAGTGCCAGCTTATAACGTTTGAGTTCAAGGTTGACGACACCCTGATTGTTCATGGCTGAGGCATATTCCGCCCGGTGGTTATGTCGCATGAAAATCCCGGCGGCCTGTGTATGAAAGGCCAGGGCCGTTGCATATTCCTTCTTCGTGGTATGGATTGAGCCCATGCTGCTCAATGCCCGGGCAAAATTGATTGAATCGCCCTGTATTTCTGCATTGACGGCCGCCTGCTGATAGCAGTCATATGCCTGATCGAAGCTGCCGGTTCTCGAATAAGCATTTCCCAGGTTCACCAATGCAATGGAAAGCTTGTCCCTGCGATTCAGCGCTGTGATTTCAGATCGGGCTTTCTCCAGGTATGGCAGGGCTTCCTGGGCTTTTCCCGTGTTCAGTAAAACAATCCCGATAATACTGTTGCCGCGTGCTTCCTCAAACCGCAAACCGAGTTTGCCTGCCAAAACCACCACCTCCTTACCATATGCCAGTCCCTTGTCTGGGGCTTTATCCATGAAATGTTCACCCAGTTTTGCAAGCACTTCGGTCCGCTGTTTCCCTTTTAAGGCGGGAAGAAGGCTTTCAAGGCTGTCTGCAAGCTGTGCCTCCTGCCCTCTCAGGTAAAGGGAGCTAATAAAAAATAGAAACAGGGTGATGCATTTCATACGGGAGATACACAGCAGGCGAAACAAATATACGAAAAATTTGATGTGTGCTGCCACGCTGCCTTGTAACGCTTTACTCCTTCAAAAGTCTGAACTGCCTTCCGTCCACGCTGAGCAGGTACAGTCCGGCAGGCAGCTCTGCGCAATTCACTGTGGCAGCCGGTTGATCCGTTGTGATTTCGAAAACCGGAATACCGCCTGCATTGATCAGGCGAATCTGCCTGTTAATCCCACTGCCCGTATATATTTGAATGATGTCCCGGAAAGGGTTGGGATAAACGATAATTTCCTGTTGGCGAAGGTGATCCACTCCCGTTGTGGTAACCAGGTGCGGATCAGACATGGTGCTGCAGCCTGCCGTGTTGGTCACTTCCACATGGTAGGTGCCGTTCTGGGTGAAGACATAGCTTTGGGCTGTGGCTCCCGCGATGGGAACGCTGTTCAGATACCACTGGTTTCCGGCAGAAGCGCTGCTGTAAAGCGTGTTGAACACTTCGGTGATGACGGGTACCGGAGGATTGGCATTCACCTGGATGTAGTTTTGCTGGGTGAGGGTATTGCTGCCATTGCCGTTGCTTACGGTCAGGCTGACAGGGTAGGTTCCCGGATTCATATAGCAGATATTGGACGGATGCTGCACATTGCTAACAGGTACCGTGGAACCCTGGAGGTTCCAGCTCCAGGTGGTGGGGTTGTTGGCCGACTGGTCGAAAAAGGAGATACAGTCCCCCGCACAGATCACGGTGCTGCTCACCGTGAAGGCGGCGACCGGCGGCATTCCGCCCGGAATAAGACAGCAGTTGCCTCCGCTGCTTACATTAAAGGGTGTATTGTAGTAATAACAACCGTATTGTGTATGGTGGGAATACAGACTGCCGCCAAACTGGGTAAGGAAGAAATGGGAAATCTGTTCGGCGGTATTGCAGCCTCCTACAGTGCCTCCACAACTGTATGCACAAATGATATTGGGATTGCCGTTGGGATCGGGGTAGGTTGCAGGCGGATGTACCATGATCTGGCTAAGGCCCGAAGGTACTCCCATGATGGCAACCACGTTGTGACCCGTATTGCAATGGTCGTTGGTGCCGGCATACCCTGCGTAGATGACCTGGGTGACATTGGATGCATATGTTCCGGTGATTTCCACCTGGATGGCTTCATAAGTCGTAATCCCGATCTTCAGGTTGGGAATGTTTATATCCACGTTGATCAGCAGGTAACCTCCGTCATAGTTGGAGTAGATTACCACATTGCCGTTCGGGTTGCAAACCGGCTGAGATGGCAGCATTACCGGCATAAGGACGGTACATGCAAGAATCAGGTAATTTTTCATGCTGTTATGGTTGGAATCAAGACAAATATAGTTGATTTTCCCAAAGAGGCAAGCAAGGGGAAAGCAGGGCAGGGAGGAAGAACCAGAAATTAGCCGTACCGGTTTACGACAAACGCTTTAACCGCTACCTGAGGAGATTCTGTTGCCTGACCCGGAGCGGACCGGGCATCAACGGGAGGTGAGTATCATTGGGGGGGGAGACGCGATGATGACGGCGGTGTGTACATCGGGGGAGACGCGATGGTAACGGCGGTGTGTACATCGGGGGAGACGCGATGATGACGGCGGTGTGTACATCGGGGGGAGACGCGATGGTAACGGCGGTGTGTACAT
>CAZSQJ010000089.1:0-2181 GCA_964608665.1 uncultured Bacteroidales bacterium | reverse complement strand
ACGGCGGTGTGTACATCGGGGGGAGACGCGATGGTAACGGCGGTGTGTACATCGGGGGGAGACGCGATGAATCGCGTCTTTACGAAGGGGGGGCTTATGGGGTGGTGCGCTTGTAGTGCCTGATGAGTCTGGAGAGGGTCCTGGCTTTCTTGCGCTTCTGGGCGGATGTGGCCTCGTAGTGAGCGGATTCCTTCTGCAGTTTCAGGAAGTTCTCGTATGCTTCCCGTGATATCTCTCCCTTGTCAAGGGCGCTGGTCACTGCACACCCGGTCTCACTGTGGTGGCTGCAGTCGGAGAACCTGCATCCGGCCGCCAGACTGGCAATGTTGTCGAAAGTGGTCTCCACACCCCGGGCTGCATCTGCCAGTCCGACCTCCCGCATGCCAGGGTTGTCGATCAGGATAGCGCCCGCAGGGAGGATCGTCAGTTCCCTGTGGGTAGTGATGTGTTTGCCTTTCTGGGTGCTCCGGCTGATCTCTCCCGTTGCCATCAGATTTTTGCCGGAAAGCCTGTTCAGGAGACTTGACTTTCCGCTGCCCGAGGAACCCAGCAGACAGTGGGTTTTTCCCTTTTCAATCAGGGGCAGCAATGCCTCAAACCCCTGACCTGTGATATTGCTGACGGGAATTACCGGTACATCGCTTATTCTGGCGAGGATGGCATGGACTATATCTTTGATGTGCTGTTCGTCGCACAGGTCGGTTTTGGTAAGCACGGTAACCGGTCTGACACCTGATGTATAACAGATCGTAAGATACCTCTCAAGTCGGTTGATATTGAAGTCTCTGCCTGCAGCCTGCACCAGCAGGGCCACATCAATATTTGCCGCGATGAGCTGAGCTTCTCCGGGTTTTCCGGGGACTTGTCGCCTTAAGAGTGAAGTTCTGGGAAATACCTGATGAATAAGAGCGAAGTCTGTTTCAAAGGTGGTAAGTGCCACCCAGTCGCCAACGGCGGGCAAATCTTCCCGGCTTACAGCCGTGAACCGCATATTACCGGTAATTACTGCCTCACATTCTCCACCAGCAGTGCCAACGACATAGCGTTCCTTATGTTCGGCCATAATTCTTCCGGTTTCGAAACCGTCCAGTTTGTGAGCGATTTTTATGGCTTCAATATCATGATGATATCCAAGGTCTTCCAGTGTCATGGCGGTGCAATCTGATGGTTGAAAGCTTGTGGTAAAGTGCTGGTGCCAGAGGCATTTTATGCCTGCCTTCCGGGCCGGCAGGTTTTAAGAACAAAAACAAAGTATACTGAATCCTGATGAAAATGCGTAGCAATTTTCGTTTAGAGTTATACCGATGAATCTGGCCATCAATTTTTTGCATTCTCATGGTCTTTCGGTATAATTGCAGACACTCAATGATACGAACTACTCAAACCAGCACTCACGCTGTTTTCGTGATCCGGGCGGGATTCGAACCCACGACCCGCAGCTTAGAAGGCTGCTGCTCTATCCAGCTGAGCTACCGGACCTGATGGTTCTTGCATGTTGCAGCTACATTCCTGGAGATCATGTAATTAAAGTTCATGCCATCCTGTGACCTGTACGTTCTCTCAATTGTAACATGTCCAACATCTGCCGACATACGCTGCAACATGGTTTATTCCGGTCGGGGTAGCTGGATTCGAACCAGCGATCTCCTGCTCCCAAAGCAGGCGCGATAACCGGGCTTCGCTATACCCCGAAGTAGGAGTGGGTTTGGGGGTGGGTGTGGGTGTGGGTATGGGATTGGGATTGGGTTTCGGTTTTAGGGGAGGGTGTTGGAGTGATAAGATTTGATGATCAGAGTGTTACACTTTGGGTTTGCTGTAACTGCGGTACATGCCAAGGAGCATCCTGGATATGGACTCATACCTGTTGTACATCTCAGTGTAAGTGTTTTCGTCAATATCGTTCATCTCCCTGACAAGGTTGAGGATAGCCGCTGATTCATATACACTGCCCCGCGCTATGGTAATAAAATGCTTTTTATCGTTTTCGGACATCCTTCCCGTTCCTTCGATCAGGTTGAGGTAAATACTGAGGTTGGCCCTTTTCCACTGGTCTTTGAGGTAAGCGTCAATCTTACTGTCTGACCTTAAAAAACTCAGGAGCAAAATTGTTTGCTCCTTTGCAATCTGATAAAGCTCTAATCTCTCAAAATCAAACATATAAACTCATTTTCACACTCTCAC
>CAZSQJ010000088.1:0-11518 GCA_964608665.1 uncultured Bacteroidales bacterium | reverse complement strand
GTGCATCCCGGTGCGTTCCGGCTTGTGCCACAATAGCTTGCCACTAAACTTACCTTTTTATGTCAGGACACAATAAATGGTCGACCATCAAGCGGAAGAAAGGTGCGCTGGATGCCAAGCGTTCCAAGGCTTTCTCCAAGATTTTAAAAGAGATTTCCGTTGCCGTGCGTGAAAGCGGGCCCGATCCCGACGGCAATCCGCGCTTACGCCTGGCCATGGCCAACGCCAAAGGCTGCAACATGCCCAAGGATACATTGCAGCGGGCCATCAGCAAGGCATCCGAGAAAGACGCCGCAGCCCTTTCCGAAACCACCTACGAAGGCTATGCACCCCACGGCATCGCCATTTTTATCGAAGCCACCACCGATAACCTGCAGCGTACCGTATCCAATGTGCGCGCCATCTTCAACAAATACAACGGCAACCTGGGCACCAACGGCTCCCTCAGCTTTATCTTCGACCGCAAAGGCGTATTCACCATCCCACAGGGCAGCTTCAATGCCGAAGACCTGGAACTGGAACTTATCGATGCCGGGGCAGAAGATATTACGGTGGAGGAGGGTTACATCACCGTGACCACCGCCATGGAGGACTTCGGTCCCATGATGAAAAAGCTGGAAGAACTGAAAATCGAACCCGAAAACGCCCAGTTGCAGCGCATCCCCAAGACCCTTGAGGCCATCGATGTGGAATCAGGCAAGAAGGTGATGAAACTCATCGAAGCCTTCGAAGACGACGACGATGTCCAGAACGTGTATCACAACATGGATATCTCCGACGAACTTGCCGCCGAATTGTAATGGTAAGTGATTCATTGTTACTTCATCACCCCCGTCACAATATCATACGTATCCTGTGCAATCACCAGTTCCTCATTGGTAGGCACAATCAGCACCTTCACCTTTGATCCTTCCCTTGTAAGTTCGGCTTCAGTGGCTCTGATCCCTTCATTTTTTCCGAAGTCGAAGTCGATTCCCAGGAACTCCATACCGGTCATCACGTTCTTCCTGGTTTCCACATCATTCTCGCCCACACCGCCGGTGAAGATGATCAGGTCGACCCCGCCCATGCCGGCCGCATATGCCCCGATGTATTTTTTCACCCGGTAAGCATACATCTTCAGGGCGGTTTCGGCTCTGTGATTGCCTTCGTGGGCTGCTTTTTCGATATCGCGCATGTCGGATGAAATGCCGGAGATGCCCAGCATGCCGCTGTGTTTGTTGATCAGGATGTTCCCGGTGGAGATGTCCACCTCTTCCTTGTTGAGGATATGCATAAAAGCCCCGGTGTCGAGGTCGCCGCAGCGGGTACCCATGATCAGTCCTTCGATGGGTGTCATGCCCATGGAAGTGTCGAAAGACTTCCCGTTGCGGATGGCGGCAATGCTGGCGCCGTTGCCGAGGTGACAGGTGATCATTTTTGTGCTTTGGTAGTCCAGTCCGAGCATCTCACAGGCGCGGTGCGATACGTATTTATGGCTGGAACCGTGAAATCCGTAACGGCGGATTCTGTATTTGTCATAAAGGGAGTAGGGGATACCATAGAGGTACACATAGTCTTCCATGGTCTGGTGAAAGGCCGTGTCGAACACCCCGGCCTGGGGGATGCCGGGCAGCAGGTTGGTGGCGGCATAGATGCCTTCCAGGTTGGGCGGATTGTGCAGGGGGGCCAGGTCGATACATTCTTCCAGAGCCGCTACCACTTCGGGAGTGATGGCCACGCTGCTGGCGAACATTTCACCGGCATGCACCACGCGGTGCCCGATGGCGTCTATCTCTTTGATATCCTTAATACTGCCGTATTTTTCGCTGACCAGTATGCCGAGGAAATATTCAATGCCGGTAAGGTGGTCCAGGATCTCACCTTCGAGTTTCACTTCGGTTCCGTCGTTCCGCCAGTGTTTGATCATACTGCCCTTCAGCCCGATCTTATCGACCAGTCCTTTGGCAAGCACTTCGCGTGACGGCATTTCGAACAGTTGGTATTTTATAGAGGAACTTCCACAGTTCAGAACAATGATCTTCATGATTTACAGTTTTTTACAGTTAATGGATCAGGCACGGCCCAGGTTGCGGATGGAGCCCGGTTTTGCGATTTTCTTGTCGTCGGCATACCTGTAAAAGCCTTCACCAACCCTTCTGCCGACCAGGTTGGCCCTCACCATGCGTTTGATCAGGGGAGAAGGTTTGTATTTCAATTCCCCGAATTCATCGTACAAATTGTCCATCCACTTGAGCACCTTGTCGAGCCCGATGCGGTCGGCCATTTCGAAGGGACCGAACTGCAGGCCGTATCCTTCACGCATGGCAAGATCCACGTCGGATACCGTGGCAACACCTTCCATGATCAGCTCACAGGCTTCGTTAATGATGGGAACGATCATACGTGTGGTCACATTGCCGGGCGATTCGCCGCAGTTGATGGGTGTTTTTCCGATCAGCTGGGCAAACTTCAATACACAATTCACCGTAGCTTCTGAAGTGTGGAAAGTTCTGACGATCTCGACGATCTTGACTTTTCGCACCGGCGAGATAAAATGCATGCCCATGGCCCTTTCCGGGTGTTTCAGTACGGCGGCAATGTCGGAGATCATCAGGGTGGCCGTATTCGACAGGATCACGGCTTCGGGATGCACGGCCTGCTCTATCTTCTTAAATACTTCCTTGCGCAGGTCCAGGTTGGTGCCCCGCTTCTTGGTGTTGATGGTCTCGATGATGATGTTGCAGTCGAAGATGTCATGATAGTCCACAGAACCTGTGATGCGGCTCAGGATCAGCTTCTTCTCGTTCTGTGTCATGCCCCATTTGCTGATGATCTCGTCGAGCAGCCTTCCCATACGGGCGTTGATCTCTGCGATACGCTCCTCGCTGATGTCGATGTACACCACATCCAGCCCTGCCTGGCTCACGACCAGGGCGATCTCCTGTCCCATGGCACCTGCCCCCACGATGCCCACCCTGTGCAGGCTGCCGCGGGTCTTGACTTTCCTGCTGAGACTGAAGTCTTCTAATCTTTCTGTCATAAACGTGTTGGTTTGGAGTGTTTTGAGTTTGGTGAAAATTGTCTAATACATTGTATATCAATAAAATATATTGACGCTTCTATACCAGGGCACAAAAATACTGATAATTCCGTCCGATCATATGGATATGTGTATTATTTATACTCGTTTTAAGTAAGCTGATTTGCAGCATTTTTTTTAAATTTATTGTGAAGGGCATTTTTCTTGTTGCAGGGTTGCAGAAAATCCATTAGTTTCGCCCCATTAAGTTTAACCTTTAACTTTCATTTATGAAAAAATTACTGTTGTTATTCAGCCTGGTGGTGCTTGTCAGCGCTGCAGGGTTTACCAATGCCGGCCAGTACAGGGTCAACGACGATCAGATTGAGGCGCTGTTTGCACAGGCACAGGTGGTTGATTTAAACGTTACCGGTGATTTTAACGGATTCGCCGGAATGCCGGCAAGTGTCCCGGCCACACTCAAGGCATCCGACAAGAATGCCGCCGTGGCTTTTGTCCTCGCCTTTTTCCTCGGAGGATTGGGAATTCACAGGATTTACCTGGGTACCAAGCCGATGACCTGGATCGGGTATATCCTGACCTGCGGCGGTATCTTTGGTATCGTTCCTTTCGTGGACTGGATCGTTCTGTTGGTTGGGATCATCGACAGCGATATCAGCAAGTACGTGGATAACCCTGCATTCTTCATGTGGCTGTAGGGTTGGCCAGAAGAAAAAAAAGCTGTCCTCCGGGGCAGCTTTTTTTTTGATTTACTGTGCTTAGCGTTTCATCAGTTCTATGGCCAGAGTCCTGGCTTTGCGGTTGAATGCCGCCGTTCTTTCAGTATTGCCTTTTCCGGCCAGGTAGGCCGTGCGTTTCAGTCCGCCGAAGTACAGCTTCTGCAACATTCCTGCCCCCACGATATACCCGGTAAAATAGTAAGCCTGCAGGATTCCGTATGCTCCCGCGCCGAGGGCCAGGGCATGCAGGAAGAAGTTCACTGCTCCTTCCGCCGGATAACCGGCAACCGCCTGTCCGCTGCCCGGGATAAAACGCGACATCATGACCGCCTTTGCAGGCTTTACGATCCTTGGCCGTTGTTTTTTTCCGTACAGGCCGGTGATCACCTTTAAAAGACTGTCTTTTGCGGCCGGCTGCCGTGCGGACTGCTGCAGCAATGCGATGGTACATTCCTCTGCCAGGTCGTAATCATACGATTCAAGCGCCAGCAGGACTTCCGTCAGCAGTACCCTTGCATCTTTCTTTCCGTCAGTATAAAACACCAGTTGTTGCAGGAGTGATCGGGCATGGTCGAAATCTCCGGCAAGGTAATGGTTGGCCACCCTTTCGAGCAGGAGGAGGTGTCTGAGGCTGTCATTCAGAGGCATCACGGGCACTTCATCCAGGTCGCGGACGGCTTCGTCGTATTCCCCCAGGCGGCGGTGGCAGTTCGACCTCCCGATCCTGGCTTCCAGCCTGATGCGTGGGTCATCGTTAAGATAGTACAGGCGTTCGTATTCAATGGCAGCCTCCCGGTACAGGCCTTCTCTGAAAAGGCTGTCCGGCAATCCCCCCGCAACCAGTCCGGCCTTACTGAAAAATATTGCGCAGAGGAATATGCAGGTCGAGTAAAATGTGCTGGTCCACAGCCTGGCAGAATGCTTCATTGTGTCGGTGGGCGGCAAAAACGCTGCCCCAGATGTTACCAATATAATATATGGAGAAGATACCGCCTCCCAGCAGCGTCTTCCAGTTTGTCAGTCCGTCTTTCATAAAGTTCTCACGGGTGATCAGTCCGAGCGCCCCTACCACCAGCAAAGCCGCAATGCCTTCCCCGGTCTTCCCCGCGTAGATTTTTCCGGAACCCGGAAGGAAAGCCGACATCAGTCCTGCCTTCCACAGCTTCTTCTTTCTGAAGCCGGCCAGGCGGTCACGGTGCATGTCCAGTTTCGCCTCTTCCGCGGCGAGGTAATAAAACTGTCTTCCAAAAGTACCCGACAGTGAGTCATATCCCCGGTAATCACGCTGCAGGAGGCATACACCGGCCAATTCAAATGCAAGCAGTTCCGCCTGCCAGTCCTGCTCCTGCTCCCGGCCGGCTATTGCAGGTGCAAGCCCGAGAAGAACTGCTTCTCCTTCCTGTGTACTCCCCTGGTAAAGCTTGTTCCAAGCTGAAAAGAAGCGCGATTTAAGGTAAGCCGGGGAAGCCGGACTGACTTTTAACCAGAAGCGGCTTGCGCTGTCGAGTGTTTTCATGGAGTAATAGTTCCAGCCGAGCAGGTCATACAGGCTGTCCAGTTTCACCACTTCCAGTTCCGGGTTTGCGGCAAGCCTGTGTAACAGGAAAAGGGCATCCCGGTGTGCCCCCCTGCCCTGGAGATAGCGGATAAAATCCACCTCTTTGTAATAGTGGGCATGGAGCGTGTCATCCCCCTGTATCTGAGCCGGTTCGCCCGGGGTCTGGGAATAGGCTGCCGTGCAGATCAGCAGCAGGAAAATCACGGGGATGGTAGTGCGGAACCTCATTTCAGGCGATACATGCCGGTGCTTTCATGCACTTTGTGATCATGCCGGTCGAAGAGAGAAGCGGGGATATCAACGGCAGCCACCCTGTTGCAGCGCATCACCCTGTCGGCCGAAAGAAAAACCCCCTTTACCAGTCCCAGTTCATCGATCAGTCGGCGGCTGAAATTTGAACAGGAAGGCTGGTAGAGGCAGGTAGCGGAAAAGTGCCTGGAGATATGGCGCTGGTAGACAACCATCAGGCTCCCGAAGCCCAGGCTGAGCGGGTTGTACCGCAGTACAGGATTTGAAGCGGGAACCCACATGAAAGGAACTTTCTCCCGCTGTGCCTGCTCCGGTCCAAACGTACGGCTTTCCATGGCCTGCAGGGTCATGGTGAACGGATCCTGGGCCTGCAGAAAGCCGCAGCTGCAACACAGCAGGATAAGCAAACTACTTCTTAACCTTGGCATTCACCGGAATCTTGAAGTTGAAGTAGCTGCTTTTTGCCTGATCGCCTGTTTTAATATCGGAATAGGTGATCTTGTTGATGATGGAATCCCCCTTTGGCATGTAGTTGTATTCCACCACTTTGGAAGGCAGGGTGAATTGGGGGAAGGAGCTGTATTCGTAGTAGAATATTTTCTTCAGGATTTTGCCTTTGCTGTCGAAGTAGGCTGCGTAAATGGGCCGGTAGTTTTCATGAACGAGTTCCACCTTGCTGTATTGGTCGAGTACTTCGGCCGGGGGGAACCAGGTGGTGACGACGAGGTTGTCCTCAAAGCGGGTGTCGGTGATCTTAAAGCCCATGTCTTTCAGTCCGAGGTCTGCCAGTTTATTGGAAAGGAAGAAGTACAGCATGCTTTTTTCAGGGTCAAAGGCGGCACTTTGTTTGGTGTACACCTCGTTGGTGGCCGGGTAGTAGATTTTTGCCTCTCCTTTCTGGTTTGTGATAAAAAGGTAATCCAGGGGTGGCAGGTAGCGGGTCACCATGCTGCCCTGGTCGAACTGGTAATATATCTCCGCCTTGACGATCACCGCCTTGCCCTGTACCAGGCTTTTGGCTTCCATTTTCATGCTTATCCGGCCGGGACCGCTGAGTGAGAGGCTGAAAAAGGCTGCTGCCAGGAGAAAGACTGCAGGGAGGATGTGGTGTCGGGTCATTTGGCCGGGATTGGAGCGGCAAAGTTAGAAAGGATTTTCGATCGTAAGACATTTGGCTTACTTTTGCCGCCTGTTCCAAAGCTGTCATTATAAAATCCCGTTTCCTTGAGAGGCCTGTCGATACTGGCAATATTGTTACTCTGGTTTGCAAGTGCCTCTTCCCAGTCACCCGCAAGACACCTGATTGCTGGGCAGGAGATCAGGGAGGAGTTTTACGGGGGGCTGGGCAGGGTATATGATTTCGATTTCAACACTGCTTATACGGGAGCCGAAAGAATCTGCAGCCGCTGGCCGGCTTCACCGTGGGGATATATTCTGAGAGCCAGCATCAGCTGGTGGAAACTTATCACCGGGGAGAATAATGTGGCTGAGAGGAAGCAGTTCCATCAGGCGTTGCAGCAGGCGGGCGACAGGGTGGGCATGGCCGCCACGGATGAAAACCTGTATTGCCGCATCGTCATCCACAGCCTGCAGGCTCGCTATGAACTCCTGCAGAAAAACTACCCGGCTGCCCTGGCCATCCTCAAACGTTCGGAAGAGTTCATAAGGATGGCCGATGGAAAACAGCTTGAGTATGAACCTTTCCTGCTCACCCAGGGACTGTTTCAGTATTTCCTGGCAGCCGCGAAGGAGAAATTCGGACTGCTGGCTTTCCTGATCAGGCAGGATGCTGAGAAGGACAGAGGTCTTGACTGCCTGTTACAGCTTACCCGCTCCGATGATCTGGTATTGCGGACAGAAGGAAATTATTTCCTGATGAAGATCTTTCTCGAAATGGAGGATAATCCCCGCAAGGCACAGGCCTTCAGCCGCTACCTCGTGAGTCAGCATCCTCATAATCTGATCTTTCGCTATTATGACTGTCTGATCAACAGGCAGCTGCAACAGCTGGCGGGACTTCCGCTGTCGGGCTGCGGGGGCATCACGGGGGATCAGGGAAAATTGAGTGTCAGACAGAGAATGTATTTAAATGCTTTGCTGGAACAAAACAATTGAGTAACTTTCACCCCAAATTTGAGCATATGCGTTACAGCTACTTTTTCACCTTGCTGTCGATCTGCCTGGCAATAGGCGTAACGGTCTCATCTCAGGAAAATTACACATCGGATCAGGGATGGGGAAGCGAATTATCCGGATTGCAGCCTGACGCTAAAAAGCAGAAAAGCACGGTTTCCGAAACGGTTCCCGGCATGGAGATCAGGGCGGGTCTCGGCTTTTTCACCGGTTTCCCGCTGGGATTTTTCAATCATGACACCTATACGGGTTACGGGGTCAATGCCGACGGTGAATATTTCGTGATGCCGCAGCTTTCGGTCGGACTGAATACCGGCTATTACAGTTTCAGGCATGATGAGATTCATGTGGGCAAGGGAAATTATTCGATGATTCCCATCATGCTGAGGGGGACGTGGTATTTCTTTGATAATGATTTCCAGCCGTTTGGCGGACTGAATGCCGGTTATTACATGAACCGCACCAAATATGATTCGGTGATCGAACCCCGGAGTTACCTCGATCCGGTGAGTGGCCAGTTCATTCACAAGCCCGGTGCCATTAAACCAATCAACCTGAAGTCAGGTTCCCTGGCAGTTGTACCCATGGCCGGATGCGTTTACCGGGCATTCGAAAAAGTACGGCTGAATTTTCATGTCCGTTACAATATGATCTTAGAGGAAAAAAAGACGATCAATGTGATCGGCATTCACTTTGGTTTTATTTATTCGTTTGATATTTAGTTACTTGTGAATTTTTAACCGACAATGATATGAGAAAATTATTGATTCTGATGCTGATCGGGGTTTTTGCCCTGGATGCGGATGCCCAGGAATGCTTCGACTTGAGCCTGGTGAGCGGTGCCGCCACCACTGTTTCTGCCGGCGATGAATTTTCGATGATGTTGAAGAAACGGAAGAAAAAACGCCGCAAGAGCAAGAGAAGAGGTAAAAGCCGTGGCAGCGACGTAACCATGATGGCCGGCGGCGGCCTGTACCTGGGATTACCCATGGGTGAATTCGGCAAATCAACCAAGATGGGTATGGGACTGAACCTCGACGCCGATTATTTCGTGATGCCTGAACTGGCGCTTGGTGTCAGCACCGGGTTGCACAGTTTCAAGTATAAGACCGACTTTGCCGATGACGGCAGCTTCAGAATGATCCCCTTTATGGTGAAAGCAAGCTACTTTTTTATGGAGGATCAGATCAGGCCATATGCGGGACTGGGGTTGGGATTGAACTTCGACCAGTCGAAATATGAATACAGCATGCCGCATTATTTCATCAATCCCGTGACAAGCCAGATGGATACGGTGATGCTGACAACCAAGGTGGTGGACAAAACCACCGATTTCGGGATCACCCCCATGGCGGGGGTGGTGATTGGGGTGTCTGACAACCTGAACCTGCATTTTAGTGCGAAATATGAAATGTTTTTCATGAAGAATGAGGTGGAGAACAAATCGGAGACCCAGGGTGCCATTGGCCTGAATCTGGGGTTGTTGTTCTCTTTTTAAGATACTATAAACGATAGAATTGCGTATGGGAAGGCTCGGTGTGCTCATTGCGGTTTTTATAATGCTGCCGTTCATGCTGCCCGCTCAGTCCGGGAGCAGGAAAACGGGAAAAGCGGGAGTGGTTCAGTCAGAAAAGAAGAAGAAGGCTGTACGGCAAAAAGCCGGGGATGCCGGCTGGACCTGGCAGTTTCTCGGGGGAGGTGATCTCTCCTTTGGATTCCCGGTTGGGCACCTGAGGGATACCGTCAACAACGGAACCGGATTTACCCTTTCGGGCGAATATGTCTATCTGCCACAGTTGCACCTGGGACTTTCCACGGGGTTTAAAAGCTACAAATACGACAAAGTCATCGTGGGTAAGGGCCACCTGACCTATATTCCTGTAAAACTGACCGCCACCTGGTATTTTATGGAGGATGATTTCAGGCCGTATGCCAAACTCGGGCTGGGTGCGTTTTTGGTGAAATATAAATATGATGCCGAATTCTGGACCTGGGTGAGAAATCCCCAGACCAACCACCTGGATACGCTTTATGAGGTTAAACACATGGACAAGGGGCAGACCTGCTTCGGGCTCACTCCCGCCATTGGTGTGCTGTACAGGGTTAAAGACCGGTATTATGCCAATGTGGCCCTGAGCCATGACCTGGTGTTTACTGAAGGCAAACCCTCCAATTTTATCGGACTTAACTTTGGTCTGATTTACCGGTTTGGATTCTGAAAGTGTACAGGCAGCCCAGGATCGGTACGAAAACAATATGGAAGAAGGATTGGCTGCTTATTGCAGCCAGTCTTTTTTTATTTGTCCTTTTTCCACTTGGGCTGCTTGCAGGGATCAACCCCTTTCATCACGCGAAACCCGATACGGTGCTTCGGGTGGTTGTTCCTTACAGGGTTGATATACAGAATGATAAGCCTGCGGTGGATGCCTCCGGGAAAGCTGCCGTTACGCTGCCTGTCACTACCGGGCCCACCCGGTTTCAGGAGCAGGATGAGGCGGGGGAGAAGATCTACAGCCCTTATCTTACCGATTCCCTATTCACTGCACTTGTTATCCAGGATACCAGCCTGATCCGGAAGCGTTTTTTCCAGGGGCATCTTCTGCAACCTGATGGCAGTCAGAGCGGGGAGCTGAGATCCTTCAGGCAGGACTGGATTTTTATCGTACTGGTCGTTGCCTTTTTGCTGCTGGCTGCCGTTCAGTTCCAGTATCCCAGACGTTTCAGCCAGGTGATCCGGGCTTTTTCCACGGCCAGGTATATGAACCAGCTTTCGCGGGGCGGCGATTTCTACCGCGAACGCATCACTTACAACCTTTTCCTTATTTTCCTGCTGACATTTCCGCTGCTGTTGTTCGTGATCAATCAGTTTTATGCACTTTACCCCCTGTCGCGGCGTCCTTTCACCGAATTTTTGTTTTACCTGGAGCTTTTCCTGTTGAACCTGCTGCTTTATTCCGGCAAGATACTGGCCATCCGCAGTGCGGGCAGCCTGTTCAAGACAGGGGACATCAGCAGCGAATATCAGCTTACACATTTCGTTTTCAGTTTGGTACAGGGAGTGTTTCTGCTCTTCCTGGTAAGCCTGGTGGTATACACCAGAACGCTCTGGGTGTTGCAGGCCGGGTTGGGCCTCTTTGCCCTGATCTACATTTACCAGCTATTCAGGGGAGTGATCATCGGAATGGGGAGCAAGGGGTACCCACTGTTTTATCTGATCATTTATTTTTTCACCCTCGAGCTGTTACCCCTGATTGTTCTCTACAAACTGCTGCTTCTGGCTTCTTCCTGACCTCACCCTCATTCTTGCCTTCCTGCACTCTTGCATTCCCGCATTCTTGCATTCCACACCCAAGACCCCAAGACCCTAATTCCTTACTTAACTTCAGCTTTCACCTTCAGGCAGATTCCTCACTTCGCTGCGCTGCGTTCGGAATGACAGTTGTTTTCTCAGGCAGATTCCTCACTTCGCTTCGCTGCGTTCGGAATGACAGTCGCCCCTGCAAAAAAAAAAAGCCAATCAGCAGGCGGCGAAGCCGCCTGCTGATTGGCTTTTCTTTCCAACCGTCTGGCGTCATTCCGACCGCAGGGAGGAATCTGCCGTTTCCTTGTTCTGGCTCAAGGGTGTTGTGTTTTCGGGTTGTTTAAATTCTTTAACTATGGTTTCAACCTTTTCTGAAAATTGAAGGTGCTCTCGGATAAAACCATGTTCGGTCACCAGTTCTTTCCAGTCAGGATTTTTTTTATTAATTAAATCAACCTTCTTCTGCCGGTTCCATTTCTTTATTTCTTTTTCTCTTCGAATCGCCAGGTCAAAAAAAGGAATCTCTTCGTAGTAAA
>CAZSQJ010000087.1:6557-11774 GCA_964608665.1 uncultured Bacteroidales bacterium | reverse complement strand
GCACAGAAGAAAGACCTGCTGAATGCGGAACATGCCACCCTGGCCATCCGGAGCATGACCACCCTTAACAAAGCAGGAACCCTGCTTGGCCGATGTGATGGAGTGAACGCCATGACTGATGTCACGGGTTTCGGGCTGCTGGGACACCTGGTGGAAATGTGCGAGGGAAGCGGATTATCTGCAAACGTATATTGGCAGGACATTCCGGTCTTCCCGGGACTGAAGTCCTATATTGCCCAACAGTGCATACCCGGCGGTACATTCCGGAACTGGAAAAGTTACGGGCACAAAGTGGGTTCCGTTACCGACGAACAAAGGTTTATCCTTTCTGATCCCCAGACCAACGGGGGATTGCTGATTGCAGTCAGGAAAGATTATCTTGGAGAAGTCAGTGCCTTATTGAAGGATAACAAGCAGGAATTCTGGACCATCGGTTTGTTTCGCGGGGAAGAATTTCCGCTGATCAGCATCCAACAGACCTCCCTGTGAAACACATCAGCCTTTTGCCGTTCCTTTCTTCGGAAAAAGCAGGGAGGCAAAGACTGCAATCATCAGAATACCCAGGACCACCAGCAGGGAATGGGTAGTCTCGATCTTGATATCCACAATGTGCAATAACATTTTTACACCGATAAAGACCAGCAGGGCGCTAAGGCCTTCCTTCAGCCAGCTGAAGCGGTTCATAATGTTGGAAACCACAAAGAACAGCGATCTAAGGCCCAGGATGGCAAAGATGTTTGAAAAGAAGACAATATAGGGATCTTTGGTAACGGCGAAAATGGCCGGGACTGAATCCACGGCGAAGATCAGGTCGGTGAATTCTATCACCAGCAATACTATGAACAGGGGAGTAATGAAAAATTTGCCGCCCTCGCGGAGGAAGAAACGGTGTCCGTGATAATCAGATTTCACCCTGAAAAAACGGGAAGCAATTTTCACTACCGGATGATCGGCTGTTTTGATATGCTTTGGCTTGTTCCTGTCGAGAAACATTTTTACTCCCGTGATCACCAGAAAAACGCCGAAGATGTAAAGTATCCATTCAAAATGCTGGATCAGGGCAGCACTAAGGAAGATGAAAATAAAACGCATGACGACTGCTCCGATGATTCCCCAGAAAAGCACACGGCGGTAATACTTTTGGTCCACACTGAAAGCACTGAAAACCAGGATCATCACAAAAACATTGTCGACCGACAGCGAATACTCGATCAGGTAACCGGTCAGGTATTCGAAGGCCAGGTTGTGCCGGTACATATTGAGAGCCTGTTCATCCGTCAGTGCAGGATCGGCCATCCGCAGGGGATGGCTGAACCGTTGTGCAAGCTCGGCTACACCCTGTTTGTCGGTGATGCCATGAATAATATGACCATAGAAGTAAATCAATGTGAAAAAAACCATGCTCAGAAAGATCCAGAAAAGGGTCCAGGAAACCGCTTCTTTGAAATGGATTACATGGTTGTTTCTCCCTGCAATTTTCAGGTCGAGGTAGAGAAAAATGAAAATAATTACCAGGAATCCGGTGAAAAACAATACTTCGTGCAGGTTCATCATGTTGTTATCTGATGCAAAGGTAAACAGACTTATGTAACTTTCATGTTTAATAAAGCGTATCATTAAACAAATCAGCGGAGGTTTTGATCAATCTCAGCCGTACAGGCTTTTTCTTTATACCTTTGCATCCTCAAAATGCCTGAAAACATTGCCATCAGATGGAAGCTGTAATCGAAATGAACGCCAATCCCCTCGTTCAATACCTGAACAAACTGCCCGGGGAATTCACCAAGGCTGACCTGATCCGTTATATCCAGGATCACAACATTGAAATGCTGAATTTCCGGTATGTAGCCGGTGACGGGAGGTTGAAAACACTGAATTTCGTCATCAGCAACAAACGTTACCTCGACAGCATCCTGACCACGGGTGAACGGGTTGACGGATCAAGCCTGTTCACGCATATCGAAACCGGAGCCAGCGACCTGTATGTAGTCCCCAGATACAGGACTGCCTTTGTCAATCCTTTCAGCCAGATCCCTTCCCTCGATATCCTTTGTGCTTTCTATAATAAAGACGGGGAACCCATGGCAGGCTCACCCGATTATATCCTGCGTAAAGCCCATGAAAGCCTTGTGAAGGAAACGGGTTACAGCTTCGAAGTCATGGGTGAACTGGAGTACTATGTGATCTCCCCGAAAGAGGAAAGCTATGTAGCTACCGACCAGAAAGGATACCACGAATCCGGGCCCTTCACCAAATGGCACGAGCTGAGAACGGAAGCCATGCAGGCCATTGCTGCCACCGGGGGCAATATTAAGTACGGACATTCGGAAGTGGGAAATTTTTCTTTTCATGATCTTGATTATGAACAGAATGAAATTGAGTTTAATCCCGTTCCCCTCGAAGAAGCAGCCGACCAGCTCGTGATCGCCAAGTGGATCCTTCGCAGCCTTGCCTACCAATACGGGGTCACACTCACCTTTGCACCCAAAATCACGGCCGGGAAAGCCGGAAGCGGCATGCATATCCATACCCGTATCATGAAAGACGGAATTAACCAGATGATGCAACATGGCAAACTCAGCGATACCGCCAAACGCACCATTGCAGGTTACCTCGCGCTCGCTCCATCACTGACGGCATTCGGCAATACCAACCCGACTTCCTACTTCCGCCTGGTTCCCCACCAGGAAGCTCCCACCAACATCTGCTGGGGCGACAGAAACCGCTCGGTGCTGGTACGTGTCCCATTGGGCTGGAATATGTCCCATAGCATGATACACCATGCAAACCCCATAGAACCAGACGAAAGTCCGGACTTCTCCGACAAGCAAACCGTGGAATTCAGATGTCCCGACGGCTCTGCCGATATCTACCTGCTGCTCGCAGGCCTGACGGTAGCCGCCCGTCACGGTCTTACCATGGAAAACGCCATCGCATATGCCGATAAACGCTATGTGGATGTTAATATCTTCGATAAAAAGCATCAGGATAAGTGCGCCGAATTGTCGCAATTGCCTGCTTCCTGCTCAGAATCAGCCGACTTTCTCAAACAACAACGCGCTATCTACGAGAGTCACGGCGTTTTCCCCCCCGCCATGATCGATGATATCATCCGGAAACTTAAATCCTTCGATGATAAAGACCTGATCAAACGGATCGGAAATAACAAGGACGAAATCCTCAAACTGGTCAACCAGTATTTCCACTGCGGCTAACCGGCCATATTGTCATATCATCGGAAACAAACAATGACATATTGGCATCGCTGCACTGGTTTTGGGCAGTGGCATCAATCTTGACTGTATCCCGATCGTCAATCAATCAAGTTTTACTTAAATAATGGAGGATACAATCATGACACTGGTTAAATGGATGAACAGACCCGCAATGAACCCCTGGTTCGATCCCTTTTTTGTCAGCGAGCGCAGCAGCGCATCCTGCGGATGCAAACCCGCAGCAAATATTCTGGAAACAGGCGATTCATTCGTAATTGAAATGGCCGTACCCGGAAGAAACAAAGAAGACTTCAGCCTGAATCTCGAAAAGGATATCCTGACGATCTCCTCGGAAAAGGAAAGCCCGGCTGATGAAAACATGAACTATACCCGCAGGGAATTTCAGACCACCGCATTCAGCAGGTCATACATCGTTCCCAAAACGGTGGACAGCGAAAGAATAGAAGCTGCTTACGAACAGGGAATTCTGAGGGTGACCCTTCCAAAGAAAGAAGAAGCCAAAGCCACCCTGAGCAAGCAGATCAGCATTAACTGATCATTTTTCGTAAAAGTGCATCTCAAGGATGTGCCGGTACACCTTCTCCGGAAGCATGTACCGCACATCCTTTTTGTTTTTGATGGCATCACGGATGAAGGTCGAAGACAAGTCGATCTGCGGTGCCGGAAAGATCCGGACCGAAGCATGATCTGCATAAATCCCCGGATCACCGCCGGGCCGGGGATACACATATAACTGGTAGTATTCCAGTATTCTCTGGTAATTCTTCCATTGATGGAAAGCAGGAAACTGGTCGGATCCCATCAGAATCACAAAACGGCGTCCGGGATATTTCTCGTTTAAATAGGTCAGTGTGTCAATGGTGTACGATGGTCTGGGCATCCTGAACTCGATGTCGGAAGCAAAAAAACGCGGATTGTCCTCAATGGCCAGGTTCACCATGTAATACCGGTGGTGATCCGCAAGCAGGCTGCGCTGCTCCTTGAACGGGTTCTGGGGTGAAATCACAAACCAGACATCATCCAGGTCGCTGAACGACAGCATATAACCGGCCAGGATCAGGTGCCCGCTGTGAATGGGATTAAAAGAACCAAACAACAATCCTGTGGTTTTCATGGGCTAAAACTAACACAGTTCGCCTTGATTTGCTTCTGTGAACTGTCTGGTATATTAATTATATTATTCTTATAATAAGGCTAATAAACAATATTACTTAATGTAATTATTCAGGTATTTCGGAATAAAAAGGCACGAACTGCATTTTCTGCTTCACGTTGTGCATCCTCCAGCCTGTCGTTCACAATCACCAGGTCGAAGGCCTGCTGCTGTTCCATTTCGAACCTCGCCCTGGCCATCCGTTGCTGAAGACTGTCCTCCGGATCGCTTGACCTGCCCCGCAAGCGTGCTTCCAGTATCTCCATCGAAGGAGGAAGAATGAAGATCGACAATGCCTGTTCACCAAAGATTTTTTTCAGATTAATCCCACCCAAAACATCCACATCAAAAATTACATAATTGCCTTTATTCCAAATTCTTGTAAGTTCAGATTTCAATGTTCCATAGAAGTTACCATTATAAACTTCCTGCCATTCAACAAATTCATCATTCTTAATCTTATTTCTGAAGGTATCTTCGCTAAAAAAGTAATAGTCCACACCATCGGTTTCACCCTGGCGCGGGTTCCGGTTGCAGGCCGAAACGGAAAACTCCAGTCCGAGCCCGGCGTCAAGCAGGTGTCTGACGATCGTGGTTTTTCCTGCTCCTGATGGTGCCGATACGATGATACTTTTTCCCTTCATATTTCATTTTTGCATTCCTGCATTCTTGCATTATCATTCCGTCATTGAACCAATGTACTTCTGGTGGGCGGAGACGCGATGAATCGCGTCTTTACGTGGTGTGGGCTGGTGTGTGAGAGGCTGCGGATAGTGAGGTGTGTGTGAGAGGCTGCGGATGGTGAGGTGTGTGTGAGAGGCTGCGGAT
>CAZSQJ010000087.1:0-6457 GCA_964608665.1 uncultured Bacteroidales bacterium | reverse complement strand
GCTGCGGATAGTGAGGTGTGTGTGAGAGGCTGCGGATAGTGAGGTGTGTGTGAGAGGCTGCGGATAGTGAGGTGTGTGTGAGAGGCTGCGGATAGTGAGGTGTGTGTGAGACGCGATAAATCGCGTCTTTACTGGTGGGGCTAGAGGATATTGCCAAGCTGTTCCCTGATTTTTTCCAGTTCGTCTTTCATTAGTACCACAAGTTTTTGGATATCAGCATCATAGGCCTTTGAGCCCAGGGTGTTTATTTCCCTGCCAATTTCCTGGCAGATAAAGCCCAGTTTTCTTCCCTGCTCGTTTTCCTCTTGCATGCATTGTTCAAAAAAAGTCAGGTGCTGGCCCAGGCGGACTTTTTCCTCGGTGAAGTCAAATTTCTCAAGGTAGAAGATCATTTCCTGTTCCAGCCGTTGCGGGTCGGCAGGAGGAAGGGCAAGACCGTCAAGGGCTGCCTGCAACTTCTTCTTTTTATCTGCAAACCGCTGGTTCTCATAAATCTCAACCTGTTTCAGCAGTGTGCCTATCTGTTTGATTCTTAGGGTTATATCGGTCTGCAGTTTGTATCCCTCCGTGCTTCTGAAAACCGCCACGGCCTGGCAGGCTTCTTTCACCAGCCTGAGCGCTTCATCGTACAGAGCCTGGTTGTCTGTCTCTCCCCCGCTTTGGATCACCTCCGGAAAACGAAGCAGCAGCGACAGGTAGTCGTCACTGCCTTTGCTTCCTGAAAGCTCCTCCAGTTCCCTGATCAGGGCCAGAGCCGCCCGGGCATTTTCGCGGTGGAGACTGAAACCTTGTTGTCCGTTCCCTTCAAGGCTTACATATACATCAATCTTTCCTCTGCCCAGCAATTCCCCTGCCAGTTGGCGTATGTCCATTTCGATGCTTTTTAGTGAAGGCGGGAGTTTTACACTGATATCCTGGCTTTTGGAATTCAGCGACCGGACTTCCGCTTCGAGCCTGGCCGTACCGACGGTGCCTGAGGCTTTACCATAACCGGTCATGGATTGCAGCATAGGCCTTTTTTTAACAAAGATAGGCTTTAAGTTGCTTTATTCAGGTTTCGATGATGCTAACCTGATGCAGGGATGATTTTTCTGTTAATTTTGTATGCTATTTGACGGCATTTGTAGGCCTGTTTGTTAAGTGATGGAATATAACGCATCTCCGGAATACAGTCTGTTTGACGATCCCATGGCATTTTATCCCGCCATGCTGAAGGACATAGAGAAGGCAGGTACGTATATTTATCTTGAAACCTATCGCTTCGGCAACGACAGTATCGGCAGGAAATTCCGTGATACCCTGACAAAAAAGGCCTATGAAGGTGTGGAGGTCAGGCTGTTGATCGATTCCTGGGGATCACAGGTAACGGCCGGTTTTTTTGCGGATTTTCTCAGGCTGGGGGGCGATGTCCGCTTTTTTCGCAAGATTAAGTTTTCTTTCGATTTTTTCACCAGGAACCACAGGCGGAACCACCGTAAGCTGCTGATCATCGACGACCGCATCGTGTATATGGGCTCTGCCAACATCACCGGCTACTCGCTGAACTGGCGCGAAATGGTGATCCGTATGACCGGGGGCATCACCCTTCCCTTTAAAAAGACCTTCCTCGACAGTTGGAAGATATATAACAAATACATTTTCAATAAGCTCTCATATAAGAAAACGATTTATTACAGGGGATTCGAGATTGTTCAGGACATTCCTTCCATTTACCGTCAGATGATTAAAAAGAAATATGAAGGACTGATCCGTCAGGCTTCCAGGGAAGTGATCATCGAAACACCTTATTTCATTCCGGGGTACATCATCAGGAAAGAGCTGATGGAGGCCGCCAGGCGGGGTGTCAGCGTGAAGGTCATCGTTCCCATGCACTCCGACGTAACCTCGGTGGACCTGCTCAGGAGCAAATACCTCGGTCCTCTGCACAAGGCCGGAGTCAGGATCTTTTTTTACACACTTGATAACCTGCATGCCAAGTGCATGACCGTTGACGATGAAGTGTTTTCCATCGGATCATCCAATGTGGATTACCGCAGCTTCCGGTATATGTATGAGATTGCCCTCTTTGGAAGTGATCCGGAAATCATCCGGCAGATGAACGTTCACCTGTCAAAGACGCTGGAGAACTGTGTGGACTTCAGTTATGAGAAATGGCTGCACCGGCCCAGGATCGAAAAGTTTTTTACCTTCCTACTCGTTCCGTTTCGCCACCTGTTTTAAGCGGTACCTGGTTTTCCTGTTTACCAGCCAGACACCGCTGAAGATGAGGAGGGCTGCCACCAGTTTCACTGCCGTAAGCTTTTCTTTCTCCAGGATGATCCCGTGGATGGTGGCAATCAGGGGTTGCAGGTAGATATAGAAACCCACCACCGCCGCACTCAGGCGTTGCAGCGAAATGGTCACCAGCAGATAGGCCAGATAGGTGGTTCCGATAACCACATAAAGGAAATCAAACCAGATGATGCCGGGGAAAGCCTTCCAGTCGACCTGCATGGCCGCTCCGAAAGTCAATGGAAAAACCACCACCATGGCAAAAAGAAATGCCCATTTCATTACCGTAACCGGATGGTATTTCAGCATCACGGGCTTGATCAGCACCAGGTACAGGCTGTAAAAGGTGATGTTGAGAAGGATGAAAACATTGCCCAGGAAGGTGTCGGATGAGAAACTGAGTTGCTTGCCGTTCAGCACAATGAGCAATACTCCGGCTGCACCCACTGCAATGCCTGTAAGTCTTGGAGCAGTCACTTTTTCACGCAGGATCCAGGCGGCAAAAACCAAAACCACGATCGGACTGGTAGTATGCAGGATGGCTGTTTCCACCGGATTGGAAAGCCGAAGGCCGAGAAAGAACAGGTAGGGATTGAGAACCACCCCCAGCAACCCGCAAAGGGCTATCCGCCACAGGTCCGTGATTTCCACCTTTTCCTTCTTCAGAAACAGGGCCGTGAGCCAGAATAGTCCGGCACTTACAACGATACGGTAAAAGATGATCTGTGCCGGGTTGAGGTAATCAGGCATCAGGGCCTTGGCAATCCAGTAATTGACGCCAAAAACCAGGCTTGACGCCAGCAGGGCCATATGAGCCCTGGTGTTGGGGCCGGTGGGGTGAAGCAATATTCTCAAAGGCGGAGGTGATCCATGATTAGTCAGAAATCAGAATGGCAAAAGTATACGATCCTGACAGCATTGCAAATGCAAATATTCCAGAATGAGCTATACCGCTGAATGTCAGGGCTTCCATAGATATATACAGGGCACCATGCCGACTGTTGTAAATATTTATTTATTTTTTTGTTATTCATATAAAATAAATTGTACCTTTGCACCCTCTTTTAAAGAGATTGTATCTCTGTTCCTTTGCAGAAATTCAGCTGCAGATCGTATCAAATTACATTTTTCTTTAAGATTGAACTGGCTCCGTGCACGATGCATCCAGAGCCTCAGATCAATATATAATAAAACGAATGACATTTTCAGAACTCGGACTCATTGCGCCATTGACAGAAGCATTGCGCAAACTGGGCTACAAAACGCCCACAAAAATCCAGCAGGAAGCCATCCCGGTCCTGTTGCAGGGGAAAGACATCTTCGGATGTGCCCGCACGGGAACAGGAAAAACAGCGGCCTTTGCCCTTCCGGTAATGCAATTAATTGAAGAAAGGAAGGGCTATGAAAGGAGACCCGCACTGAAAGCGCTGGTACTGGCACCCACCCGGGAACTTGCCCAGCAGATCAGCGCCAGTTTTCACGATTATGGTTCGAATCTTTCCCTGAAACACACCACCGTTTTCGGGGGTGTGTCACAGTATGCCCAGGTGCAGGCGGTCCGCAGGGGTGTGGATATTCTTGTGGCTACTCCCGGACGCCTTCTCGACCTTGTAGGTCAGAAGATTATCCGGCTCGACGACATAGCGTATTTCATCCTCGATGAAGCCGACCGGATGCTGGACATGGGTTTTATCCATGATATCCGGAAGATCACCGCACTTTTACCTGCAGATAGGCAATCCGCATTCTTCTCCGCCACCCTTACCCCAGACGTAATGAAACTGGCCGGCAGCATGCTGATCAATCCGGTCAGCATCAACGTGGTACCTCCATCATCACCGGCTGCCACTGTGCAGCAGTCGGTATATTATGTGAAACGGGAAAACAAACGTTCCCTGCTCAAATATGTGCTGAATGATCCTGACATCGCGCATGCGCTGGTGTTTACAAGGACAAAACGGGGCGCCGACGTGGTAGTCCGGGAACTCAACCGCAGCGGGATAAGCGCCAGTGCCATCCATGGCAATAAAAGCCAGCCTGCGAGGGAAAAAGCCCTTTCAGAATTCAAAAACAGAAAAATCAGGGTACTGGTTGCCACCGATATTGCTTCACGCGGTATCGATGTGGACAGGATCAGCCATGTGATCAACTTTGAATTGCCGGAAGTGGCCGAAACTTATATCCACCGGATCGGCAGGACAGCAAGGGCAGGTAATTCCGGCTTCGCCCTTTCTTTCTGTTCGGCAGAAGAAAAACTGTACCTGCGTGATATCAGTAAATTAATCAGAACCAACCTGGATGTGGTGAAGGTTCATCCATTTATTTAAAAATCAGAAAAAAAAATGAACAAAGGCATTGTAAAATTCTTCAACCATGACAAAGGTTTTGGCTTTATCAGGGTGGAAGGCAGCGGGGAAGAAATCTTCTTCCATGTTTCGAAAATAGTTGAAGACATCTTTGAAAACGAAGCGGTCCTCTTCGACATTCAGGAAGGCAAAAGAGGCAGGAATGCAGTGAATGTAAAGCCTGCCTGATATTCCGGGTCCCTGGCTTATCAGCACCCTTGATTTATCCTGAATCTTTATGAAAATGCGTAGCAATTTTCGTTTAGATTCTTTATACCGATGACTCGGGAAATACTTTTTTCGCATTCCTGTGTTCATTCGGTATACCACCGGCCCAAAATGATTCCTTCAATCCTGTCGGTAAAGTCGCGGATTAGCTTAAATTGCTTTATTTTCCCGTCTATTGTTGGCCACAAGTAGTTGAGGAAAAGCCGGCCATAAGCATCCAAACACGGGAACCGCTTCCATGGATGCGTTCATAACACATTTATATTCAGTGTATCAGATGTAGTTCCTTCCCCGGGTATCTGCCATGAGCAGGGCATCAAGCACTTTCGCTGCCGTGATGTCTTTCCCTTCATGATGAATGGAAGAAGCTGCTTCGGTCGCTTTGAGGGCAACTTTCATCAGGGCTTCCCTGTTTTCGGAGGATAATCCGAGTTGGGAAAGGGTGACCGGCAGTCCGACAGCCTGGCAAAATCCGTACACTTCCGCTGTTTCATGTTGCGGTTCCCCGTTGAGATGCAGTCCGGCGAGCAAGCCGAACGCCACTTTTTCTCCGTGGCAGGTTGCATGGGTTTCCGGCAGCACGGTCAGGCCGTTGTGGATGGCATGTGCTGCTGCCAGTCCGCCGCTTTCAAACCCGATACCGCTCAGCAAAATATTGGCCTCTGTGATCCGGTTCAGCGCCGTACTGACCAGGCCGGCTTCATTGTCTTTTTTGGCTTGCAGCCCGTATTCCAGCAACACATCGTAGCAAAGCCGGGCCAGTTTGTACCCGGTATAGGTGCCGAGTCCGCCGCATTCGTTCATGGAGGAGGTAGCTGCACAGGAGCGTGCCTCGAACCAGGTAGCCAGGGCATCTCCCATGCCTGCCACCAGGAAGCGTACCGGCGCCCGGGCGATGATGTCCATATCCACCAGCACCACGGAAGGATTCAGCCGCTGATAGTACACCTTCTCAAAGATCCCACCGGAGGTATAGATCACGGCGCAGCCACTGCAGGGGGCATCGGTGGAAGCAATGGTCGGAACGATGATCACAGGCAAACCCGCCCTGTCGGCCGCAATCTTGGCCGTATCGATCACCTTTCCGCCGCCCATGCCCACCACCACTGCCGTCTGATCCTGTCTGATGATTGCTGCCACCCGCTGAAGCTCATCTTCACAACATTCGCCACCGAAAGGTTCCACCCGGATGTCAGCCGAAAGCGGTGCCAGGGTGTATGCGGCCGGAAGATGTTTTTGTGCCGAGGGTGAAGCCAGCACAAGGGCCTTATTACCGAATTGCCTGATGATGGACTCCAGCCCGTGGACAGCCCCGCTGCCCTGGATGTATTTGCCCGGAAAACATGCGATATTATTCATATTCAAATGCTTATAGTTATTTGGAGAGGAATATTACCTATTCGTTGTTTTGGTGTGGCAAACCGTTAAATAGCCTGACAACACGCTCAATATCCGAAAGCCGGTGCGGGTGTTCCAGTTGCCCTCGATGGCCAATTCCATCCATTGCAGGCGTTTTTCAGCATCCTCATGTTTTTTCGGTATAAATCCTTCTTTTCCAACGAGTGGGCGTTAAAGGCACCAAAGGTAGAACCTTCGATTAGCAATGTTAATGA
>CAZSQJ010000086.1:0-11854 GCA_964608665.1 uncultured Bacteroidales bacterium | reverse complement strand
GCAAAGAACCAGTGAAGACTGAGATATACCGTACACCGTTATTACACAATTTTTCGCAAACCTGTTCCGTGTCGGTATAGAAGGTTTGGGACACTTCTTTTACACTTACGGGCAACCCTTACCCATTTCTGCGGTTGCGCAAAGTGGTACTGTTGGTTAAGAATGCCGGAGCGGTTGTTTGCGTAGAAAAATACCGGGAGAGCGTATCCGGGGTATCTCCTTCACCCGCACCATATGGCCTTTTTCGCATACCGGGCACAGTCAGGGATTATGCCCTGTAAGCCTTTCAATTCGCTGCATTTTGGTTTCAGACTTTGCTCCGGAATGGGTGGCAGGTTTTAGTCCAGAATAGTCATTAAACCGAGTTTGCGGAGAAAGTTTCGTTATGCGGAGAATATACCGACACGGATTGGGTACCGACACGGAATGGGTTTACAAAAAAAACATACTTCAGACCGGTGTACGGTATAACTTATTCTATGCAGCTTTGCTTAGCAAACCTTCCAGGAATAATTAGATTTGCGAAAAAAAAATCTGTGACTTGGTGTACGGTATAACTTCTTCTAAGCAGCTTTGCTTTTGAAAATCTGCAAAGAAGGAGTATATCATTCCTAATGTTGCGAATTAAAAAATTAATATTAGTTTTGCATGATAAGTCATTCACTAAGAACTAAACAACAGCTTTATGACTGATAAATCATTCAAAGAATGGGCTTCTATGAGCGACAAAGCATTAGCTGAGTACATTGGCACATTTGTCAGGCACCATCGTATGGAGCAAAATAAAACGCAGGATGAGCTGGCAACAGCAGCCGGTATCAGTCGATCTACCTTAAGCTTGCTTGAGCGTGGCGAAACGGTAACGGTAACCACGCTGATTCAGGTTTTAAGGGTTTTGGACCAACTGTCAGCACTGAGTGCTTTTGAAGTCAGGGAAACCATAAGTCCACTTGCATTGGTAAAGCTGCAAAAGGAAAAACGCCAACGGGCACGAAGTAAATCCGGGAAAGACGAAAACAAAGAAGATACAGATTGGTAATTGATGCAGGCAGCAGAAGTAAAAATATGGGGGAAATTACTAGGTGCCGTAGCATGGGACGCGGACAACGGGTTGGCTGCTTTTGAATATGATCCCAAATTCAAGACATTAGGCTGGGATTTGGCTCCGCTTAAAATGCCTGTTTCTGATAATCGGAATCAGTTTTCATTCCCCGAACTGCGAAAGGAAAAAAATTCCGGATACGACACCTTCAAAGGTTTACCCGGTTTGTTGGCCGATGCTTTGCCCGACAAATACGGAAACCAATTAATCAACCTTTGGCTGGCACAGCAAGGTCGGCCACAGGATAGCATGAATCCGGTTGAAATGCTTTGTTTCATAGGCACGCGCGGCATAGGTGCCCTCGAATTTGGCCCGGCCGTATTGAAAGAAAGTAAAAGAACATTTTCTGTTGAAATCGATAGCCTGGTAGCTACAGCACAAAAGATGCTCGACCAGCGTGAAGCGTTTACAACCAATCTCAATAAAGACGAAAAACAGGCTGTATTGGAGATTTTAAAGATAGGTACATCTGCAGGTGGTGCCCGTCCGAAAGCCCTTATTGCCTGGAATGAAAAAACAGGAGAGGTATACCGACACGGAATGGGTTTGCGAAAAAAAAACTTCAGAACAGTGTACGGCATTACTCATTCTACCCAGCTTTTCTTCGCAAACCTGGCAAGAATGAGTATAAAATCCGGGCAAACCAAAGCACCTAAGGGATTCGGACATTGGCTTATTAAACTCGATGGGGTAAGTGATGTACAGTTGGGAAGTAGTTATGGCTACGGCAGGGTAGAAATGGCCTACTACAATATGGCTAAATCATGCGGTATTGATATGATGCCATCACGCTTGCTGGAAGAAAACGGCAGAGCACATTTTATGACCAGGCGTTTTGACCGGGAAGGAAGTGAAGTAAAGCACCATATACAAACTTTTTGTGCCATGAAGCATTTCGACTACAACCTGGTCAATAGTTTCAGCTACGAGCAACTCTTTCAGTGCATGCGGGAGTTAAAACTGACCTATGCCGATGCGGAGCAGATGTTCAGAAGGATGGTTTTTAACGTGATTGCAAGGAATTGTGATGACCACACCAGGAATTTTTCCTTTTTGCTCAGGCAAGGAGGCAAATGGGAGTTGGCACCGGCATACGATGTATGTCATGCATACAGACCCGGGAGCGAATGGGTCAGTCAGCATGCATTAAGCATTAACGGCAAGAGGAAAGATATTACAAAAGCAGATTTGTTGGTTATTGGAGAATCTATACGGTGTAAAAAAGCATCAGAGATTGTAGATGAGATCAACGGCACTGTCAATCAATGGAAAAGATTTGCAGATGAGGTAAAAGTGAAACCAAGCCTGCGTGATGAAATAGCCAAAACCCTTTTAAACCTGAAAAAATGAGATACAAGGGCAAGGCATGTGAAATAGCTGGTGAAAAAGAAGTGTTCGGGCAACACATTGCTGTTCGCTTTCAATGCAAGTCCGGGGGAAATCACTCCAGCTTCCTGCAGGCGGGCCTCATGTTTTTCTGGATAAGCAGGAAGTTTTCGAGGCTTGCCAGCATCGTGGGACTGTGCTGGTCGTGGCAGGTGAGGCAGGCGCCAATAGCGAGGATGCGGCGCTGTTCTGCGGGGGTGAAGGGCCGGATGTTGTTTCTTGTGGCCAGCGGGCTATTCCGTTCGCCCATAAAGGGGATCCAGGCGTCGGCCGGAAGTCTGTCGTAAGCCGACAGTTCATAAGCCGGGAAAAACTGCCACCTGCCCAGGCCCGGGCCTGTTTTGACGAACGCCAGCCTTCCTTCGCCATAGCCGAGCGCCACCGGATCGAGATGGCAGGATGTGCAGCCGCGGCCTTTTTTCATGATGGTATGCGCTTCAAGGGGGGCATACAGCCGGTGAAAGCCGCCGGCCTTTTCTTTGGAACCCGGGAATGCGGACTGATCTAAGGTGATGATCATGCCGGGAACCATGGTCCGGATCACCTGTTTTCCGTCCCTGTGCTCCACGCCCAGGGTAGGCAGGCTGTGCACGAAGGCGGCAAGCTCCTCTGTCCACTGTCCCTTTGTTTCTTTGCGTGCCAGGTGGTCCCAGCCGGGCAGGTCCGGATTGAATGCAGTATGACAGCCGATGCAGCGCGGCGCCCATGCCGTATGGCAGGAACTGCAGCTCAGGCGCTCATGAACCTTTCCCCTGACACAGGCGGGAGCCGGTGCGCGCAAGGGCAGATCCTCCTTTCCTCCCCTTACACGGAATACCATGCTGTCGCCGCTGATCCTGGCTCCCGGCAGGGGCCTGCCGCTGATGTCGCCGGCAATGAAAGGAAGCAGGCTATCCATCCCCCACAACCGCCTGATCCTGGCCGTTTCATAATCCAGATCCTCTGCCCGGACGATCACCGGCGGCCTAAGCCTGTGACAATCCGTACAGCGGATTTTCACGGCTTCCTCCTTGTGCCGGTAAAAATTGCCGTCACCCATCACCTCCATGGCGTCGTGGCAGTCGGTACACTGCATGCCTTTTGTGTGATGGACATCCGCCGAGACAAATTCCAGCAGCCTGCCATCGGCCAGCACCCGGTATTCAGCGGTTGCTTTGCCGGCCGTATCCTCCTCCAGACATTCGTGCCAGCCCCCGTAGCTCAGGGCAATCCTTCCCGAACGGCTGTGGCAGCCGAAACAATGGCTGTTGCCCGTTCTGATGCTGACCGCCGGATGGTCGTATTCCCGCATCTCATTCCTGAATTTCCCCATCCTGTATTGCAGCAGGGCTTTTTCAGCCTTCGCGTCATATTGCAGGTGACAGGCCAGGCAAGCCCCGCCCCTGCTGCTTTCCCCAGGGGGCCCGGTTTCGGTTTTCGGATTCCCGAGATGACAGGAAAGGCAGAGATTCCGCAGATGTACCCCTGCCGGGCTTTGACCAACCCGGTGGATGTCGTAAAGTGAACCGGGAGAGGGTATTTCACCGAACACCCGGTGGTTGACCGCGATCAGTCCGCTGAGTGTGGTCATCAGGCTGTTCCTGATCCGCGGCACTATTTCCGGATGACAGGCCGTCAGGCCGCAACTGCGCCCCACTGTGGCCAGGTCACCGGGGATCGTGGTCATATTGCGGTGCGCGATCCTTTTGTCCATGCTGAAGATATTCCCCCCATGACAGGACGCACAGCCAATCTGCCGGGGATCGTGGCCCGGACTGAAGCCCCTGAACCTGTCGTGACAATGCAGGCAGGAAGATTTCCCGACAAGGCTGTCGGAGAAGGTCAGTCCTTTTGCATGATCAGCCAGCACAAACTGCACCCAGGGATAGCGTCCCCGGTTTTCACCGCTGCCCGGAACGGCCGGCTGCCATTGTGCGCCCCTGAAGAAAAGCGCGATAACCGTCAGGATGGAATAAGCCAGCGCATAGGAAAGCAGCGCCATGCGTATCAGACGGGCAGTCTGGGGGCCGGCTTTCCTCAGGAACCATACGAGCGCGATGAACACCAACACCAGGATCCACACCAGCAGGGGTTCCGTGATACGGTGCAGGAATTCCTGCAATCCGGCAAAATACCAGGGTCCTTTGAGTACGGGATCCAGTCCGTTATGCAGGGGAGGGATCAGCCACAGGACAGGGATGGCGAGCAACAGCAGGCTGAGGACAAAGGTTTTGCTTCCCGGCCAGAGTTTCCGGGCGTGTTCCCTGACGATCAGCAGCAGCAGGATCGTAGCGGTGGCCACATGGTGCAGATAGGGGATCAGCAGGGAATCGCCGGGCCCGAGAAGGGAACCTGCCAGCCATTGTTCAGCGGGATCGATGGCATTGAGCAGGTTTCTGAAGATCAGGGAGGCCTGTCTGCTGTCGGCATCGCCCTTGAGCAGAAAGCCCGTGAACATCAGAAAGAAAGCCAGCGGCAGGGCAATGCCCAGCCTGAACCAGATCCCGGGCCGCAGGACAGTGAAGTGTTTTCTCAGGAGATATCCCCAGAAATGTATCAGCATCAAACCCAGCATGAACTGTGCTGACCAGAAATGCAGGTTTCTCCAGAATGAAGCCCAGGGATTGTAAAGCAGGATCCCGTTCAGTGACACAAAGGCGTTTGCGGGATCGTAATGCAGGGAGAGCAGCACTCCGGAAAGCAGGCAGAGCAGGAAAGCAGCCGAAGCAAGTCCTCCGTAGCTGACTCCCTTAAAAGCGGCTGTTATCCCTGCTGCATAAAGCTTCATGTTATGCTGATTTCAGTGTAGTACTGCTTCGTCGCGGGATCATAGTGAAGCGGGAGTTCCCGGAGCGGTTTCAGGGCAGGCCCGCGTACCACCCTGCCATCGCTTCCGAAAGCCGATCCGTGGCAGGGACATACCAACTGTCCGCCGGCCATCAGCTGCAGACGGCATCCGAGGTGGGTGCACAGTCCGAGGAAAGCCCTCGGCCGGTCCCCGCTCCTAACGATGATGACATCTCCGCTCATCTGCAGCGCTTCCCCTTTCGCTGTAAAAGGGATCACCAGGGTACGCTCCCTGCTGAGCCTGTCGCGGCGAACCGCCATTCTCCATATCCAGGTGATTCCCACAATGAAGAGGGCGGGCAACAACCATATGAATTCCTTACGTTTCAAGCAGGCGTATGCTCAGGGTGGTTGACAAAGATAAGCATAAGCCCGTTGTTCCCCGTTCCGGGTGCCGGCGGTTTCATTAATTGATAATCAATAAATTATATATTTATATCTGTATCGAATACTGAAATGAACCCTAAAGGGCTGTCGGACAGCCATTTTTTTGTCCAAAAAGCGTGGCATGACGGAAAAAGTGCAAGAGAAATATGTGTATGTTTGCACATCGAATCTTAAGAAAATCATAACGCGTGCATATGAATACCAGAAGGGATTTTATAAAAATTTCCACGCTTGCTGCAGGCGGAGTGGCCCTGGGACTGACGCCGCTAAAATTTCTGAGCGGCAAGAAGGGCAGGGAAGCCTTGCTGGATCTGCCGGCCGGGAGCAGCCGTGAGATCTACAGGAGAATACCCTCCTATTGCGAAGTATGTTTTTGGAAATGTGCCAGCTGGGTTTACACCAACAGCGAGAATCAGATTCTGAAGGTACTCGGCAACGAGGATGATCCTTTATGCAACGGAAGGCTTTGTCCGCGCGGTACCGGAGGGATCGGCATGTATCACGACGGGGACAGGCTGAAGACCCCGCTGATCAGGGTCAGTGTGAACGGAAAGCAGGAATACAGGGAAGCCACCTGGGATGAAGCACTGGAACTGATTGCTGCTAAAATGAAAGCGATCAAAGCCAAATACGGTGCGGAGTCCATGGCCCTGTTCAATCACGGCTGCAGCGGTCCTTTCTTCGCACATTTGCTGCATGCTTACGGTTCAGAAAACATTGCGGCTCCTTCCTTTGCCCAGTGCCGCGGCGCCCGCGATGTGGCCTATATCCACACTTACGGTACCATTCCGGGAAGTCCGGAGATCACCGATATCAGGGATTGCCGTTGTATGGTGCTGATCGGGTCGCACCTGGGAGAGAACATGCACAACACCCAGGTACAGGAGCTTGCGGAGGCCATTGATAAGGGGATTACGCTGATCACGGTGGACCCGCGCTTCTCGACCGTTGCCGGCAAGTCGAAATACTGGCTTCCGATCAAGCCGGCCACCGACCTGGCTCTTTTGCTGGCCTGGATCCACGTGATCATTGAGGAAGCACTGTACGACAAGGAATTCGTAAGGATGAACACCACCGGATTCGAACAGCTGAAAGCCCATGTAAGCGGGATGACGCCCGAGTGGGCTTACGGGATCACGACCCTGGAACCTGCCCTGATACGGCTTACCGCCAGGGAGATGGCCCAGGCGGCTCCGGCATCCATCGTCCATCCCGGCCGCCATGTCGCCTGGTACGGAGACGACACCCAGCGTTCCAGGGCCATTGCCATCCTGAACGCATTGCTGGGCAACTGGGGCAAACGGGGCGGCTTTTATGTGCCGGAAAAAGTCGGCATACCCGACTTTCCCTGTCCGGAATACCCCAAACCGGCCTGGAATTTCCACGACATCCACCTGCAGAAATATCCCCTGGCGGAAGAATCCATTACCAATGCGCTTATCGAAGCCTCGATCCCTTCGCCCGACAATCACCATCAGATCAGGGGATGGATCGTTTCAGGAACCAATATGCCGGAAGCCATTCCCGATAAGCAGATGTTCCTGAAGGCAGTGGATGCGCTCGACTTCATCCTGGTGGTGGATACCATGCCCATGGAGATCACGGGCTACGCCGATGTGGTTCTTCCGGAATGCACGTATTTCGAGCGTTACGACGATATCCGCAATTCCGCTTTCCGGGAACCCAGCATTGCGTTGCGTATGCCGGCTGCCGAGCCGAAGTACGAATCCAGGGCCGCATGGTGGATCACCAAACAAATCGGCGAAAGGCTTGGCCTGCACGAATATTTTGCATACGATCACTATGAAGAAGTCATTGACTGGCAGCTGAAACAGGTGGGTACTTCCCTTGAAGAAATGAAAGAGAAGGGTGTGATGCGGTTTGACAGGAACAAGGATGTATATCTGGAGGGAGAGATCACATTCAACACCCCGTCGGGAAAGATTGAATTATACTCCGCCGCATTTGAAGCGGCAGGCCTTGATCCGATGCCGGTGTACACGGCGCATCCGGAACCTCCCCAGGGCTATTACAGGCTGATTTACGGAAGGGCGCCGATGCACACCTTCAGCCGTACGGCCAACAACCAGAACCTGATCGACCTGATGCCCGAAAATACCGTCTGGGTTAATCCGAAGGTTGCCGGCATCGAAGGATTGAAAAACGGCGACCGGGTTTACCTGAAAAACCAGGACGGTGTCAGAAGTTCATTTACCGTTGCCGTGAGGGTAACCGAAAGGATACGCTGGGATTCCGTATACATGGTGCATGGCTTCGGTCACAGTAAGAAGGAGCTGACGAAAGCCTTCGGACGGGGCGCCAGCACCACGGAACTCATCACCAGGGTCATGGTTGATCCTGCGATGGGAGGCACAGGCATGCGGGGAAATTTTGTAACGTTCATCAGCGAAGCAGCAGGAAAGGAGGTTGAAATATGAGATACGCGATGGCCATAGATGTAAAGAAGTGTGTGGGTTGCAGCGACTGCGTGGTGGCATGCCAGGCCGAGAACAATGTACACCACGGGTATTGCCGCGACTGGGTGACGGAGACCATCAACGGCACCTACCCGCAACTTGAAACCGAAATCCGTTCTGAACGCTGCAATCATTGCGACAATGCGCCCTGTGTCCGTTGCTGCCCGACCGGAGCCAGTCATATAGCCGACGGTGGCATCGTACTGGTGACAGCGCGCAAATGTATCGGCTGCGGAGCATGTATTCAATCCTGTCCGTACGACGCCCGTTATTCCCATCCAGAAGGCCATGTAGACAAATGCACGTTCTGCGTGCACAGGGTTGAAGCCGGGCAGCAGCCGGCCTGCGTGGCGGTTTGTCCGACCAGGTGCATGTATTTCGGGGATAACGACAATCCGTATTCCGACATTTCGCAGATCATGAAAGTCAGGAAATGGAAGGTACTTGCGCCGGAAGCCGGGACGCGTCCGCAGATTTTTTATTTGTTGTAAACCGCAAACCAGTAAAGATGAAAGAAGAACTTTTCTTAAGCGGCCGGATGAATCCGAACATCGACCCCTACCTCAATATCTGGCACTGGCAGATCCCGCTGTATTTATTTCTGGGCGGGCTGGCGGCAGGCATTCTGTTTTTTGCCGCCCTTTACACCATCAGGGGAAAGGCCCACCTGATGCCGGCAACGGTGAAATGGGCAACCTTCCTTGTTCCGGCAGCCCTGGTACTCGGACTGGTGGCCTTGTTCCTGGATCTGAAGCACAAGCCCTATTTCTGGCAACTGTACACCACCATCCGTCTTGAATCACCCATGTCGTGGGGTGCCTGGGTGCTGATGCTGGTAACACCGCTGTCGTTTATCTGGTCGGCCTCCTATCTGCGCGAAACGGTTCCTTCCTGGAAATGGCGTTACCGCTGGATGGAAACCTTTGAAGGCTGGGTCATCAGGAACAGGCTTGGCCTGTCGTGGGCCATGATCGTTCTGGCTGTCATCCTGGGAATTTATACCGGTATCCTGTTGTCGGCCTTCAATGCCCGTCCGCTGTGGAATGCATCCATCCTGGGTCCGCTCTTCCTGGTGTCGGGACTGTCCACGGGAGCCGCCGTCATCATGTGGCTTTCAAAAGACCCGGCAGAAAGGCGGCTGATGAGCAAGATCGACCTGATGCTCATCGGCATAGAGCTTTTTCTGATCGTCCACCTTTTTATGGGATTCCTGGCCAGCACTGCCGTACAGATCGATGCGGCCGGATTGTTTTTAGGGGGGCAGTTCACCCTGGGATTCTGGGTGTTTGTCGTTTTACTGGGGATCATCGTTCCGGCTATCCTGGAGATCATGGAGATCAGGGGTTATCATATCCCGGTGGCGGTTCCGGCCATCCTTATCCTTTACGGGGGCTTGCTTTTCCGCTTCATCATGGTGGAAGCCGGACAGATCACAAGGTATTTATATTGATCAGCATAATTTTAGCATATGGAAACAACCGACAGAAGTAAGAAATACATCAATCCCTATCTTGGAGGGGTATTGCTGGGACTGTTGTTGCTGCTTACGGTGTATATCACCGGCAGGGGGCTGGGAGCGAGCGGAGCCTTGAAAAACGCGGTGGTGGCTTCGGTGAATGAGATTTCGCCTGCACATGTGAAGCACAACGCCTATTATTCGCAGTTCATCAGCGATGATGTCAATCCGCTGAACAACTGGCTTGTTTTTGAAGTGATCGGCGTACTTGCGGGAGCGTTCATTTCGGGGGCACTTTCGGGGAGGCTGAAGTGGAAAGTGGAACACCAGCCCGGTATCCGGTGGAGAACCCGGCTGATCTTTGCTGCGGCGGGAGGCATGCTTTTCGGCATCGGATCGCAGTTTGCCAGGGGCTGCACTTCGGGTGCCGCCCTTACGGGATCTGCCGTGCTTGCTGCCGGCGGCATCCTGACCATGATGATGATATTCGGCACGGGTTATCTTTTTGCCCGTTTTTTCAGGAAATTGTGGATCTGAAACTTTAAAACCTTTCACGATGGGACCGCTCATTCCGCAACAAATCATCGACCCTGCATGGAACAACCTGATTGGTATCCTGGTCGGCATGTGCTTCGGGTTCATTCTTGAAGCTTCGGGTTTCTCTTCTTCCCGCAAAATCACGGGCGTTTTTTACGGTTACGACTTCACCGTGCTGAAAGTGTTTATGACCGCCGTGGCTGTTGCCATGGTAGGCCTGCTGTATTTCAATTACTTCGGATGGATCGACCTGAGCCTGGTTTACGTGAATCCCCTCTTTTTAAATGCCACCATTGTGGGCGGCTTTATCATGGGTATCGGGTTCCTGATGGGCGGGTTCTGTCCGGGTACAAGCTTTGCCGGGGCTGCCATCGGTAAAATCGATGCCATGGTCTTTTCCCTGGGCATGTTCCTGGGAATCCTGCTTTTCTCGGAAGCCTATCCTTTGGTTGAAACGCTTTACAATGCAGGCGATTACGGAGGGCTCACCATCACCGAATGGCTGGGGATCAGTCCGGGCCTTTTTGCATTCTTATTCGTTTCCGCCATGCTGATGCTTTACGGCATCCTGTATTATTTCAGAGACAAATTCAGAAAGATCGAGATTTAAATCACCACCGATGAACCGGACATATATCCTGATGGCACTGATCATGTTCCTGCTGGGGGCGGGACTGGTCTTTCTTCCGCAGCACCGCAACAGCAGGGAACTTTCCCCGGAACAGATCCTGTTATCGCTGAATGAGCCGTTCCGTTACATAAGCACTGATGAGGCGGCGCGCAGGATTATCGCCGGGGATCCGGCCCTGTTGCTGATCGACGTCAGGGACTCAGCCGCATTCGCCGCTTTTTCCCTGCCCGGAGCCCTGAGTATTCCGCTAAGCCGTATCCTTGAAGAGGAAAACCAGGCCCTGCTGGCTGAAGGAAGCAAGGATTACGTGTTTTATTCGAACGGCGACATCCTCGCCGAGAAAGCCTGGCTGCTCTGTTCCCGGCTGCGTCACCGCAACCTTTACATATTGCAGGGCGGACTGAACCGCTGGGTGGAGACCATCCTCCGTCCGCCTGTACCGGCGGAATATTCGGATGCCGGTGTTTTCGACCAATACGCTTTCCGCAAAGCCGCCCGGATGTACTTCACCGGTGAGGGTGAACTTCCGGGAACGAGGAAAGCAGCGGCATCCTCCGCGCAGCGGAGTGTCAAACCCGTCGCACGCCCCTCAGGCAAACGCAAACATGAAGGATGTTAAACCCCAATTCATCACCCATGCAATTCTACAATAAAATACCCGGGAAACTGCTGATCGCCTTTGCAGCATTTGTCCTGCTGATCATCGCTGGTTTCATCATGATGAAAAAACCCGATGCAAGTTTCAGCCTGAGTCCTGAAGAGAGCCTGGCAGTGATGTGCGGGGATGCACATTTGCTGACCCTGGCCGATGCAAGGCGAATTACTCAGACAGAAGATCCCGGATACTATTTTGTCGACATCCGTGACCCTTACGAATTTGTGAAAGGACACCTGAAAGGATCGAAGAATATTCCGCTGACCAAACTGCTGGACAAAGATCATCTGCGGAATTTTCGAAGGCTGATGGCGGATTCGGTGAAGGTGGTGCTGAGCGGCAAGGATGAAAGTTCGGTGAACGGTGCGGTATTCCTGCTGGTACAAACCGGCCTGAA
>CAZSQJ010000085.1:0-12251 GCA_964608665.1 uncultured Bacteroidales bacterium | reverse complement strand
GTCCGGGGGAAGGAAGCAGCGCACACCTTCAGCAACCCCGGAGTGGGTTGAATTTCAACAATCCCTCTGCGGCTCTGCGCCTCGGCGGTGAAAATAAGAGGCTTAGCGCACTGAAGTTTTTTTTATCCACGGATTACACTGATTTTCACGGATTTTTTCAGGACAGGGTGGGAAGGGAATGAACATGAAAAAGGCTGCCATTATTCACAGGGATATACAGGATATTCAGGATATTTATATTCCACTCCCTTAAATTGAAGCAAGAAAACCGGGTCTTCGGGCCTTCGGTGTGAAAAGTTCAGGGTTTTGAACTGACATTACCCTGAACTTTTCAGCCCGGATAAATGACCGGTATGTACCATATTCCGCCGGGAATCGTATTTTTGCTGCAAATTACCGTTAGAATATGAAATCAATCAAATCCCTGCTGGTCATCAGCGCCCTGCTGATCAGCCTCAGTATGCCGGTCAGCGCTCAGCAACAGGAAAAAGTGAACAGGACACGCGTGGAACTGAAAGTCGGACAGGAATATAAAATTGAATTGCAGTCAGCACCTGCCGAAGGATTCAGCTGGGCTCCCGTGAACAACCACGATACAACCCTGATCCAGCTGGTTTCCCATATTTTTGAACCGGGCAAGGACACTACCCAGCCGGGCAAACCAGGCAAAGACATCTTCCTTTTCAAAGCCCTGAAAAAGGGAGAAGTCACCGTCAGGCTTGCCTATAAGAAGAAATATGACCGCAAGATCCCCAGGGTGGAAGACTACCTCTTCGTGATCGGAAAGTCGTAGCCACTTTGCATTGCCCACTGGTCTGAAAATACCGGAAAGCGGTCAGACCCGCCTGATCATCGGACTGCTCCTGCTTTGCATTCTGATTGTACTTTTTATCAGGATCCGCCTGGTGAATGTGGTCGTACCCAATGTAGGCGGCATTGAGCAAAACGTCATTTACGGCTGCCAGACGATCGCTTCAGGAAAAACCTTGTACAGCGACCCTGAAAATGAGCCCTATTCCTTTATCCAGTATATGCCGCTTTATTTCTACCTGGTTGCGGGCACAGGGAACCTTACGGGAATACAGCCCGGCGAACCATTCCACTGGTGCGCCCTGAGCCGGAGCATATCCCTGATCTTCAATCTTCTGCTGATCATTGCCGTTTATTTCAGCATACGGAACCTCTACGCGGGCCGACGGTGGATCCACCTGATGACCGCCCTGTTACTTTTTATTTTCTTCGAACAACAGGACTACAGCCGTCCCGACAGCCTTTATCATCTGTTCTTTGCCCTGACAGTCCTCCAGTTTGCCAGGATTTACCGCCGCCGCGGAACCCCGGGCATCCGCATTCCATTGATCCTGGCAGGACTCTTCCTCAGTCTGTCCTTATTCAGCAAACAAAGCGGCGTTTTCCTGCTCCTGTACACCATTTTCTCCCTGATAATCCTGAAGATCAGGCTACGCGACAGCCTGCTGTTGTTTGCTGTCTTTCTGCTGAGCACTGCCGTGCTTTATCCCCTGCTGTTGCCTGAACCGCTCATGGTTTTATACAAAAACATCGTGATCGGGGTCATGAACGGATTCGACCTCGCATGGGCCATCCGCCTTTACTTCCTGCCGGCTTTGCCGCGGTTTACGCTATTCTTTCTGGTGATCGTCCTTGCCGTGCTGTTCAGAAAACAGCCCCAACTGTCGGGACTGTGGTTCCTCTCGGCCGGCGCAGTGTACTATGCCGTCATCGCCCTGATGAGTGGCATGAAATGGGGTTCAGGAACGAATTATTTTTTCGAATGCTGCCTGCTCAGCCTGTTGCTGATCCCCGCACTGCTAAAGCTTTTCACCGATACCTGGAAGCCCGGAATACTGAAACCCATGCTCCTGGCTTCGGTGATTGTCCTTATCCTTCCACAACCGGGTATCATCGCATGGCGCGACTATTACAAAAACGATGTGGACACTTACATCAAAGAAAGACAGCTGAGTATCAGCCTCAGGGCAAAGCCATGGTTCAAAGCGGAAGACCGCGTGCTGATCATGCAACAAAACTGGCTGAATAACTTCCTGTATGACAGGGTTTTATTCCCTCAGCCAGATATTATCACTACCTTTTTCCCTCCCGCCAGAAAGCAGGAAATTTACAAGCCGGAACAGCCCGATACCGCCGGGACGATCTATATCATTACCGACCTGCCGAAGTTCCTGCCTGCCGTTTTCCATCTGAACACAGCGCATTACAGGCCGGTGTGGATGGAGGACGAATGGCTGGTGCTCGGACCGGAAAATCTGTGATCCGCGATGCTTGTCCTGCTGCTCCATCTGCTGATGACATACATCCTGTTCTGGTTGACGGGCTTTTTCCTGTTCGTGGCGTTTTTCCGCCGCCGTATCGATCTCCGCACTGTGGCAATCCCCACCCAGGTACTCTTTCCCCTGTTCGGTTACCTGGCCATGATACAGATCCTGCTCTTCGCCAGTGTGCTGGGTCCAGTCAGCAAAAAAGCCATGATCCTGCTGCTGGCCCACCTGGCAGGCGTCAGCCTGATCCGCTGGAAACTGCTGCTTCACATTGCCCGTTCGCTTAAAAAGCCTACCTTCAGCCAGGCCGGAACCTTCGGCATGCTCTTCCTGTTGTTGTGGATTGCCGCCAGCCAGTCGCCGGGCCTTCCCGACATGTGGGGTTACCATGTCCAGGCCATCCAGTGGATCCACCAGTATCCGGCCATCCCGGGGCTGGGAAACCTGTGTCCGAAGTTTGCCTTCAATTTCGCCACCTTCATTCCGGCCGCCCTGTTTTCCTTTCCCTTCCTGAACGGTGAACCGGTTTACAGCAGCAACTTCTTCCTGTTGCTGCTGCTTTTGCTGCAGGTGGTAAGAATGGAAAAGGTCATGGAGGGCGGGTTCCGCTACCTGCTGATCCTGCTGGCCTTTCTATGGCTGCTGCATTTCTTCAAAGCTGCAATCCCCACCACCAGCGTTGAACTCGGTTCGGCAAGCCTCATCCTGCTGGCCTTCCTGCTGACAGCGGAAAGCAGGCTGCAGGCCACTGCCCCTTACCTGCTGTATGTGAAAGTGCTGCTGCTGATGCTCCTGATCGTCCTGCCGCTGGTCAAACTCACCAACCTGTTGTTCCTGCTGCTGATCCCGGTATTGTGGAAAGCAAAGCCGCTGAAATCGATCGCCCTGCCGGCTTTCCTGATTCTGATCTTCTGGTTTCCCTGGTTTGCAAGGAGTTACATCCTTACCGGCTGGCTGATATACCCCCTCCCCTGGCTTGACCTGTTCCATCCCGACTGGAAAGTCCCTGCCGTGCAGGTCTGGGATGACTTCCACTGGATCAGAAGCTGGGCCAGAATTCCCTTTCTCCCGCACGGGGAGGTGCTCTCCATGCCTTTCCGTTCCTGGTTCGGGCCCTGGTTGCAGCAATCGGGCACTTATCCCCTGCTGTTTACTCTTACAGGCCTGATCAGTTTTATTTTAACCGGAAGCAAAAGAATTTCCGCCCATCCTTTACCCGCCCTTCAAACCTGGTTCTGGCTGGTTTCCCTGGCAAGCGTCGCATGTTGGTTCCTGCTGGCGCCGGACCCGCGTTTCGTTGTCGCCGGCCTGTTGCTGCTTATCCTGATCCCATTGCTGCATCTCGCAGGCGGAAAGATCGGCAGGCTTGTCAGCAGCACGCTTACCGCAAAAGCGTCATTGATCATTGTACTGACCTTTTCCTTGTCCGAGATGCTGATCCTGAGCCCGCTGAACATCCCGCCGGGGATCAGGCCCCTGCCCTGGCCGTCCGCATCAATGAAATCTGTAAGCGTCGACTGGCTGGAAGTGCAGACACCTGTTGAAGGAGTGAACTGTTACCACTGTCCGCTGCCCTGTGCGCCCCATATCCCCCAGGGACTGGAAATGCGGGGTACTGAAATAACAGCGGGTTTCAGAAGGGAACAGGAAAAGGATTAAAATGGCATTGATCTTATGGAAATGACTTGTAAATATCTTTACGATGGGCAAGGATGATAAACCTCACGACATTCTTCCCAATCAACTCCAGACCAAGCCGATAATCACCGAAACGAATCCGGTAAAAAGAAGAAAAGCCAACTAATTTTTTGATTTGCTTGATTTCATTGATTGATTTACAATCCTCAATCTTAATAACCATTAGTTTAACTCGTTGAAAAACAACAGGGTCATGAACCTCAGCCAAAGACTTCAGAAAGGATTTATCAAACTCTACTATCATTTCCGTTCAAGTTCCTTCATGACAATCTCCCGGTGAACCTTTTCTCCGGTTTTCACCTTTTTCATCAACAATCCAAGACTGAAATCCTCAAACTCCTCCATTTTGACATCCACCACACTGGCACCCAGTCTCTTTGCCAAGGCCTTCAATATTTTTCCATTTTTATTATCTGTCCTGATTAAAATGGCACTCATGGTATTCCTTTTTGCAAATTTACGATAATCTGCTATTTGAAACTTATACAGAAGATTCTTCTTAGCAGGTATACGCCACTTAGTGAAAATGCGATGCAATTTCCGGTTATACCGATTACCCGGTAAACCCATTTTTCGCATTCCTGTTTTCTTTCGGCACCATGTGTCCATGACAGGCCGTATTGCTTAGTTTTGTATCGAAAGAAGAATGAAACGCGAAACATATGTGACTATAATCACAAGCTGACTCTGGAAACCCGCATCGCATTCATGTGTTCTTTCGGTATCATTCTGAGAAAAACCATCATGACAATGAATCCCCAATCAAAGCAGTTTTGCATTAAAGCGGCCCAAACCGCTGATATTCCGCTTATCAAGGCATTTATCATTAAGCTTGCCGAATACGAAAAACTGTCGGACCAGGTAAAAATCACAGATAAGCAGTTGTTGGAAACCCTTTTTGGTCCACGGCCCTATGCGGAAGTGATCCTCGCTTATGAAGGAGACCTTTGCGTAGGGTTTGCCTTTTTCTTTCACAATTTCTCCACCTTTGCAGGCCGTCCCGGACTGTACCTGGAGGATATCTTTGTTGATCCGGAGCAGCGGGGCAAGGGTTACGGAAAACAGATGCTCCGCTACCTTGCACAACTGGCGGTGGAGCGGAACTGTGCCCGGATGGAATGGGCCGTTTTAAACTGGAATCAGTCCGCCATTGACGTTTACCGGGCGATCGGTGCAAAACCCATGGACGAATGGACGGTCTTCAGGCTGGAGGGAGCACAGCTGAATGACCTGGCCGGACAATAGCACAGGCATTCCGCACTTATCCCTGGGATATTCCTACAGAGAAAAGCATTACCTTTGCAGCCCCTTAACAAGGGGGGATCAATAAAGCCTATCATGCAAAATATCAGGAATATAGCAATAATCGCCCATGTTGACCACGGAAAAACCACCCTGGTCGACCGCATGCTTTACCAGTGCAACCTATTCAGGGAGAATGAAAATGCCGGTGAACTGATCCTCGACTCCAACGATCTGGAGCGGGAAAGAGGCATCACCATCCTTGCCAAAAACGTAAGCGTCCGTTACAAAGGCGTAAAAATCAACATCATCGACACTCCGGGGCACAGTGATTTCGGCGGCGAGGTGGAAAGGGTGCTGAACATGGCCGACGGTGTATTGCTTTTGGTCGATGCGTTCGAGGGCCCGATGCCACAGACACGGTTCGTACTGCAGAAAGCCATCGCTCTGGACCTGAAGATCGTAGTGGTTATCAATAAGGTAGATAAACTGAATTGTGATCCGGAAGGCGTGCATGAATCGGTTTTCGACCTGATGTACGAACTCGACGCCACCGAAGAACAACTCGACTTCCCGGCAGTGTACGGCTCTTCAAAGCAGGGTTGGATGGGGCCGGACTGGAATCATCCCACCACTGACATCACCTACCTGCTCGACATCATCCTCAATAAGATTCCGCCGGCAAAATATGTGGAAGGAACGACACAGTTACAGATATCATCGCTCGATTATTCTTCCTATGTCGGACGCATTGCGGTTGGCAGGTTGTCAAGGGGTATTCTGCGCTGGGGAATGAACATCAGCCTTATCAAACCCGACGGACGCATATTCAGGTCAAAAGTCAAGGAACTCTATGTGTTTGAAGGCCTTGGCAAAGAAAAGATCAAAACCGACGTAACCGCCGGAGAGATCTGCGCCCTGCTCGGCCTCGACGATTTTGAGATCGGCGATACCATCGCTGATTACGATCAACCCGAAGCCATGAGTGCTCTGCAGATCGATGAACCGACGATGAGCATGCTCTTTACCATCAACAATTCTCCCTTCTACGGCAGGGAAGGAAAATTTGTCACCTCCCGCCAGCTTCGTGAACGGCTGTATAAGGAAACAGAGAAGAACCTCGCCCTCAGGGTAGGGGATACCGACTCGCCGGATACATTGACCGTCTTCGGCAGGGGCATCCTTCACCTCAGCATCCTGATAGAGACCATGCGCCGCGAAGGCTACGAACTGCAGGTCGGACAACCCCAGGTGATCATAAAAAAGATCAACGGAATAGATCATGAACCTGTGGAAACCCTTACCGTTCACGTACCCACGGCCTTTTCCGGGAAAGTCATTGAGCTGGTCACCCTGCGCCGCGGGGAGATCGATTCCATTGAAAGCCGGGGCGAGCGTTCCCACCTGGGGTTTACCATACCCTCACGAGGCATCATGGGTTTGCGCAATCAAGTACTTACCGTCACGGAGGGAGAAGCCATCATGGCCCACCGTTTCAAAGCATACGAAGCCTGGAAAGGCGAAATACCCGGCAGAAGAAACGGATCGCTCATCAGCATGGAAACCGGTACTGCCATCGCTTATTCCATCGATAAACTGCAGGACAGGGGCAGCTTTTTTATCCATCCCAACGAAGAAGTGTATGCCGGACAGGTAATCGGTGAACAGAACCGTCCGGACGACATGGTGGTGAATGTTACCAAAACCAAGAAACTCACCAACATCCGCGCATCCGGTTCCGACGAAAAGATCTTTATCACCCCGGCAATCAAACACTCCCTCGAAGAAGCCATGGAATATATCGGCAAGGATGAATACCTCGAAGTCACACCCCGCTCACTCAGGATGCGGAAGATCATCCTCGATGAAACCGAGCGGAAACGTACTTCGAGACAGGGAAACTGACCATGTAAACTCAGTAGTAGTGACATGCCATGGCATGTCACTACAGAGATTAAATAAAAAAATCCTAATTTTGCAGCCTGTTACCGACACGGAATCATTATGCGAAAATATCAACCATGTACATGTACGGTATAACTCAGTCCAAGCAGCTTTGCATTCGCAAACCAGTCAAGACTGAGCATAATTGTAGGATAGTTCTGTGAAGCATATTGAGAATCCAATGTAAATATCGTTCATTAAGCAAGTTAGCATACTCCCTGGCTTTTATTTTATGGATTTGTTGCCCCGGGATGGTGTTTTCCCAGCAAAGCCAGGCCGATTCACTCCTGAACATAGAGAACGATGAAATTGAATCCGATGAACTGGATCTGCTCTCTTCGGATTCCCTGATCGGCGAAAATGAATTCCTCCCGGCCGACATCATCTTCATCCCCTCCGATATCCTTTATAACAACAGCTGGGACAACACTTACGTCCGGAGAACGCGCACCGATCTGACCCGGATGGAAGACACCGTAATGATCGTGTTCAACAATCCCTCTGAATCACCCTTTGTTTACCCGCGTCCCGGTCGTTTTCTGTCTCCCTACGGCTACAGGGGAAGACGTTTTCATGCCGGAGTGGACACCAAACTGGAACAGGGTGACACGGTGTCGGCAGCTTTTGACGGTAAAGTCAGACTGGCCAAAAGATACAAGGGTTACGGCCTGGTGCTGGTCATCAGGCATTTCAACGGTCTTGAAACGGTTTACGGCCATCTCTCGAAAATGCTGGTGAACGTCAACCAGGATGTGAAAGCCGGGGATCCTGTCGGCCTTGGCGGACGCACCGGAAGGGCCACCACCACCCACCTGCATTTTGAGACCCGTTTCCTTGGCGAGCCTTTCGACCCGGCCACATTTATCAACTTTGAAACCTTTCAACTCAAATCAGACACCCTGATGATCACCGGACCGCTGTTTGAAAGACACCGGCCGGGACATGCCAGGGTTTCCCGTGCACCGGGAGGAGGGGTCATCAGTGCCAACCCGCCGGATGCACTTTACCATAAAGTAAAAAAAGGAGACACCCTCGGCCGTATCGCCAAACGTTACGGTACCACCGTGGAATCGCTCTGCCGTTTGAACAAGCTCTCGAGAAAATCCGTCCTGCGGATCGGGCGGCATCTCCAGGTCAGGTAATCCGCCTTAAACGGTTTTTTTTTACCTTTGCGCGATTTTTAAAAAAACTTCCGAACCACCGCACATGATGGAAATAGCGCCGAAATACGATCCGCAGAAAACTGAAACCCGCTGGTACCAGTACTGGCTCGACCATGGATTTTTCCAATCCCGCCCCGATGAAAGGGAAGCCTTTTGTATTGTGATCCCCCCGCCCAATGTAACCGGCGTCCTGCACATGGGCCATATGCTCAACAATACCATCCAGGATGTGCTGGTCCGGCGTGCCAGGATGCAGGGCAAAAACACCCTCTGGCTCCCGGGCACCGACCATGCTTCCATTGCCACAGAAGCCAAAGTGGTGGAAAAACTCAAAAAAGAAGGCATTGACAAAAACACCCTCAGCAGGGAAGCATTCCTTGACCATGCCTGGGAATGGAAAGAAAAACACGGCGGAATCATCCTTGAACAGCTCAAACGGCTCGGTGCTTCATGCGACTGGAAGCGAACCCGCTTCACCATGGACCCTGAAATGAGCCGGCAGGTGATCGCCGTCTTCGTGGATCTGTATAATAAAGGACTGATCTACAAAGGTGTACGCATGGTTAACTGGGATCCCGAAGCCCTGACAGCCATCAGCGATGAAGAGGTCAACTACCGGGAAGTCAGGTCTAAACTGTATTATGTCCGCTATCAGGTTGAAGGAGAAGCGGATATGTGGATCACCATCGCCACCACCCGCCCCGAAACCATTCTCGGGGATACAGCCGTTTGTGTACACCCGGAAGATCCAAGGTACGGCCACCTTCATGGAAAAAGGGTGCTCGTCCCGCTGATCGGCAGACCGGTACCTGTCATACAGGATGAATACGTCGACCGTGAATTCGGTACCGGCGCCCTGAAAGTGACCCCTGCCCACGACATCAACGATTATATGCTGGGTGAGAAGTACCGGCTTGAAAGCGTGGATATTTTCAACGACGACGGCAGCATGAGCGGGGCTGCCATCCTGTACACCGGGGAAGACCGTTTTGCCGTAAGGGAAAAAATCACGGAAGACCTCAAAACAGCCGGGAACCTTGTGAAAATCGAGGATTACGTGAATAAAGTCGGCTATAGCGAACGCACGCACGTGGTAATTGAACCCAGACTTTCCACCCAATGGTTCCTGCGGATGCCTGAACTCGCCAAACCCGCCCTGGATGTGGTAATGAACGATACCGTCCGCTTCCATCCAGCCAAGTTTAAAAACACCTACCGGCACTGGATGGAAAATGTGAAAGACTGGTGCATCTCCAGACAGTTGTGGTGGGGGCACCGCATCCCGGTATGGTACCTGCCCTGGGGTGAGTATGTGGTGGCCACGGATACCGGCGCTGCACTGGAACTCGCCAGACAGAAATTTCCTGATAAAAACCTGAACCTTGACGACCTTCGCCAGGATGAAGATGTGCTCGACACCTGGTTTTCTTCCTGGCTCTGGCCCATTTCTGTGTTTAACGGCATCACCGAACCGGATAATGAAGATATCCGGTACTATTACCCTACCAACGACCTGGTCACAGCCCCCGAAATCCTTTTCTTCTGGGTGGCCCGCATGATCATGGCCGGACTGGAATACCGGCAGGAAATCCCCTTCCGCAATGTGTACCTTACCGGGATCGTGCGCGACAAACTCGGCCGCAAAATGAGCAAGTCCCTCGGCAATTCCGCCGATCCCATCGAGCTGATGGAACGCTATGGCGCCGACGGCGTCAGGGTGGGTATGCTCCTCACCTCCCCGGCCGGCAACGACCTGCCCTTCGATGAAGAACTCTGCGAACAGGGCCGGAACTTCAGCAACAAAGTGTGGAATGCGCTGCGACTGGTAAAAGGCTGGAAAACAGATAAGGGCATCCCCGTCCCGGAAGCGTCCGCCACGGCCGTCCGCTGGTTCGAAGCCCGCTTTAACCAGGTACTTGCCACCATCGAAGATCATTACACGAAATACAGGCTGTCGGATGCCCTGATGACCATCTACAAGCTGATCTGGGACGATTTCTGCTCCTGGTACCTGGAGATGATCAAACCGGCCTACCAGCAACCGATTGATCTTCAAACATTTAACACTACCATCCGCTTCTTTGAGAAACTGATGCAGGTATTGCATCCCTTCATGCCCTTTATCACCGAGGAAATCTGGCAACTGCTGCATGAACGCAAGGCAGGGGAAAGCATTATGGTTTCCCTGGTTCCGGAAGCCCTTCCGTACAGCTCGGATATCCTGAGTGAAATGGACAATACCATTGAACTTGTGGTGGCCACACGCAGGAAACAGGCTGAAACCAACATCAAACAGGCCATGGTCCATACCGACGGGACGAACGGCAGTCAGACACTTTGTGAAGCGACATTCACCAGGCTCACGGCATGCACACTCAGTTACGGCACAAAGCCGGCGCACGGACTTACCTTCCTTTCCGGCTCCAGGGAGTTTCATTTCGAGCTGGGGGAAACCGTGAACCGGGAAGAAGAGATCGAGAAACTGAAGAAGGAACTTGTTTATTACCAGGGTTTTCTCCGGACTGTTATGGGCAAACTGTCGAATGAGAAATTCATAAACGGAGCCCCGCAACAGGTGGTGGAAAATGAGCAAAAGAAGAAAGAAGATGCGGAAACCAAGATCAGGCTGATAGAGAAATCACTGGAACAGCTGATTTCCTGATCCCGGTGGGGATGGGGCATTCGGGCGATCTTGCCTTCGCCTGTCTGACGTGAGGCCAATCCGGCCGCCACCAAGATGTTTTTATACTCAATCTAAACAGTTTTGCGTTCGCAAAACTGTCAATCAACTTTCTCTTAACATAACGCTAACGGATGGCCGCTAAACACAGCAAAGGTCGAGGCTCTAATGAGAACCGTAACTTCTTGTTTTGTTGCGATTTAGCCACATATTACCGGGCCTTACTAATTTAGGCAAGCTCCAGTCGACTCTCAATCAATTCAACCGAGAAGTTAACTTTCGCTTTCAATGCATTAAAAACCCTTATGATAGTATCAATTCGGGCATTTTTTGTGCTCCTCTCAAGCTTTGAGATTTGAGCCTTTTGAACTCCAACTAGTTTCCCTAATTCTTCTTGAGTGAGATTTCTGTCTTTACGGACCTGTTTGATCATTTCGCCAAGAAGCTCCAGTTTTAGCTCGTTTTCATATTTATCCCTATCGGGAGTTCCAATCTTCCCTAATGCTTCATCCTTGATCTGATCAAGTGAAAAAACCTCTATTTTCTCTCTATTCATATCATTAGTTTTATTGATTTTCAAAATAATTCCTCATATCACTAATAGCTTTATCAATTTCGATTCTTGGAACTTTATCAGTTTTCTTTATGAATCCATGTGTAGAAATTACCAATGTGTTCTTTCTATCACTTTTATCCCAGAATGCTAGTAGTCTGATATGAAGCGCTTTATATTTAACTCTGAATTCCCATATTTCATCTTGTAGTGTTTTGAATAATTTCGGATCATTAATAAATGAAGCTTTGTCAATGACATAAAATATTTTCGTTTGAGTCTTCTTGTCTAAGCCAAATATGAAATCCTTGGCTGACTTTAGAAAAACTACAGAGAACCGTTTTATCATTTGAGTATCAACTTTGTTGCAAAGATACAAAAATGTTTCCTAAAGGGGATACATTTAGCAGATTTTTTTTTATAATGATGCCCGTTAGTATTTAGGATTTTATTGTCACCCGGTCCAAAAAAGGGGAGCCAAGATTCAGGTGGAGGGATAAAATCCTTTGGACGGAACCGCTTGTTAATCAGCAGACAAGTATAAGGGAGTTTTAATTTCGAAAATAGTCTGATGAAAGCTTTTTCAGTAGATACCGACACGGAACAGCTTTGCGAAAATTTGTGTAATCACGGTGTACGGTATAACTCAGCGTTATTCATTAACATCAAAATTT
>CAZSQJ010000084.1:2319-12462 GCA_964608665.1 uncultured Bacteroidales bacterium | reverse complement strand
GGCCTGAGTCCGGGTTTGTACATTTATTGTCTTGACTGTGAAGGAAGCAGCATCAGGGGTAAATTCATCCTCCGCTGACAGCCTGCTTATTGCACCACAAAACGTCTGGAAACCTTTCCGGACGGACTGTGAAGGATGATCTGGTAAAGTCCCGTAGGTAAATCCGTGATGTCAACAGTAAACCTGCCGCTGTCAGCCTGAAGACTTTTCCACATCATTCGCTGCCCCTGCATATTGCATATTTCCATCTCCATTGTCCTGCTTTCAGTGGTTTCAAATGACACATGCAGGATGTTGCCGGCCGGATTGGGGTAAACTTCCAGTGTACTGATGTCATTTTTTTCGCTGATGCCTGCCGGCTGACTGGTATAGGATGCTTTCCAGCCTGCACCGTTGACGCTGGTGTTGGTGTAAAAAATCAGGAACATGGCCCCGGTCTGGGAGACAAGGGTGGGAGGCAGCTGGCTCCCGAAGAATTTCCCGAGCAGGGTGCCGTTACCACTGACAGTATCATAAGCATACACTTCCACGAAGTCAGATACGGGTTCTGTCTGGAATTCCGTGAAGTTCAGCGTGATCTGCTGTGCATTGGACGGTTGTATCAGGTACTGGCAGATGGTTTTGTTATTGTAGTTTTTCGGCCCGCTGCCGTCTTCCAGGATGCCGCCCGTTGCCGTATAGGTGTCGAGCGTCTGGCAATACTGCGGCATCTTGCTTTCATAGGTGATGAACCAGCCCTGGCTGTTGTTGTCGTTGTCGGAGGTGAAACGGATCAGCACCTGGTTCCCGCTGCTGGTGATGCTCTGGGGAGTGTTGATCCCCGAAAAGCTGCCGATTACCGGGCTGTTGGTGCCGGGCCCGTCATACACCGTTACGATGTCCGCATTATTCTCTGTATCAAGTAACTGGAATCGTATAATCAGGTGGCTGACCGAGTCGTTGGGACTGACCTCCGGATGGATCAGGTAATAGCAATCGCTGTTGCTTTGGTATTCCAGAGGGCCGCTGCCGTCGTCAAATGATCCGCTGAGCGGGGTCAGGGTTCTGAAACCCGTGCAATAAGCGGGATAGGTTCCCGTCGGATAGATGTTGATCATGGCGCCCTGCCCGTTGGTGAAGTTGCTTCCGCCAGGATTCAGGTTGTTGAGGTTGAAAAAACCGTTGTACGATCCGCCCCAGCCCCAGTTGAAGTGGAAAAAATCATCCTGGTAGCCGTCCACGTTAAAGGCATGCCCGCCCGAACCAAAACCATGGTAATACATTGGTTTTCTGTCGTCAAGCTGGTCTCTGAGCAAATTGGCCCAGGCGGTGTTGGAGTAGTTGCTTTTGCTCACCATCTGGGTCGAAGGGTCGTAACGGAAGTAATTCTTCATGGCTTCGGCCGCATCATCACTGTATGCTCCGGAACCGTTGGGGGAGTATCCCATATCCACTGCAATGCCGCAGTGCAGCAGCAGCGTGGCCACTGCCGTGTTCGTCGACTGTATGGATGGCAGCATGGCATCCCATTGGTAGTTCGTGTTTGCGAAATCTGCCGTAAGTGGCCCGTAAGATGAATAATGGGTGTGACTTCCTGTTCCGGTAGCCGGGAAACGGTAATAATACATGACCTGTGCCATGGCCGTGGCCACGCAACCGGCATATACATGGCCGCCCGGACCGTCGGGATCGGCCGGACATAGCTCATTATAATAAGCCCCCTGGTTCCATTTGCTGATCAGCAGGGGTTTTACCGCTCTTTCTCCTTTCAGCGGCTTCAGTTGTCCGGTTTCATCCGTAGTCAAACGCTGCCAGTCGGCCATGATCGCTTCGGTGGGAGCCGAATTCCTTTCAATGTGATATACGATCTGGTCACGGATATTGTCCATCCAGGAAGTAAACTGCGGAGGCTCCTGTTCAATGCCGAATTCGCTCCAGAAAGAATACGCGATCACCGGGCTCACCACATCATCAGCCGACACGATCACGTATCCACCGGTATTCATGTGAAAAATATAATATACCGGTATGCCGTTTTCGACCCTTTGGGATGAGCCGGTAATCATGATATCATCAACCCTGACTTCTGTAAACTGTGAGATCCTTTCATAGTAAAAGTGCTTTGCCACCTTCATGGCCTGGGTGTGATCCACCGGTCTGGCAGTCAGGATACTGGAAAGCAGGAAGATAGACAGGAAAACCGTAGCGATTCTTTTCATGGATGATGTCTGGTATTAGTGAATGATCAGTTTTTGTATCAATGAACCGTGTTCACCCGCAATTTTCAGCAGGTATATGCCTCCGGGAATTTGATGTACCGGGTATAATGCAGAGAATGATCCCTGCGGGATGTTACGTGTTTCATTCAGGATTGTTCTTCCGGAAAGGTCGGAGATGCTGATTCCGATCTGCTGCGGGGAAGGTGAATGAAAGCTGATATGGACCGTTTCTTCCGCGGGATTCGGATAAACAAGGAAATCCCTGAGGCCGCTGTGGTTGGCTATGCCGGCTCCGAGAGCCTGGTACTGGGCAGTCCATCCGGGACGGTTCACGCTGCCGTTGGATCTGAACTCGATGTACATGCCGCCGGTACTCGTCATGACCGGTAAAGGCAGGCTGCTGCCCGAGAAATTTCCAAGCAATGCCTGGGTATTCAGGTCATAAACCTTTACATAGTCGTTGCCGGGTTCCGTGTCGAATTCGGTGAAAGTCAGGGTGATGGCTGCTGCATTAGGGGGCTGTATCATCCAGGTGCAGATGGTGCCGGGAGAATAATTCTTCGGACCGCTTCCATCGGTAATGCTGCCTGAAAGTGCAGTGAGACTGGTATTGCTGCAGAATTCAGGAAAGGTGGCGGAATAGGTAAGAAACCAGCCTTCTGCGGTACTGTTGCTGTCTGACTGGAAAGTGATGAGCAGTCGCGAACCCTGGTGTTCGATGGCCGGGGGAATACTGGCTCCGGAATAGGATCCCAGCAGGGGTGCGGCAGTCGTACTGCCCCCGTATATATTCACTGCATCGGCTCCTGTCTGGGTGTTGAATTTGTTGAAGGTGATCCTGATCGATTTTACGGAGTCGTCTGGTGCAAGCAGCCAGCTGCAGTTCACAAGGTCATTGTACGGGTCTGGTCCGCTGCCGTCTTCAATGGTGCCTGTGGTATATGCAGTGATGGTTTTCGGCCCGTAGCAGTGATAAGGAAAGTTGTTGCCCGGATAAATATCGACAATGGCGCCATGATCGCTGTTGAAATTGGAACCGCCTGCACTCGGATTCAGGTTGTTCAGGGTGAAATAACCGTCGGATGCCCCGCTCCATCCCCAGTTCATGTGAAAATAATCGCTGCCCTGGTAACCGTCAACCACCCAGGCATGCCCGGCACCGCCTCCCGTAGGCCGGCCACTGTAAATGCAGGGCCGTTTCTGATCCAGGTTGTTACGGAAAAGGTCTATCCAGCCTTGTGCGGAATAGGACATCCGCTGTACATGTTTGGTACTGGACGCATACCTGAAATACAGTTTCAGGGCTGCGGCAACAGATCCCGTATTGGCCCCGGAACCGTCAACTCCATAGTCCATACTGACAGAAACGCCGCAGTGATAGGAAAGCAAGGCCACCGGATAATTGCTGACAAGAAGGCTGTTCAGCATCCCTTCCCAGGGATAGAACGTGTTCCCGAAATTGGCGCTGAGCTGTCCGAACTGCGGATGATTGTATGAAAATGAACCGGTTCCCTGTAAAGGGTAACGGTAATAGTACATCACCTGAGCCATGGCCGTGGCAACACAACCGACATAGGTGTGACCGCCGTCTCCGCCTGCGGCGGCGGGACAGAGTTCGTTGTAATACTTGCCCTGGTCCCATTTGGAAAGCAGCAGGGGACTCACATCTTTTGCCTGGCCTTTCACGGGCTGAAAGTCATCCGACAGCAACCTCTGCCATTCGGATGCAATTTCATAGTCTGCCTGGTTGCCCTTCTGCAGATGGAAAAGAATCTCCTGTTTGTAGCCATCCATCAGGTAAGTAGCTGAAGGTGGGGTGTTCTGGATATTAAACGCACCGTCAGGAGCATAGGCGATCACCGGGCGAAGCATATCCTGGCCGCTGACTATCACAAATCCGCCACCTGAGAAATTGATGATATGATACAGCAGCACCCCGGCTTCGCGTATGCTTTGTATAGCATACTGACCTGTGTTGAGTTCACGGAAATGGTATTGCTGTGCTTTTTCTGCCATAAAGTTCATGGCAGCCTTCAAAGCCGGTTTTTCCGGCACTTCACCGGAAAAAACGCCGGCGGAAAATAACAGTAAGAGCAGGGTGGCGGAAAGTTTTCTCATCATGTCGGGTTTACAGGCTGATTGGGTTTTAAAAAGACCCTGTCACAGTGATTGACTGCAACAGGGTCCGTTATTCCTTTAAGAGGTTATGATTACTGGATTACCAGTCTTTGCTGGTAGGAGCCAAGGTCGTTTCTGAGTTTCAGCAGGTACACACCTTTGGCAAGATCACTCAGGTCGATGCTGCGCTTGTATTGGCCGGAAAAGCGTCCGGTGCTCTCCTGCCAGACTACCTGTCCGGTGAGGTTCATCAGCAGAAATGCTGCTTCCCCGGGCATTTCCTGGCTGAATTGTACGTTCAGCATACCCCTCGAGGGATTCGGGTATATGTTGATATCGGTAAACCCGCTGTTCTCATCCATGCCGATATTGCCGACCGAGTATTCGGCTTCCCAGCCGCCATAGGTATAGACATAGTTGGTTTTGAATTCAATATACATCGATCCGCTTGCCGCCGTCACATCTGCAGGCAGGTTGGTGCCTGAATAGGTAGCCAGCAGGGTCTGGGTGGCAAGATCATATACTTTTACATAGTCAACATTTTGCTCGAGGTTAAAGTAGGTAAAGTGAAGGTTGAGGTTCTTGCCGAAGGGTGGCTGGATAGTCCAGCTGCAAACCGTGTTGTTCAGGTAGTTCAGCGGACCGCTGCCGTCGCTTACAGTACCGCTCGGACTGCTGAGGTTGGTTCCCTGGCAGAATTTCGGATAGTTGGAACGGAAACTGGCAAAGAAACCTTCTCCGGTGGTGCCTCCGTTCGAGGTGAAGGTGATAAACATCCGGTTGGATGTGGAGGTGTATGTGCCGGATGGCAGCGTGGAACCGCTGTGGGTGAACAATACGGGAGCACTGGCGTTGGCTCCGTCGTAAACGGTAACCACGTCATTGCTGTTTTCGGTGTTGAACAGATTGAAAGACAGTACGATCTTGGAAACAGTGTCTGTAGGGGCAATCAGCCAGCTGCAGGAGGCATTGTCCTGATAATTCAGGGTCATGCCGCTGCCGTCCTCAAAAGTGCCCTTGGTGCCGGTGAGCACTTTGGTGCCGCTGCAATAGGCCGGGTAACCGCTTGCCGGGTAGATATTCCTTACTGCTCCGTTATTCTGGTTGTATGGAGGATCACCGCCGGGAGTGAGGTTGTTGATGGCATAGAAGCCGTCGCTGTAACCATCCCAGCCCCAGTTGAAATGAAACATGTTGGTGCCGCCGGTGTTTTCATAACCATCACAGTTCCATGCATGTCCGCCCTCTGAATTGGCGCCCGAATAAATCAGGGGTTGCTTGTTGTCTAAATTGGCGATCATCATGGCTTCCCATGTGGTGGACGAATAATTCATTTTCTGAATGTACTGGATCGCAGCATCATACTTGAAGTATGCCGACATGGCGGATGGTACCAGGTTGGTGTAGGACCCGGAGGCATTCGGACCGTAAGACATATTGACTGCAACACCCAGGTGGTAACAGAGCGTGGCCAGGGCCATATTGGCTTCATTGGCTTTCAGCACCATTTCATCCCAGAGATAGGTGGTTGCACCGAAATTGGCTTCCTGCCAGCCGTAGTTTCCGTAATTGGGATTGTTGGCATTGTAACCGTGTGCTCCCTGTCCGGTTTCCGGATAACGGTAATAAAACATGATCTGTGCCATGGAAGTGGCCACGCAACCGACCGGACAGTGTCCCTCTTCCCCGTCAGGATCGGAAGGAGTGAGGGTGTTGTAGTATTTACCTTGTCCCCACTGGGTGATCATCAGGGGTTGTACATTCTTTCCGCTCTTGGTAAGCGGTTTGGAAAGGAATTCCTCATCCAGCAGCCTTTCCCACTCAAGGCTTACTTCGGCGTGCGCACCGATGCCCTGAGCCCTGTAATAGTCGATCTGCTCCTTTATCTGGCCCATCCAGGTCTGAAACCCCAGGTTGCCTGCATCGTCACGGTATGTGCTGCGGGTGGAATACCCGATCACGGGCTGCAGGATATCCTCAGCTGTGATGATCACAAAACCGCCTCCTTCAAAGGTGAAAACATGATAATAGGGAATGCCCGTGGCATCCGTAACGCTTTGCTCGGAAGCAATGCTGATCTTCGAAAACGGGAACTGTGCCTGCTGGTTGGCCCTTTCGTAATAGAGATGAAGCGCTGCCTTGCGCGCGGTGGCCCGGTCAACTTCTTTCGCCTGCCCGGCCTGGAACAGAACGCACATCAACAGGGCGATCAGCGTGAATCGTGTTATTTTCATATCGGAAGAATTAATTTTAGGATTAAAACATGCAAAGTTACTCATTAGTTTAATATGCCCGACAACTTTCCGTTCCAGAAATGTCATATATACTAATAATTGATTTGTTGATAACATACTCAGTCTTGACAGGTTTGCGAATGCAAAGCTGTGTAGACTGAGTTATGCCGTACACCGTGATTACCCATTTTTTCGCAAAGCTGTTCCGTGTCGGTATAGTATCATATGTTCATACAGACTGGTTTATTTGACGCCCGTTGCCCGGTCAGATTGTTAATAAATCGTAATATTTTCTTTGGTTCACCTGAAAAAAATCTTGTGATGACTGCCCCAGGATCTGACTACTAAACTTTCCTTAAGTTTGCACGTTTTTTTTAAATACACCAGTGAAAGAAAAAAAATCTGACAGATTTTCCGGATTTAAAGCCACTTTCAGGGTATTGTTCACCCTGTATGCCGCCCTGTTGTTGTTTTTTCTTTTGCATCGCACGCTGCAGCTACTCCTGCATATCGACCAGGTGAACGGCGATAACCGGCAATACCTGCTGTTCGGTTTCTTCAACCGGGGACTGCTCTTCGATACCGTTACCGCATCCTACCTGCTGATCATGCCTTCCCTGCTGGTCATAACTGTATATCTGCGGGGCCGTTCATCCCGCTTGCTCCATATCCTTACTTCCGGCTTCCTGCTGCTGGCGCTCTGCCTGGCACTGGCCGTCAGTATCACGGACATCCCCTTCTTTACCTATTATAATGCAAGGATCAGCTTCAGCGTGCTTTCCTGGACGGATGACCTGCCGCTCATGATAAAGGCTGTCTTCGGAAATGTGGCGTATGTTGTTGTGCTCCTTGTTTTTATAATGCTATTGCTGATTTGTGGACGTTTCATCATACGTTGGACCCAACGGCAGTCGAGATCCATTGCATCTAAACAGGAAACCGGCATCCTGAAAAAGATCGCATTGACCGCCCTCCTGTTATTCCTGCTCTTCCTGGGCCTCAGGGGTGATATCGATCCCGCCGGAACCCCCCTGCAGGTTAAACATGTGTTCGAATCCCCCAGCCCCTTTGTTAACCAGCTTGCGATCAACCCGGTATTCAATTTCATCAGGACGTACAAGGATTTCAATGTGAACTACCTGGAAGATAGCCTTGCCATCCGGAATGTGCGGCAATTCCTCGGCATCCGTGCCGGCTATGCCAGTCCGCTTGCACGCGATATCACCTTCGATGATCCCCCCGACCGGAAAAATGTCGTGCTCATCCTGATGGAAAGCCTGCATACCGGCCGCATGCGCAGGTTCGGTAATCCGGACAAGCTTACACCCGTGCTCGACAGCATTGCCGGCCATGGCCTGATCTTTGAAAATACATATACTGCCGGTGTTCATACCTATAATGGCGTCTTTTCCACGCTTTTCTCCCTGCCTGCCCTGATGCAGAACAAACCGACCCTGTCGTCGGAATCTTCCGGCCAGACCTATGCCGGATTGCCCAATGTGCTCAAAAAGGAAGGATATTCATCGGTCTTTTTTCTCACCGGTTCCCGCGACTTCGACAACTTCTCCGGCGTGTTCCCCTACAACGGTATCGACATGATGGTGGATGAAAAGAACTATCCCCCGGGTTCCGTGCTGAACAACTGGGGAGTGGGGGATCATACCATGTTCCGGTACTCGCACAGGGTGCTCGACAGCCTGAACACGCTGAACAAACCCTTCCTGGCTGTATTTATGACGGTTTCAACCCATACGCCCTATACCGTTCCGGAGGATATCCCTTTTAAACCCACCGCGAAAAACGATTGTGACCGTTCCTATCAGTATGCCGACTGGGCACTGGGTGAATTCATGGCAGGTGCAGAAAAATCAGCATGGTTCAATAATACCCTCTTTGTCCTGATCGCTGACCATGGTCAGGTGTTCGACCCCCTGTATGATCTTACCCTGTCGTATCACCATACACCCCTGATCTTCTATTCTCCCGGACAAATTGATGCTTCCGTCGAAAGAAAGCTTGCCCTGCAGATTGATGTTTTTCCGACCATCATGGGAATGCTCAGGATACCATACAGGAATAACACTCTCGGCATCGACCTGATGCGGGAAAGCAGGCCATTCGCCTATTTCAGCGCGGATCGCAAACTCGGTGTGCTGAATGATCAGTATTTTCTGATCATCGACCAGGGAGGACACGAATCACTGTACCGCTACCGGGTCAATTCCCTGCTAAATGAGATTGACCGCCACCCAGTGCTTGCCGACAGCATGAAAACCTATGCATACAGCATGCTGCAGACCATGCAGTTCATGCTGCGGAAACGGTTGACAGGTCTTTGAGTTTTATCTGTACCTTCGTTCAAATTTGACCGCTTTCATGAAATCCGTCCTGACGATCCTGCTGAGCTGTTCCCTCCTTGCCTGCTGCCCGCAATGCATGCACGGACAGGTACCTCCGCTCGAAATGGCCGGTCTGCCCGCCACCTGGCACGAAGGCATCCCCCTTGGCAATGGCATGATGGGGGCCATGCTCTGGTCCCGGGAGGGGAAGCTGAGACTTTCGGTAGATCGTGCAGATCTTTGGGACTTACGCTATATCAGGGAATTCGACCTCGATGAATGGAACTTCAGCTGGGTGTTTCAGCGCTGGGTAAGACCGGGCGAGTATGGCGCCGTACAACAGCTTTTCGACGAACCCTATTCCCGTGATCCCGCCCCGGTGCGGCTTCCGGCAGGCGCCGTCGAACTTGACCTGTTCAGTCCCGGTAAACCCGACAGCGCTTCTCTCGATCTTTTCAGGGGTGTTTGTTCGCTGACATGGAAAATCGGGGTCACCATGACTATATTCGTCCATGCAACCCAAAACCTGGGGATGTTCCGCATCACGGGACTGAAGGAAAAAATGGCACCGGGCCTCAGTCCGCATAATTTCCTGCTGGTCAGGAACCGCTTTTCCACAGATACGGTTCCCAAAGGTTTGCAAAAACTCGCATTCCCCCTGCCGGTGATGCGTGTGGAAGGAAACAGGGCTTACTTTCACCAGGATGCCTCCCAGGGCGTATCCTGGGAGATGGAGCTGCAGTGGAATAACCGTAAGGATACCCTCGACGCCGCCTGGTCGGTGGTCGTTCATTACCCCGGCGGAGAAACTGCAAACCCGGTCTGGGATATGGTTTCACATTTCCTTAAACTCGGGTACGACAGCCTTTACCGCTCCCATACCGGCTGGTGGCAGCGTTTCTGGATGCAGACCTCGCTGAATCTGCCAGACTCCGCCATGCAGCGACAGTGGGAAATGGGTCAGTATCTCACAGGTGCTTCCTTCAGGAAAGATGCACCGCCTCCCTCCATAGCCGGCCTGTGGAACAATGACAACGGACAGTTGCCGTTCGAAAAGAACGCATACCACAATTACCTGCATACCCAGATGTGTGCCTGGCCCTGTTACTCGGGCAACCGGCTCGCGGAGGCCGCCGTACTCACCGACTGGCTCTGGCTGTACAAACCGGTGGCGGAAAAATTCACCAGGAAATACTTCGGGGCCGACGGTCTGGCTTTCCCCGGAGTGTCGGCTTTCAATGCCTATCCCCTGGG
>CAZSQJ010000084.1:0-2219 GCA_964608665.1 uncultured Bacteroidales bacterium | reverse complement strand
CCCGGTATCCATCCCGGTCCGCATCAGCCTTACCTCTCGCACCTCATTGCGGTTTATCCGCTGGGACTGATCGATGCATTCCGCGACGACCGCACGGCATCGCTGGTAAAGCAGAGCCTTGATGACCTGGCCCCGGTGACAGATGATTCCTGGCAGGCTCCGCGACTTGCCTGGCTTGCCTTGCTTCGTGCAAGGACAGGACAGGGAAATGAAGCCGCGGCTGCGCTCAGCGAACTGATCAACGGACATTTCCTTGCAAACGGATTGTCAACCGCTGAAAAGAAGTCCGGACATCGTGAATACCTGCCGGTCAGTCCGGAGACCTGCCTGGGATTCAATGCAGCCCTGCAGGAGATGCTGTTGCAGGGTCATCATGGCATCATCAGGCTGTTCCCTGCCGTTCCCGGTGAATGGAAGAACGTTTCTTTCATGAAACTCAGAACGGAAGGAGCTTTCCTGGTTTCGGCCGAAATGAGGCAGGGACTGGTGTCCAGGGTGGTGGTACTGGCCGAAAAGGGCGGCAGAATGCGGATGGCCAACCCCTTCGGTACCGCGGCAGTCAGGATAACCGGTGCAAGGCCTGAGGTACTGGACGAAGGGGAGATCGTGATCAACACCCGGCCGGGAATGATACTGCAACTGACGAAATATGAATAGGACTGGGGTTGATGTCATTCCTGTGAGAAAATAATGAATATTAATACAGGAGAAAAAATTATGAGCCGTATCTTAATCAGAAATATTGACACCCTTGCAGGAGTGGAGTATCCGGGCCGGGAGCGCAGACGGGCTTGCGGTGAGGAAATGTCGGAGTTCACTGTCATCAGGAATGCCTTTCTGCTCTTGTCGGAGGACGGGATCGAGAACTTCGGGAGCATGGAGCATTGCTTGTACCGGCCTGAAACAGCCGGTGAAATGCAGGTGATCGATGCTTCGGGCAGGATGGTGCTGCCCTGCTGGTGCGACAGCCATACACACCTGGTGTATGCTGCCAGCCGGGAAGGCGAATTTATCGATAAGATCAGGGGAATGAGTTATGAGGAGATCGCCCGGCGGGGCGGGGGGATCCTGAATTCGGCGCGCCGCCTTCACAACACCCCTGAGGAGGTTTTGTTTGAGGCTGCTTCACTCAGGTTGAAGGAAATCGCATCTTATGGCACCGGAGCAGTGGAGATTAAAAGCGGTTATGGTCTCAATACGGAGGATGAACTGAAAATGCTGCGCGTGATCCGCAGACTGAAAGATGAAAGCCCGCTCACAATCAGGGCTAGTTTTCTGGGTGCGCATGCCGTACCTGATGAATACAAAGGAAGGCAGGATGAGTATGTAGATATGCTCATCGGCGAAATGCTGCCCCGCGTGGCGGAAGAACGCCTGGCCGATTATGTGGATGTGTTCTGCGACAGGGGCTTTTTTAGCGTGGATGAAACTGCGCGTATCCTGGAGGCTGCCGGCCGATACGGACTTATCCCTAAGATCCATGCCAATGAACTGGACTATTCCGGCGGGATACAGACCGGGGTTCAGTTCGGTGCCTTGTCGGTCGACCATCTTGAATATACCGGAGAGGAAGAGATCAGGGCGCTGAAAGGTACGGCCACCATGCCGACCATCCTTCCCGGGGCTGCATTTTTCCTCGGCCTGCCCTATGCCCCCGCCAGGGCCATGATCGATGCCGGACTTGGCGTGGCCATGGCCTCCGACTATAATCCGGGCTCCTCTCCCAGTGGCAATATGCAGTTTATCCTTGCCATGGCATGTATCAAATACCGCCTGCTGCCGGAAGAAGCCCTCAATGCAACCACCCTGAACACGGCCTATGCCATGGGGATCAGCAATACCCACGGTTCCATCGCTATCGGAAAACGGGCCAATGTATTCATTACCAGGCCAATCCCCTCACTCGCGTACCTGCCTTACGCCTTCGGTGAAAACAAGGTGGAAACCGTGATCATCGGCGGCAAGATCTTTCCAACCTGAGAATAGCTCCTCCAGCATTCTTGCATTCCCGCCTTTTTGCCTTCCGGCATTCTTGCTGCATTCCCACTTGTGCTTTTCGCCGGTAATTTTCACCGCAGCGGCGCAACCTCACCACTGCGGTCACACTCAACCGCCTGAAAATGAGAGGCTACCGCTCTTTCCTTGATAATACCTCGAAATTCGATGATGTTGGGCGCCTGTCCCGTTATGCGGAGCAATAACGGGGAACCGCCTGCTCG
>CAZSQJ010000083.1:0-13287 GCA_964608665.1 uncultured Bacteroidales bacterium | reverse complement strand
CCTGTTGATGGAAACATCACTGTGGATATTCCCTACGTTACCATCGACAATGCCGGTGTTGCATCTGCAGTGGCCATTGCATCGCTGCCCTTTACCAGCATCGATCTCAGCGGTAATGTTTACAATGATGTAAACGGCATGAACAGCGGCAACATGGTGGATGGAACGGGTACCGGCAGTGCCGGTGCCAGCCAGCTTTATGTATCACTGGTAGCCGGAGGCATTGTATTCCAGACAGTTGCCGTAAACCCGGATGGTACCTATACCCTGACGAATCTTGATAATACCTTGAATTACACTGCAGTACTCACCACTGTAAACGCTCCGGCAGGTGCTCCTGCTCCTCCGCCTCTCTTACCAATTGCCTGGATGAATACAGGAGAAATCAACAATAATACTGCGAATTCTCTGCCGGGCAACGACGGGCTCACCAATGGTATGATCAACCTGGGACTGGTTACTGCTCCGGAAACCAATGTCAACTTCGGTATTGAAGAACGGCCCGTGGCATATACCAATGTGGCACCCGTTCAACCGAACCCCGGTGGCACCAACCAGGTGAACGTACCCTCAGGACTGTTCACCGGTACTGATTTCTCCGGTGGGAACATTACATCCATCAGGATTACCGGTTTCCCGACGGACGCAACTACCATCACCATCAACGGAATAACATACACCAGCGCCACTTTCCCGTCCGGAGGCATTGTGATCCCGGCCGATCCGTCAGGTAACCCTCTCTGGCCGGTATCTGTTGATCCGGTCGACGGGGATGTTTCTGTATACATTAACTATGTAACGATTGATAACGCCTCTGTCGAATCCTTACCGGCCAACGCTATACTGCCGATGACAACCCTTATGCTGAGCGGTAATGTGTATAACGACCTGAATGGTATGAACGCCGGCAATATGGTGGATGGAACAGGCATTGGCATCGCAGGCAGCTCGCAACTTTATGCAAGCCTTGTCAGCGGAGGTATTGTTATCGCTAATGTGCCTGTCAATCCGGATGGCACCTATGCCTTCGATGACCTTGACAATACACTGAGTTACTCCGTTGTTCTCGGCACTACCCTCGTCCTGCCCGGCAATCCCGCTCCCGTTCCCTCCCTGCCTTCCGGTTGGGTGAACACAGGCGAAATCAACAATGATGCTTCCAACGCGCTTACAGGCAATGACGGTCTGACAAACGGGGTGATCGTTGTCGGTCTGATCACTGCCAATGAGACCAATGTCAACTTCGGCATTGAACAACCGCCTGTTGCCATACCCAACTTCCAGCCTTCACAGGTGAATCCGGGCGGCACCAACCAGGTTACCGTTCCTGCCACAGCCTTCACGGGAATTGATTATTCCGGAGGCAGCATCACTGCCATCCGCATCACCACTTTCCCCGCCAATGCCACCAGCATCACCATCGACGGTATCCTGTACACAGCTGCCACCTTCCCGCCGGGTGGAATCATCATTCCTGCCAATGCTGCCGGTAATCCGTTGCTTGCGGTTACGGTTGACCCGCTCGACGGTAACGTGACTGTCAGCATCCCCTTTGCCACCATTGACAATGCTTCTGTCGAATCCGTCCCGGCCAGTGTGAACCTGCCGTTCACCAATTTAAGTCTGAGCGGCAATGTTTATAATGATGTCAACGGCATGAACAGCGGCAATATGGTGGATGGAACCGGAACCGGCCTGCCGGGAGGGACACAGCTTTACGTCAGCCTTGTGTCCGGCGGGTTAGTCTGGGCAAGCACGGCCGTGAATCCGGATGGCACCTACCAGTTTAATTTCCTCGATAACACATTGGTATACACTGCCATCCTGACAACAGTCAATGCCCCGGCCGGTGCTCCGGCCCCGGCACCCGTACTGCCTGCAGGCTGGGTGAACACCGGTGAGATCAACAACAATACATTCAATACCCTGGTGGGCAACGACGGACTTACAAACGGTACACTGGTACTGGGTGTGATCACTTCGAACGAGACCAATGTGAACTTCGGAATCGAACAACCTCCGCTTGCTTTCAACAATACGCTACCGTCACAGGTGAATCCCGGCGGTACCAACCAGGTAACAGTCCCGTCCACCCTCTTCACTGGAAACGATTTCAGCACGGGAACAATCACATCCATCCGGTTTACTGTTTTCCCGGCCAATGCGGCCAGCATTACCATCAACGGCATCACCTATACGGCAGCTACCTTCCCGCCTGCAGGGGTAACCGTTCCGGCCAATGCATCCGGAAATCCTTCCGTTCCGGTATCGGTTGATCCCCTGGATGGAACACTTACCGTTGACATACCCTTTGCCACCATCGACAATGCAGGCTTCGCTTCCAATGTGGCTGTCGCATCCCTGCCTTTCACCGACCTGAGCCTTGCCGGCAATGTGTTTAATGACATCAACGGCATGAATGCGGGCAATATGGTGGACGGCGCCGGAATTGGCGTTGCAGGCGCTGATCAGCTTTATGTATCCCTTGTGGCTGGCGGACTTGTTTATGAGACTGTAGCCGTGAATCCCGACGGAACATATTCCTTCACCGCCCTCGACATCACCCTGGATTATACCGCCGTCCTCTCCAATGTGAACTCTGCAGCCGGTTCTCCGGCACCTGCTCCCGTCCTTCCTTCGGGCTGGGTGAACACTGGCGAGATCAACAACGATGCTGCCAACTCCCTCACAGGCAATGACGGCCTTACAGACGGCACGATCAGCATCGGAATTCTGACTGAAAGTGAAACCAATGTGAATTTCGGCATTGAAGAGGCCCCGCTGGCTGATAACAATACCCTCGCTGCTCAGGTGAATCCTGGTGGTACGAACAATGTAAATGTTCCCCCGACAGCCTTCTCAGGCTCCGACTTCAGCGGAGGCAACATTGTTTCCATTACGATCACAGCCTTCCCCTCCAATGCCACCAGCCTCACCATTGACGGTATCCTGTACACAGCCGGCACTTTCCCGCCGGGTGGCGTTAGCGTAGCGGCAAATCCTTCGGGTAATCCGCTGGTACCCGTGCTTGTTGATCCCACCGATGGCAGCGTAACCGTAAACATCCCCTATGTTACCGTTGATAACGCAGGTGTAGCATCTGATCCGGCTGGTGCAGCAATTCCGTTCATCGGACTTACACTGGCAGGCAATGTTTACAACGACCTCAACGGTATGAATGACGGCAATATGGTGGACGGCAGCGGTATTGGTTCGGCATCGGGAGACCAACTGTATGTGAGCCTGATCGCAGGAGGTGCTGTAGTACAGACTGCTGCAGTTAACCCCGATGGCACCTATACCTTCCTCAACCTCGATAACACCCTTACATACAGTGCTGTACTTACTACAGTGAACACACCGGCCGGGAATCCCGCACCTGCTCCCGCCCTGCCTGCCGGCTGGGTGAATACAGGCGAGATCAACAATGATGCAGCCAACTCCCTGACTGGTAACGACGGTGTAACCGACGGCATCATCAGCATCGGTGTGATTGCTTCCGATGAGACCAATGTCAACTTCGGCATAGAACAAGCTCCTACTGCCGACAACAACACCCTGACTCCCCAGGTGAATCCGGGTGGCACAAACAATGTAACAGTTCCCCCCACTGCCTTCTCCGGAACTGACTTCAGCGGAGGCAATGTTGTTGCCATCACCATCACTACTTTCCCCACCAATGCCACCAGCATCACCATTGACGGTATCCTTTACACGGCAGGTACCTTCCCGCCGGCCGGCGTTACTGTAGCTGCCAATCCTTCGGGCAATCCGGCCGTTCCTGTGTTGGTTGATCCCATCGATGGCAGCGTAACCGTGGATATCCCCTTTGTTACCATTGATAATGCCGGTGTGGAGTCTGAACCTGCCGTTGCAGCCCTTCCTTTCACCGGACTCACACTTTCAGGAAATGTGTACAATGATGTAAACGGCATGAATGACGGCAATATGGTGGACGGCAGTGGTATTGGTTCAGCATCCGGAGACCAACTGTATGTGAGCCTGATCGCCGGTGGAGTTGTAGTGCAGACCACAGCGGTCAACCCTGACGGCACCTATGCTTTCCTCAACCTTGACAATACTTTGGATTACAGTGCATTACTCACTACAGTGAACACACCGGCCGGTAATCCCGCACCTGCTCCCACCCTGCCTTCCGGCTGGGTGAATACTGGCGAAATCAACAATGATGCAGCCAACTCCCTGAACGGTAACGACGGTGTACCCAACGGCATCATCAGCATCGGCGTGATTGCTTCCGATGAGACCAATGTCAACTTCGGCATTGAACAGGCTCCGGTGGCCGACAACAACACCCTTGCAAGCCAGGTGAACCCGGGCGGCACAAATAATGTAGCAGTCCCCTCCACCGCTTTCTCCGGCTCCGACTTCAGCGGAGGCAACATTGTTTCCATTACGATCACAGCCTTCCCCACCAACGCCACCAGCATTACCATTGACGGCATCATCTATACGGCTGCCACCTTCCCGCCTGGCGGCGTAAATGTGCCCGCCAATCCTTTTGGTAATCCTGCAGTTCCTGTTCTTGTGGATCCCACCGACGGAAATGTTATCGTGGCAATCCCCTATGTGACCATTGACAATGCAGGGTTCGCTTCAAATCCTGCCACCGCATCCCTGCCCTTCACCGATCTGTCACTCTCAGGAAATGTGTACAATGATGTGAATGGTATGAATGACGGCAATATGGTGGACGGCACCGGCATTGGTTCAGCATCGGGTGAACAGCTTTATGTAAGCCTGATTGCAGGAGGTGTGGTGATAGAAACCACAGCGGTCAATCCTGACGGCACGTATACTTTCCTCAGCCTCGACAATACCCTGGATTACAGCCTCGTCCTTACTACCTTACAAACCCCTGCAGGTGATCCTGCACCGGCACCCACCCTGCCTTCCGGCTGGGTGAATACCGGTGAGATCAACAATGACGCTGCTAACTCAATAAGCGGAAATGACGGACTGACCAACGGCATCATCAGCCTTGGGTTGCTTACATCCAATGAAACCAATGTCAACTTCGGGATTGAGCAACCTCCTGTCGCCGGTAACAACAGCCTGCCACTCCAGCTGAATCCGGGCGGAACCACAAGTGTCGCGGTACCCGCAAACCTCTTCAGCGGAACTGATTTCTCCGGAGGGATCATCACCGGCATTCAGATCACAAGCTTCCCGGCCAATGCCACCAGCATTACCATTGACGGCATCCTTTACACGGCTGCCACCTTCCCGCCGGGTGGTGTGACTGTCCCTGCCAATAACTCAGGCAATCCGGCAGTTCCGGTACTCGTCGATCCTGCAGACGGATGGCTTACAGTTGAGATTCCTTATGTCACTGTTGATAATGCCGGATTTGCATCAAATCCCGCCACCGCTTCCCTGCCCTTCTACTCCCTGCCGGAAATCACCTGTCCTGCCGCCATCAGCATCCCGACCGATAACGGAAGCTGCCAGGGCACTGCAAGCGGACTGGCAGCCGTCACCTTTGACTGGAACGGCATTGAAAGCCTCACATGGGAGATGAGCGGAGCAACCACTGCATCCTCACCGGCCTCAGGCATCAACAACCTGAGCAACTATGCCTTTAACAAAGGAACCACAACGGTTACCTACACCCTTACCAATATTCATGCTTACACGGTAAGCTGCTCCTTCACGGTAACGGTAAACGATGCGGAAATCCCGCAGATCAGCTGCCCTGCATCCCAGGTCACTGCCAACGACCCGGATGTTTGCGGAGCACAGGTCAATTACACTGTCAATGCCAGCGACAATTGTCCGGGCCTAGTCCTGACACAACTGTCCGGTCTGCCTTCCGGCTCGGTATTCCCTGTGGGAACCACCGTCAATGTGTTCCAGGTGACGGATGCTTCAGGAAACACCAATACCTGCAGCTTCAGTGTCACGGTATTAGACAACCAGCCACCCGACCTGTACTGTCCTATTGACATCACCGCAAATGCATTCCCCGGAGCCTGTGAAGCACTTATCTTTGTCCCGCTGCCCTATGTGGATGACAATTGTGCCACTGCCTATATCACAAACTCCTTCACCGGTGCCAGCAATGCCACAGGATTCTACCCGGTGGGAACAACCATTGTCACCTGGACACTGACCGACATCCACGGGAATACCACTACCTGCAGCCATACCATTATAGTCATAGATAACCAGAACCCGCTGATCACCTGCCCGGCTGATATCAGTGTGACGGCTGATCCGGGAGCATGTTCCGCCAACCTTACGATACCCACACCGGTTGTTTCCGACAACTGCGGTGTCTCCATCGTGTCTAACAGCTATACACTGACCTCCAATGCTTCAGGTGTGTATCCCGTTGGTACCACCACAGTGGTGTGGACCGTGGCCGATGTGAACGGAAACACCGCCACCTGTTCCATGCAGGTAAGTGTTGCCGATACCGAACCCCCGGTGATCAGTTGCCCGGCTAACCTGACGGTGAATGCTGATGCCAGCGATTGTGCTGCAACCTTCACTATACCAAATCCGGTGGTAGATGATAACTGCGGAATAGCATCTCTTGTCACTTCTTATCCGTCCAATATCTTCCCGGTCGGCATCACTACCATTATCTGGACAGTGACTGACATCTACGGACATACGGCCACATGCAGCCATACTGTAACCGTAATTGACAACCAGCCGCCGGTGATCACCTGCGGACCGGATATCAGCGTGAATACCGATCCCGGACAGTGCAATGCCACTATCATTATTCCGGATCCGGTCATCTCAGACAACTGTGGTGTGGCATTGATTACTTCCAACTACACATCCAATGTGTTCCCGGTGGGTATCACGACCCTTTCATGGACTGTCACCGATGTTTATGGCAATGTCTCCACCTGCAGCTTCAATGTATCCGTCACCGATGCACAGGCCCCTGCCCTTGTCTGTCATCCGGATATCCATAAGGTCACTGAACCGGGACTATGCGAAGCCTATGTACATCTCAGCGAACCTCTTATTACGGAAAACTGCGGCATCGCTTCCATCACCAGCAGTCACCAGAGCGGGTATTTCCCGACCGGAACCACTACTGTTGTATGGACTGTCACCGACATCTACGGGAACGTCAGTACCTGCAGCCATACGGTTAGCGTTACCGACAACCAGGCACCCCAGATCGTTTGCCCCACCTCATTCAGTGTGGTGGCGGATCCGGGTCAATGCAGTGCCGCTTTGACGATACCGCAGCCCTTTGTCTCGGATAACTGCGGAATTGCTTCCATCGTCAACTCATTCAACGCTTCTTCCGATGCATCAGGAACCTATCCCGTCGGAACCACAACAGTCAACTGGACGGTCACTGACCTGAGCGGCAACACCGCCACCTGTTCCTTCACAGTGACGGTAGTTGACAACCAGGCACCCCAGATCAGCTGTCCGGCAAACATCGTTCAGGCAAGCAGTCCCAACACTTGCAATGCCTTTGTCAATGTACCCGCTCCGGTGGTTTCCGACAACTGCGGTGTGGCCCTGACACTGAATTCCTACACGGGAACCATCAGTGCTTCAGGTATTTACCCGGTGGGAATAACCCAGGTAGTCTGGACAGTCACCGATATTCACGGTAACACTTCCAACTGTGTGATGACCGTGACCGTTGTTGACCAGACAGCCCCTGTAATCAATTGTCCTGCGAATATTGCAGTGAATGCCGGTCAGGGTAAGTGCTGGGCCAATGTCAGCATTCCCCAGCCCACCTATTCAGATAACTGCGGCACCAGCCTGTTGGTAAACAATGTCACGGGAACATCCGATGCTTCCGGAATATACAATGTCGGGACGACCACGGTCACCTGGGCGGTATACGACATCCACGGCAACTCCTCCACCTGCAGCATGCAGGTGACTGTGAACGATAACCAGGCTCCGGTGATCAGCTGTCCGCCTTCCTTCAGCCGGAATGCTGATCCCGGACAGTGCGATGCCTTCGTAGCCGTACCCGGACCGATCGTTGCCGACAATTGCGGAATCGCCAGTAAGATAAACAGCTTTAACGGAACCTCCAGTGCCAGCGGTACTTACCCGGTAGGAACCACCACCGTCACCTGGATTGTGACCGACCTGAACGGAAACACTGCAAGCTGCTCCATGACGGTGACCGTTGTTGACAACCAGAATCCGCTCATCAGCTGTCCGCCCGATATCAACGCAGTGGCAGATCCCGGTCAGTGCAATGCCAGCCTTATCGTACCGGCTCCGGTGGTCAGCGACAACTGCGGCGTGCTGGGTGTAGTGAACAGTGTCACCAATACGGGCAATGCTTCCGGTATCTATCCTGTCGGTACAACCAGCGTGGTTTGGACCGTCACCGACATCCACGGACGCACTGCCAGCTGCACCCAGCTGATCACGGTAACGGATGGCCAGCCGCCCCAGGTCACCTGTCCGCTGCCACTTACCATTAATGCCAATACCGGTTCGTGCGAAGCATCCGGTATTCAGCTGGGAAGTCCGGCAAGCTCAGATAACTGCGGTGTGGCATCCGTCACAAACAATGCGCCCACTGTTTTCCAGGCCGGTACAACTACCGTGGTTTGGACCGTTACCGACATCCACGGCAATACCGCCAGCTGTACGCAAACAGTGACAGTACTTGACAACCAGCCGCCCAGCATCACCTGTCCGCCCAATGTGGTGGTCAATACCGATCCCGGTCAGTGCAGCGCAGCCAATGTGAACTTAGGCAATCCGCTTGCCGGCGACAACTGCTCCGGTACCACAGTCACCAACAATGCCCCGGCAGTATTCGGAAAGGGAACGACGGTGGTTACCTGGACGGTGACCGACGCCTCCGGCAATACCGCTACCTGTACACAAACTGTCACGGTAGTTGACAATCAGCCGCCGGCCATCACTTGTCCTCCTGCCATTGTAACTTCTGCTAATGCCGGTACCTGCCACGCCTCCAACCTCACTTTGGGCAGTCCGGTGGTCAGCGACAACTGCCCGGGAACATTAAACATCACCAACAATGTACCCGCAAGCTTCCCTGTTGGTCAGAACTGGGTCATCTGGACAGTGACCGATGCATCCGGCAATACGGCCACCTGCTCGCAAAGCGTGACGGTGACTGACAACCAGCCTCCGCTCATCAATTGTCCGATGAACATGGTGGTGAACAACACACCCGGCCTTTGCGGATCAGATGCCGTCTTTATCCCGGCGCCGCTAACATCCGACAACTGCGGCATTGCATCGGTAGTCAGCAATGCGCCTGCGTTCTTCCCTGTGGGAACTACCAACGTGACTTTCACAGTAACCGACACCCACGGAAACACGGCAAGCTGCTCAATGAGCGTCACGGTAAATGACATCCAACCGCCTGTGGTGACTACACCGGCAACAGTGGTTGTCGCTGCAGATCCGGGAAGCTGTGAGGCTACCGCTGTGGTGCTTGAAGCACCGCTTGCACAGGATAACTGCCAGATTGCCGGCATCACCAGCAATGCTCCACAGGCTTATCCCCTCGGAACAACAACTGTTACATGGACTGTTACCGATATCCACGGAAACCAGACCACCGTGACCCAGGCAGTGACTGTAACCGATGAGGAAGCTCCTTTCGTGGAATGTCCTTCAGACCTGGCCATCAACACTGATCCGGGCCTTTGCCATGCCACACTTGTACTGCCCGATCCGCCTGCTTCTGATAACTGCAGTGCAGTTACCATCGTTAATGATGCACCGGCCGTGTTCCCGCTTGGTCTGACAGTAGTTACCTGGACCATCACCGATGCTTCAGGAAACAGCGTCATCTGCACCCAGGAAATACTTGTAACGGACGCTGAACCCATCAGCATGACCTGTCCGCCCGACCTGATCCTGCCTGCTGACTCGGGTCAGTGCAGTGCCAGCCAGGTGAACCTTGGAATGCCTGTCATTACAGACAATTGTCCGGGTTATACCGTGACCAGCAATGCTCCGTCAACCTTCCCCATCGGGACTACCACCGTCACCTGGACGGCTACCGACCACCTTGGCAATCAGGTCACCTGCACACAGCAAGTGACCGTGCAGGACACCCAGGAACCCACATTCAACTGTCCTCCGGATGTCAGTGCCATGGCAAACACCTATATTGTGGTGGATCCCCTGATCGTAAACGACAACTGCGGCATTGCCAGCATTGTGAATAGTTTTAACGGAACCGACAACGCCAGCGGAGTGTATCCGCTGGGTACCACAGAGGTGATCTATACGGTAACCGATGTGAACGGCAACTGGTCCACCTGTGCATTTGAAGTCGTGATTACCTGCGAACTGGTCGCACAGAACGACACCGTGATCATCCCCATCAATGCCAACACCCAGGTCACCATCCTGATCAATGACACCCTTTGCGGTTTGGGTGTTGAGTGCAATGATGTAGTCGTCATCACTGAATCCTATAATATTATCGTTGAGATCGATACCGTCAGCGGACAGTTGATCTGTATCCCGGTGCCCAATTTCACCGGTACTGACAGCATTCAATATGTGGTTTGCTGCGAGGTAACGATACCTGACTCAAAGGGAATCCTTGAAACCTATATTGTATGTGACACCGCCTGGGTATTTATCACCGTGCTGCCGCCACCGACAGCATCCCTTACAGGCAGTGCCACGATCTGCGAAGGTGGCAGTGCCACGATGCTGGTATTACTCAATGGAACGCCGCCTTTCAACTTCCAGCTGACTGACGGAATCAATACGATGACCTATACAGGCATCATGGCCAACATTTACCCCATCATCGTCCAGCCACAACAAAGCACCACCTATACTATTCTTTCAGTGGAAGACCAGACCGGTTTGCCCGGCCTTGTTTCGGGAAGTGCGGTCATTACAGTCAACCTCCTGCAAACCTTTGTGGTAACTGGCGGCGGAGCCTTCTGTCCGGGTAGCCAGGGCATCCCCATAGGTCTGAGCGGATCTGAACCCGGTGTCAGCTACCAGTTACTCAGAAACAATGTACCCTGGGGTCCGCCTCTCACAGGAAACGGACAAGTACTGAACTTCGGTTATTACGACCAGCCGGGTGTTTACCAGGTGATGGCGCTTAACCCGCTAACGGGCTGCAGCAAACAAATGGCAGGCCTGGCCATCGCCAATCCTTACCCTGCACCTGAACCATTTGAAGTGACCGGCGGAGGCGAGTGCTGCCTGGGTTGTACAGATGTATTCGTTTACCTGGATGGTTCTGTCCAGGGCGTATACTATACCCTCTGGCTCAATGACTCCGTGTATGTCAAATCCCTCTGGGGAACAGGACAGTATCTTGACTTCGGCTATATGACCCAGGGTGGCACATATACCATCACGGCAACCAATGCCTATGGCTGTACGGTGACCATGACAGGTTCAGCAGCAGTCACCCTGCTGCCGAGAGCTGCCGCCACCATGACTTCACCCGACCAGATCATTTGCCTGGGAGAATCCGCTCAGCTTACCATCGAATTTACCAGCGGAACACCCCCATGGTCTGCCACCATCTCTGACGGTAACGCAGAAACAACCTACAACAACATCATGAATCCCGTCTTCAACCTGACGTTCTACCCCACCGATACAACCTTGTACTCCCTGACCTTCGTGAACGACATCAACAACTGCGGTAACCTCGGACTGGGGAATACACTGGTAACCATCGACACCTGTGTGGCACAACCGGTATCGGCAATATCCGGAACGGTTTACTACGGGAACAGCCTGCAAAGCCCCATGAGCAATGTACAACTGCAGTTGCGCAAGAACAACAGCGTAATTGCCACTACCACCACCTCGTCTTCCGGTCAGTATCAGTTCAATAACCTGTTGCCCGATACCTACCAGATCACCGCTGTGACCAATAAGGCATGGGGTGGTGTAAACGCTACGGATGGCATGATCATGCTGAAACACTTCACCAACATCATCCAGCTGACCGGACTCAACCTGGTTGTTGCCGACCTTCATCCCAACGGTATGGTGAACTCGGTTGATGCCCTCTATGCTGTCAAACGTTTCGTTAACCTGATCAGCAGTTTCCCGACAGGCGACTGGGCCTTTGAAACCGTAAACCTGGCCCTGGGCAGCACTCCTGTAACACAGAACATCGAGGCCCTCTGCTTCGGTGATGTCAATGGATCATTCATGCCTTCCTCCCTGAAGACAGAACCCACCGTAAGCCTGGGCTACAAGGGAATGAAGGTCGTACAGGAAGGTGAATTCCTGACGCTACCCGTCAGTGTTGACCACCAGCTGACCACCGGTGCTGTTTCCCTTGTCCTGGTCTTCCCGCAGGAGATCATGGAGATCACCGGTGTGGAGGTTGAAAAGGACGAGCTTCAGAAACTTGTATACAACATCGTCGGAAACCAATTGCGTCTTGGCTGGTACAGCACTGAGGCCATCAACCTGCAAAAGGGCGGGAACCTGTTCACTTTGCATATCCGGATGAAAGACAAGCCTTTACATGGATTATTGGCTCCGGATCTGATCCTGGATGCAGTTTCCGAGATCGCCAGTCCGCAAGGCAATGTACTGCCGGTAAGATTGTCCATTCCCAAACTGAAATGGCTGCTGCAGGACGCCAACCTTACGGTATACCCTAATCCTTTCAGCGAAAGCACCACCTTCTCCTTCGAACTGGATGAGAACGCCACAGTCAGCCTGTATCTCTTCGATCCAACGGGTCGACAGGTACTCGCCATCGAGGGACAGGAGGAAATGCAGGCCGGAATGCAACAGCTCGTCCTGGATGCCCAGTTGCTGCCTGCCGGTACATATTCATACCGTCTTGTCATCCGCGACCGCAACGGAATCCGGCAGCCCGGAGGAAGGTTGGTGGTCGTGAAGTAGACAAAGTCAACTGCATCATGATGCAGATGCAGGATATTTCATGGTGTAATGCTTCAGGGGCACGATATATCGTGCCCCTGAAGCATTACGCATTTATACCATGCATATATACTCAGTCTTGACAGGTTTGCGAATGCAAAACTGTTTATACCGACACAGTAAAGCAATGTGCAATAAGCGTGCTTCAGTACAGTGTACGGCATTCCTGGTTCTAAGCACCAATGCTGCGCATTGCTGCAAAGAACCAGTGAAGACTGAGTTATGCCGTACACCGCTATGACAAACTTTTTCGCAAACCTGTTCCGTGTCGGTATAAAAAGGAGTAAACTTCAAGATGGGGCATTAAGACACTACCGGCGACATTAGAAAAAAGTTGACAGATTCCTCCCTGCGGTCGGAAGGACGCGGCACGCAAAATAA
>CAZSQJ010000082.1:0-13594 GCA_964608665.1 uncultured Bacteroidales bacterium | reverse complement strand
GGGTAAGCCAGCATGACATTGGGTAAGCCGGCATGACATTGGGTAATCCGGCATGGCATTGGGTAATCCGGCATGGCATTGGGTAATCCGGCATGACATTGGGTAATCCAGCATGACATTGGGTAATCCGGCATGGCATTGGGTAATCCGGCATGACATTGGGTAATCCGGCATGACCCTGGAAAGACAACGCCATTTTTTAAGGAATATACCGACACGGAACAGGTTTGCGAAAAATTGTGTCATAACGGTGTACGGTATAAAAATGAGAATAAATATTTTTTATCACAAAACAGCTTTCCTTCCGAATAATTTTAAATACTTTTAATGTGTCAATTTAATGAACGTGCTAAACCTTTAATTAACCAAATTCCAAGAGTATGAAAACAAGAATTTTACTTATCACGATTGCTTTTTCGATGCTGTGGGCCTTCCCTGCCTTTGCACAGGATGATGATTTCAGCCCGGCTGACCAGAATGCCGGCAATGCACAACACCTGAGCGGGATCGAACTGCTTTCCACTCTCGACTTTTACTATGCGCAATGGTATCCTTCCGCTGCTTTTCCGGCAACTTCCGGGACCTGGTACCAGCATCCCTCTGCCATCATCGGCAATACCCTTTACACCCAGGCTTGTCTTGGAACACCGGTTTCAACCATGGCAACCTATGATGTCACTTCAGGAACCGGCGGAGGAAGCTGGGGCACAGGCCCAACTTTACCTGTGGCACTCGTTGGCGGAGATATGGTGGCCTGCGGCGGTAAACTTTATTACATTGGCGGCGATGCCACACAAGTCACTGGAACCGGCACCAATACGGTTTACGAATACGATCCGTCAACCATGAACTGGGCAACAAAAGCCCCCATGCCAGTCAGCCGTACAGGTCACGGTGCAGTTTGCTGGGGCGACAGTGTCATCTTCGTGATCGGAGGGCCCTGGGCTACCACCGGCACTGACCGGGATGTCTTTTATTACAGGATCGCTACCAATACCTGGGGTACCATTCCCAGTTCATTGCCTGCAGGAGCAGGGAGAAGGGCTTTTGGTATCGGCATCAGCGGCAATAAGATCATCATCGCCGGGGGTTATGCCGGTGCTTTCCTGAAAAGTGCCTATGTCGGAACTATCGGGGCCAGTGCTTCCCAGATCACCTGGGCCGCCGTTGCCAGTATCCCGACCACGTACGCCGGCCTCAGCAGGATGGGTGGCGAAGCCGTCGGAAATTACTTCTTTACGGTTGGCGGTGAACGCGCAGGAGGCGGATACCACGATACCACCTATGTATTCAGCTTTACCAACAATGCCTGGGTGCCGGCCTATGCCAAGAAGCCTACCGGGGTATCAAACGTATACAATGCAGTTTGCGGGAAAACTTATCCGGGAGATACTTTGAGAATATTCTGTCCCTCCGGTTATGTGGGCACATCAATCGCCAATACCACCTTTGAGGTGATGAAGTTCCACGCCACCACGGGAACCTGGATCAATGAGCAGGAAACAACAGATATGATGTCAGTATATCCCAATCCCTGCAACGGTGTCCTGAACCTTGACTGGCAGGGAAGCCCGGAAGGTATGTACGCCGGGCTGTTCACCATGTGCGGGCAACGCCTGCTGAATACTGAAATAGTTTCCGGATTGAACCGGATCGACCTCAGCATGATACCCGACGGCATTTACATGATCAGGGTCAGCGGCAAGGGAGAGACAAGCACGAAACTGCTTCAGTTGATCAGGTAAGGGAACGTCATCAGACCGGAAGCCGGTAAACGGCTGCGTTCACATTCATGCCTGCCCCGACAGAGGCAAAAACGATGGCGTCGCCGGGATGCAGCTGATGTTCCTGCATTTCTCCTTTCAGTATCATGTCGAGCAATACCGGAAGGGTGGCTACTGAATTGTTCCCCAATGTGGCAATGGTCATGGGCATGATGTGTTCCGGGATGTCATGTATGTCGTAAAGCTTTAACAGCCGCGAGAGGATGGCATCATCCATCTTGGCATTCGCCTGGTGGATGAGAATTTTCCTGATATCGCCGATCGACAGTCCGGCCTGGTCGATGCAGGATTTCACCAGGGGTGGAACAGTGTTTAATGCATACTCGTAAAGTTTCCTCCCCTCCATCTTCAGAAAGAGGGTGTCGTTGGCAAAGCCAGGATTGTACGATACGTCCATACGCAGCAAATGGGCATGATCGATGGTATCCGAACGGGTTTTGTGGGACAGCATCCCGCAATCACCGCATCCTTCGACGGCTTCAAGGATCACGGCCCCCGCTCCGTCGGAATAGATCATGCTGTCTATGTCGTGCGGATCTGATATTCTTGAAAGGGTCTCAGCTCCGACGATCAGTACTTTTTTCGCATCCCCTGATTTCAGGAAGTAATTGGCCTGGATCATTGCCTGTAACCAGCCCGGACATCCAAAAGGAAGGTCATAAGCCACCGTGAAGGGATTCATGATGCCCAGCTTGTGCTTGATGCGCGCAGCAAGGGTTGGTACAAGATCCGACTTGGGATTGGACTTCAGTACATCACCGAAGTTGTGCGCTACGATGATGTAGTCAAAACTTTCTTTGTCAGCTCCGGCCGATTGTATCGCATCTGCCGCCGCAAAATAACCGATGTCCGATGTTACATAACGGTCTTCTGCATACCGCCTCTCGCTGATATCGGTAATTTGCTGAAATTTCCGGATAATCTCCTCATTGTCCTTCGTGACACGGTTTCCGTCAGCAGTATAAAATTCGCTGTCAAGAAACTGCCGGTTCTCGACAACCTGTGTCGGTCTGTAACGACCTGTTCCGGTAATAATGCCTGAAATACCCAAAGTTCAATTAATCATTAGGAATAATAAGCTTAAACAATTGAAAAGCAGGAAAGTTAAATTGCTTAAAGAATAACCAGCTTTTTGATGATGCTTCCACGGCCGGTATCCACTTTCAGAAAGTATATCCCCTTCTGAAAGCGGCTGAGATCAAGGTTTTTTTCTTTGCCGTCCCACTTGAATTTCATGACCTGCCTGGCAGTGGCATTGTATATCCCCGCCCCGGAATTGCTGAAGGCAGCCGGCCTGGAGGTACTCAGGGTCAGATGCCCCTTTGTCGGATTGGGGTAAAGCGCCAGGTCGGCAGCCGAAACAGACAGTCCGTCATGAATCCCGGCTCCAAGCGGGCCGTCGGCGAATATCACCAGGTTACAGGCTACATCCAGGGTGGGATTGAATCCGTCACTGCAGTCGGCACAGGTTACGCCCGTCACACAGTTCGGATTGTTCGGATGACAATTATCGAGATACTGGGGATAAAACACGTATTTTAATTCGATGTTCTGCCCGGAAATAAAAGATGTCATGTCGTAATCAAACCAGGGGGCTATGGAACCCGGGCACCAGCCGGCCCGGTTATGATACCAGGTGCCGTTCTGGGGCTGACAACCGTCGGGATTCGGATTGCAAACCTGCCAGTTATGCTGTTCAAAGGTCTCCTGGTCGTTAACCCAGATATGATGGGTGGCATTGTAAAACTCTGCCGCATTGCCTGTGTTCAGGCTCCCCCAGCCATGTCCGGTGCTAACGAGCTTGAGCACCGAGGCCGCCGCATTGCCCGGAAAACTGAAACTGACCGGCAACACAGGCTGCAGGTTGGCATAATCCCCGAAAGGATAAATGTCCTTCCAGATTTCCTGTACCATGCTGAAAGGATGTGCGGGCATGCCGGCATGATACTGCAGGCGGAGCTGGTATACAAACCCATTGTCGAGGGTGGCGCAGTTCATCCGGAATCTGGTCTTGCCGTGAAGCAGCGACATGTAATCCGTAAGGTCGATATGGTGGGAACAGGGAACTCCGTAAGGTGTGATATAGCGGATGATCTCAAACCAGCGACCATCATGGCCCTGAACATCCAGACTGGCGACCCTGTCCCATTCCCCGCAACCGCCCGTTGGACAACTTACCTGGAGTACGGCCGAAATGCTGTCGAAAGCGCCGGTGAAACATGGCAATTCAGCTTCAGCCGTCATGCTGGGAACATCAGGATTCAGCCAGATGCCCGAAAAAGCCGTTTTTTCCATGCTTAGCGTGTCTGCAGTCACGGTAAAACCCAGGGTTTCAGTTCCCGCAAACCCGTAATTGTTGTATGAGGTAACGGTCAGTGTATAACTGCCGTATGCCGGCGGCATCCACCAGGCGGTATAATGCCCGTTCAGGTGGTCCTGGGCGGGAACAGTAACACCATCTACCGCGAAAACCAGGCTGCTTACATGGAACAATTCGGGATAGGTGATGGTGGCAATGGCTGAAAGCTGCACTTGTTTGAGAGAAAGCATATAACAATCCCCGGCCAACGGACTGCGTATGTCAATATCAGGCAGGTGTGTGGCCGGGTTAATGACCTGGAAGGAATTGATCACCGGAACTGCCGGAGTGTATGTCCCCCCTCCGGGCTGGGTGGCTTTCACAACCACTTCACCCGCTGCTCCCGTAAGGGTAATGGTATCTCCCGATAAGGTGGCCGGACCCGACAGGACTTCAAAATACACCTGCAGGCCGGAAGTAGCCGTGGCTGTGATGGTAAATGGCTGATCTGTGGTCAGTTTGTTGGGTATCTGCGGAAAAGAGATGGCCTGGTAGCCGGGATTCAGCGTCCCCCCGAAATTGGATGTGTTGCCGGTAAGGGCGAAATTCAGCAGATCCGCATCCCTTTGCGGACTGCCCACTTCGCTCAGCAATTTGCTGATGGCGGTGTTGTTCCCGCCGGGTAGTCCCTGATTAAACTTGTAATACAACTGCAAGCCGCTTTCCTGTCCGGTGAGTTCGTTGGCCATCATATCCTGGATTTCCGCCTGTGTCAGCGCCCTGCTCCATACACTTACCTCATCCACCCGGCCGCCGTAAACAAAATTGAATCCGCCCAGCAGGCTTTTTCCAATCGCAAATGACATGTTGGAAACTGTGATCTGCCCTGATGCCGCGGCACTGCCCTTTATGATGCCATTGGAGTACAAGGTGATGCTGCTCCCGTCGTAAACCCAGGCAAAATGCTGCCACATCTCAGGCACAATAGTGTTCGCAGGAGCCACATATTCATGAAAACCCGCAGAACTGATATACCTGCATTCAATCACCCCGTTGTTCAGGATGATCATGTAAAACCCCTGGGTACCTGAACGAAATCCCATCATCCCCTGCCCATATCCCAGGGCATCGGTGTAAAACCAACCCGTTATGGTAATTCCCGGAGCATTTTGAATGTACTGGGAAGCATCGGGTAACTGCACATAATCGTCCTGTTTGTCGAAATGCAGGTACTGGTTCGACTGGGCAAAGGTGATATTTGGCAGACATGCTGCAAGTACTATCACAAAAAAAGACGGTAAAAAGGCCTTCATGATCAGTAAATGTTTTTTTGTAAAGGATAAACGTACGAAAAAATTCAACACGTGATGCGAATGTCTCATGATCACAGGGCTGCCAAGGGTTTATAATTGGTTCTCAGCCTGTTGGATATGATATCGGAAATTTCGCCTGTCCCGATGCGGTCCTGTTGCATACTGTCGCGTTCGCGTATGGTGACGGTATTATCGGTCAGGGTCTGGTGATCCACTGTAATGCAGTATGGTGTGCCGATGGCATCCTGCCTTCTGTAACGGCGGCCGATGGCGTCCTTCTCGTCGTACTGGCAGAGATAATCGAACATCAGGTTATCCATGATTTCTCTGGCTTTCTCAGGCAGCCCGTCCTTCTTCACAAGCGGAAGCACCGCCGCTTTAATTGGAGCCAGGATAGGCGGGATCCGCATGACCACCCTTTCGGAGCCGTCGTCAAGCTGCTCCTCGGTGTAAGCATGACTGAGAATGGCAAGAAAGGTGCGGTCCAAACCGATCGAAGTCTCAACCACATAAGGAACATAGCTTTCATTCATCTCCGGATCGAAATACTGCAGCTTTTTCCCGGAGTACTGCTGGTGATTGCCCAGGTCAAAGTCGGTACGGGAATGGATCCCTTCCAGTTCCTTAAACCCGATGGCGAACTCAAATTCGATGTCGGCGGCGGCATTGGCATAATGCGCCAGTTTCTCATGGTCATGGAAACGGTACTTTCCGGCCGGTATGCCCATGGAATGATGCCAGCGCATCCGCTCCGACTTCCAGTACTCGTACCATTTCATCTCCTCGCCCGGTCTGACGAAAAACTGCATCTCCATCTGCTCAAATTCCCGCATCCTGAAAATGAACTGCCTGGCCACGATCTCGTTGCGGAATGCTTTCCCGATCTGCGCAATGCCAAAGGGGATCTTCATGCGGCCCGACTTCTGCACATTCAGGAAATTCACAAAGATGCCCTGGGCGGTCTCAGGCCGCAGGTACACTGTGTTGGCTTCATCGGTCACCGAACCCAGCTGCGTGGAAAACATCAGGTTGAACTGCCTGACCTCTGTCCAGTTACGGCTGCCCGACAAGGGACATACAATGCCGAGCTCCTCTATCAAAGCCTTCACATCCGCCAGGTCGCCCCGCTCAAGCGCTCCGTAAAACCTTGATTTGATCTCCGCGATTTTGGCGGAGTATTCCAGCACTTTCGGACTCGTATTGCGGTACTGCTCCTCGTTGAAGGCTTCCCCGAACCGTTTGGCGGCCTTCTCCACTTCCTTCTCAGTCTTATCCTCCAGCTTCCCAAGGTAATCCTCCACCAGCACATCCGCACGGTAGCGCTTTTTTGAATCCTTGTTGTCGATCATCGGATCGTTGAAGGCATCCACATGGCCGGAAGCTTTCCACACCGTCGGATGCATGAAAATGGCAGCATCAAGGCCCACAATGTTCTCATGGTACTGCACCATGGCTTTCCACCAGTAATCCTTGATGTTGTTTTTCAGTTCAACCCCGTACTGTCCGTAATCATACACGGCGCTCATGCCGTCATAGATCTCCGAAGAGGGAAATACAAAACCGTATTCTTTCGCGTGCGAAATAATCTTTTTAAAGAGTTCTTCATTATTTGCCATAAATCCTTGCGTGTTTCGGGCGGCAAAGATAGGGAAAATCGTATAGTACGGAAGGACAGGGAAGAATCCCCCGGATGCCTGGCGTATCAGGGGGCAAGGACTGCCCGGGCTGTCAGGCTTCCGGAAGCACTCCTGATCCTGAATTGAAGCATGCCTGCACTGCTGCCGTCCAGACTCACTGCTTCGGCATGTGTCCCGGCTGTCTGATATCCGATGGAACGACTCTGGATCATCCTTCCGGGCATATCATAAACTTCAAGGTGAACCTCTCCGGGAACGGCCAGGGTATATTCCAGCACTGTCCGGCTTTTGAAAGGATTTGGCTGTACCCTCAGGCTCCCGGCATGGTCCGGGGCTGTTTCCTCCATACCTGCCGTGAAAGAATGGAACAACCTGAAATTACCCGTTTTCTCCCCGGTCTGCATATCAGTGCTGTATCCCTCTATCATGAATGCGACGGGAACACCCTGCACAAGCCATATCAGGTTGGTGTCAGCAGTACCCCATGAAGCAGTGGAATCAACCCAGTATGTGCCGGATTCGAACAACCGGATACAATCGTAAGTCCCGTAAGGAGTGATCAGGGTGCCGTAACCGTCTGCGAGGAAATCCACATGAATGGAGTCATGGATGGCGTATCCCAGGGTCGAGGTGATGTCGACACTGTAGTTCGCCTGCCAGGCTGACAGGTAGGTGGCCGGAAACTGTATCAGGGGCAATCCCGGAACAGTTTCCAGTATCGTCGTATCAGGGGAATAGTCGTTATACATCCGGTATGCCCTGAAAGTGACCCCTGAACTGTTCAGAACAGAATGACTCTCCTGGATGTCGGTGGAGCCGGGAATAAACTCCATTTCTTTTTTTAAGACGAAGTTAACCCCCGGAAAGGGTGAAAGGGAGGCGGGCTGAACCACTTCATCCCAGAAATTGCCTTCCAGTTGTCCGGCAGCCGGAAAATCCCAGACATGACCTGCACCCGTGCTAACCACATCGAACGGAATGACGTCAAAGCCCTCATAATACCGGTAGATGCTTCCGGTCGTGGTGCTGAAATCAGCCTGCGTGATACTGATCTGGGCGGATAATGAACAGCTGCATGTCAGACAGATCAATGCAAGCAATGGTCTTTTCGAAATCGTTTTCATTTTTTTGATCTTATAATAAACGATCAAATATACTGAATCTGAATGAAAATGCAAAGTAATCATCGATATAGATTCAGTTATACTTACCGAAGCTCTTCACGTTATAGGCAGAAATATTAACAGCACCAGGAAAATCCATTGTCCGTATCGCTGTAGGTAATATCCCACGCAACGTGCACACGCGCACACGTGCAAACGCCACGTCATCATGTTCAACACGTCCCCATGCCATCACTGATCCCTGACATGGTTCCCTTTTTCCGCTGAAGCAGTTTTTTAAATTCTTCGTTCCACTTTCCATCATCCTGCTGAAAAATGCCTATTTTGCAGCTAAATTCCATGCCATGAAGCACAGCATATTGTTATTCCTGCTCCTCCCGTCTTTCCTTCTTACTTTCAACACCTCACTGGTAGCGGGTCCCGGTGATACCGTGGTGGTGAAGACCTTCCGCTTCGATACCAGCATGCGGCAGGGTGTTTTCCAGTTCCCCGGTAATCCTGGTCAAAGCTGGGAAAAAATCCTGATGCTTTACAGCATGCGCTGCAAAAACGGCCTGGTATCCAACGCCACCTATCCCAACCAGGGTTGCGGGGAGTGGGATTATAATTGTTTCACTTACCTGGTGGACTCATCCATGACAGATTCCCTGAGGACAATACGAAACTCGCACGATATCAGTTCTTTCACCGGAACACTCTTCCCCTATACCACCCAGCCCGTATACGCCTGGATACTGTATCAGCAACAACTGGTTACATGTGACACATTGTACAGCCAGGACACGGCACTGATCGGCAACGCCGCCGGCAACCTGTCACACCCCCTGGCCACCTCGGCGGTCTCAGGCAAGGCAATGTATCTCTGGAGAGCTGCAGAACTGACCGCGGCAGGGATGACTGCCGGACCAATCACCGCGCTCAGGCTGAAAATCGCCAATCATGGCAGCGACGCCCGTTTCCTGAGGATCAAACTGAAAATGCTGCCGCAGGATACACTCAACAGCCATGCTCCGGTGCTCGACAGCCTGTCGGAAGCTTATTTCCTGAATGCTGCTTTCCCGGCCGACGGCTGGGTGACTTTCCGTTTCCACCAGCCTTTCAATTGGGACGGTTTGTCGAACCTGCTCATGGAGTTCAGCTTTTCCAACCCCTCAGGCGGTACCGACAACCTTGTTTTTGGCCATGACGCCGGTTTTACGGCTGGCCTTAGCACTTTTGAGCCCGATGCCTGTCTCAGCTTTAACGGCGGAATCCAGCTGATGAAACTGAACGATGCATTTTTCCCCCAGGTCAGCAATCAGATCAGCATCGCCTTCTGGTGCAAGGGTGATCCCGCAAAACTACCAGCCAACACCAGCATCATGGAGGCCGTGGATGCCTCCGGCAACCGCCAGGTGAACATCCACCTGCCCTGGGGAAACTCACGCATTTACTGGGATTGCGGCAACGATGGCAGCGGTTATGACCGTATCGACAAGGATGCCACACCCGGCGAGATCGAAGACCGCTGGAATTTCTGGACCTTCACCAAGAATGCAGCCAGCGGAGAGATGAAAATTTTTAAAAATGCACAGCTCTGGGCGAGCGGAACCGGCAAAACCAGGCCGGTAACACTCCACAAATGGATCTGCGGCGCCTCTGCCAACGGCAGCAATCCATACTACGGCATGCTCGACGAACTGAGCATCTGGAATACCGACCTCGACAGCGCCGCTATCGCGCAGATCATGTACCGCGACATAGCAGCCACTCATCCTGCATACAACCACCTGATGGCCTTCTACCGCTTCAATGAAGCCGCAGGCACCACCGCTGCCGACTCCGGACCGATGGCCGTTACATCCTCCCTGATTAATCCGGGGTGGAAAAAATACCGGGGCGAAGCACTCATGCGGAATTTCTCGGCAACGGAATGGCGCCCGGATGTGGTTTTCGTCAACAGCGTCTGCGATACCAGCCTGTTGCTCATTCCCGTTTCTGACTCCAGCCTCCTGGTTCCGAATTCCGTTATTTCCTATGAGGTCATCTCCAACAACCTACAGGTGATTGATACCACATACGTCTGGCCTGCCGGCTATGCCTATATCTCAGCCCCCGGCGGCTCCCTGCTGGATTCCGTACCCGTTGCAGCCGAAGACAGTATCCACATTACACAACTTACTTACTACCAGCGCCGTCCCATGAGGGTGGAACTCATCAATTTCATCACCCCTTACGGCCTCGGCCTCAACCTCAACGGCCTGACCGGGAGAACCTGGATCTTCGACGTCACGGATTATGCACCTGTCCTCCGCGGGCCAAGGTTCATGGCCATGTCCGACGGTATCTACCAGGAAGACAATGACATCACCTTTGTGTTTTATGAAGGAAGCCCCGTAAGGGAAGTGATGTCGCTGCAACAGATCTGGCCAAGCGGAAGCTGGGTTTCTCCTTCCTATAACGATATATACAACGACAGGTATTTCGAAGCAAGGGATATTCCCCTGCCCGGGGATGCCGGCCAGTTCAAGGTCAGGTCGGCCATCAGCGGCCACGGACAACAGGGAGAGTTCGTCCCGCGCACCCATACCCTCACCCTCAACGATACGGTCAACTTCCCCTTCCAGGTCTGGAAACACTGTTCCGACAATCCCATCTACCCCCAGGGCGGTACCTGGGTTTACGCCCGTGCAGGCTGGTGTCCCGGAGCAGTTGTAGATACCAGGGAATTTGAAATCACTCCCCTGGTAACGCCCGGCCAGAACATCCGCCTCGATTACAGCCTCCCATACAACATGAATCCCGGCGCTTCCAATTACAGGGTGAACCACCAGCTGGTATGTTACGGCCCTCCTTCCTTTGAACTTGATGCCCGCCTGGAATACGTAAAACAACCCAGCGACCGGACAGAATTCATGCGCCTGAATCCCCTGTGCAACCAACCATTGCTCGGCTTCCGCAATACCGGCAGTACCACGCTCACTTCACTCGATATCGTTTACGGTCGCCAGGGCGGGACACTCTCCACCTTCAACTGGACCGGCAACCTGGCGTTCAACCAATGGCAGGAAGTGTCACTTCCCATGCCCGACTGGAACAGCAGCAACAGCGACTGTTTCATCGCTTATGTGACGAATCCCAACGGCGGCAGCGACCAGTATGCATACAATGATACCGTTTGTTCCAAATTCGTTCCCAGTCAGGCCTGGCCCAACAACCTGGTGATCGAACTGAAAGCCAACAACCGGCCATGGGAAAACTACCTGATCCTGCTCAACAGCAACGGCGACACCGTTCTTTACCACAACAACCTCACTGCCAATCAGATATACCGCGACACGCTTGACCTGCCCGACGATTGTTACACCATCAGGGTGTTTGATTCGGGCGACGACGGCCTCAGCTTCTGGGCCAATACCGCCCAGGGAACGGGATACTGCAGGATCATCAGCAGCCTGAACAACACCATTTACAAATCCTTCAACCCCGATTTCGGCGACAACATCTACCTGCAGTTCAGGGTGGAACTGGCCCTCGGACTGCCGGAAACCGTGGCGGAAAAACGGCCGGAGCTGAACATCTATCCCAATCCCGTGTCGGATCTGTTACGGATAGATTACAGCGGCATGACGGGAGGCAGCCTGGAGATTTCACTTATCAGTATTACCGGGCAATGCATGCTGCAGGAAACACACCGGCCCGATGAACCTGAGGGAACCTTCCTGGTCAACACCGCCGGTCTTCCGGCAGGCACCTGGCTGCTTCAACTGAAAAACGGAAACTACACGGAAAACAGAAAAATCGTCCTGCTGAAATAAATCAAATCACATGGTATGATCCCTCTCCAAATTGAATCGGTGGCAGCAGAATCTTCTGTTTTCGCCGACAGGCTGATCGACCTGGCATACGATTACACCCCAAAGCTCCTCGGCGCCATCGTGGCTTACCTCATCGGTACCTGGGTCATTAAACTTCTGACCAGAGGCATCGGGAGAGTGATGAAGGCCAGGAGTCTTGACCCCACGCTTCAGTCTTTCCTGGTATCGCTGATCAAGGTGGGTTTACTGATCATGCTTATCATTTCCGTGATCGGGATGCTGGGTGTGAACACTACTTCCTTTGCCGCACTGATCGCCGGCCTTGGACTGGCTATCGGCGGAGCCATGAACGGATCACTGGGTAATCTTGCCGGAGGAGTCATGCTCATGTTCTTCCGGCCATTTAAAAAAGATGACCTGATCGAAGCCCAGGGTGTACTCGGAGAAGTCCAGGAGATCGGCATGATGAACACTACTATCCTAACCCCCGATAAAAAAGTGGTGATCATCCCGAACGGCCCTTTATCCACAGGCATCATCACCAATTACACCCAGCATGGTTTCCTCCGGGTCGATCTCCAGATGGCCATTGACCCGGAAATGGATATCGAAAAAGCCCGCCAGGTGGCCATTGCCGCCATGCTCTCAATGGAAGTGGTGCTTCGCGAGCCTCCGCCCGAAGTCAGTGTTTTGCGGGTGGCCGACGGCATGGTCACCCTCGCCGTCCGCCCTTATTGTGTGCAGGCCGATTATTGGACGGTATACTTCGGTGTACAGGAAAAAGTCAAAAACGCCTGGGACCTTGAAGGAATAGCCGGACCCGTGCCAACCAGGCTGATCATACAGAAATAAGCCCGGATAAGACCGTTTGATTCATTCGGAATGAAAGCATGAAATGAGAATAATACTGCTTCTGTGTATGCTCTTCCTGGTGAGGGACCTGACCGGACAACAAGTGGATACTGCTGACCTTCAGTCCTTCTTTGGCAACTTCACCGGGGGCTTTTGCGTATGTGATATCAGAACCGGAAGGTATATCAAATATAATCCCGAACATTGCCGCAAAAGGTTCTCTCCCGCATCGACCTTCAAGATACCCAATTCACTGATCGGCCTGGAGACGGGAGTTATCTCAGATACCGCCTTCATCATCAGATATGACAGCCTGCTGCACCCGGCAGATTCATTCGGGAAAGCAACGGAACCATTCAAACACTGGTATGAAGATTTATCCCTGAAACGCGCATTTCAGTACTCCTGTGTCTGGTATTACCAGGAACTGGCAAGGAACGTGGGGCAGCAACGCATGGGAGCGTTGGTGGCAGCGCTGGATTATGGGAATAAAGATATTTCAGGCAGTCCGGACGCTTTTTGGTTATGCGGGTCGCTGGAGATATCTGTTGACGAACAGACGGAGTTTCTGAAAAAGCTCTATTTACGGCAATTGCCGGGTTTCTCGGATGAAAACCAGAAGGCAGTAAAAGACCTCATGCATTGTGAAACTGCGGATCACTATGTTTTATACGGAAAGACCGGCAGCGGAGACTGCTGGGATGACAAACTGATCGGCTGGTTTGCCGGTTTTGTGGAGACTGATACCGGACCGAAAATATTTGCAATGAACGTGATCGTAAATGATT
>CAZSQJ010000081.1:0-13832 GCA_964608665.1 uncultured Bacteroidales bacterium | reverse complement strand
TTACTGTGAACGACAACCAGAACCCTGTTCCCAACTGTCCGACACCATCGAATCCTTACACTGCCGATCAGGGCCAGTGTTACGCAGCGCTTACCCTGACAGCCAGTCCCACGGACAACTGCGGTGTTCACAGCACCGTATACAGTGTAGGCGGTACGCCGATCAGCTTCCCGTACAACTTCCCGGTTGGTTCGACCACGGTGAATGTGCTGGTAACCGATATCCATAGCAACAGCACAAACTGTTCCTATACAGTCACAGTCATTGACAATCAGGCCCCTGCCATTACCTGCCCGCAGCCAATCAATGTGAATGCCGACCAGGGACAGTGTTATGCCACAGTGAGCAGCCTTGGCAATCCCCAGACCGGTGATAATTGTGGTATACAGAGTGTAACCAACGATAAACCCGCCAATGACCAGTATCCGGTGGGAGTTACCACCGTTACCTGGACGATCACGGATGTACATGGAAATTCTTCCACCTGCACCCAGACTGTGACTGTCATCGACAACCAACCACCTGAGCTGATTTGTCCTCAAAACATCAACACCGTTACAGATAATTTCAAATGTTATGCTACAGTGACCTCACTTGGTACACCCACTATCAATGATAACTGTGGTATTCAAGGAATTGTAAATGATGCCCCGCAGAATTCACAATATCCAGTCGGTACCACTATCGTTACATGGACACTCACGGATGTGAACGGTAATACGGTTACTTGTACCCAGTCGGTGCTTGTAGTTGACAACCAGCCTCCTACAATTATTTGTCCGCCGACTGTTAATACCGGTACCGATGCAGGACAATGCTATGCTACGGTTGTAAATCTTGGAACTCCCGGAGTGTATGATAATTGTGGCATTCAATCATACTGGAACGATGCCCCGGTTAATGGTCAGTACACGGTTGGAAATCATTTAGTTACCTGGTACGTCCTGGATATTCACGGGAATACTACCCAATGCAGCCAGCATGTGATCGTGACTGATGATGAACTTCCGGCCATTTCCTGTCCACAGCCTGTCAATACCAATGTTGATCCGCAGCAATGTTACGCAACGATACAGAACCTTGGTATACCTCAGGTTTCCGACAATTGCGGTGTGCAAGGCGTGAGCAGCAATGCCCCCGGCAGCGGACAGTATCCGGTTGGCACTACCGTTGTGACATGGACAGTGACAGATATCCATGGAAATTCCAATAGCTGTACCCAAACAGTGACAGTGACGGACAACCTGCCTCCTTCGGTGCAGTGTCCGCAGCCTGTCTTGCGTTGCATTGCTGCCGGACTGACCGGCGAGGTGGTCACCGGACTTGCTCCGCTTTATGCAGATAATTGCGGGATACAGTCGGTTACCTGGCAGATTTCCGGAACCACCGGCGGTAGCGGTGTCAACGATGCCAGCGGGACTTTCTTCAACCTTGGCCAGAGTTGGGTCAGTTACCTGGTGGTGGATGTAAACGGTAATTCTGCGGCGTGCAGTGTTTCAGTGCAGATCTACGAAAAGCCTGAAGCCATTGCCACGGCAAATCCGTTGCAGTTATGCCAGGGAGAGGACTTCACCCTTTACGGCACCGGTAGTGGCGGCAGTGGTACGTATCAGTATCTGTGGACGGGGCCCGACGGATTCGTCAGTACAGATCAGAATCCATTCGTTGCAGATGCCCTTTCTTCCCAGGGAGGTCTCTACCAGCTCGTGGTGACGGATGCCAACCAATGCATGTCGGATAATGATGCTTCGGTGACAGTCACAGTGTGGCCGCAACCGGTGGTCACCTTCACCGGCAGCATCGGCAATACCTGTCTCGACAGTAATCCGGTGCCCCTGACCGGCGGTTATCCCGCAGGAGGAACCTACAGCGGTGCCGGTGTGGTCGGTGAAGCGTTTTATCCTGCCCTTGCCGGACCAGGTGCACATGTGCTGACATACGCATATATTGATGGTAACGGTTGTACCAATGAAGCATACAATACCGCCTATGTGTTCAATTCAATGCCTGCTGAGGTCTCGGTTGGCAGCGGCGGGGATTTCCCGACGCTGACGGGTGACGGCGGATTGTTTGAAACCATCAACACCCATGCATTGTGCAGCAACCTGAAGGTGTATATCGTCAGTGACCTTTCCGAACCGGGTACCCATGCCCTGAACCAATGGGTGGAAAGTGATAACGGGCCCTTCTCCGTTACCATAGTGCCGGATCAGCCTATATTACGCACCATCAGTGGAAACGTGAACATGGAACTGATCAGGTTCGACGGTGCCGACAGGGTGACGATAGACGGACGTCACGACTTTCAGGATCGCTACCTCCTGTTCCGTAACCTGGCAGGTTTCAATGGTACGATTGCATATTTGAACGATGCATGCAGCCATACTATCCGGAACTCCATCATCGAGGGTTGTAACCGTTCCACCAACGGCGGCTTGATGATGCTGGGTCCGGGGGTCACGACCGGAAACGACAACATTCTGATTACGGAGAATCTCTTCCGCAATGCCAATGCCACCAATCCCAACAACCTGCTGAGCAGTTACAGTACCGTGAGCCAGTCGAATTCAGGCATCCGGGTGCTCAACAACGAATTCAAAAACTTCCGCAGCAGCGGGATACTGGTTTCCGGTATCGGATCGGGAACCGGGTGGACCGTTGACGGGAATTCCTTTTATTATGATATGGCCACGGCGGCCACCATGGCTCAGACGGCCATCAGCTTCACGCCGGCTTCGCTGAGTAACAACAACTACATCCGCAACAACCTGATCGGCGGCAGTGCGGCCTATTGCGGCGGACCGGCCTGGGTGAACAGCGGGGCCGTGCTTTTCCGGGGGATCTATGCCAATGCGGGTGCATACACCATAGAGAACAACGTGATCAGCAACATCCGCATGAGCAGTACGGGTCTTGGATCCTTAACGGGTATTGACCTCTCGGTGGTACAGGGCCTGCAAAGCAAGGTGAAGAATAACACCGTTGGTTCAACCACCCTTGCCGCTGCCATCAGCATGGCCGGAACGGGAGCCTTTACGGGGATTCTGGTCAATTCGAGCCTGCCGGTGCAATTGCTGGAAGAGAATATCATCGCGAACATCGCCTATACCTCGGTGGGAGCCGGTTCTCCGGCAATCGCAGGCATCAAGGCCAACAAGGCGCTGGTAAGGAAGAACCGTATCTGTGAACTGAATGCCACCGGTCTGAACCTGACACCCACCATGTACGGAGTGTGGCTCAACGGAGCCGCAGGAGCATCGAACGAATGCAGCAACAACATGATCGCCATGGGCGGGGGTGCTGCGCTGAATCCGCTGATATACGGTATCTATGAAGGTTCGGCCGCCAATACCACGGCCAAACATTATTACAATACCGTAAGCATTTACGGGACAGCCTCCGCAACGAAGAAGTCCTACTGCTTCTACCGTCAGAACTCGGTGAATGTAACCATCAAAAACAACATCTTCAGTAACTTCCGTTCCGCATCGCCGTCCGGGCAGTATGCCATCTATACGGTGTCCGGAACCTACTGGACCTATTGTGATTACAACGACCTGTATTCGGCTACGGCACCCATCGCCGGCTGGGCGGGGGTGGACAAGGCGACCATTGCCCTGTGGAAAACCGCTTCCGGCAAGGATGCCAACAGCGTGAATGTGATGCCGCTTTACTTCAGCAACACCGACCTGCATTTGCTGCCGTCCAATACGGGAATAGACGGCAAGGGCAATCCTGTGGCCACCTTTACGACCGACATTGACGGCAACATCCGCAATGTGGCAACTCCTGACATCGGTTGTGATGAGTTCACAGTTGCACTGCCGAGGATAGAAGATACCCCGGCGCAACTTGCTGCTTTAAAGGTTTATCCCAATCCTTTCACCTCCGAAACAACCCTTGAGATCGTCATTCCGGATGACCAGCATGTGGAAATGAGCATTTACAATATGCTTGGAGAAAAGGTCGGTGATATCGCAAGTGGCATGGTATACCGTGGGAAGCACACCTTCACCTTCGATGCAGCCCATCTGCCTGCCGGAACCTATATCTGTCGCTTGATTGCAGGTGAACAGATTATTGTGAAACGAATGCAGCTGGTTAGATAATCGCTATTGTTTGAATCTGTAGGGTCACGATATATCGTGACCCTACAGATTCAAAATATATCGTGGCCCTACAGACATTCTGATCTCATATATTTAACACCAATCCGCAGCAGGACATGCCATGGCATGTCGCTGCTTATTTCATATCTTTATACCGACACGGAACAGTTTTGCGAAAAAGCCCGTCATAGCGGTGTACGGCATAACTTCATACTTCTCCCTTCATTTCCAACCTCAGTTTTGCCTCTTCTCACTTTTCCCGCCAGCCTGAAAGCGGGGAAAAAATCTTTGTATATATTTGTATGATAAGAGATCATGATAGCTTGATGTTCCACATCCTGCACAATGAGTATTCATCACCATGAAAGCCATGATTCAATCCAGACAAGATGCTTACACTGAATGCAGAATCAGCATGGTCATCCTGATATGCCTCATGGTGTTTGGTGGTATGTCGCATGCTGATGCGCAACGGAAAACTCCCGGGCAAGACGAAAATGCTGCCGGTTCATACATAAACAAGAGTATTTGGATCCAGGTATCAGACAGTGAGCGGTTTGACAGCATTGAAAGGAAGCTGCAGGGGAAGTCCGGGTCAGAGAAGATCATGCTGATGATCGGGATGGTGAAGCAATACAGCATGAGGCATCCCGGATTAAGTATGCAACTCGCCACGGAAGCCGACCGTTTAGCCTTGGAAAGCGGGAATCCGGCCCTGCGCGCAAGCACCTTGAACGCATTGTCCATCCTGTATTTTTACGCGGGGAATAATGAAAAAGCCATTGAACTGATGCTTGAAGCGATCAGCCATCAGAAGGAGGCGTGCGCGCGTGAACCTGACAGCCTTAGAATGCTTAAGCGCCTGGAAAGCATGTACAGCAATGCAGGAAATATTTACCATAATTTCGGGAAACTGGAAATGGCATTGCAAATGCATCAGCATGCCATGCGTATCGTAGATGAATTACTGTCACAGGTGCCGGGAGACAATGATTTTGCGAATGCGTACCTTGTAACCATCAATAATACAGCTGTTTTATTCTGGCAGCTGGGAGAACATGCCAGGGCAGATGCCCTGCTGAGTGATGCGCTTGCCACGGCACGCAAGAAAAGACTGCCTTCCGCTGTCATGATAACACTGAACAATATAGGCCTGATACGGATAGAACAGAAGAAATTCACCGAAGCCATCGGTATATACAATGAAGCATTGGAGCTGGGTTCACAACTGGGCGACAGCATGGGGATCGGCGGAAATTACAACAACCTCGGGCTGATCATGGAGAAAATGGGACGTATCCCTGAGTCGGTGGGATATTACCGTAAGTCACTCGCCATCAGCGAAAGACTCTCCTATTCCCATGGGATCACCAATACCTGCGCCAATCTGGGCAGGCTATACAATATGCTTGGGAACCCGGACAGCGCACTTTATTTTGCCGGGAAAGGAGTCAGTATCTCCCAAATGTCCGACAACCCCAATATGCTGCAAAAAAACTATCATACCCTGTTTGAGGTCTACCATAAACTGGGGAATAATGAGAAAGCGCTTGAATATCACATTCTCTCTACCCAGTTGAAAGACAGTGTCTTCAATGTTGAAAAATCAAGGCAGATTGCCGAGATGGAAGCCAGGTTCCAGAATGAAAAGAAGGAGAAGGAAAACCAGATTCTAAGACAAAGAATTGAAATTCAACAACGGACAAAGCTGCTGATGCTTGTCAGTATCCTTGCGTTTGTCATCCTTTCACTTTACCTGATCAGTTTCTACCGGATGAAGAACAGGAACCTGAAGCAAAAAACAATCCTGCTGGAAAAGGAAGCCAGTTTGCAGGAAATCACCAGGGAGCGCCTTGAAGATCAGCTATTTGCAGAGAAGGAGATCAACCGTCTGCAAGCCGAGAAACTGGAATTTAAAAACCGCGAACTCTCCTCGAGGATACTGCATGCCATCAGCCTGAATGAGATGATAGACAGTGTCAAGCAGACAATGGAAAGTTCGATGGTGTTGGAAAAAGAGGCATGCGAGCATAGTCTGCAGAAGATCAATCAGTTGCTGAAGGAAAGCCAGGGTCTGGAGGCAGAATGGGATCAGTTCAAGATGCACTTCGATGAGGTGAATCCGGCTTTCTTTCACCAACTGCAGACAGCCTTCCCGGATCTGAGCCAGCATGATCTGAAACTTTGTGCATACTATCGCATCAATCTGGGTACCAAAGAAATAGCACGGATGCTCCATGTCTCGCCGGCCGCTATTCAAAAGAGCCGGCACCGGCTCAGAAAGAAAATGAACATCCCCTCTGATGAGGAATTGCCTCAGTTTATGAGCCGCTTTTAAGCGAAGCGCGCGTTCTCATTCCTTTAGCTTATTTTTTAAGACACTGATAATTAGTTAAATGTTAACTAATTATTTTCTGTCCAGGCTTTGTCCAGGGTGAAAAATTGACTTCCCTTCCATGACGGTCTAATTTTGATGGTACGCAAACCAAATGCCGTATATGGAAACGCTTTCAGATCCGGAGCCTGCATCAGATTTTATTGATACCCGGAAAACACACCGGGATATCATACTTACAGGAATGCTCAACAGCAATACGAATCCTGTCTTTGAAATCTACCGGGCAGCCCTCCGCTGTCACATCAAAGGAAATGTAAGACGCGAAGGTCCTGATGGCGTGAGACTGATGATAGAAGCTGATACAACAGACATAATGCGCTTTGGCAGCTGGCTTGAAGCCTATGCAGCATCGGCAGGGGGGATGATTATTTGCCGTAAACCTGCCACACCGGCACATTTCAATGATTTTCTCATCCTGAAGTGATAAGAATAAGAATTATTTAATTCAAACTGCAGATATCATTCAAACATTTATAAACACGATAATATTATGAAAACAAAGATTCCGGCATTGGTTCATCCTGCAAAAGGGACCTTCCTGACAATGATCTTTACGCTGTGTATTGCCTGTGGTACGCTGCGGCTTCCGGCGCAGGGCTTTATGACCACCCTGACAGACTGGACCAATGTGTATCATGGTACGGCTACCGGATTACAGCAGGTACAGCTGAACATTCCTACAGGGACGGATGAGTTCAGGATACTGATGGTTGCAGTGGCAACAACGGGAACTGTTGCAGTCAACCAGGGAGTGACAACCATGGCTTATGGCAACAGACCATTGAGAATGATAACGAATGATTTTACCTTGTCCCGCTATGCTCATACCGGCTTGTATTATTTACCCGAGGAAACGATTGATAATGCGCTTTCAAATATCCTGGTATTTAATATTTTCAGCCTTGGAAATATGGTTATTACAGATGTTTATGTAGCTGTTTTTGATTATGTTGATCAAACAGCAACAATCCATTCAAGTTTGACTTATAATTCAAACAATCTGATGACGACATTTCAATTCGGGACAGCAATGAATATGACATCTTCATACAATGCCATAACAGTCGTGAATTCGGCCAGGCCGGGTAATTCTGCACCCTGCACGGTAACCGCTTATCCTCCCAACTGGAGCCTGTCATCCGAAAAAACATTTGCAGGTGAGTTTGGTGTCAGGAGCATGATATTGAAACGGAATGCTATTCTAGGTGGTGATCGTACGCCGGTTCAGTTCGATGAACCTTCGTATCCCTCCATGTCGCGGGTCATCATTAATGCTTTACCGGCAAGATGTTTCTTCCGCTCAAGGTGTTCCAACATGTGGGAAACTGCATATTCCTGGGAGGAATCTGATGACAGTGTTATCTGGAGGCTTGCAAGTCACTTTCCGACGAAACTCGATAAAAGCATCGTAATCCGGGAAGGACATACCATACTGGTAGACTACTTTGCCGAAGCCGACCAGATCGTCGTTGAAAACGGGGGTATTCTAAGGACTGATCCGTATTCAATGATGAAGATACCGGATGGTCCCGGCACCGATCTGAGAGTTTACGGAACATTCGAAGTCGGTGGTTCTTTGGAGCAAGGCGGGTCGGCAGAATTTCATGCTAACAGTAACTATTTGCATAATGTGGATGGTGGCGCAATACCGGCGGCAGACTGGGATCCGGCCTCCATTTGCAGGCTTAAGGGTATTAATTATACCATGCCCACAGGCCTGAACCAGGTGTTCGGCCACCTGAACTTCTGCAGCGATCCGAATGCATATTTAACCTTGAATGTACCCCTGCATTGCAAGGGGAATCTGACATTTGAGAATACCGGGTATTACTTCACGATAAATCCTGCATCCTCCGGCTCACTTCTGGTTGAAGGTGACCTGATATTCAGTCAGGGGACGGTGTTTTTGGCAGGCTATAATCCACCGGATATCACGGTGAAGGGAGATTTGAAGATTACCGGCGCGACACTCCAGGTAGGTCACTCAGGTGTATTAAATATTATTGTTGAGCGTGATTTTCTTTTTACACAGGGATTGTTAGTCAGTACCGATGTTCAGGACAAGGTATTGAATCTGATGGTCAGATATCATTATACCCATGCGGGTGGTATCCTGCGTCATCTTCAAAATTCATTCGGACCTCACGGCAGTATCAATGTCATTTATTATGGGGCGAGTTATCATATCTACACCGGAGGGGGAAGTGTACAGGGCCCGGTGAATTACATTGTAAATGAAAACTCATCGCTGACGATGGCAGAGCCTGGCACCTGCCTTATGGGCAGTGGTTCATTCACGCTGAATGCCAATGCAGGTCTGTGGGTCACCTCTCCAGACGGTATCAGCCTGAGCGGACCAACAGGCAATATCCAGGTGACCGGCAGCAGAACCTACAGCAGCCAGGGGAGATATTCATATATGGGAAACAGCCCGCAGATCACCGGCAATGGCCTGCCTACCAGTGTGAACGCACTGATCATTGACCAGGAACCCGGCGGGGCAGGAGTGACGTTAAGCAACAATGTGGAAGTGAAGGAGGTGTTCGGCCTGATCCGGGGTGTACTGACAACCGGACCACATTCCCTTCATGTAAAATCTGACGCTGTAACCATATACGGCGGACCGGAAAGTTATGTAGACGGTCCCTTGTCATGCAGTTTCTCTTCTTCCGGTACCAGGAAATTTCATGTGGGTAAGAACGGCTATTACCGGCCGGTGAATTTCCGTTATGCCACACTCAGCGGTACCAGTAAAGTAACCATTGAACAAAAGGAGGAAAGCATGACAGGGACTTTCCCTGTCAATACCGTACTGCTTTCCCAGGGGCGGTACTGGACCATCAACCAGACCGGAGGGAGCAACCTGCAGTATTATATTACACTGGATGGCACCGGATACACACCATCAGGAAATGTTTTGATTTATAAAAAAAACAGTGGGGTGATTACCGCCCATGCCACTGCGGGAACGCCATTTACGAATGCTGCAGCATTCACCGGCATGAGTGATTTTGCCCTGGGAGAAGAATATACTGGTCCTGTTTCGAACCCTGTCATGCCGGTAATCACTCCTGATGATAAAACCATCTGCCGGGGCGACCAGAACCTGTTGCTTACGGCAACAATCAGCCCCAATCCAGGAGGAGGTACCATACAGTTTTTTGTTAATGGAATTGCGGCCGGTTCAGCGGTGAATGTGAACCCGGCTGACGGAATCGGTTCATGTATCTGGGATGCTTCAGCCCTTGCGGCAGGAGACTTTGCGATCCGTGCCGATTTCTCAGGCTACCAGTTTTTTGATCCCTGTACCAGCCATCCCGACGGAAATGCCCAACTGACCGTGCTTGCTGCTCCTGATCCGCCGACTGCCGTCAGCATCCTGGCAACGGATTGCGATGGTACCACCCAAACGGGTTCTGCCACGGCCGGGCCCGGTGAAACCATCCTTTGGTTTGATGCCCCTTCAGGCGGTAATCTTACATCTGCCCCTTCCAGGAATTCACCGGGAACTTCCGTTGCCTGGGCTGCCGCCGTCAATGACATCACCCTGTGCGAAGGTACCGGCCGGACCGAAGTTACGGTGAGCCTGTATGCCGATGACATCCCTCCGGATATACACTGTCAGTCTGCCCTGGTATATCTGAATGAAGCCGGACAGATTACCATCGGGCAGGATGATGTTTACCAAAGCGGAACCGACAACTGCGGCACGGTGAACCTGGTTTCGGTCATTCCTGACCAATTTAGCTGTAACCACATCGGCGACAACCCGGTTGTGGTCACTGTGACCGACGGCAATGGCAACATCAGCAGCTGTCAGACCATGGTCACCGTGAGCGATACCCTGCCGCCTTCTGTGATCTGCCCTGAACCTTTGTCGCTTGCCAATGATCCGGGTCGATGTTACGCAAGCCTGACAAATCCTGTACTCCCTCAGACAGGAGATAATTGCGCTGTGTTGCTTGTTGAGAACGACTTACCCGGCAACGGACAGTTGGCTGTGGGCAGCCACATGCTGACGTGGACGGCAACCGATATCAACGGGCTCACTTCCCGGTGTACCCAGCAGGTGACGGTTACCGATACCGAACCCCCGGTAGTGATCTGCCCGGATAGTATTGTCACTTCCTGTGATCCCGGTTCATGTGGCAGTATCGTCAGCTGGCCGGAAGGCACCATAGAGGAACAGGCCCTGAACATTGAGGGCAGCACCGAAGATATTTGCATCGCCTATGTGGGGCAATCCTTTATTGCTGCTGCCAGCGGCAGGATGTCACGGATCGTGTTGAAAAAGGAAAATGTCACAACCGGAGCGACAGGATCACTTAACATCCGTTTGAATGGCAGTTGGTGGGATGAAGCCGTTGCGGTTTGCACTTTCCCTGTTCCGGATGAAGCCGGTGAATTCGACATCCTAATCCCTTTGAGTCAGGCTCCGTACCTGATTCAGGGCCAGGTATATTATATCACCCTGTATGCCCCGGAAGTGAATGTTGCCGTAACCTCTGACACCTACCCGGACGGGAATCTTATCCTTTTTTTCTTTGCTTATTTATATGATTTGATCATGGATGTGTATGTGGAAAGTCAGAACCTTGACGGATGGGATAATTGCGGCATTGCAAGCTGTGCCCCGGATATCCCTTCAGGGAGCTACTTCAGTGCGGGTACCACACCGGTCACATATACCGCTTCCGACATTCACGGGAATACTGCATCATACAGCTTTAAAGTAATCATGAACGATGAGGAAGAACCCATAGTGAACTGTAAGAATATCAGTGTTTTTCTTGATGAAAACGGCCATGCAACCCTCACCCCTGCTGATGTTTTTCTGAACGGTTCGGATAATTGCGGAACAGTGAACCTGGTTTCGGTCATACCCGATCACTTCACTTGCGCCAATATCGGGGAAAACCCGGTTACCCTCACCGTGGATGACGGTCACGGGAATCAGGCATCCTGCAGTGCCATTGTGACGGTAACCGATAATCGCCCGCCTGTTGTCACCTGTCCCCCGCCTGTTCACATCAGTGCCACACAGAATGCATGCTGGGCCTCGGTTCAGAATCTGGGATTTCCGCAGGTTCACGAAAATTGCGGGGGGTATAATATTGAAAATGATGCAGCTGAAAACGGGCAATACCCTGTTGGAGAAACAGTGGTGACATGGACGGCAACCGATATGCACGGCAATGTTGGAACCTGCACCCAAACCGTGACCGTGACGGATCACGAACCTCCTCAGATCACCTGTATGCCGCCTGTAAGCATCAGCACCGATCCGGACCAGTGCACGGCATCGGTGTCCATTCTTGTCCTTCCCAACACCGTTGACAATTGCGGGATACAGGAGCTAACCACTGATGTGCCGGGAGGACTGTTGGCAGTTGGCAGTCATGTTGTTACGTGGACGGTTACCGATTTAAGCGGCAATACGGCCATCTGTACCCAGGCGGTCACTGTCACCGATAACCAGCCGCCAATAATTACCTGTCCGGCAACGCTCAGTGTCAACGCAGACCAGGGACAGTGTTACGCCACAGTGGCTGACATTGGTGCTCCGGACGTGAACGACAACTGCGGAACGCAAGCACCGGCCAACAATGCTCCTGGTAATAGGCAGTTTCCTGTCGGGACTACGACAGTAACGTGGACAGTCTACGACATACAAGGTAATTCAGCCCAGTGTAGTCAATCGGTCGTTGTCACCGACAATCAGCCGCCTTCAGTTATCTTTCCTGGACCTCTGACAGTCAATAATGATCCGGGGCTGTGTTATGCAAGTATTGCCAATTTTGGAACTCCCCAGACAGGAGATAATTGCGGAGTGCAGAGCGTGGCGAATGATACACCCGGAAACGATCAGTTTTCTGTTGGAGACCATGTATTAACTTGGACGGTCACCGATGTCCATGGCCTTACTGCTCAATGCACACAGCAGGTGATAGTTACGGATGACGAAATCCCACTTGTACTCTGTCCGGGGAATATCGTTACCTCCTGTGATCCCGGAATTTGTGGCAGTATGGTAAGCTGGCCTGTCGGGATCGTTGAGGAACAAGCATTGAATATTGACGGCAGCACAACGGATGTCCTTGTCGCCAGCCTTGGACAATCCTTTGTCGCTTCTGCAAGCGGCAGGCTTTCAAAAATAGTCTTGAGAAAGGAGAATGTGACCAGCGGAGCGACAGGCCTGGTTCATATCCGCATGAGCGGCAATCTTGGGGACATTCCCATTATGATCTGTACCTATCCGGTTCCTGATAATGCAGGGGACTTTGAAATCAATATCCCCCTGAGTGTGGCTCCCGACCTGGTCCAGGGCCATTCGTACCTCCTGGGCTTTTCTGCCCCAGGGGTGGAACTTGCAGTGACATCCGATACTTACCCCGACGGGAGCCTGATACTGGGGTTTTTTACCATACTTCTGCATGACCTGATCATGGATGTTTTTGTGGAAAGTCAGAATCTCGAAGGATGGGATAATTGCGGACTCGCAAACTGTGTGGCGGATATCCCTCCCGGAAGCTATTTTGGCCTGGGTAATACCACGGTGACTTATTCGGTGACGGATATTCATGGAAATAGTTCGACATGCAGCTTTTTGGTGACGGTACTCGATGATGCCTCTCCTACACTGACTCCTCCCCCTGCCATTAACGTGCCGGCTGATCCCGGACAGTGTTTTGCAATTGTTAGCTCACTCGGTACACCTCAGTTTGATGAAAACTGTGGTATTCAAAGTGTCAGTAACAATGCTCCGGCCAACAATCAGTATGCCGTAGGAACGAGCTGGGTGATCTGGACAGTCTATGATCTCAATGGCAACTCCTCCCAGTGCAGCCAGAGCGTGACCGTGACTGACAACCTGCCGCCTTCCATAAGCTGTCCCTCTCCGGTCAGTGTCAACCCTGACCAGGGACAGTGCCATGCTACCATCCTCAACCTGGGCACTCCCCAGACAGATGATAACTGTGGTGTGCAAAACGTGAGCAATGATGCACCCGGCAATCATCAATACCCTGTTGGAAGCACTACGGTTACATGGACGGTGACGGATGTGCACGGAAATTCGGCCACTTGCACCCAGACGGTCACCGTTTCCGACGACCAAGCGCCCACCATCATTTGCCCGGCCGACTATTATGCCTGTGCAAATAATTTTGTATGCTACACGGTGATCCTGGACCTTGGCACGCCGCAAACCAATGACAATTGCGGCATACAGAGTATTGTAAATGATGTTGCGGGTAACGGGTTGTTTGAGGTTGGTAATCATGTGGTTACCTGGACAGTGACCGATGTGAACGGGAATACTTCGA
>CAZSQJ010000080.1:0-14625 GCA_964608665.1 uncultured Bacteroidales bacterium | reverse complement strand
GGAAAAGGCTCAGGATACAACAAGTAGAAATTCAAAGTTTAAAGGACCAGGTTGAAAGACACACTCCCCTTTTTTCTTTTTCTTCACTTCTGCCTTTTCCTTTCTGCACCGATGATTGATCTCTGCGTCTCTGCGTCTTTGCGGTGAAAATAATCAGCCGGATAAAAGCCATCCATCTTGCATCACCCTGAGAAAATCACACCGGGAAATATCCGGGATGGTGAGCGCAGGTTATTAACCACAGAGACGCAGTGAGAATGAGAATGAGAATGAGAGCGGAGAGGCGACCCCAAAGGGGTCATATGTTTATAGCGGGAATGTCCGGTTGAGTTCCTGACCCGGAAGGGGTCGTACGTGTTTTAAGGGAATGGGTTGGTTGTTTGGGAATTGTCCCGGGCGCATGGCGTGACGACGTGAAAACGTGGGGAATGTTTGCGTATAGCATGATATGCCACGGAAATTGTGTGTTGAACAGGCGGTATTGTCAGAAAAAACTGTATCTTTGATTACCCCGGTTTTGCCCGGCTTGTCGATAACATCAATCCTGCCCGCATGTTAAGAACATCTGCCCTTTGTATATTCCTGATTATCACTTGCGCATCTCTCCATGCCCAGGATCTTTCGACCTTGTCGTCGCAAAAGCCGGTCACCTTCTCGGGCTCGCTGGAACTGAGAGGAATGGGTTATTCGGCCGACGGTATACCGTCCAGGAGAAATCCCTTCACCTGGTACCTGTTCGGCTCTCCCACCATCTCTGTTTACGGCATCACCATTCCATTCACCTTCGCATTGAGCGAAGAAGAAAAGACATACAGCCAGCCCTTTAACCGCTATGGATTGAGTCCGCGCTACAAATGGATCACCCTGCACCTGGGATACCGTAACCTGAACTTCTCTCCTTATACCCTCGGCGGACATACCCTTTACGGAGCCGGCATCGAACTCACTCCCGGGGCCTTCCGCTTCGGGGCCGCCTATGGCCGGCTGAACAAAGCCACGGAACTGGATACCAACCTGGGCTATGTCAGGCCGGTTAGCTTCACCCGTAAAGTCTATGCCGTAAAAACCGGGATCGGCCGGAAAGGCAGTTTTATCGACTTCAGCTTCCTGAAAGCCATGGACGATTCCGGCAGCGTCAGCTACCAGGGAACGGACACGGCCACGTTTGTCCACCCGGCCGCCAACATGGCCGCCTCGGCTGCCATGCGCCTGCAGTTCTCCCCGAAGCTGGTACTCGAAGCCGATGGCGGACTAAGCCTCTATACCCATAATATGCGGTCGGTAAACCCCATTAAAGAACTCGATCTTTACAAACATATCCTGCCCGTGAACCTTTCCACCGAAAAATATATGGCCTGGTCGGCCGCCCTTACCTATAAACAAAAGCACTTCTCCCTGAAAACCAACTACAAATGGGTGGAACCGGGCTTTAAAAGCATGGGTGTGTACTACTTCAACAATGACCTTGAACAAATCACCTTCGCACCTTCCTGCCAGCTTTTTAAAAACAGGCTGCGGATAAGCGGAAGTCTCGGACTGCAGCACGATAATCTCAGAGGACAGAAAGCCATGAGCACCGACCGGACCATCTGGTCGGCCAATGCCGGCATGGACTTCACCCGTAAACTCGGCCTCGACCTCAACCTGAGCAATTATTCCATGAGCGCCACACCACAGGTGACCCTTGTCAACCAGAAATACAAACTGACCAACACATCCCGCACCTATGCCGCCAGTCCCAGGTTCATCCATGTCACCAAAACGAACAGCCACTCCGTCCTCGGCAATGTGACCCTCGCGGAAATGACCGATGCCAACGACTCCACCACCGCCCTCAATACCATCCGTACCCAAATGGCATTCATATCATATAATCTTGGATTCCAGCAACATAACCTTAATTTCACCTTCACTGCCAATACCAGCTCCACCGAATTCCGGTCGAACCAGACCCGGTATACCGGTTTTGGGCTCGGGATCAATAAAGGGTTTTATTCCAACAAGCTGCAGATCGGAAGCAATGCCGCATTCACCACCAGCAAATCTCAAACCGGCAGCGACATCCTCAACCTGTCGCTGCAGTTGCAATACAGCATCAACAAACACCACCGGCTGCACCTGCGCTGGGTCATGACCGGCAACCGGCCCGTCGACACAGAACTCGCCCCAGCCTATACCGAAAACACCGGTGAGATCGGTTATCATTTTTCATTCTGAATTAATCACAGCTGCCCATGAAAAGGTTTGTCCCCGTTTTCCTCCTCCTGCTGAGCGCCATCACTGTCCGGGCCCAATATCCCCTCAGTGTGCAGGTCAGTGTCCTGCCGCCCTATTCCACCCGCCTGAGCGACTATACCGACAACCCGGGCAAGATCTTCATCACGATTCAAAACACCGGAGCGGAAACGCAGGACTTCTACCTGCAATTATCCCTGCGTTGCGATGATCACGGCATCCTGCTGATGGCCAACCGGAACAACAGCTCCGGCATGCAGCTCAGTATTCCGCCTTACCAGGTAATCCAGGTGAATTATTATACGTTGCAGCGTTTTTTCAACAGAAATGTCATTGAATACCAAGGAATTACTGAAAAAGAAATCCTCCGGATGAACGGACTGCCCGAAGGTTTGTATTCGCTTTGCGTACAAGCCTTCAGTTTTGCCGACCCGTTGATGGCCCTGTCGAACGACCTGAGCTGTTCGAACTTTTTTATTCAGAGTATCCAGCCGCCCATGCTGATCCTTCCTGAAGACCGGGCCGGCATTCCTTTGCAGCAGCCACAGAACCAGGTTTTCAGCTGGACCATTCCTCCGGGGGCGCCGCCGGGATCCTTTTACCGGCTCACCCTCATTGAAATGCTTGATACCACACGCCCAAAGGAAGATTATTTCAATTCGGGCCACTTCCCGCCATTTTTTGAAACCACGGTCAGCAGCAGTGTTTTCCTGTACGGTCCGGCCCAGCCTCCGCTGGTCACCGGCCGGAAATACGCCTGGGCGGTCACCCTCACCGGCAGTTGGGAAGAACCCGGCCAGAGCGGTACCAGCGGCGCACTTTTTATCAACAACGGCCGGAGTGAAGTCAGGGAGTTCACCTGTGTGCCGCCGGAACCGTTCATTCCTGCCGTGATTACTGACACCGTAACCGATACCGTCCTGGTAAGGGGCAAGCTGCTGTACCGTTTCGGGGACTATGCCGAGACCCATCCCGTAGCCGGCACCCAGGTGAGGATCACCCGCACCGGCACCGGGGGGGTTACAAAGCCGGGCAGTAATATGCTGCAGGTTTTCCCGCTGTTTTTTAAGCCCCTGTCGGAAGAATCATGGTATACCACCACAGGAGCCGACGGCAGCTTTTCATTCGAAATCCTGGTTCCGGGCGGCACCCCGCCCATCCAGCGGAAATACCGGCTTGAGATCCTCAGCAAGTATTACAGCCAGCCACAGGAAGAGATCGTAGTGGACTCGGTGGGCGAAGTCCAGCAGGCCGGGCAGATCGTTACGGAAGTCTTCAGTTACAGTCTGAAACTTTATGTAAACAAGCTATTTGCCAGTGAATACACCCCGGTAATCAACAACGGGCAGCCGGGCTCCGGCGGCGGATTTCACTTCCAGCACAGCGTGGCGATTGACAGCAGCATTACGGAGGCTGTCAGGGAAGGGATTCCGGTTTATATCTACCGGAAAACCAAAATACCCGGACAACCGCCGGTGGAGGGGGATCAGAAGAGTCCTCCCGACCCGGGGGTACCGGGCTTTGTCAAAATCGCCACGGCGAAAACCGTCAGGGCCATGGAGGCCGGCAGGATGCGATCCTATGTGATCTTTAACAAATTGGTCTGCAATGTGAAAGAATTCGCCGACGATGTCTATTACGTGATCGCCGGGGAAGATCCGGGGCAGGGCCAAGGCCCGGGGAGTGGCGGCGGTGGCGGCCTGTTTTCAACGGGAGTGCAACTGCAGAACCTGTTTGTCCAGGCCCTGGAAGACACTTCATTCAAGGCTGAAGAGATGCCATTCCGCTATTCACCCTTCGACAATGTCATCCAGTTCTCACCCCCGCAAACCAGCAAATACAGTACAGAGGGACAGTATAATATTGTATCGGTTGAACCCCCGAAATCCAGGATAAAGGGAAGAATGGTGTACCTGTGGCCGGGCGACGCCCAGCAAGTTGTCAGACCGCTCGCCAACATGCCATTTAAAATCCAGGTGGAATATCTTATCAATGGAACACCGGTACCGACTTATGCCGTACAGAACCTTTTATCCCAACTCATGAATACCACCTGTGCCGGCCTGGTGGTCAATGTTGACGGAACACCCATGGTGCTTAACACCCCCGATTCAAGAATGGTTGCAGGTACCGGGGTCACCGACAATGACGGCAACTTTGATATTGAAGTACTGAATATCAACCACAAAGGATATCTTGGAACCGGCTCCTATATGGTCAGTTCCACCACCACAACTACCCCGTACATGGTTGATCCCCTGACAGAACTCGAGCAGATGCTCACCAATCCCGATGCACCCATTGTCAACCCCAACTGGGGAGTGATGGGGGTGTTGGAACAGAATGGTTTACTGAATTTCGAAAACGGGATACCCGGCATCCAGGTGATCGGCAACAATCTGGGAGGCACGCAGTTGCTGGGAGGAGGCAATGTATTGAATCCCGGAGCCGGCGGTTTCAAGGGTGGCGGTCCCTGGGCGGATGAGCATGTACCGGATGCAAGTCTGGATGCGCCGCCAGACACCCAGTATCATGATTCAGTGGTAGCCACCGGTCCCATCCACAGGGTTTACAGGATACAACTCGGAGGAAACACGGCACCCTTTTATTACAATCCGTCCACCAACATCATCTGTGATGCATTTGAGGTGAACACCATTATTGAGCCTGTGAGGGTATATGTACAGGAAATGAAAATGACTGCCACCATTCAGAAACAATCCAAGGAAAACTCCAAAGTCACTGGGGGAGGCATACAGGCTGTTGTTTTCCGTGATCCTGCCGATAAAATCCCCGGACTCCCTGCCGGAGAGGGCGACGGGTTGTACCGCATGAAACGGTTGCTCTGGCCTGATTTCGGGATACCCACTGCTCCAGGCTTCAGCAATGAGCTGGAATGGCTGTGGGATGAGACCAGCCAGCCCCAGCCATCCGGGTCAGGTTCCACAGTGAGTCCCGACATTGTCAGCTTCGACCGTCTTTTAATCAATTTTGACCGTTACCGTCTGGAAGCCTGCTCGGACCCGTCGCAGGGAAGCCAGTATTTTGAACCGAAAATCCTTGCAAACCTCCCGAAAATCAGCAATGCAGGCTATGGTACCTATTGGGACACACGCAAACAGAAATCAGGGCTGCCCGCCCTGAGTGTCAGCCTCAGCCTCGACCCCCTCCCCAGCCGTATCGGAGCCAGGGTAATCAACCATGCAAGCGACAAAGCCATGGGTGATGTTCAGGTCAAAATCCTGCAGAAATTGCTTGGGGTTTATTTCAACATGGCATCCGGACTCACCGATAAGGACGGGTATATCGAATTCAAGGGACTGGTTCAGCAAAACAACCAGCAGTTCAGCCTGAAGGCAGCCCATCCGGGCTTTCACCAGCTTGGTACATACAATACCGGCCCGATGGACAAGTACGGATCCCAGTATATACAGACTGCCCTGCTGATGGAACCCGATGCCGTGCTTTCAAGCCGCGTGGTGAATGAGAAAAACCAGGGTGTTCAAAGCTATGTGATGCGCACCGACACCAGCTATGAACTCAGCCAGCCCGACGGCCGCTTCAGCATCGCCCTTCCCTCGGGCAGCAACACCCTGTACATCATACCGGTGGATGTGGGCTATTTCCCTGACACCTTGTCGTTTACCCTGGCCGCGGGCAACAACACCAGACCCGATATCACGGTGTTCAGAAGAAAACACAGGATCAATTTCGTGGTCAGTGAACAGGGCAATGCCGCTCAGAAAATCGCAGGCGCCAGGCTCAGCATGAACACAGACCTGGTGAAAACCACCAACCAGCAGGGAGAAGCAGGTTTTGAGTTCGAGAACATTTCTTACCAAAACTTCACGGTCAAGGTAACTGGTCCCCCCGGAACGAACTATATCCCGCAACTCATCAATTTCAGCAATCCGGAGACTGCCGTTCCGCTTACGTATGAGATCCGGCTTCGCAAGGGCGGTGCTTTGAGCGGAAAAGTACGCCTGAACGGAACGGCCGTGGGAGGGGCACGGATCTGCCTGTTGCAACAGCAACAAAGCACCCAGGGAAACCCTCTCGTGGCACCCCAGCTTCCCGGCGGACAAAGCGGCTTCAATTTGCAGAACACCGGATTTCAACAAAGCGGCCTGATCCAGAACATCGTGGTCACCGGCCCGGAACCCCCCGGCGGAAATGCGGTACAGGTACTTCAGGAAGGCGCTCTTCCTCTGTTTGAAACCTATACCGACAAACAAGGGAACTATACCCTTCGCGGCATCCCGGTTTCGACTACCCAATTGGAATTCAACGCCACCCTCGACACCACCTTCACCGTGATCGGAGATTCAAAACAAGCCGCCATTCAGGCAGGACAGACGGCGAGCCTGGACTTTGACCTGACCCGTTATGATTACATGACCATCGCTTCGGTTTTCGGTTTCCCACTGAAAATTGAAAAACTCACTCCAACCGGCGATGAGAATGTGGTGAAAGTGACCGGTGTGATAGACCTGCGCTTCAGCGAATCTGCCTTCATCTTCCAGCAGGGTACCGAATCAGCCAGGGTGAGGGATGTGGTGTTCACGGGTCAGATGGTAGACGGAAAACGCATCGGGTTTGCTGCCGCAGATCCGGTTTCTCTGGAAGGGATGATACATATAAAGCTCAGATATACAGAGAAATACAATGTATCCCTGGCCGCATCGATCGCCGGCCAGCAGGCCAACTGGATGCAGAGTTCCGCCCCTGCCGGGCTGGTTTTACGGAAAGACAACCAGGGAAAAGGCTATGTGGAAGGCTTTGCCAGGATTACCGACAATTCGTTCAACTATCCTTCGTCCTATCTGAAATTCAACAGCAACCAGGACTTCCACCTCTGCCGTATCGTCGATCAGGCTCCTGAGCTGAAGATCCGCGCCATAACGGCACGTTACAATGAAACGGAGGCTGCGGAGCGCATGGCACAATACTCCCCTTTATATTCATACGGCCAATGGAGCCTGTTGAACCAGGGCAATACTGCTCCCGTGGCCGGCGGCAACTACCAGGTCACTCTGCAGCAAACTCCCTCAGGGGGAATGACACAGGCAGTTACCGGCATGCTCGGACTTTACGGGCCATTTTCGTACATGAACAACGTGGAATTCAATCTCTGCAATGCCGCCAAAGACTCCCTGCGCATGAAACTCATCCTATTCAACGCAGCCGCCGATCCCTTTGGCTCGTATATCAGCCACGACGGCAGCATTCACCTGAAAGTCCGGATGAAGTGCCACATCCCCAATGCCCAGCCGCCTCACTTCACGGTGGACATCCCCAGTCTGGTACTGGATAACAATCAGATCCAGACGGCATCCTCGAACCAGTCGTTGAAAATTGCCATGGAAAAATGGACGCTGGAAGTGAAGGACTGGTCGCTCAGTCCGGTCAAAGGAGGCTTTTACAGCGAGAATGCCATGTTGCGTACCGGGCAGCTCGACATTCCTTCCCGGTATTTCAACCTGCGGAACGACATGCTGGCCATCGGCAATTTCGAACTGCAGTCGGTCAGTCTGGGAAACGGTCTCATCCTGCTCAAAGACATCGATCCCGCAAGGGTGTCGCTGCTGTACGACCACAAAACAGGCAGCGACATGGGCGGACACTGGAGGCTGAGCATGAGCGGTGAAGGGAACCAGCCCGCCGCCCGTATTTACGGATTTGCCCAACACCTGCAGGAAGACGTTGTCGAACTGGAATACGTACAATTGCTCAGTTGCGGGGAAAACCTGCTCAGCATTAAACAGGGTAAACAATACAGGGTAAAGAGGAACCCGCTTGCAGTATTCACTCCGACCGCGATCAGCAGCAGCGACAACATGTTTGCACTGTCGGGTGGACTCAGCCTGAATGCACCGCGGATCGCTCCTTTCGGGGTGGTGGTCAACTTTGAGAAAGGACAGGGAACAAGCCTGGTTTCCCAACTCCAGCCCGTAAACATGTCGTTTACTGGTAAAGGCAATGTCATCTATCAGTCATCTTCCACTGTGATGCCCAAATGCACCAAGGACTCCCTGCTGATCGCCGGAACGGTGGAAGAACCCGGTTCACTACCCGCGCTGAACGCCACCTTCAGAGCCATTGCCCAGCCGGAACGTTATGATGTGCTTTTGAAAAAACATGAAGCCTTCCGTTTGTTCGAAAAAAGCGGGAACGATTTCCAGTTTGTCCCCGATTCAGGTGGTATGCATGCAGACAAGCAGGCCGGCGACTGGAATTACCTCTGTTTTGCCGGAAAGATGCTGAAAAAGACCGCAGCCGACAATATCGGAGATAACCGTATGAAATTCACCGTTTTCGGAGAGATCCAGGTCAACGGCGGCGGCATGCAGGCCGGTGATCTGCCGGGCTTTCCGGGCTTTAAAATGGTTTACCTGCTGGCCGACAAACGCCTGATCGGCACCATGCATATCGACAAGCTGGAACTTGGCGCCATCACCCTCAACGGCATGGACGCGGAAATGCGCATCGATCCCTCCGGATGGTACCTATCCTCTTTCGGGGAGATCCTCGTGAACGCATTTCCCATCGCAAACCTCAAAGCCGGACTGGTCATCGGAAACTACCCCTCCTTTTCAGCGTCCCTGAAACAAACCCTGCTGCAATACTCTCCGACGGCAAATCCCTGCAAATTCAAATCGGGCATATCCGGGTTTTATATGCTTGCCGGCAAGCCCCTCATCAACAAAAGCTGGAGTCAGGGATTCGGTCCCGTGGGAGGTTCCATCAGGGTAAACGTCGGTTTGGAAGCTGACTTCCTGATGAACTTCTCTGAAGGCTCCACTACGATTTATACCGGCGCCGGCATTTACGGCCTGGCGAAAGCCGAACTGTCGTCGATCACCTGCACCGATATTTATGGAGAAGTGGATATCCGCGGCCGGGTTGAGGGCGGTATCTTCCAGAACCAGCTTCAGCTCAACGGCCAGATATCAACAGGATTCAAGGTGAAACTGGAACAGGGTGTTCCTTCCTACGACGGCTGCTGCTGTTACGGAACCATCTTCGATGCCTGTGTCGGGAGCAGGATCAGTGCCGGAAGCTCCGGCTTCCACTTTTCCTTCGAAGGAGATTGCAGTACCCCAGCATGTGAGTAATTAACATAAGATTGACAATGAGACAGTTTATATACTTATTTCTGATCCTGCTCTGTATCCGGGTGAGTGGCCAGCCTGGCCTGCAGGTTTATCCCGGACCTTCGGGAATCTTTGTCCATTGTGGCGACAGCCTGCCGAAAAACTTCCGCTGGGAGCTTTCAAGGAGTGAATCCGGAGGCGAATCCACCGTCATCGCTTTGCTGGGCTTTCCTTCCGGCATCCACGAATTCAAAGGCAGGCTCATGGCATGTTCCAACAGCGGCATTCCTTTCCGCATACCTGAAGCGGAGGTACTTCAAAGTCTTTGGGACAGGCTCAGGCAAGGGACGAACACCAGGGTTCTCGGCGAATACCGCAACCAGCCAGGCTTCCTGGCAGCAGCAGGTTGCGGATACTGGGACCATGAAGTGAAGCAGGGAATCAACTACCGTTATAAACTTCGTATGATGAACACTGACGGGAGAAGGTTCAAAGAACTGCGGTCGCAGGAAATCAGTCCCGGCTCCAATCCGGCAGACATCGTGTTGCAACACAACGGTACAAAGGTGGATGCGCCCGGTGTGACCATGGAATTCCTTCCCGAAAAACATGAAAGGATGCAGGGATGCCGGGTATACCGCAGTCCATACCTGATGAATGATTACAGGGAGATCTTCCCGCTGATCACCTATTTCGACAGGGATAAAAGGAAAATCATGCGGATTTATGATGATGCTGTTCTTGAGAAGGGACAATATACTTACCGTATCATCCCATACGACTTTTTCGGCAATCAGGGCAGGGCGGTGGAGAATATTGACGTATATGTTGTGGATAAAAGCAGCCTGCAGGCCGCCATTACCGGCTTGCAGTCGGAAAGCGCGGCTGATCAGAATGCCATCCGGCTCGGCTGGCATGTCACCAATTCCGATGGTATCGTTTCCATCGACATATACCGGAGCAGGGACTACGACGGATATTATATACGTATGGCAAGCCTGCCGCCGGGTTCAAAAAGCTGGCTGGACTACCGTGCGGAACCTTTCGTGACCTACTATTACAGCCTGGTGATTCAGACCGCTTATGCCCGTTCGGCTCCGACAGCCAGGGTCAGCGGGATGCTGGATGCCATGCGTGCCAATACGCTTCCACCCGGTAATGTCAGTGCCTCACGTGAAGGGGATCATGTGGTAATCCGCTGGAAACGTTCCTCTGATGATACCCGGGCCTATTATGTTTACCGTTCTTTCTCCTATCTGGATGAACCCCTCCTGCTTGCAGGACCGGTCGTTGCCACAGAAGAAGCGGTCAGTTTCACCGACAGCCTGAAGGACGTTACTGAAACCAGGGCCGTATATGTTTATGCGGTTAAGGATGAGAACATGTCAGGCAATCTCAGCCCCTTGTCTGCCAGGGTGGCCGTACCCGGAGCCGTCAGGAACCTGCCGGTGGCCATGCCCCTCGAAACCAGAGTCGATAACGGCAGAGTGACGGTTCTCTGGCCGGATTATTTCACTTCCCATAAAGGCCTGGCAGGATTCAACATCTACCGCCGCACGGTCGATATGAACGACCGCATCGCGGAAGACTGGACCCTGCTGAAGGGCAGTCCGACCGCCTTCGGTGTCAATGCGATCCACGATGGTACGGTCAGTGAAGGCTTGCGTTACCTTTACACGCTGGAGGCTCTGGGAGTGGATGGCAGCACTGGGACACGCAGCCCGGCCGTTTCGGTCTATCTGCCCGAAACCCTGCCCATGCCTCCGGCTAATGTCAGAGCTTTGCCGGGTAACAGACAAATCCGGCTCGAATGGGATCCGGTGCTCGACCCGGCCATCCGCAGCATACAGATACACCGCCTCGACCTGCAGGGACAAAACCTTCCGCTGGCAAATCTTCCCGCCTCAGCCTGGGAATACACCGATGAAACTGTAAGGGTGGGAGAAACCTATTATTACTTCATCCTTACCGAAGACAAGGATGGGAGGAAATGCAGGGAAGCCGCAGCAGTGAGCGTCAGAAGCAGATAGCATGATAGCTGCAGATGCCGTTTGTGCGGGATCAGCGTCCGGGCAAATACAATGAAATAGAATAATGGCATGTATTAGATGTCGGAAATGAAAAAAAACGGATTTCTTACCCTTGTTGAAAAAACCGGTAACGCACTGCCTCATCCCGGAAGCCTATTTGCCATCCTGGCGGTTCTGGTCATTGTCTTTTCCTTCATCGGAAATTATTTCGGCTGGTCAGCCACCAATCCAGCCACCGGTGAGCATATCCGGATCATCAATTTATGTTCGCGTGAAGGTTTGCACAGAATCTTGCTCCACCTGGTCGACAATTATACTTCCTTTGCCCCGCTGGGCATCGTGATGGTCGCCCTGCTGGGTATCGGGGTAGCTGACAGCAGCGGTCTGATTGGGGCGTCCATCCGATGGTTTGTGATCAGATCCCCGCGGCGGATAATCACCTTTTCCGTCGTGTTTGCAGGCGTATTGTCAAATATGGCCTCCGATCTGGGTTATGTACTGATCATCCCGCTGGCAGGGATCATGTTCCACAGCCTGGGAAGACATCCCATAGCCGGAATGGCAGCGGCCTTCGCGGGTGTTTCCGGAGGCTTCAGCGCAAATATTTTCATCGGAACCATAGACCCTCTGCTGGCCGGTATCTCGACCGAAGCAGCCCGCATCCTCGATCCGGATTACCTTGTCCTTCCCACGGCCAACTATTATTTTATGGCAGTTTCAACATTCCTGATCGCTTTCCTGGGAACCTGGGTGACTCATCAGTTCGTTGAACCCCGCCTGGGTGAATACCGGGGTGATGTTGTCGCAGAGAAAACAGAAGCCCTGGGTAAAAAAGAAAAAAAGGGGATGCTTTATGCATTCATTACTCTGATGGCATGGATGATCCTCTTCATCGCAGGCCTCTACCCCGAAAACGGTATCCTCCGCGGTCCCGACGGTACGATATTGCATACGCCACTCCTTAAAGGCTTTATCACGGTTTTGTTTCTGGTGGCAGGAACCACCGGCATTGTCTATGGCATCACTACCGGAAAATTCAAATCCGACAGCGATATTGTCCATGGTATGACTGGCAGTATGAAAAGTCTGGCTTCATTTCTCGTGCTGGTGTTTTTCGCTGCACAATTCGTGGCATTCTTCAAATGGAGCAAACTCGGACTTGTTTTCGCCATTCAGGGAGCGCACTTCCTGCAGGCGGCAAACCTGGGAACCATTCCCCTTCTGGTGCTTTTCATTGTCCTTTCAGGTTTTATCAATATGTTCATGGGGAGCGCTTCCGCCAAATGGGCCATCCTCGGGCCTGTATTCATCCCAATGTTCATGTTACTGGGTTACTCACCCGAACTCTCCCAGGCTGTTTTCCGTATAGGCGACAGCATCACCAACATCATTTCGCCCATGATGAGTTTTTTTGCCCTGATTATCGTCTATTTCGAGAAGTACGACAAAAACTCCGGCATGGGAACCCTGATATCGACCATGTTTCCTTATACCCTCGCATTTTTCATTGGTTGGACACTGTTGTTGATCATCTGGGTGTTGCTGGCGCTTCCGCTTGGTCCGGAAGCCTATATTTACCTGTGAGTTGCTTCCGATGCTCAGGATGAAAACACCCCTGAAACCTCACACACTCATTCAGAGAAGCATCATTCCTCTGATCGCATCAGGCTTCACTGTTTTTCAGCTTTCATGCAACGGCAATTTTGAGTTCCACCGTGATGAACTGCTGTATCTTTCTCTGGGGCAACATCCGGCAGCCGGGTATTATTCGGTTCCGCCATTTATTGGCTTCATAGCATTCCTGTCAATCAAGCTGTTCGGATATACGATGCTGGCGGCACGCTTCTTCCCCGCCATTGCAGGTGGATTGTTGCTACTGCTGGTATCCCGCATCGTAACGGAAGCAGGAGGAAGCATGTATGCCCGCCTTCTGGCCGTGGTTTCCACGGCGCTTTCCCTGGTTTCACTCAGAGCATTCGGCCTATTACAGCCCGTACCCTTCGATATCCTCTTTTGGACTCTTTCGCTGTTCCTCCTGGTGAAATATTTCAAATCATACAAGAACATAACCCTCCTGCTTTTTGGCATTTCCCTCGGATTGGGAATATTAAATAAGTATAATATTGTTTTTCTGGTATTTGCCATGGTCCCGGCCCTTCTGCTGACCACACACCGGAAAATATTTTTGTCCCGCTACCCCTACATTGCAACCGGCCTGACGCTCCTGATCATCCTGCCCAATATTCTCTGGCAGGTGAAGCATGGTTTTCCGGTCGTAAACCATATGACCGAGCTGGTAAACTCGCAGTTGGCGAAGGTAAATCCCATGACCTTTCTTTTTGAACAACTCCTGATGATCTTTCCCGCAACGATCATTGTGCTGCCCGGGTTGGTCATGCTGGCATCCGGCAGACATCTGAAAAACTACAGAATTTTTATTGTTTTTTCTTTGTTTGTGATCGTCATTTATTTATTGCTGAAAGGCAAGAGTTATTATACAGCCGGAATATATCCACTGCTGATTGCCCTTTCTTCGGTGGCCATCGAAACAAGGGTTAGGAAAGGTGGCTGGCTTAGACCTGGGTTGATACTTACAGTACTTATTACCGGCTTCCTGATTTTACCGATGGGAAAACCGGTTTGTTCTGCCGGAAAACTCGTGCGTTATTTCGACATAACAGCGGAAATCACCGGAACGGATGCCATCAGGAGAGATGAAGACAACCATTACAACAAACTGCCTCAGGATTATTCAGACATGCTTGGATGGGAAGAACTCGCCTTTATCACCCAACAGGGATGGCAGATGGTTCATATTAAAGACCATGCTTTTATTTTTTGCGAAAACTACGGACAGGCCGGTGCCATTAACATTCTCGGGAAGCAATACCACTTGCCGGAAGCGGTGAGCTTCTCGGATAATTTCCAGTACTTGGTTCCAAAGACCTTTAAACACGAGATCACAGAGGTTGTTTATATCAACGACGAAATCGGTAACGATGTCAGCGAATTGTTCGGTGAGATCAATCTTGTTGGTAAAATCAGCCATCCGCTTGCAAGGGAATACGGTACGGGAGTTTACTTGTGCAGAAAGCCAGTCCGGAGTTTCAACGTATTCTGGGCTGAAATTCAATGATACTGATCTTAGTGAAAATATGAAGGTTACCGACACGGAACAGGTTTGCGAAAAATTTTGTAATAACGGTGTACAGCATAACTCAGTCTTCACTGGTTCTTTGCAGCAATGCGCAGCATTGGTGCTTAGA
>CAZSQJ010000079.1:5470-14799 GCA_964608665.1 uncultured Bacteroidales bacterium | reverse complement strand
ACTGTGTCGGTATAAACAGCTTTGCATTCGCAAACTTGTCAAGACTGAGTATAAACACCAAAAAAAATAAACCAGAAAAATGACATTTACAATGAATCCACTTATACCGATGACCCGGGCTTTTGTTTTTCTCATTCCTTTGTTATTTCACTATAGTAACGTAGTATTTATACCGACACGGAATCATTTTGCGAAAATATCAACCATGAACATGCATGGTATAACTCAGTCTAAACAGCTTTGCATTCGCAAATCTGCCAGGAATAAGTATATAATCAATTCATTTTAAAACACTTAATAATAATATTCCATTTGATGTTTAAAAAAATACTCAGATTAATTTTAATTAATTAATTTGTTCCTTACATTTGCGGGAAAATTTCAAATACAAATAAAATGATCAATTTAGATTTCACTGAAAAAGAACTGGATACTTTAAAAGAGTATTTCCAGGCAGAATTATTGAAAACTGAACAAAAAATAGACAGTATCAAGGGAATACTGGAAAAAATCGGCAAAAAGACCGGAAAGGGTTTTCGATCTGAGAAAAAAGCTGCAAAAAAAGCTCTGAAAAAGATGAAAGCCATGGCACAGCTGATTGAGCCGGAGATCAAAATAAGAAAAAAGCCCGGTCCGAAACCAAAAGCTGAAAAAGTTGCTGCACTTGTAACTGAAGCTCCGGAGAAGAAAAAGAGAGGAAGACCGCCACGGGTCAAGGAGGAAGGGAAGCGTCGCGGGAGGCCCCGGGTGGTAAAACCGGTGGTTGAAATTGAAGCTGAAGCAAAAGCAGAATCTCCCGTGAAAACACGTCGCAGGAAAGTGGCCGTTACCCTTGAAAAAGCACCGGCTGTGGCTGTGGAAAAGACAGTCCGCAAAAGAAGGCCAAGGCTTGAAAAAGTCGCTGCATCATCAGTTCCGGAATTAATGCCTAAGAGAAAACCGGGAAGGCCGCCCAAACCAGCTGCTGAGAAAAAGCCGCTTAAACCAGGTCCGAAAGCACCGAAAAAGAAAGCAGTTAAAATTCCCTGGGGAGCATGGATTACCAATGTACTGAGAGACAGCGAAGAGAACCTCAGTCAACAGAACATCATTGATACCATCGCCAAACGTCTCCAGCTTGCCGGCCCAGAACTTGATTCGGCTACAGTCAAGATTCTGGACCAATTCAACAAATTACAGAAATCCGGGAAAGTCGTTGCCCAGCAAAGCGGCGATTCAACCCTTTACGGTTTGAAGATCACCGGACGAAGAGGCCGCTAATTTAGAACCGGTAAAAATTTTCACCTGGCGGTCAGGCATATGATTAATCTTTATCTTTGCACCCGTCTGTTGTTTATTATTAAAGATTACTGAAATGGCTTACAAAATTACTGAAGAATGCACAGCATGCGGTACCTGCATCGATGAATGTCCGGTCGACGCCATCTCTGAAGGCGATATCTATAAAATTGATCCGGACATTTGTACTGATTGCGGAGCCTGTGCTGACGTATGCCCGGTAGAAGCAATTGAACCGGCCTAAAGGACTATTGTTCTTTAAACGAAGAGGCTGTTCCGCAGAGGTTCAGCCTCTTTGCTTTTTCATTTGCCGGTGATGTGCCGACTCCGGATGGTTATCACCTGCCTGAACCATGGTGAAGTGCAGCCAAAGGAAACCTTCGCCGTTTCAGAGTCCGTCATTCAAACCAATCAGTCCCGGTTTTGTTTATTAAACGCATTTGTAACAACAAAGTTTTTGATACGTACACAATATTTATTATGCTTCAAGCACAGATGAATCATTAACATGGATCCATACTCATATCTGAGCAATGCCGAAACAGGGCAGATCGAATCGCTCTATGCGCTTTACCAGCAGGATCCGGAGAAACTGGATGCTGGTTGGAGGAGGTTTTTTGAGGGTTTTGAGTTCAGACACCTGAAATTCGCGCAAAATGAGCAGACTGGCGGATTGCTTCCCGACGAATTCAAGGTGATCAACCTGATCACGGCTTACAGGCAGCGCGGTCATTTGTTTACACTGACCAATCCTGTCAGAACCCGCCGTCAATATTCCCCCACCCTGGATCTTGCACATTTCGGACTGTCTGAAAAAGACCTGGAACGGGAATTTGAAGCCGGACAGGAACTGGGTCTGGGAAAGACCAGCCTGGCAAATATCCTGTCCCATCTTCAGCAAACCTATTGTCAGTCGATCGGAGTAGAATATATGTACATCCGGCGCCCCGACATCCTTCAGTGGCTGCAGCAGCGCATGGAGTCCACCAGAAACCAGCCTGACTTTTCTATTGATGAGAAACACCATATTTTCAGAAAACTTTCCGAAGCTGTTCTCTTCGAGAAATTTCTACATAAGAAATATCCCGGCCAGAAACGTTTCTCACTTGAAGGTTCTGAATCCCTGATCCCTGCGCTGGACGCCGTAGTTGAAAAAGGCGCCGCTTTAGGTTCGGAAGAGTTTTTTATCGGGATGGCTCACAGGGGCCGGCTGAATGTGCTTGCCAATGTCATGCATAAATCACACCTGGATATATTCACCGAGTTTGAAGGCAAGGAATACCAGGACGAACACCTGATGGGTGATGTTAAATACCACCTGGGTTACACCTCCGACAGGCATACCGTACTTGGGAAAAGGGTGCGGCTTTCTCTCTCTCCCAATCCCTCCCACCTTGAAGCAGTCAATCCTGTTGTGGAAGGCATGGTAAGGGCAAGGATCAATCACATTTACGACGGCGACTTCAACAAAATCACACCCGTCCTGATCCATGGGGATGCCAGCCTCAGCGGTCAGGGTATTATTTATGAGGTTCTCCAGATGTCGGAACTGCCGGCATACAAAACCGGAGGGACTATTCACCTGGTGGTCAACAACCAGATCGGATTCACCACGAATTACCTTGACGGACGTTCAAGTATCTACTGCACGGATATCGCCAAGATCATCCAGTGCCCGATCTTCCATGTAAATGCCGATGATGTGGAAGCAGTTGTTTTTACTATCCGGCTTGCGATGGAATTCAGGAATCAATTCGGTAAAGATGTTTTTGTTGATTTGCTCGGATACAGAAAATACGGTCACAATGAAAGTGACGAACCCCGGTTCACCCAACCCATCCTGTACAAAGCCATTGAACAACACCCTGATCCCAGGCAGATCTACCTTGAAAAACTTCTCTCACAGGGTATCCTGGACAAAGCGACAGCAGCACAGCTTGAAACGGAAATCAATCATTTTCTTGAACAACATCTGACCCAGGCAAAGAGTCTCGAGAAAAGCAAAGTATATTCCTTTCTTGAGGAAAGCTGGAAACATATCCGCAAAGCCACCGGTGCAGATTATGAAAGTTCTCCCGAAACCGGTGTGCCGCTTTCTTCGCTGAAAATGATAGGGAAAAAACTGACCAGTCTTCCCGAAGACCGGAAATTTTTCCGTAAAGCAGAAAAGATTCAGGCTGACCGTCAGGCCATGCTTGAAAATGGAGGGGCTCTGGACTGGGCAATGGCGGAATTGCTGGCCTATGGAAGCCTGCTGGTGGAGAAGATCCCTGTGAGAATCTCCGGCCAGGATGTGCAGAGAGGGACATTCTCACACCGGCACGCTGTGTTTACCATAGAAGATACCACAGAAAACTATGTCCCGCTTAAACACCTCACCGATGATCAGGCAACATTTGATATTTACAACTCCCTGTTATCAGAATATGGCGTTCTGGGTTTTGATTATGGGTATTCTCTGGCAGTTCCCGACGGACTCACTGTCTGGGAAGCACAGTTCGGAGATTTCAGCAACGGTGCGCAGATTATTTTCGATCAGTACATCAGCAGTGCAGAGGAAAAGTGGAAGGTGATGAGCGGGCTGGTAGTCCTTTTGCCTCACGGCTATGAAGGACAAGGCCCGGAACATTCCAGCGGCCGGATGGAACGTTTCCTTACCCTGTGCGCCGATGGCAACATTCAGGTGGCCAATTGCACTACTCCGGCCAGTTTTTTCCACCTTCTCAGGCGACAAAACCACCGTGAATTCAGGAAGCCCCTGATTGTCTTCACTCCGAAAAGCCTGCTGCGCCACCCATCCTGTGTCTCCCCCCTTGCGGAACTCAGCCATGGTGCATTCAGGGAGGTGATAGACGATACAAATGCCGATCCGGAAAAAATCAGGCGGGTGCTCTTTTGCAGCGGGAAAGTCTATTATGACCTGCTTGAAGAAAAGCTGAAAACAAACAACGAAAGTGTAGCCATCATCCGGATAGAGCAGCTGTATCCCTTTCCCCACGGCCGGTTACAGGACATCATCGCACGCTACCAGGCAGCCGAAAGATTTGTTTGGGTACAGGAAGAACCCGCCAATATGGGCGCCTGGAATTTCATCCTGCGCAATTTCAAAGAAGTGGAACTGCTGATGGTTGCCAGACCGGAAAGCGGAAGCCCGGCCACCGGCTCCGGAAAGCTGCATATGCTCAGACAAAGAAAGATCGTGGAAAAAGCCTTTGGAGATTGTGAATGCGGACGGGTAAAAGATGTATGCCGGATGTTATGTGCCCCCAAAGAATGGGCTTATATCGGAACAAAAAATGAAACAACGCAATGACTACCATTGAAGTGAAAGTACCAAGCCCGGGTGAATCCGTCACCCAGGTACAGCTGGCTGCCTGGCTTGTAAAAGACGGGGAATATGTGGAAACGGACCAGGAACTTGCAGAGATCGATTCAGACAAAGCCACCCTGGCTATTGCAGCTCCGGCTGCCGGCAAATGTATCCTCAGGGCAGCAGCGGGAGACACCCTTCCGGTAGGTGCCGTCATATGCCTGATTGACACAGAAGCAAGCGCGCCGGTAAAAACACAAAAACCGCCTTCAACTGAAGCAGTGAAAGAAAGCCGGCCTGATAAGAAGCCGGAAGTAACGGCAGGTCAGGAAACGGAAAGAAAAATCCCTGTGACCCCGCTTGCAAAAAACATCCTGTCAGCCAGTGGAATCGATCAGGATCAGGCTATCGAAATGCTGAAGAAAACCAGGATCTCGAGCAAAGACGTCCAGACCTTGCTGGGCTTCAGGGAAACAGCCGCCAGTGGATCTGCTTCCCCGGCCGGCTCATTTTCGAGAGATGAAGAACGCAGAAAGCTGTCGAGCCTCAGGATAAAATTGTCAGAAAGACTGGTCGCAGTGAAGAACCAGACTGCCATGCTCACGACCTTCAACGAAGCAGACATGAGCAGCCTGCTTGAAATTAAAACCACTTACCAGGAGAAATTCAGGGAAACGCATGGGGTATCTGTCGGGCTGATGTCATTTTTCACCAAAGCGGCAAGTATCGCATTGCGCGAGTTTCCCATGGTCAATGCCCGGATAGACAGAGACGAACTCATTCTGCCCGCTTATGTGGACATGGGAATTGCCGTGAGTGCACCCAAAGGACTGGTAGTCCCTGTGATACGAAATGCAGAAAGTCTGAACCTGGCACAGATCGAGGCCACTATAAAGGAACTGGCCGGCAAAGCTAGAAACAACAAGATCAGCCTGGAAGAAATGACGGGTGGCACCTTCACCATTACCAACGGAGGCGTGTTTGGTTCCATGATGTCGACCCCGATTCTCAATCCTCCCCAATCAGCCATTCTCGGCATGCATGCCATCATGCAACGACCGGTTGCCATTGACGGACAAGTGGTGATCCGCCCGATGATGTATCTTGCCCTGTCTTATGATCACAGGGTGATCGACGGCAAAGAATCGGTCAGCTTCCTGGTCAGATTAAAAGAACTGATCGAAGATCCTGTCAGAATGCTGGTGGATGGCAAAGATCCTATTTCCGTATTACTTGGTTTGCAATGACCCATGAAACTTCAAAGCAGCGGGTTGACTTTCTTGTCATCGGTTCAGGCATCGCCGGCCTGAGTTATGCGCTGAAGGTAGCTGATCACGGAAAGGTGTGCATCGTTACCAAAGCCGCCGCAGTGGAATCGGCCACACGTTACGCACAGGGTGGCATCGCTGCAGTGATGTATACTCCCGACACTTACGAAAAACATATCCTGGACACCCTCGCCGCCGGAGACGATCTCAATAATCCTAACATCGTCAGGATTACCATCACTGAAAGCACTGAAAGGGTTAAAGAACTGATTGACTGGGGCGTTTCTTTCGATAAGACAGCCGGCGGACTGTATGATCTTGCCAAAGAAGGAGGACATTCCGAATTCCGGGTTCTGCATCATAAAGATCAGACAGGCAACGAAATAGAGACTGTCCTTTTAAATAAGGCCAGGGCACATCCCAACATTGAAATCCTTGAAAACCATTTCACCATCGACATCATCACCCAGCATCACCTGGGTGTACTGGTAACGAGAAGAACACCCGATATCACCTGTTATGGTGCTTATGTGCTGGATACGGCAACAAACCGTATTCTCACCATCCTTGCCAGGATCACCATGCTTGCCACGGGGGGAGCAGGAAATGCCTACCAGGTTACCACCAATCCGGCCGTGGCAACCGGAGATGGCATTGCCATGGTATACCGGGCTAAAGGAACGGTTGACCAAATGGAATTTATTCAGTTTCATCCCACATCCCTGTACAATCCCCTGGAAAAGCCCTCGTTCCTGATCACCGAAGCACTCAGGGGAGCGGGCGCCATCCTGAAAGACCAGAAAGGGAACAGTTTCATGGAAAAATATGATCCCGCCGGCTCACTTGCCCCAAGGGATACTGTGGCCAGAGCCATAGACAACGAAATGAAACTCAGCGGAGATGATTATGTATATCTGGATGCCAGGCATATTGAAAGCCATGTGTTGCTCAACCATTTCCCCACTATCTATGCCAAATGTCTGTCGGTCGGAATCGACATCACCAAAGACATGATACCGGTGGTTCCGGCTGCCCATTACCTGTGCGGGGGTATTAAAGTGGATGAATGGGCCAGGAGTTCAATTCGAAATCTTTATGCAGCCGGAGAATGTGCGAGTACCGGACTCCATGGAGCCAACCGACTGGCATCCAACTCTTTGCTTGAATCCATCGTCTTCTCCCACAGAGCCTCCATCGATGCCATCGGGAAATTCAGGACATTGTCTGTCATGGATGAAATCCCTGACTGGAATGCAGAAGGGGCAGTACTGAACGAGGAAATGATCCTGATCACCCAGTCGATGAAAGAATTACAAAGTATCATGACCAACTATGTCGGTATCGTAAGATCCAACCTTCGCCTGAAGAGGGCTGAAGACAGGCTGGAGATCATCTACCATGAAACAGGTGCTTTGTATGACAAGTCCATTATTTCGCATAAGCTTTGTGAACTGCGTAACCTGATCAATGTTTCCTGGTCGATTATCCGTTTCGCCCAGGCCAGGAAAGAGAGCCGCGGGCTGCATTATTCCCTCGATTACCCGAGAGCCATGGGTCAGAGATCCTGAAGGCGGGTGAGCATCTCCGTGATGATAGTCGTCATCAGGGGTTCAGTACGTTTCGCCGCCTCGATCACTTCTTCATGGGTAATCTCCACGATCTTACCGGGCACTCCCAGATCGGTGATCACGCTTACCGCAAAGACTTTCATTCCCATATGTCTGGCTACGATGGCTTCCGGCACCGTGGACATCCCAACGGCATCAGCCCCCAGTATCCGGATATAGCGGTATTCAGCAGGAGTTTCATAGGTTGGACCACTGACGGCAGCATAAACGCCCTGCTGGTAGCGGATATGCTTCTCCCCTGCAATGGCAGCTGCCATCGCGATGTACTGATGATTGTACACTTCCTTCATGTCGGGGAACCTCGGACCAAGACCTGCATCATTGGGGCCAAGCAAGGGATTGGCTCCCATCAGGTTGATATGGTCGGTGATAAACATGCAATCCCCGATATCAAATGCAGGATTCAGACCGCCGCTGGCATTGCTGAGTATTAAAAGCTTCACGCCAAGCAACTTCAGTACCCTGACCGGAAAGGTGACATCCTGCATGGAATACCCCTCATAATAGTGGAAGCGACCCTGTAAAGCGGCTACAGGTCTGCCCGAAAGCCGGCCGAGTATGAATTGTCCCTTGTGCCCCTGCACAGTAGAAACCGGAAAGTTGGGAATCTCACTGTACGGAATGATATGCTGGTCAGTGATCACTTCGGTCAGTCCTCCAAGACCGGTACCAAGGATAATGCCGATCTCAGGGCTGATGGCAGAACGGGATTCGATGAATTGCTTACTTTCTCTGATTCTTTCTGACATAGTCGTTCACGAGTTGGTCAAATACCGATTTATCTGTCTTGTGAAAATCAACCTCCACGGGTAAAAAATACACCGGAATATCTTCCAGCAAAGGGGCCAGCTCCGGATCATTGAGGCGCATGACATCTTTCTCGGTGGTGATCAACACTTTGTTACGGGTGACAATATTATGAAAAGTCTGGCTGATACGCTGTACATCCTTAAGCGTATAGTAATGATGATCCGGGAAGATCATGGTTTCCAGCTCGTTGAAGAACCCACTTTCTTTCAGGTGGATCTCAAGGGGATCGGGATTGGCAATCCCGGTTACCATCAGCACCGTTCCGTAAGAATCTTTACACGGGAAAAGATTAAAAGGGTCGAGGGGTCGAGGCGTATTATATTTCAGGTATGAGAAAAGCAGCTTCTGGTGTTGCAACGGTCTGATCTCTTCAGTCATGGCCCTGCGCGTGATGGGAGAAAATATCCTCGGAGTCTTGGTGACAACGATGATGTCTGCACGGCGGTAACCTGCCCTGAATTCCCTTAGTTTTCCGGTGGGAAAAATGTGATCTTTGTTGAAAGGCTTGTGGTAATCCGTCAGCAGAATGGACAGTCCTGCCCTGACATAGCGGTGCTGAAAGGCATCATCCAGGAGGATCACCTGAAGGTCGGGCTGATGTTCAAGCAGTTGCCTGATCCCTTCCCGGCGGTTCTCGCATACGGCTACGGTAATATTGGGGAATTTCCGCCAGTATTGCATGGGTTCATCGCCGATGCTTTCTGCAGTAGCTTCAGGTCCTGCAATTACAAAACCACTGGTTTTTCTTCTGTATCCCCGGCTCAGCGTGGCCAGGCTGTATTTTTCACCAAGTAAGCGGATCAGGTACTCCACATGAGGCGTCTTTCCTGTCCCGCCCATGTTCAGATTGCCCACACTGATGACCGGCAAAGGATATGACTCCGATGGCAGTATGCCCCAATCGAAACATTTGTTCCTGAGCAAACCGGCGCAGCCGTATAGAATACCGAAAGGATATAAGAGTAACCTCAGTATAAGCATCTGGTTTGATTACACAAGCCATTCACCCTTCCGGAAAAGAGAAACGCTTCCCCG
>CAZSQJ010000079.1:0-5370 GCA_964608665.1 uncultured Bacteroidales bacterium | reverse complement strand
TCTGGTTTGATTACACAAGCCATTCACCCTTCCGGAAAAGAGAAACGCTTCCCCGGCAGGGAAAATCATATGGATGTTTATACTCTGTTTTACTGAAAAGGTTATACTCAGTCTTAACAGCTATGCATTCGCAAACCTGGCAAGAATGAGTATAAATTACAAATTGTGAATGATACTGAAATAACATGAGAATGCAAAAGAAAGATTCCCAGTTTCATCGGGATAAAGAATCTATTCCGAAAGTGCACAGGAATGCGATGTGTGTTCCCAGAGTCCTCGGTATAACTGCATCTTTGCGAAAATTGCTGCGCATTTTCATAAAGATTGAGTATAACCCGGCATCATTACCCTTTCCTTAAACGACACTTCCCCTTTTCAGGATAAAGAATGAAGCGGTTATCAACAACAGTGAAGCAAGGATGATCAAGCCCCATTGGGAAAGTGTGGGAATGGATTGTTGGATGCTGTCAGGCAGGATGAGCTTCATATGGGGGCCACTTTCACTCTCCAGATTATAGAGGTTGATATGGATGTCTTCACCAAGCAGGTTGAAATTGACAGGATCGTCCCAGTCGAGGTTCACGGTATTTCCGGCAAGGCTCACATTGAAGCCTGCCGAGATGAGGGCTGCATGTATTTTTTGTGCTGCCAGTAAGGGATTGTCACCTGGGGCAAGCTGGGCAGTCAGCACGTAAGTGTTCAACTCAAGGGTAAGGAAGCCCGGACTGATCATCCCGGCATCCGGACTGTCGAAGCTGAACCCGATGTTCCTTGCTCCGGGGGTGGTACCGTTGATGGTGACATTGCCGTCGGCCTTGCTCACGACCATTATCCTGGTGTCATGAATATCGACCTCGCTGACGGGACTGTTTGGACTCCCGTGCCCTGTGATGATAATGCCGTTAGGGCCGTTGGCGGTGACATTCCAGCCGGCACTCTGCAGGTCGGTCATGATGGTGTTACGGGTTTGTTCGGAGGTCTGCCCTCCCACAACAAAGGCTTCATTGTATGCAGAACCGTCTTCGGCTTTGGCCGTCACGGTGATCACGGTGCTGGGATCAGCCAGTCCGTCCCAGAAAAAGGTATAACTGCCGGTTTTGGCCTGAACAGTGCTCACTGCAAGCATGCAGCAGATATGAACGATAAGGAAGACAAACTTTTTCATGGCAGAAGATTTAAATTTCGACCGGTTCACACAGAAAAGATGCATACCACGGTCCCGGTTCAGATCAACCGGTTAATTCCCTCCTGGCTACCAGGCCGTATATCAAACCCAAAAATAAGGATTATCTGCCTGATTTCCTAATGTTTTTTTTAGTCCCCGGCCGGTTGACCGGAAATCCTTTCCCGGGATCAACATGCTTTGCAGGATTATTTCCATGGGTGATCAGTCTTCCCATGAGTTGCAGGTCATTCTTCCTGAAAGTCACCAATACCCAGATTGCCACAACGAAATAAAAGACCGTTCCTGTGGACTGAAAAAAAATACGGCTGGACAATTCGAAGAGCCATTCCCTGAATCCTGAATAATGAACCAGATCCAGCCATTGGTTTTCCCTGCATATCTCGGCAATGCCGAGCCAGGCCTTGAACAAAACCAGCAGGGTGACAAGGATGAATCCAGTGAAAAGTGCCAGGAGCCTTCTCCGCCATGGAACAGGTGAAGCCAGAACAAGCGCGATAAGCAATACCGTTGGCAGATAGCCCCTGTAACGGGTATTCACGTCCGCTTTCGCAGAGTCAACTTTTCCGTTGGGTTTAACCTGCTTTTGATTCCAGATGTTGACATGCGTCAGATATGCTTTTTTGCCGGGACTATACCTGACAAAACCCCCGGTTTGAATTTTGCCGAGCAGTTTGCTGTTCAACGCACGGTAAAATTTTCCGTAAGCTTCATCAAAGGACTTCAGAGGCATGGCAAGCACCAGGCATATGACCAGCGCCTTCAGCAGGAAGAAAATGATACGCCTGTTACTTTGCATCAGGAATGGTCCGGTTGGTTCGTTTTAACCAAATGAAAAACAAGCCGATGGCAAAAAAGATGAACAGGATCTGCCACACCTCCACATGCATGAGTTCGAAGGCTGACGGAAAATACACGCCTGTGAGAAACAGGGACATGATCCTGATGATGTTCAGGGCAAACAAAACCAGGATGCCGGCAATAACCCCGAATCCCTTATGTTTCGCCCTGGCCGGGAAAGCCAGTACCGCGGCGATAAACAACGCCATGGCCTCCACAGCATCACAACCCCTTCTGACGCTGGTGGAAAAGGCTGCAGAGGAGATTATGTCGCCGGAAGCTGTTGTCCCCTGTCCAAACAAGTTCAGGAAAAAACCGGATATACCTGCATTCAGTGAAGCAATCGCCGGTTGCACCCTGGTATCGGCAAACTTTGAAAGCCAAAACACATAAAAGACCAGCAGTACCATAACGAAGACACCAACAAACCAGGCAACGGGTTTCAGTTGGGCCCAATTGTCACGCAGTTTTAATCCGGTTGACCGGTTACCTTTCTGTTTCGACTTCTTCTGAGCCTTCATAGGATTCGTTTTCATGCATTCTTTCCACGAAGATATGCCAATCTTACAGAAATTCAATATTCACCTGAGGCTTTTCAGCAGTCAAACCCTCAGGCATGTTTCAAAACTCAAAACATAACCCAAAACAGAAAGTTGTTTTCTCTCCGTCCTGGGTTACGGTGATACAAAATAGTCAGGGATGAAGTTACACCCGAAAGCAATGCTCCAATTACTCAATAACAGATGTGCAGCAGCAAATCCGCCAAAAGAGGTCTCTTTCCGCTGGTATGAGCCTGACTGGAAATTGCCTTTACCTGGCGGATACCATTGCCAGTTTTCTCCTCCTCATCATGTAAACACTGCCGAGGGTGAGCAGGAGAAATCCCAGGATGATCAGTCCCCATTCCGAAAGGGTCGGGATGGAATTCACCTGATCATAGGCAAAGGTTACAGGCTGTCCCGAATCCGGCTGTATGGCCACCGTGAAGTCAAAAGCGTCGCTTCCGAGCGCCGTCGGGTATACCCTTAGATTTGTCCCTGTGGGGGTGTTCACGATTTCGTCGACCAGAAGGAACTCGAAGCCACCTTCAATAAAAGCAGAAAACGCATTGGCCATGTCTTCTCCAGACAAGCCAGCCGGCATTTGAAAGGTCAAATCCAGATTATCGATGGACACTAAAATGGACCCATCTCCCGTAGCGGGGGCACTGGCAAAACTGAAGGTACCACCCGGGGGGTTTTTAACGTTACCAAGCCTTCCGTCCGAATCAAGGTCATTGTCGTTGGTCCACCACCACTTTTCAACTTCAGGCGGTTTACTGGCACCATAGCCAAAGGTCAGGATAATGCTTCCTCCTGCAGGAACAGGTGCACCGGTAAATCCGTTAGCCAGGTCAACAGTCTGGGTTCCGGTCCCGTTTCCGATGGGGAAAGTTCCGGAAGGAGTCTGTGTGGTAACGTCTCCGTTCGGATTAGGATTTGGCGGGACAAAAGTGACAGGTGTCCCTTTGAATTGAATATGAATGTCGGACGCAGCTCCGGCTTCATTGTTGGTAAATTTATACTGGTTCTGTCCCTGAGCCATGACAAAAGTTGAGAACAATAGACCACTCAACACCAGTAAGGCAAACCTGGTCAGCACATTTTTAACATACTTACTTTTCATAATGATTCCTCCATTTTTAATTATTAATGATTTGGTAATCTGATATTTCTGTTGATAAACCGTCCCAGCCGGGGGAGCCTTTGTTCCTTTCATTCATCCCATGATGACCTCCTTTCTTTATATCAGTATACTCTGTACTTATTATCCATTTTGTTCATATTAACTCCATCTTCACTCTCCGATCACCAGGCGCCTGGTCTGTTTCAGTTTACCGGTAACCCCCTGGTATTCCATCGAATAGAGGTAAACACCGGCCGAAAGCCGGCTTCTGTCAAGACGAACAAGATGTAAGCCGGCCGCCTTTTCCCCATCCAACAGGGTCATCACATGATTACCAATCGGATCATAAACTTTCAGACTGATCATCCCTGCTTCGGGCATGAAAACCGGTATCTCCGTGAAGGAGGTGAACGGATTGGGGATATTCTGACCCAGATAAGCCTGCTGGTGTGTCATCATAAGGTGCGGATAGGTCAGCTGTACTTCTTTGATCGTATTACCGGCATGATCTGCGAACAAACTGGCCGGATGGACAATCCCCAGCGTTCCCTCAACCGGTATGTCGGTTACAGCGGATTCTGCCTTGATCGACAACAGCAGATCGCCAGGTTTGAGTAACATAGGTGTAAGACTGTACCATGCAATTCGAAGCTCATTGTCATGTTGTTTGTAAACCATTATCCCGGATGCATCCATATCCACTCCCGTAATGTGCAAGAGAGAAGACGGAAATTCCAGGACAAGGGATATTGCATTGACTTGCATGCTGTTATTAACCCAAACGGGAATTGACCATTGCGTTCCTTCAACCGGCCATGTTCCTGCCTGTTGCATAAAGACAGTGGGCTGAATTTTGACAGGCGTATGGGAACCGTTTACATCACCGTAACACATGCCCATGAAACTTGCATCAGTGGTATCATCACTGACAACGGTTACCGCCATTTCCTCAAATATCCAGTCGCCGACAGGGAATTCTTCTGACAATCCAACAAAACGTTTCACGATCAGCAGGGCATCGCTGGAATTGACATAACCGCCGCCGGTGACATCCGCTGCCAGCAAGCTGAGCCCAGTCAAAGGCTGAGCCCCAACAAAATGCTGGAGGATGAGCAATCCGTCCACAGCATTGCCGCCACCCCAGGCTTTGTCAGTGGTTGCCGTAAGAGAATATGGTCCCGGCAGTAAATTCTGGAACAGGAAATATCCATCCTGGTTGGTATTCGCCTGGCCGATTTCCGCCTGGTTCAGGTATAAACTGACAATACTGCTTGTCATGGGCGACAACAGGCTGTTATGATACCTTAGAAATCCATGAATGCAACCTGTTTGTCCGGACGGAATTACTTGTATAATATTGATGGCACTGCCTGAACAACCCATATCATCCACATAGGTGTATGTCAATTCATGAAGCCCGATACCGGCCATGGAAGCATTGAAGTTGGTACCTGTTACGCCGGGCCCGGAATATACCCCTCCCGGTGGCATTCCTCCTTCCAACTCAAATGTGGTTGAAGTAACAGGCTGATCAGGTAAAGGATTACTCCAGCTCACCTGGGGAGAAGGATTCACCATGATCTCCTCGGTGGCAGTGCCCATGCAGCCGGAGGCCTGATCAACATAGGTGTAGTTGATTCCCCACAAGCCCGGGCCCGTCAGTTGCGGGTGGAACATGCCGT
>CAZSQJ010000078.1:0-14863 GCA_964608665.1 uncultured Bacteroidales bacterium | reverse complement strand
CGGCTGTTGTAAAGGATGGTGTCTTTCTGGTCTTTTTTGGGGAAGCGCATCTTTTTCCACGGTATAGAAATCAGGATATTGAACCCGACAGGCGGATGACGGTTCCCTTATTTTTTTCTGTCTGTATTTCAAACTTCCCGCCGATGCTTTCCATCCGTTGCTTCATATTCTTCAGTCCGTTATTTCTGACCGTGAGGTTTGCCGGATCAAATCCCTTCCCGTTGTCTGTGATGGTGACTGAAAAACTGTGGTCCCGGCACTGAAAGGAAACCACCACCCTGCTGCCACCTGCATGCTTTACCACATTGTGCATGGCTTCCTTTACCACCAGAAACAGGCTGCGTTTTACCTCCGGATTGAAAACCACTTCGGTTCTTTCCTCCGGAAAATCCAGTTCAGCATGGTAAGGCGTATTTTCCAGGTAACTCATGACATACGTCCTGATGTATGCATAAAATCCCTCAAGGTTATCCCTGTCGGGATTGATGGCCCAGATGATCTCACCCAGACGGTCGATGGTTTCTCTTGAAGTTGCCACAATCTTATTCAAATCTTCCTCAATTCCCTTAGCCTGAATCTGACCCAGATTATCTTTTACAAGCGTGGTGAGCCAGGAGATCCGGGTTAGTCCGGAACTGATGTCATCATGAATATCCTGTGAAATCCGGCGCCTGATGGTCTCATTCTCTTTTTGTTTCTCGGTGCGGATCAGTTGCGCCTGTGTCTGCTCCAGGTGATGAAGGCTGGCCGACAATTCGTGGTTAAGCAGGTTGAGCTTCTGACTGGACTGTTTCTGCCTGTGATAGCTCATGAGGATAAGATACAGAATCAACAGACTCAGGATTATGGCCACAATCAGGATATTCCTTTGCAGGGACCGGTTGCTCAGTTTCAGTCCCTGCAGCAGGTTGGCCTGTTCTGCAAGGTTTAACTGCCTTTCCCTGTCTTTCTTCTCCATGCTGACAATCTGCAGATCAGCCCTATTCTTCAGATAAGCCAGCCGGTGCGACTCCCCTTCCCTTTCCCGCAACGCAAGCATGGCTGACTTGATCTGCAGTTCCTGTTCCCGGTTCCTTGCCAGCAGCAATTCTTCATTCAGCCTGATACTGAACTGTCTGGCTTCCGCCTCGCTAAGCTGTTTCTGGCATAGCAGATCCTTCTCCTTCAGATTGAACTCATATTGCATCTCCTTACGGACGATTTCCTCTCTTTTATTCTCGTTTATAATCGAATCACGAATCAGGATATACTTCTGAAAATATGCATATGCAGAATCATACTTCCCCATATCCTCATAAATATCGGCAAGGATTTGCAAGGCTTCTTTCTGATTCTTAAGTGTATTCAGATTCTGCGCAATAGCCAGACCCTTCATTCCGCTTATAATTGCACTGTCATATTGCTGAAGAAATTTTAATGCTTTGGATCTCACATACATACAAAAAGCGTAATTTGCGTTTTGCTCCCTGCCCTGGTGTGCCTTGATTGCCCTGTCCGAGAGTTCAAGGGAAAAAAGATGCCGCTTAGCTGCCTGGCTGCCCATATTGCTTACAAGGCCCGTTTGCACCAATTCATTCCATTCAGAATCATTCAGGTAAATTGCATCATTGGCCATGTTAGACAAAACCTTTGGCAATGATCTGATTTCATTGATCGCTTCATACTGCTTCATCGCCTCATAATGCATTTGCATGCATTTCACCCGGTCTGTTTCCTGGTAGGTAAGCGCGATATTCTCAATCAGATCTGCCACTTCTTTCTTTCGATTGTTTTTACGCCTGATATCCAATGATTTGGTGTAATACTCCCTGGCTCTGGCTTTATCACCGATATAATTATGGACATTGCCCATTTCAGCCATCAAACTTGCCTGCAGGATTTCATCACCGGATTCTGTGGCAATGGCCAGGGCCTGATGCTGTATTTCAAGCGCTTTCAGGTAATTACCCGACCGGGTATGGCAAATCCCGAGATTATGCATTGGGCCGCAAAGTTTTTTCGTCATGCCGGCTGATCTGAATGTATTGATCGATTTATTATACCATTTTTCTGCTTCAGCAAGGTCGAAAAGATCCGCATAAATGACACCGATATTGCTCTGTGTATTACCGATGTTGCTGATGTCGCCAAGCAGTTCATATTCACGAAGAGACCTTTTGAAAAACTCCAGTGAATGCTCCGGTTTACCGGCGGCATGTTCGAACTGACCCCTGATATTTAAAGACCCGGCAAGCCTCATTTTCGCATTCAGTTGTTCAGCAAGGGCGATGGCCTGGTCTGCATAGCGGATGCTTTCCTTCAGGCTGGTTTTCCTGTACTCCAGGGCAATTCTCATATACAGCTTGACCATCTCCGTATCTTTCACCGTCATCCTGCTTTCCGCCTGAAGCAGGGAATCAAGGCGGGAGACCTGGCAGAAAACCTGACTGCTGCCGGTCAGTAACAACAGTAATATCAAGCATTTCTTAGCCATATTCAGACATTTATGATAGTCCTTCAAATATAATTCAATAAGACATCATCCAAAAAAAAAAATCATTTCTGACAGGCTTGCAAGCCAAATCTTTTCAAATTGACAGATCCCGATGACAATGGAAACACATTTTTCACATTCTCATGTTCTTACGGTATAATCTTCTTCAAAAAATTCTTATTGCAAATGACTTTATCTCATCTTTTTAATGTATATTTATCCGATACGACTAATCCTTAAAATTTTGTCATCATGAAAAAGGCATTGTTGTTTATCTGGTTTATTAATACGCTCATCAGCAACGCGTTAGCCCAGAAACCTTCCATAATGTTACAATTCACGGCGGTGAATGGAACGAATCATGAGAAGCTTGACAGTGTTAAAGTGATAAACCGCTCTGATGGCGGAGACACCGTCCTGGTCTGGCCCGACACGGTGCTGACAATCAGCTGGGAAGGATTGCAGCAGTGGTTTTCAGGAGCAGAGCAGTTCTGCATATGCAGTGCTTCTCCGAACCCAGCCGAAGGTTGCACCAGCATTAGTCTTTTTATGCCGAAACCCGGAAAGGTTGGAATATCCGCTATTCATCTGACGGGAAGCCTGCTTGCCTTCGATGAACGTACCATTGGACCGGGGTTCCACACATACCGGTTCAGTTCCGGGCGTCCTGGTGTATTCCTGATAACAGCAAGCTGGGAGGTACGTCGCAGCAGTGCAAAGATCCTTCATACCGGCGGAACTGAAGGTGTAAATCCGGTACTGGAGTATATCTCCTGCCGGCCTGTAAACCCTGTGCAAAAAATGGCGGGTTCAATCCAGGGCTTCCCCTTCACTCCGGGAGATACGCTGCTTTTTGCGGGCTATGCCGGGGGTAGCCAGTCCGGGATATCTGATCATCCTGCTGGAAATAAAATCTATACCTTCCAGTTTGCCACCAATGTGCCCTGTATCGGGAATGCGACAGTGCCGTATGCAGGACAGGTTTACAACACCATACAGGTGTACAGCCAGTGCTGGTTAAAGGAGAACCTGAATACCGGAACCATGATCCCGGGCAATCATTCACAGACAGACAATGATACCATTGAAAAGTTCTGCTATGGGAACAGTCCGGACAGTTGTTCCAAATATGGCGGCCTGTACCAGTGGGATGAAATGATGCAATATGTGGTACAGCCCGGGGCACAGGGAATATGCCCGCCGGGCTGGCATATTCCCACCGATGAAGACTGGAAAATCCTGGAGGGGGCTGTTGACAGCCAGTTCGGAATTGGTGATCCCGAATGGGATGAAACCTGGTCACGGGGCTTTGATGCCGGTACCAACCTTAAAACAAGCAGCGGCTGGGTCACCGGCAACGGAACAAACCTTTTCGGTTTTTCAGGACTCCCTGCCGGCGAACGTTTTGATTCAGGTACTTTCGTTGAAGTGGGCGAATTCAGTTTTTGGTGGAGTTCCGATCAACAGGACAGCACTTTTGCCTGGTACCGTTACATCTTCTCTGATCCGGTGATTTACCGCAGTGCTTTCAGTAAGAAAGATGGTTACAGTGTACGTTGTCTGAGAGACTGAAACTGGGATGTCATCCCGTCATTGATTTAAATCAATGACGGGATGACATCCCAGTATAAACGATTCATAATCAGCGTTCCCAGATAAGAGGATTCCTGGTTGATCGCATTAATCGCAATCACCTTAGATTGAATACATTGCAAATTCACTTGACACAGCATGAAAACATCCTTATATTTGAATATCCATTTCCATACTCATCCGCAAAACGCTGCTCAGTGACCCGGTGAACTTCCAACGGAAACCCGGATAACTTCCTGACCTCCCACTGCTGCCACTTTTCATTTGTACCCGAATTCCCGGAACAGGTATTTATCTGATAATTAATAATATATTAAATATGGTGCGATCCGGGAACGGGACTATCTGGTGCACCGACGACTGGTTTTCTTTGCCGAATGCAGATTAATCACATAAATTTCACAGGTATGAAAAAAACAAGAACAGCAATCCTCTTATTGTCGTTTCTTAACCTACTGTTGTTCAACATTTCAGTAAGGTCTTTTGCCCAGGTGACCCTTCAACCGGATGTCGCAGTAACAACATATTGGTGGCCTGATTATTACGTATTCACCAATACCAGTAATTACTGGTGCGCCGTTGGTATCAGGTCGGCTTCTGCAGCAGAACTCTGGCAGATATTACTTTACCCGGATGCGGAATTTGATCCGCCGGTACTGGCGACTTCCTGGTATGGACAAGTCAGTTATGTGGTGATCGATAACAATCATGCACCGCTCATTGAAAGAGGGATCCTGGTTGACCAGTTGGTGGGATTTGATTCAGCTGTGATAGAATATGAAGGTGGAAGCCAGATCCTTGCAAACGGAATGAATTCAAATCTGATCTGGCCCGCAGGTGATGTGGTGAAGATGTGGGATATCTACCTTCAGCCGGGTGAGTATTTCTGCAACCTGACATTCAATTCCGGCACAGCAGACCTTGGTATTGCCCTCTTCGGTTCCGGCAATGCACCTTACTATGCAGGCAGGGAGGACTATCTGGCAGCTTCGGATGTCAACGGACCGGGCGAAAATGAGTCATTCAGTTTTACGATCACCTCTGCCGACTGGTATGGCATCTGTGTGCATTCCAATAACTTCCAGGGTTCAAATTTCGACATCAGCTTTGGCCAGCCGGGGCACTGGACGGGTACCGTATCAGGCGACTACAACAACGGCGCCAACTGGTCGGACGGAAATGTGCCCACCGCCGTTACGGATGTGACCATTGCCTCGGGTACACCTTACGCACCGGCGATCAGTGCGAACGATATCGCCCAATGCAGGAACCTGACCCTTATTTCGGGCGCAGTTCTTACCCAGGGGAGCGGCAGTATTTTTTACATCTATGGTGACCTGAACACGGATGCGGGTCAACTGGTGATGAACACGGATGCAGAAATCTATTTTAACGGTGATTCGGGAATAAGCTGGAGTGATGCCAACCAAAACGACACCTATGCCCACATCAGACTGAACAAGACCACCACCAATCTTGTGGTTGCACTGATGCAGGATGCGACCCTGAACGGTACCCTGTGGATATACGGAGGTACGATGTTCATCAGCAATACACATACCCTTCACATCAATGATGATTATCCGGCTGCACTGGATGTAGATGTTGAAGGCAGACTGGAGGTGGATGGCGACAACGTGATCGTACAGGGAGGGATCCGGTTCAGAAACGGAAGCCAGGCCGATGTTACCAGCGGTACCATCTATTGCGGAGGTTATTTCACCGTTGAAAACAACCCTGCCTACGATATCATTTTCAGTGGGGGTACCCTGGTAATGAACGGAACCGGAGACCAGCATTTTCAGGATGCTGACGGAGGGAATCTCAGCCTGTACAATCTTACGATAGACAAACCTTCCGGAACCTGTTACCTTGAATACGACAACCTGAATATCAGGGGGAATTTACTCATTGCACAAGGCAGTCTTAGTGCACGAAGCTATCCCTCATCGCCCACCTGGCGAAATATCAGCCTGGGAGGTGACTGGACCAACAATGAGGGTGCATCGGGTTTCGAAGAAGGTGCAGGACGCGTCACATTTGACGGACCGTCTTACCAGCAAAATATTAACAATGACGAGTCTTTTCATATCCTTGCAGTGAATAAAACGCTTGGCGGATCCCTCAGTATTCCTTCGGGTGTTGTCTACTGTAACCAATACGACTGGATGGCCGGAGGCATCAGCGTTCAGTCCGGCAGTTTTACTGCCGCCGACCTTGCCGACAACGGCATCATGGGTTCCTGGTCGCTGGGCTCCGGAGGTACCATTGATATCACCAATAACGACGGTTATATTGACCTGAACGGCAGCATCAGCATCACAGGTGGAAACTTTTACGTACACGGCGGAACAACGGACAGCTACTGGCCATACTTCGACAATGCCTCCGTCAGCATGACGGGAGGCACCCTTGACTTCACTGATAAGGGGATACTGATCTACAATACCCCTTCCTATACACTGACGGAAAACATCAGCGGGGGATTTATCAGAACCTCAGGCAGTTTCAGGGTTGAAAGTCCGGATTTCACACCGACAGGCGGAGCTGTTGAAATGTACGGTGCACAGGAGGCAAGCCTTCATACCACCGGCGGAGGATACCTGCATCACCTGATGATAAACAAGGGGGGCTCACTTAAGGATGCTGCGGGTGATGAAAGAAGCAGGCCGGATGCCAGGGAAGGCGACAAAAACACTGACGGACCGGTGGATATCAACACTGCCAATGCAGACAACATGCTGGATGTAAACGGCAACCTGCTGATCAGCACCGGAATACTGCGTGCCAATAACAATACGATTTATGTCGGCGGAAGCTGGGCTAACCTCCCCGGAACATCAGGCTTCAATGAAGGAACCAGCCTTGTAAGCTTTGACGGACCAAACCAGGCAATGATCACCACCAACGAGACTTTTTATGACCTGGCCCTCAATAAGACCTATGCAGGTTTTGACGGTCTCGAATTTGCCACTTCCGTTACAGTAAACGGCAACCTTACACTTGCCGACGGTACCATGGAAATGAATCCCTTCTCTGTTCTCGACGTAAGGAAGAACATCAACATTTCTGCCGGTGCCGGTCTGAATGCCAATGATGGCGGTTCCATCGAAATATACTGCGGAGGGAACTGGCTGGATGAGAATCTGACTTTCAGTGACCTTACAGGCTTTTCTTCAGGGAACACTTCCACGGTGATTTTTAATTCACCCCCGGCCTTGGCCGTCCAGGTTATTAAGGAATACGCTCCTTTCAATGATGTCCATGTATTTTCGGGTGCTCCTTATGTCAGACCCGATGCCATGTCCAAAATACTGAGATGCAAAAACATGTACATTGACGGCGGTACCCTCAAGGCAGCAGACAGCAAACTTATCATCACCAATGACCTGGATATTTTTGGCACACTGTCCATGACTTCAGCCGCCGATACCGTAATCGTGGGAAATGACATCAACTGGCGGGCGGGTTCCGGCGATGACATCACCCATGGAAAGATATTTGCCGGAAGCGACTGGACATTTTACAACGGTACCAATGCATCTCTGGGGACAGGAAACACGGTATATTTCACCAACCTGACCACTTCCCTCATCCGTTGCGATGATGCAGACGCTTCCTTTGGAAGCCTGGTCGTTGGAAAACCTGCGGGTCCATGGGCTGACACCTATATACACGGATCATCTTCCGATACCATGAGGGTGAACGGAAGCATGACAATCAACGCCGGAAACCGCTTCCAAATCCAGGATAAAGAATTGATAGTCAGTCAAAATCTTGAGATTCAAAACCAGGCGGAAATGCAACTCACGAATGGGTACCTGCTGAACCACCACGGCAGTTTTATCCTCGACGGTTTCCTCAATGTGATGAATGGGGATGTAATGATGCACGGCACTTTTGAACTGCCGGCAACGGGCAGGATCGAAATAGCGACCGGTAACTTCACCACGGATGCTCCCCTGGTACCTGGCTTCTGGCAGGAAATGGCCGGAACTTTCAAACTGACTTCCGGGACTTTTAAAAGCCTGAACAATGCCGTTTCTATTGCTTCGGGCTGCAATGACCAGATCAGTGGCGGTGCAATTGTGATCGGCAACTCCTTCTCTGCAACAGCAGCGGAAACGTTCGAACCTTCAGGCGGAAAGGTGACCTTCGTTTACGATGGTACTGACCCCTACGCCAGTGTTTATTGTACCAATGGCAACTATTTCCATAACCTTGAAATTGCGGGTAAAACATCCTTCCTGACAAGTGTCACATTGAAAGGCAGTCTTAACATAGTATCCGGTTTTCTGAACACCCAGTATTATAACATATTCGTGGGCGGCAACTGGACGAATTCGGTTGGCCCGGCAGGATTTGTCGAAAACAACCAGGTAGTGACATTCAACGGAACGGGTATACAATCTTGTTTCGGCGAGACCTTTCATAAACTGGAAATCAATAAACCGACAGGAACCTTAAACATTCCTGCCGGTGCAGTTGTCAACAGCAACACCTATGACTGGACCGCAGGCGGGCTCCGGGTTGACGGAGGCACTTTTTTCGCAGATGACCTGGAAGACAGCGGTCTTTTCGGATCCTATCACCTTACAACAAACGGTGGCCTTCTTGAGATCCATCAGGATAATTCGCAATATACCGACCTGAACGGAAACCTCCAAATTGAAGGCGGAACCATGACCGTTTCGGGAGGTGACGGTGCAAGTTACTGGCCCTTTTCAGCCAATGCCGGCATCCAGATGTCGGGCGGAGTCCTTGAGTTCCTTGGCAATGGAATATACCTGCATGATTCCCCCTACACGCTCACCGAAAACATCACCGGCGGTATCATCAGGACGGACAAGAGTTTTCACGGACTGCGAAATGATTACACCCCGGCTGGAGGTACCACACAACTGTTGGGGGGTGGCAATACCCTGTTCGGACTCCCCTCCGGTAGTTGTTTTCACCATGTTTCCATCAGCAAGTATCCTTCAGATACGGTTAGCCAGTCAGGTCCGGTTCAGATCAACGGGAATCTGACCATAGCGGATGCCGTGTATGATATGAGCAATCAATCTGCCAATATTGGCGAGAACCTGAATATTGACGATGGCGGCACCCTGTATGGCGGGCCTGGCAGCGAACTCATGCTCTCCGATACCAGAACACTCAGTGTTAATGCCGGAGGGAAACTGGTTTTCACCGGAAATCCTGCCGGTTATTCCATCATCGGTTCATTGATCACCACGGCACGCTACAACCTTGAGATCAATTCAGATGCAAGCATTTGCGCGCAATACTGCATCTTCAGCAACACCGGACTAAACGGTCTGAATGTGAAACAGGGTGCTTTCGTTGATCTGCCTGATCCTTTCAAAGGATGCATGTTCATGAGCGGGATAGCGGGGGGAACATTGCTGACAATCAATAATTCACAAAACCTCAGCATACAGGATGCGGTCTTTCCTGCCAATATCTGGACAGGATTATACAATGTCTCAAAAACCAACGACCAGGGCCAGGTTTATTTCATTGATTTCAGTGGTGCCTTTTCAGGTGAGATGTACGAACAGGATGTTTATGGCAGGATACACTGGCTTACACCGCTGGGACTCACTGTATCATCGGTGCCGGTCGAAATTTGCCAGGGAAGTCAGGTCCAGTTATCTGCTATTGCCAGCGGAGGATTACCTCCCTACACTTACCAGTGGTCTCCGGCTGAAAGTCTGTCAGATCCCTTGATTGCCAATCCACTGGCCTTTCCTGCCTTGAGCACCACCTATTACGTTACCCTTACCGATGCCTATGGAAGTTCACTTACCGGCAGCATTCTGATTACCGTACACCCCGCTCCGGTTGTCGAGATAGCCAATGATTGGACCGGAATGTTTGAAGGTTTTCCGACCGGCATCAGCGGCACGGTCACAGGCGGAACGCCACCCTACACTTACCAGTGGACGCCTGCAGCATACACTTTATTCCCTGATTCACTGCTGACCTGGGTGAATCCCCCCTCCACCACCCTGTTCACCCTGCTGGTCACAGATGCTGCCGCCTGCACGGGTACCGACAGCATTACGGTCTTTGTATACCCGGCCGCCATGTGCCTGCTCGACGGACATCTCAGGTATATGAATGTTGACGATACGCCGCTGTCACAGGTAAATGTGATCCTTTCCCAGTCCGGCACCGCCGTGGATACTGCAACCACCGATACCGACGGTTATTTCGATTTCGGGCTGATTAATCCCGGTGAATATCATTTACATTGCGAATCGGTCACACCCTGGGGCGGGGTCAATGCAGCAGATGCCTTGCTTGTCCTCAGGCATTTTGTCGGACTGTCGAACCTGAGTGGCTTATACCTTATCGCAGCCAATGTGGACAACTCCCCCGGGGTTAATTCCATTGATGCACTGATGATAGCCAAAAGATACACCAGCAGCATCAATTCCTTCCCTGCAGGCGACTGGGCTTTCTTCCCATACGACATCACCCTCACGGCAAGCAGTTACAGTACATATAATATGAACGGTTTATGCTATGGTGATGTGAACGGAAGCAACATCCCGCCATTTAAACAGTCTCTTGAAATTCAATTAGCTACAGAAGGTCAATTGGTTGTAGCGGAGCATGAATGCATCAAACTGCCTTTCAGCCTGTCGGAGGATGCCCCGCTGGGCGCCGTTTCGCTGGTAATGCATTGCCCCTTCAGCCCGGAACATTTCGCAGGAATTGTCTTTGCCGATGATCCGGAGCATACTGTCGTCAACCTTGTGGATGAAACCATCCGGATTGCGTGGTATTCCGTTGAAAGGAAAATATTTAAGAAAGGCGAGCCACTTTTTTATCTGAATTTCTTCTATCCTGATGTTGATAAAGAACTAATATTCAAGACATTGCCTGAAAGCGAACTGTCCGATCATTTTGGAAACGCGATGAGCAGTCCGGGACTTGTATATCCTGAGGTGAGCATTAAAAATGCGGATGATGACTGGCAGGTTACCATCCAGCCCAATCCGGTTTACGGCATCACCTGCTTGTATTTCAAATCAGCCATTGAGGCCAGGGTACAGTACCGGATAAGTTCATTAACCGGTCAGGTTATGAAACAGGTGGATGAAGGGCTAAAGGAAGCGGGATATCATCAAATCATGTTGGATTGCAGCACCTTACAGGCAGGTTCTTATTTCTGTGATGTGGTATTGGATGAGCATGGGCATAAGGCATACACTAGGTTCAAACTCATTGTCGTGAACTGAAGCGGGAATTGGGATGTCATCCCGTCATTGATTTAAATCAATGACGGGATGACATCCCTTCTCAAGCTTACACTAATTATCCGGGCAGGGTCTGAGAACCGGCCTGTACCCCGGAAAATTTGCGCGATTATTATACATTTGTCAGCCGGAAGCATATCGCATTAAATTCACATCAGAAACACCCATGTCATGAGAAAAACTGCAACAACTTTCGCTTTTTGGGCATTCCTGACCTGCTCAATTTTCCCGCCAACAACCAGGCTGGCGGCACAGGAAGACTGGAGCCGTGCCCAGAGGGACGTCTGGAAAAGCGTCGAAACCTTCTACAATCACTTTACCAGGGCCGATGTCAAGGCCATTTCAGAACTGGTTCATCCTGATTTCGAAGGCTGGAACCACCATTCGGTTTTACCCCGCAACAAAGCTGACTTTGACCGTGAACTCCAGTTTTTCTTCAAGGGGAACAAAGTGCTTTCCTATCATATCAAACCACTGACCATCAAGGTACTGGATGGTGTCGCTTTTGTGCATTATTACTACATGCTCAATATCGAAAGCAAAGAAGGGAAACCACTCACCCAACAGGGAAAATATACCGACATCCTGAAAAAGCAGGGATCAAACTGGCTGTTGATCGGAGATCATGGTGGGGCGGAATGATGTTGGCCGGAAGCATGATAAGGCCTCACACCTTGAGTGATTTACTGCAACCCATTATGGCATTTTCGCTTGTCACTTCGTGGAGAAATAAATCTCCCGCGTAAGGAAATATCCCTCACATAAAAAAGAGGAGTATTTCCAATTGAAATTTTTATTTTTATATTCCCCCTATGAATGACAACTGTAGATTTATTGCTAACCCACATGTATCCAATGAGATACAGAATAACACATACTAACTTTCATGTAACATTCAGATATGGACGCATTGAAATAATACACGAACCTTCAGCTATATGAAAACAAGAAAGATATCAATAATTCGCATCATTCTGTTTATTTGTTTATTATCAGCTTGTAAACTATTCTCTCAAAACACACCACCAATCGTAAACAATGTAACATTCAGTGAACGAACTGATTGCTCCTTTATCGTCGACATTTATTACGATGTTTTTGATGAAGATGGAGATTTATTGAACATCAACCTGATGGTTTCATCTGACAACGGTGTGAGTTGGAATTTTCCGGTGGATACTTCCCATCTTAGCGGTGATATCGGACCGGATATTCTCCCGGGTACGGGGAAACATATCATCTGGAACTTCGGTGTAAACTACCCTGATACGGTTTTTCCCCATTGCAGCATTAAAATTCGTGCAGATGACGGGTGGTTACCAAATGAGGGACTCATCGCTTATTATCCGTTTAACGGTAACACCAATGATGAAAGCGGAAATGGGAACAATGGCGCGGCTGGTGGTGATTACAATTATGTAAACGGGTTAGCTGGAAATTCATTACATGTTATAAGTCATAGCACCGGTTCAAATTGTGATAATGACCTTGGGGGGAATGTTTTATTACCGAATTTCAACTTTACAAACATGAATTCATTTTCATACGCTATTTGGGTTAAAGACGCAGGAATTGTGTGTGGTGTTGCAGCTTATATTTACTTTAGAGACAATACATATGGTATCCCCTATGGTGGTATAATGAGAACTGATAACTCAATTCATTTTATGGCAGGACTGAGTTCCGCAAATGAAATTATTTATGCCCCATATTTATCCTCATACAGCAACACATTTGTGCATTATTGCCTGGTTTTTAACCAGGGTATGACCACTGCATATATAAATGGAGCCATTGTTGGGTCAAATATGCAACCGAATAATGTTGATGGAGTATATTCAGCAATTGCCAAGAGTTGGTATAATAACAACACTTCAACCCGTTTAACCGGAACCATTGATCAAGTTAGAATATATAACAGAGCATTATCTCAATCTGAAGTACAGTGCCTTTACCATGAAGGAGGCTGGTAAATACATCAACAATTTGGCACAAAACACAACTGATTAACAATGTGACACAGCCAACAAGATGAAACTGTGGATCAGGTACCGGAATCCGGCAGCACTATGCAGGGATGAGATTGTAACATTATCCGATCCGAAGGAATGGTACGAACTTGTGAATGATCCGGAGATTGTTTCAAGCATCCTTTGGCCAGATGAACCGGTTTTCAGCATCGAAAGCAGGTATTTCAACCGCAGACATCCTCATGAGAAAGATTACCTGTACGATCGCAGCATCAACCTTTCATACCGGCATGCCTGTGAAGAACTTGCCGGGCAGATCATCCGCCGTTATGCCGGCATAAACTGCCTCATCTATGCCCCGATGCGGGGGGCCTACCCTATTTGGAAAACCATTTCACAGTTTGTTGGTTCACTCTCCCATGAGGTTTACTTTCCTGTCACTTCGAGTTTTGTTTTCTATTCTGAGCAATCCGGTATCGTGAATCGTAAAGGCCGTCCGGCCTCAGGCAGATATAACCATACCCTTGAACTGCTGAGAATCCGTCCTTTCCTGCACCTGTTCGATGTGCTGATTTACGTGGATGAAATCATTTCAGGCAGCATGATGTTTGGCTACCTGAAAGATATGATCCGTTTGAAGATTCACATGCAAATTCCCCTTGTGGCTGTTGGCCTGGCAGACTCGTTTGGATCCAGATCCGACCATAACAGGAAAAGAATCCAAAACCTGAAGGACAAAGGAATCATCAGTGATTTCCTGTGCGAAGGATGCAACTGTCTGATCACCGAAGACCAGAAATTCCTGCTGGGTATCCATTATGCTGATTATCATTCCGGTATGAATATTATACCGGTATTCAATGAGGATATGAACTTCTTCGAAGAGAAGGTCTTATTTGATCAGGATGTCCTTGACAATAATTTAACCGTACCGCTGAGGTGAGGTATTCCTGTCAATCCGCATGTGACACATTGCAGGAAGAATGTGTCACTTACCCTTCTTCCTATCAGCGGATTACGACCTTGCCTGTTCCGATGAATCCAGAGGAGCCTGCGATTGAAAAGATGTATATTCCATCCGTCAAAGGTAAACCTGTCCTAACCAGGCCTGTGCCGGAGTTGACCAGAATCTCGCCAACTAGCCGGCCATAGATATCGAAAAGTCTAAGCTGAAGGATCTCACTGTCATGCATCCCCGGTGTGGTGAGCCAAAGGCTGCCGTCCTCCTGCTGCCATAAATGAACGATCTGACTGCCGGGTAAATCCGCTCGCATCCCTGTGGAAATTATCCACTGATCGAATAGGGTTTGAAGGGAGTCAATCGGATCTACCGGTACCGCACCTGTCCAGTTCTGAGGATACGACATCCACAGGTCAAGGTAAAAATTACCCTGCGTATCCGTAGGTCTGGCCACCCTGACAAAAGCCGATAGAGAGGAGCTCTGGTAGGGACTGGCACAGCGGGTATCCGCCCCTATGGTTTTTGCGCCCTGCAGGGCAGCCATCAGCTTCAGCGCAAGCGGACCGGGGGTGTTCAGGAAACGGGACTCCATGCTGTC
>CAZSQJ010000077.1:0-14892 GCA_964608665.1 uncultured Bacteroidales bacterium | reverse complement strand
CCCCCACGTGCCCTTGTCCAGGCTGCGGTACTGGATCGCTTCTGCCAGGTGCTCCACCCTGATGTCCGGTGCAGCCTCCAGGTCGGCAATGGTTCGGGAAACCTTTAATATCCGGTCATACGCCCTTGCCGACAGATTCAGCCGCTCCATGGCATTCTTCAACAGCATATTCCCTTCCTCACTCAGGCGGCAGACCTTCCTGATCTCTTTCGACGGTATTTGCGCATTGCAATAGACTCCTTCAATATTTACGTACCTTTCTTCCTGTATCTTCCTCGCCGCCATCACCCTTTCCCTGATAAGCTGCGATTTCTCAGACGATCCTGTTACTGCCAGCTCCTTAAACGGTACCGGCACCACCTCCACCTGGATGTCAATGCGGTCGAGTAAGGGTCCGCTGATCCTGTTCAGGTACTTCTGCACCACTCCCGGAGCACAGCTGCATTCTTTCTCGGGATGGTTGTAAAAGCCGCAGGGACAGGGATTCATTGCTGTTACAAGCATGAAACTTGCCGGATAATCTACCGACAGACGTGCCCGTGAAATGGTCACCACCCTGTCTTCCAGTGGTTGACGGAGCACTTCCAGCACGGTCCGTTTGAACTCCGGCAATTCATCAAGAAAAAGCACTCCGTTATGCGCCAGTGATATCTCCCCAGGCTGCGGATAGCTTCCCCCTCCCACCAGGGCCACATCGCTGATGGTATGATGTGGCGAGCGGAATGGCCTGACTGCTATCAGCGACCTGTTCCGGGCAAGCTTGCCTGCAACAGAGTGGATCTTGGTGGTTTCCAGGGCTTCCTGCAGGTTCAGGGGCGGCAGGATGGAGGGCAGCCGCTTGGCAAGCATCGTCTTGCCGGCCCCGGGCGGACCGATCAGGATAAGGTTGTGCCCCCCGGCCGCCGCCACCTCCAAAGACCGTTTAATGTTCTCCTGCCCCCTGACATCCGCGAAGTCGAACTCGTAGCCATTCAAATTGGATGTGAAGTCTTTCCTTACATCAACTATCACTCGCTCCATCGACTGCTCTCCGTTGAAAAACCCGATGACCTCACGGATGTTCCGGGCACCGTACACTTCCAGCTCACTCACAATAGCGGCTTCCTTTGCGTTGGCCTCAGGGAGAATGAACCCCTTAAATTCCTTGCGTCTGGCTTCAATCGCAATCGGTAAGGCTCCGGTCACAGGTAATAAGCCCCCGTCAAGCGACAATTCACCCATCAGCAAGTACTCCCCGACTTTCAATGCATTGATCTGCTCCGAAGCTGCCAGTATCCCCACGGCAATCGGCAGGTCATATGCGCTGCCTTCCTTTCTCAGATCGGCCGGCGCCATGTTTATGACGATCTTCTTGCCTGGAATCCGGTAGTTGTTGTTCTTCAAAGCCGCCTCTATCCTCTGGTGACTTTCTTTAACGGCACTGTCGGGCAAACCTACCATGAAGAAGTTGATCCCCTGGTCTATGTTTACCTCCACAGTCACCGTCAGCGCATGAATACCCAGCAGGGTACAGGAATAGGTCTTGATAAGCATCGTACGTTCGTGTTCTGACCTTATATATGCATTTCAGGGGGCAAAACGGAAAAAAAAACGCAACTTTTTTCGAAAAAAATGACGAAAACCGATTAACAGACTGTTAATCAATATAAAAAATCAGCAAACGAATCTATCTTGCTGGCTTATACGCGGATTGATTCAGGATTTGCCGGGCATCGGCATGATCAAACAAAGCCTTCAAACTAACATCCCCGTTCTTATCCATATACTTCCTGACAATCTGCCAGCCGATCCACCATCCTGTCCGGCCCGGAGATTCTTTCGGAAGACCTTTTGTAAATGGGGCTTCCGCCATAAAACGGGCGATTTCCCGGCTGTCGGTAGTATAAAGTAATTTGTTGGCAATCAGAAATGCCCATGTTTTTGCCTCATGCTCCCTGGCCCAGTTGTATTGCTCCGGTGTAAAGGCGATTTTTACATAATCCGGCAGCGAAGGCATCACACGGTCAAGGTAATAAAGGACCTTGCCCTGCAGTACCATCCAGTCTAACAGGGTCTTTTCGTTCCGTTCACCCCTTAGATGGCGGTATGCCATCTGTTTCATGCAGTCCGGCACCACGAAAACCCGATCAAATGCCTGACAGCGGTATCCGGGCAAACCCAACTGCCGGTAGAACGGACTGTCCTTGCCAAGATACATGTCCAGCGCGATGATCATCACGCTGTCCACCAACCTGACAGGAGCCTCATAATCGAGACCGGAAACATAGGTAAAGACCTCAGGAACGGAATCTGAGGGAAAATGCAGTCTGTGATGCTGCATGGCCTCGCTCAGTCCGGTCTCCACTGAGTCCATGCGCGGAAAAACCCTTTGCGTTTCGCGGTAGAGCAGGCGGGTCAGGGAATCTTCAAGGTACGCCTTCATCCGCAGGAGGTTGGCGGTGTCGGGAGGCGTATCACCTAAAAAAAAACCGTATTCCGGCATCAAGCCGGTCAGACCTTCCCGAAGGTGTTTAATATCAAGACTGAAGAGAGCCTGTTCATACCTGTGGATTTTCAGTCCCTGCAGCTGCAGATCCGCAGTATCATCCCTGATCTCTTTTTCACCCTGCTGCCGGCAGGATACCAGCAGGATGATCATCAATATGCTAATAAACCCGGATGAACACTTCATAGTCATAGGTGATGGTCTTTTTCTCCTGGGTGCCCAGGCTGAGCTCCCATTCAACCTGACTTACAGGATTCAGTGCATTCCCCGTTTTCAGACGGGTGATCTTCCCGCTTTCTCCGGCTTCCGTGATGAGGCCGTTCACCGTTTTATCCGCATTTACGGTCACCCGCTCCGGCATCGTATTATGGATCTCTATCGTTCCGTGGATAAGCACCCGCGTATACACATGCTTTTCAATGGTTCTGGCCCTTTCCTCCCTGCTTTTCTCTTCCTCTGTGTTTTTAACCACAATATCAGGCGATTGGGCCAGGTTGACCGAAACCGTGGTATTTACCGGAGTGTATGCGATCTCATCCTGGGCAAGGGGACGCAATTCCTCATCCATGATGAATACCGGAGCATGGGTGAAAGGATCCTTCGTCTGGTTGGTCAGCTTCAGGGAGTGGTACACGGGAAACCTTCGTTCCGGGTCATTCACGATCTGCTGGGTATTCAGGAAGTTGCTGATGTCGCTCAGGCTCACTTTAAACACATCTTTGTAAGGTACCTTATGTGAAAAGACAGGAAAGGCCGCTTTGCTGAATTTCGGAATGCTCACCTTTCCAAGATCGAACATGAACAGGTCGCCGGTCTTTTCCCCTTCCGTCTGAAAGGTTTGATAATTATTGTAAGGGTCATTTTTTGCAGTCATCATCCGCGCTTCATCCACCGATTCAGCGGCCGTATTCTGCCACATATAGGCAGCGTAGGGATTATAGGCAGCTCCCTGGGTCTGGGTCAGAAAGGGATTGGCAAACTGTTCCTGGGTTCTTCCGTATTTGTAATTGGGATCGCCCACGGTTAGCGTCAGGGTAGCTTCTTCCAGCGTTTCCGCAAAGTTCTCCACAAGCGCCCGTAGTTCCAGTTGCAATTCCTTATCATTCAGTATCTTAATGTTATAGGAAGGAAACCACTGGATGCCGGGTTGCATATAGACCATTTTAATACGCGTATCGGAGGGATTGCGGCTGAACTCCAGCCTGGCCACATAGGCCACCGAATCCGCTTTCATGTCCTCGGAAGGAGATTCTTCCACGCTCAGCTGCCTGAGGTCGGATGCAGGGAGATACACCGTTTTACCTTCATTAGCCCTGATCTTAACTATTTGTGTGGCAGGGAAAAAATCCTGGAGCTGCCCGCTGATCTCGCTGTAGTTTTTCTCATCCAGGCGCACCGTCAGCTTCACCTTCTTCCCCTTGTTGGAAATGAGAAGGTCGGGGATGTTCCGCGCATGCCTTGTGGTTTTGATCGTATCGCGGATGAAGACCAGCTTGCTGATGGCAATGTCTTTCGGGGTGGTCAGCCAAAACGTTCCGAGCAGCGGCCCGGTCGGGATCAGCAGGCTTCCCTTGCCGTTTGTGAGAGGAATGTTTCCCTCCTTCACCACGAAATAGGTGCCATTCTTAAAAACATTTACCTGGGTAACTTTCAGATCGTGCTGGGAGAATAAATTCACAGATACACCCGTGATCAGCACAAGCATCCACAGGCCGCGTACCGGTCGTGTTAACATCGTTTTCATCAATTGGCGGTATTAGGGTGAGCCACTATAACAATTTGATTGCCAGACTCACGTTGAACATTTCGTGTTTCCACTGAACAGCTTTCCGGCCCGGTTCATTCTTGTAGATATTATCCCAGGCAAACTCATAGCGGATGTCGAAGCTGAAGGCAAGGATATCCAGTCCAAGTCCCATGGTGGCACCCAGGTAAGTATCCTTGATATTGTTTTCTGTAAAAGGTAGCAGGAGTGAATCACCGCTGAGGTTGAGGTTTTTCTGCACGATAAAACTGCCTACCGGTCCGCCGTGAAGCCTGAAATTCAATTCGGGAGGACCCAGTATGATGCCGATGATCAGGGGCAGGTCGATGGACTGCAGGTCGATATCCTGTTTAAACTGGCCGTATTCTTCGTTGAAAATGCCACCCTTGGTCACATACATCACTTCCGGCTGGAAATAAAAATAATCGCCGTAAACCCGCATGAAAATCCCCCCCTGGAAACCATGCCGGAATTCATCCATCAGGCTGTCCTGGTCGGTGATCAGGTGAGAAGTGGTAAAACCCACTTTGGGACCAAAGGTGACTTCCTGACTGCACACGGTGCCGGCAGCCAGGAAAAGCATACATAGCAGAAACAGGCGCTGTTTCATCAATCGACCGGTTTAAACCCGACAAACAACAAAGATACAATCTTTAACCGCATATTTTTACATGCCGCAGAGAATAGCTTTCAAACGTCTTTTGTTGATAAGTGGTATGCAGAATCCTTACTTTTGCAGAAAACAACAAGCGGCAGGATGCCATGGTCACCGTTATAGAATGTGTTTGCAAAAGGGACCACCAGTTCTGTGTATGGGATTGTCTGGTACTGATCCGCTTGGTTTTTGTTCCTGTTAAGTAGCAGGATAATATCCGGGCCGGTTTATGGTTTTAAAGTGATTTGCATTACTTTTGATTATCAGTGACAAGATAGGAACCCATTTTTGTTAACACATTAAGCTTGGTAAAGATGAAAAGGAAGCTGTTGATCACATTGTTGCTGCCGCTGCTTCTGTCTGGAAGCCTGTATGCACAGAAGGGAACTTTCCAGTTCGGTTTCAAAGCCGCACCGAATATTGGCTGGATCAAACCCATTTCCGAAAACTATGAGGGCGATGGCATCACCACCGGGTTTTCATGGGGCTTTGTGGCGGAATACAACTTCTCGCCGAATTATGGATTGAGTACCGGTTTTACAGTGACTTCCAACAGCGGTAAACTGAAATACCCCTATGCGGAAGATACCCTGACAGGTACCATGTACAGAAAGTACCGGATAAAAAGTGTCGAACTGCCCCTCTTGCTGAAAATGAAGACCAAGGAAATAGGCTATTTCACTTACTACGGGCTGATCGGGCTTGGCACTTCCTTCAACGTGAGCGCCAAGGCAGCAGATGATTTTCATGTACAGTCGCCTGCAAGTTTCAACATCACCCGTGAGCCGGATATCAAGTCACGGGTCAACTTCTTCAGGGAATCGCTCATAGTCGGGCTTGGCGCACAGTATAACATCAGTGCCACCACCCACTTTTTCGGCGGGATTACATTCAATAACGGCTTTACCAATGTGCTGAAGGGAAAAAACACCGTGAACAAGGCAATCTCGGAAAAGGCAATCTCGAACTACCTCGAGCTGAATGTGGGAATCCTTTTTTAAAAACGGATACAGTGAAAATAGCCCTGGCCCAGCTGAATTACCACATCGGTAATTTCAGCGACAATGTACGTAAGGTGAAAGCCTCCATAAAACAGGCAAAAGAGGCGGGAGCGGGGCTTGCAGTCTTTGCCGAGCTCGCCGTTACGGGTTATCCGCCGAGAGATTTTCTTGATTATGAGGATTTTATAAGACAGTCGGAGGAGGCTGTCGCTGAAATAGCCCTGGAAACCAGGGATATTGCTGTCATTATCGGCAGTCCTTCCAGAAACAATGATGCCCGGGGGAAGGCATTGTTCAATTCCGCTTACTTTCTTGCTGACGGTAAGATCACGGACATCCGGAATAAAAGCCTGCTGCCCACCTATGATATTTTTGACGAATACCGTTACTTCGAGCCTAACCGGCATTTCAGGCTGCTTGAGTGGCAGGGGCTGAAGATCGCCCTTACCGTTTGCGAGGATCTGTGGATGGAAGGGGTGCATCCGCTTTACACCCTGAATCCCATGGAAGAATTGAGCAGGGAGAGCCCCGGACTCATCATCAACATCGCCGCTTCCCCTTTTCATTTTGCCCAGGCAGCTATGCGACAACAGGTGCTGCGGGCCAATGTTGCACATTACCAGATCCCGGTAATCTATGTCAACCATGTGGGTGCACAAACCGAGCTTTTGTTCGACGGCGGTTCGCTGGCCATGGACAGCGATGGACGGATTGTGCTGGCAATGAAGTATTTCGAAGAGGATTTCGGCCTGGTGGAATGGAACAACGGCCATTTGTCGCCGGACCAGGCCGGCGATGTGGCACATCGGGATCCCGATGTGCCACATGGTGAACTGATACACGACGGACTGGTGATGGGGATCCGTGATTACTTCATGAAACTGGGCTTCCGGAAGGCGGTACTGGGATTGTCGGGGGGGATTGATTCAGCCGTGGTTCTGGTGCTTGCAGCAAGGGCGCTCGGTGCTGAAAACGTACTGGGTGTCCTGATGCCCTCGCAGTTCTCCTCGGAACACTCTGTTGCCGATGCCATTGCCCTGTCGGAAAATCTGGGTACTGCCTACCGGATCATCCCGATCAATGAGGGTTACGACAGTATGATAGCCAGCCTGAAGCCTGTTTTCGGGGAGCTTCCATTCGATGTTACGGAAGAAAACATCCAGGCCCGCCTGCGTGCCGTCATCCTGATGGCCTTGGCAAACAAGCTGGGCTATATTTTACTGAACACCTCCAACAAGAGCGAGGCAGCCGTGGGTTACGGCACCCTTTACGGCGACATGTGCGGTGCGATCTCGGTGCTGGGAGACCTGTACAAAACCCAGGTGTATGAACTGGCAAACCATATCAACCAAAGCGGGGAGATCATCCCGGCCGGTATCATTCACAAACCCCCGTCGGCGGAATTAAGGCCGGGACAGAAAGACAGCGATTCACTGCCGGAATACGGAGTTCTCGACCGTATCCTTAGGATGTATATCGAAGAAAGGCAGAGTGAAAGCGGGATTGTGGCAGCCGGTTACCCGGAACCACTGGTCAAAAGGGTGCTGAAAATGGTCAACACCAGTGAACACAAAAGGTATCAGTCGCCACCCATCCTCAGGGTTTCAACCAAAGCTTTCGGCAGCGGCAGAAGAATGCCGATCGTGGGGAAGTATTTCTGATCTCCCCTATCAGTCAGGCTGTTCAACAGGCCGAATCACAGGATTAAACGGCTTCCACCGACTTGATCTCGGGCAGGGCACGCTTTACGGCAGCCTCAACACCATTCTTAAGCGTCATCCGGCTGTACGGACAGGAACCGCATGAACCCTGCAGTTCCACATTCACTACCATATCGTCGGTAAGACTTACGAAGGCAATATCGCCTCCGTCGGCCTGGAGATACGGACGGATCTGGCTGATCACGTTCTGTACCTTCTGTATTAGTTCACTTTGCTGGTTGTCGGACATATTTGTTTACTTTGGGTTATATTCTATTGTTATGTTGGAGGGGAGACGCGATGAATCGCGTCTTTACTGGCCTCTCTATCCATGAGGATTCGCCATGGCCTCCATCAAGGCATTCCGGATGGCAAGCTGCTGGGCGATGTTTTCCGCCAGGGTAAGGAAAGCCTTCCCGACGGGGGATTGCTCATCCATTACCACAGGGATTCCCGTATCGCCTGATTCGCGGACTGACTGTACCAGCGGTATCTCACCAAGGAACGGTACTTTTTCTTCTGCCGCCAGCTTTTTCCCGCCTTCTTTTCCGAAGATATAGTATTTGTTATCGGGAAGCTCTGCCGGAGTGAACCAGGACATGTTCTCGATCAGTCCGAGGATGGGTATCCGGATGGCGTCGGTATTGAACATGTTGAGCGCTTTGCGGGCATCGGCCAGGGCTACCTCCTGGGGTGTGGTCACAATGGCGATACCGCTGACAGGCACCTGCTGTGCAAGCGTCAGGTGGATATCGCCGGTACCGGGCGGAAGGTCGATCACCATGTAATCCAGTTCGCCCCATTCCGAATCGTTGAACAACTGCAGCAGGGCATTTGAAGCCATGGGCCCGCGCCAGATCAGGGCTTTGGAGGGATCCACGAAGAAACCGATGGAAAGCAGGCTGATCCCGTATTGTTCCACCGGGATGATCAGGCTTTTACCATCCTTTTCCATGACAAAGGGCTTCCTGTCCATTACATTGAACATCAATGGGATAGAAGGGCCGTAAATATCAGCGTCGATCAGCCCGACCCTGGATCCGAGCCTGGATAAAGCAACGGCCAGGTTCGCAGCTACGGTGCTCTTTCCAACCCCGCCCTTGCCGGAGGCGATGGCGATGATATTCTTTACGCCGGCAAGCATGGCAGCATCCAGCCCGCGACGGGTGGTCACCCGGCTGCTGAGCGTTACATCCACCTCCCATTCCTTACCGATATGGGTATGGATGGCATCAATACAATCCTGTCTGATCTTTCCCTTCAAGGGGCAGGCCGGTGTGGTGAGTACCAGCGTAAAGGATATTTTGCGGTCACCAACCACCACATCTTCGATCATTTTCAAACTGACCAGGTCTTTCTTTAAATCCGGGTCGTCCACGTGCCCCAAGGCCTTCAGTACATCTTCCCTGCTTACGTTCATACCTTTTAATCCGTTTATTTAGAATCGGTAAAGATAGGTGTTTTTTCAATACCAAAAGACAAAGCCCTCATTTCTCCGGATAAAAATCGAAACAGAAGTATTGTGATAGATATTCAATGTGTTATAATGATGGCTATGGTAACACACATCGCGTTCATGTGTTCTTTTGTTCTTTGCCGGCAGTCATGAAGCTGCTGAAAATATGGCCATGTTTTACAGCTTCTTCGGCAATGTATACTCAGTCTTGGCAGCTTTGCGAATGCAAAGCTGTTTAGACGGAGTTATGCCGTACACCGTGATTAATCAATTTTTTCGTAAAGCTGTTCCGTGTCGGTATAAACAAAAATTGCTCCGCATTTCATTAAGATTCAGTATATCTTTGAGGAAAAAATGATTTCTATGAAGCCACACAGCATCCTGTTATTGCTCCCGTACCTGCTCTTGTTGCCGGCTCAGCTAAGTTCCCAGACCCAGTGGACTAAGCATCCCGGCAACCCGGTATTCAGTCCGCAGGGAAGTCAGTTTGAAAATGTCGGCATTGGTCAGCCGACTTGCCTGTTCGAAGACGATACGATAAGGATGTGGTATGCATCTGTCGGTAACGATATGAAAGCGAGGATCTTACTTGCATTTTCCACGGATGGCATCAACTGGATACGGTACAATAATGCCCTTCCGGTACTGGATGTGGGACAACCGGGCAGCTGGGACGAAGGCTGGCTGGATACACCGGAAATCGTTCATGACGCACAGGGTTACAAGCTCTATTATTACGGAGATACGGTACAGCAGGTACCGGAGATTTCCTCGGCCATAGGAGCTGCCTTTTCACCGGACGGGATGAACTGGACCCGGTATGCCGGCAATCCTGTCTTTACCAAAGGCGACAGCCTCGCGTTCGACGGCAAGTGGGTGGAGTCGCCGGCAGTGATCTATGATGCAGATACCCAGGGGTATTACTTCTGGTATTCCGGCATGAACTGGAATTGGTTGGTTAGAAACGGCCTGGCTGTATCGGATGATGCATTTATCCTGAGCAGGTACCCGCTTAACCCGGTTACGCCCTGCGGTCCCACAGGCAGTTTCGATGACATGTGGGTTGCAGTGCCTGCCGTACTTAAGACCGGTCCTGTTTTTGAGATGTGGTACTGTGGGTTCTCTTCCCTTTTCGGTTTCGACAACGTTCAAACCGGCTATGCGGTTTCCCTCGACGGGATCCGCTGGATAAAATATCCGGCTAACCCGGTCTATAACAGGTTTTTCCCGCCTTTCGACACCGTGATTGACGCCCATAGTCCCTGGGCGCCCGATGTGGTCTGGCATAGTGGCAACCAGCAGTATTACATGCTTTACGAGGGTACGGGCGGCATCCACCTGGCCACTTCACCCAGGAATATCCTCGATGCCCCGCAGTGCAATGTGCAGGTTTGTCCGAACACCACGCACAGCCTGACCGACAGTGCCCAGCTATGGGCCACGGGCGGGCAGTTTTACCAGTGGAATCCCCGCAGCGGCCTGAGCAATCCCGGTATCTGGAATCCGAAAGTGCACCTTGATCCTGGAGGGCCGCTCACGCAGACCTATACCGTACTGATCGTTTCCGACAGTTGTGTCACTACCCGACAGGTTCAGGTAACGGTAGAGCCTTTCGGACTTGAAGAAGGGGAGGGAAGCCGGGCTTGTGTCAGTTTGTTTCCCAATCCTGCCGGAGACCGGCTGATACTGACTGTTGCAGCCGGGATGTTGCCGGCAAAGTGGGCGTTGTCCGATCCGTGCGGTAGGGAATGCCGCCGGGGGCTGGTCAGTCAGATCAGCACCCCGATAGAAACCGGCGGACTGTCCGAAGGGGTATATTATTTCAGCATTGAAAGCCGGCAAGGCAGGTTCGTCCGGAAGATTGTTCTTCAGTGATTTGATACATCGCGGTTTCAATGTGACACATCGGTATTCCTTCAATTCTGCCTTCTCCTATTGATTTTTAATGGTTAGGGCTTGAAATACCTGGGGAATCTTATGAAACCTGGGATTTGAGAATCATTGACATTCTGGGGCAGCTGGTTTATCAGGCATTGATTCCTCCGGCTTCAGGAGAACCAGGTGTGATAAGGTGGAATACAGAAAGTAACGGTATTAATCCGGGCATGTATTTTTATTGCCTTACCCACAAAGGAAGGAAAGAGTGCGGGAAGATCGTTGTAGAGAACTGAGAGTGGGTGTGGGTGTGAGAGATCTTCCTGAAAACCCTTGACTTCAGGATTTTAGTTTCGTATCTTTACGGTGAATTCCGTAACGCAGGGAAAATGTTCGTAACAGGAAACAATAGACCCAATTGTATTAGCCACATTTTCTGTGTTTTATAAACATGAATCATTGGAGACGCCTGTTGCTGTAGAGAAAGAGCAAACCCGGCAGCTACGGAAACTTGTTGAAGATTTGTTTCCCCCTTAGTGGATGTTGAGCAGGCAGCCCTTCCCGTACCCCGGAATACTGCCAGGATAAGAAATTCACTAATTTGTTAAGCTCTAACCTGGACAGGATACACGTATTATATACTCAGTCTTGACAGCTTTGCATTCGCAAACCTGTCAAGACTGAGTATAATTTTTAAACTACAAAAAATGAAAAAAAATATTATACACTTGATAGCCACATTCTGTATCATAATCGTGTCAATGAGTTCTATTTTTGGTCAAGGTACTACAGTGACCTTGACTGTTAACATGGAAGAATGTGATTTAGATGAGATCAGTTATCATTGCAAGGTTACCTTAATTAAGTTTTCAGGTGAGGATTGTACTGGAACTGAGACCTATTGCTACAGGATTGATTATGGTGACCCCACTTATTCTGCTGTTTCATACACATGGTCCCCTTGTTCAACGAATACTTCAACCTATATCAGGGTTTATGTTGGACTATACAATGATGACGGAGGTGCATTGCTTTGCGATGGCTTGTCAGATTGCATTCGATATGAAAAGGATGTCGCGGTTTCTGTAATTATAGGTCCCTGACGTATCCACACTTTTTATTGAAAATAGGCGGATAAATATTAGAAACTGTTTTGATTTTTTAAAAATAAAAGACTATGTGCATAACTTTGTTTATAACTAATAGACAATCTGTTAGATGGTTGGATAGTAATTTGTGTCTTTATGATTATCAACCAAATATACCGACACGGAACAGCTTTGCGAAAAATTGGGTAATCACGGTGTACGGCATAACTCAGTCTAAACAGCTTTGCATTCGCAAACCTGTCAAGACTGAGTATAATTCATAAAACGATGCAAACCTATCCAACCAATCTAACCGAAAATCAAGTGAAACCATGATTCAACTTGCTATGATCCGGCTAATGCTTAACAGAATTGAAAAATGAAATCAAAACAGTTTCTTATTTTACCTCCTTTCTTTTCATTAATTTGACAACTGGATACAGATATTGTAATTTTGTTAATACCATTCAAGAGTGTTAATCTTAACTACTTCAATATGAAAAAGATATTAAGCGTATATGTTTTCTATATGGGATCAGTTTTGCTATCTCTTATCTCTTTTATGCCATTAAAGGCACAATGGCAACAAGTATCCAATGGTATATATGGCGGTACAATAAATTCATTTTGTGTATGTAACGGTATCGTTTTTGCCGGGGTTGAGGGAAGCGGTATATATCGCTTTGATACTTTAGGAATGTCCTGGAATGCTGTTAATAATGGTTTTACAAATCTTACTATTTATGCCTTTGTAGCAGCAGGGAACAATCTGATTGCAAGTATGGGTAATGGATATTATTATTCTAATAACCTTGGAAATTCATGGACTTTAGTTAATCCGGGATTACCTCCTAGTGGTGCTACTTGCATGGCTGTTAGTGGAACTGTCATTTTTGCAGGAACAACTCAGGGTCTTTTCAGATCCATTAACAATGGTAGCTCCTGGACAGAAGTAACTTCCGGACTTGAAAACACAGACATCCGTTCGTTAATAGCTAATGAGGGATATGTATATGCCGGAACCAACGGAGGGGGCATATTCCGGTCAGATGACAATGGATTATCCTGGACTGCAGTTAATAGCGGGCTGAGCAATCTGTTCGTTTATGCATTATATGCTGATGGTCCATTAGTTTATGCCGGTACAAATGGGGGAGGAGTTTTTATCTCTAGTACTAATGGGAGTAATTGGTCGGTAAATAACCAGGCCCTGTCAAGTTTATCCATTAAATGTTTTGCTAAATTTGGGAACAGCATATATGCAGGGACCAAAACCAGTGGTATATTTATGTTAAGTATACCATCTGGACCCTGGGTGTCAGTATCCAATGGATTGCCATATCTTTCTATTAAGGCTCTTGCTGCTTCTGGTTCAAGAATTTATGCAGGAATCTCACCAGGGGTATATACTTCAAATGATAGTGGTAACTACTGGACTGAAACAAACTTAGGTATTTGTTGTGTTAGAATAAAATCACTGGGAAAGATTATTTCTTCTAACGGTTTTCCCTCAAACTATATTTTTGCGGCAACTCATAGGAATGGAATTTACAGGTCGACTGATGAGGGAGATTCTTGGTCACCGGTCAATATTGGTTTGACTGATTTGTATACTACTAAGTTAGCGATTGACGGCAATCAATTGTTTCTTGGCACACCGTATGGGGGTGTTTTCCGGTCCTCAGATACTGGTACTTCATGGACTCAGATAAATGCAGGTATTACCGAGTTACAGATTACAGATTTCGTTAAGTGTTCTAATCACTTGTTTGTTTCTACCTGGAATGGTGGTGTTTTTCATTCAACTGATAACGGTGATAGTTGGGCTGCCGTTAATAATGGGTTGCCTGATTTAATTGTTCGAGCCTTGGGGGTGAAAGGAGATACTGTTTTTGCATCGGTTGGTATTGTGGGCGTTGCCATGTCAACAGATTATGGAAGTTCATGGACGTCGGTAAATAACAACATTACAAATACTTGGTTAGTACAATCAATATCAGAGTACAATAATCAAATGTTAACTTGCAGCGAGGGATTTGGGATGCATCGCTCAGATAATGCTGTTTCATATTGGACACCTATTAATGACGGGTTAACAACTTCTCAGGTTCGCGAGTGTATTCATACAGATGCAAATTTTTTTATTGGTACTATTGATGGAGTTTATAAATCAGATCTGGATTCTATTTATTGGACTCCGATAAATGAAGGTCTTGGCCCAATGAGTGTACTGTCATTTAGCTTTAATGATAATTATATCTATGCCGGAACATCTTATGCCAGTGTTTGGCGGCGGTTATTCTCAGATATTATAACAAAAGCTCCTGTTATTGAGAAAAAAGAATGTAGAATTTATCCTAATCCGGTTAGTGATTTTTTATGGATTGAAATTCCAGATGACTTAAAAGGAAATTTGTATTTAGAATTATACAATACAAGTGGGAAAATCATTACATCAGCCTTTATCCCTTCATCAACAGTAAGGTACAGATTAGATATTTCAGAAGTACCAGAAGGCTTGTACTTTTTTAGAATATCTGATTCATTTGGACGTTTCAGATCAATTAAAATCGTGCATAATTGAAATCCATATGATGATACCACTGGACTTTCTCAAGGAGACTGTGAAAGCGGAATGAGATTATTTAAAATGATGATTCTTAATGATACAGTAGTTGCTTTGTGGTTTATACCGACACGGAACAGGTTTGCGAAAAATTGTGTAATAACGGTGTACGGCATAACTCAGTCTAAACAGCTTTGCATTCGCAAACTTGTCAAGACTGAGTATATTGATCGAGATCTTTTTGATGATCATAGATTTTCACGGTAAACTACCCCCCGTAATTTCAAAGGTAAGAAGCTCC
>CAZSQJ010000076.1:0-15078 GCA_964608665.1 uncultured Bacteroidales bacterium | reverse complement strand
GACAGTTTTGACCGGATGTCAAGAGGTGTTAAGAAAAAGATCAGAAAATGAAATACCGGCATATCAAATAAACAAATTGCAGCGCATGGTACTGATCCGGCGACCGGGTTATCCGAGCAAGATTGCTGACGGATTCAGGTATAATCCGAATGTAATCCTTATGGGAGCAAGGCAGGGTCGTCCCGGGTTCCGGCTCTGAAAACCGTCTTTCTTTATTTCCCGGCTTTTCCGCTGTAACTAAGCCTGTCGGAAACCACGGCATAGGAGGATGTTTTTCCGTCCTCATCGAGTTCCCTCAGCAGCCTGAGATTACTGCTGGTAATGTAGTTGAATCCTTTGAGGCCTGCTTCGGCCAGGGCCCAGAATTCATTGTCGCGCGTCACACCCCTGGGATCGTACTCCACCGGGCCGAAGACAGCTTCCCTGGCGGTGGTGAAGGCTTTGGCATACCACGGCCTTTCCTCCCGGGCTGCCTGGTATTCGGCGTACTCACGCTGTTCCCGCATCTGCAGGTAGCCGTAAAGTTCTGTATAATAAGTCCTGTATGCGGCCGGAATGTTCTGATGACCGGCGGAGGCGGGCTCAAGTTGCGGCCCCGGTTTCCTGTTCACCGGCAGCAGGGCTGCAAGGTCCGGCGAACCGGGTTTGCTTACGGGCATTGGTGCAATAAAGGAATGCGCGGCGGATTCGCTTTGCACAGGTGTGATTTCCGGGATATTGAGGACTCCGGATATTGCGGAGTTTCGTGCATGACTTCCCTGCATATCGTTTGCGGCAAAGGTTTCATTTGGGCTTAAAGAGCGATTGCCTCCCTCAGGGACAAACTTTATCCCGGCAAAATTGCTGTAAAGTCCGATCAGCAGGGCGATGCCGGCGGCAGCGGCGAGGCTGGTGTAGCGCCATCCTGCGGCAGCCGGACGGAGCACGCCCATGGCGCCGCGCTTCAGCGATTGTTTGTCTTCAAACACGATGCCGGCATCAGGCTGCAGCACCGTAAGCCCGAACAGGCGGTATTCCTTTTCCAGATGCGGGTTCAGCCCGATAAATATCTTCAGATCTTCTTCGCCGGATGCACTGAGTTCCCCGTCAATGGACGCGACAAAAGCTGCTTCATAGTTTTCTGCAGTCAGGAAAGCATAAGGCCTGATCTCATTTTTTTTAAGGCTCTCCTTGTCGGGAAAGACGATGTTGGCATCTTTCTGAATGGTAAACATCTGAAAATCATCCAGTTCTATTCCCATCTCCGGATGTGCCTGCATAAAAACCATCAGTTCGGCCACCTGTTCCGGCTGCAGATTCCCCTCGAAATAATCGAGCAGGTATGCTTCGTAATTGTCCCTGTTGATTCCCATGGCCTATAATACCTTGTCCAGGCTGCCGATATACTGTTTCAGGAAGTTTCTGGCCCTGAAAATGTACACTTTCACCTGGGATTCGTTCAAATTGGTGATCCGTCCGATCTCTTCATAGGAATAACCCTCATAGTCTCTCAGCAGCAGCACTGATTTCTGAATGGGCGGCAGTTTCTCCACCGCTTCGTTCAGCACTTCTCTGAGATCGCTGTATTGGTTTTCCGTTGTCATTTCCCTGAATGGTGCTTCTTCAAAAGCCGTCAGCCTGCTTTCCCGCCTGAAGGTGTCTATCATGGTATGATAGGCAGCGGTAAAGAGGTATGATTTGGCTTTTTCATGACTGATATCATTCACTTTTTCCCACATCCGGGTGAAGGACTCCTGTACGATGTCTTTCGCTTTGTCCGTGTCCTTCACGGTTTTCAGGATAAAGCGGTAAACGCCGTCGGAGTGCTGGTCCACACAATCGTTAAACTCTCGTACAGTCATTCCGGTGTCGGGGTGGTTTTGGGAATATGACGTGCAAGTTACAAAAAAGTTACACCCTGGTGCTAGATTGTATGGGCGAACAGCCGTTCGCCCCCACTGGGCGAACAGCAGTTCGCCCCCCACTGGGCGGCCAGCAGTTCGCCCCCACTGGGCGAACTGCTGTTCGCCCCTGACCATCCTGTCACTCATCGAGTTTCAGAACGGCGAGGAAGGCCGACTGGGGAACCTCCACGTTGGCGATCTGCCGCATACGCTTTTTGCCTTTCTTTTGTTTTTCCAGCAGTTTCCTTTTGCGGGTGATGTCGCCGCCGTAACACTTGGCAGTGACATCCTTACGGAATGCCTTGATGGTTTCCCTGGCGATGATCTTGGCCCCGATGCTGGCCTGTATGATGATGTCGTACTGCTGGCGCGGTATGAGTTTGCGGAGTTTTTCGCAGATCTTTCTTCCGAAGTCATAGGAATTGCTTCTGTGAATCAGCGCCGACAAGGCATCCACCGCCTCGCCGTTCAGCAGGATGTCTAATTTTACAAGGTCGGCCGGTTTGTAGCCGGAGGTATGGTAATCGAAAGAGGCATATCCCCTCGAAACCGATTTGAGTCTGTCGTAAAAATCAAACACGATCTCGGCCAGCGGCATTTCGAAAGTCAGCTCCACCCTGTCGGATGTCAGGTAAACCTGGTTGCGGATGATGCCTCTTTTGTCAATGCAGAGTTTGAGGATGGCCCCGATGTATTCCGATTTGGTAATAATTTGTGCGATGATGAAGGGTTCCTCGATGGTGTCGACCAGGGTGGCGGCCGGCAGTTCGGATGGATTGTTGACGATCAGCAGGTTGCCTTTGGTGGTACGGACATGATAGGAGACATTGGGTACAGTGGTGATGACCGTCATGTCGAACTCCCTTTCAAGCCTTTCCTGGATGATTTCCATGTGAAGCATGCCCAGGAAACCGCAGCGGAAGCCGAAACCCAGGGCAGCTGAGCTTTCAGGCTCATAAACCAGGGAGGCATCGTTCAAGTGAAGTTTTTCAATGGAAGCCCTCAGTTCTTCGAAGTCATCGGTATCGACAGGGTAAATCCCAGCATAAACCATGGGTTTTACATCTTCAAAACCTTTGATGGCATCTGAACAGGGCCTTTCGGTATGGGTGATGGTATCCCCGACCTTCACTTCCCTGGCTTCCTTAATCCCTGAGATGATATATCCCACGTTTCCGGCCGCAATCTTGTCGCGGGGAGCTTTTTCAAGTTTAAGTACGCCGACTTCTTCCGCAATATACTCTTTTCCGGTGGCCACGAATTTCACCTTGTCGCCCTTCCTGACTGCACCGTTGAAAACCCTGAAATAGGCGATCACGCCGCGGTACGAATTGAACACCGAATCGAAGATCAGGGCTTGCAGGGGGGCATCCTCCATGCCGGAAGGCGGCGGAATGCGTTCCACGATGGCATCCAGGATCAGGTCAATGCCGTAACCAGTCTTTCCGCTGGCGTGGATGATCTCTTCCCTGCGGCAGGTGGTCAGATCCACAATCTGGTCGGATACCTCTTCCGGCATCGCACTGGGCAGATCCATCTTGTTGAGTACCGGGATGATCACAAGGTCGTGCTCCAAAGCCAGATAAAGGTTGGAGATTGTCTGAGCTTCGATGCCCTGCGAAGCATCCACAATCAGCAGGGCCCCGTCGCAGGAGGCGATACTCCGGGATACCTCATACGAAAAATCAACATGCCCAGGGGTGTCGATCAGGTTCAGGGTGTATATCTCACCCTCATGCTCATATTCCATCTGGATGGCATGGGATTTAATGGTGATCCCCCTTTCCCGCTCAAGATCCATGTCGTCTAACACCTGTTCCTGCATCTGCCTGCCGGTAAGCGTGCCGGTAAACTCAAGCAAACGGTCGGCCAGGGTGCTCTTCCCGTGGTCAATGTGCGCGATGATGCAAAAATTGCGGATATGCTTCATAGGCCGCAAAGGTACAAAGTTTATCCAATCTTTTTTCAGCGGACAACCAGTGCCCTGTCTGCACAGTCTATTCAGTGATATTTATGTGTTTTTATTGCTGCAGGTGAGCGTGTACATCATCACAGAATGTTTTTTTTGTATATTTGTAGATTAATCCGGGAAATATCCACGCTATGAATAGATATATTATTGAGAAACAGGGTGTTATGCTGTTATTGCTATGCTTCTCCGCAGTCATTGGCATGGCACAGCAGGAAATCAGACCAGACCCCAGATTATATGAGTGCTTTAGCAGGGAGTATGTGGAAAGCCTGAATGAGCAGCCACGCTTGTTGCTGTATTACAATTTCTTCCTCGATCATGCATATTTTGTTTCTGATGCCGACGGAAAGGCACCCCAGGGCACGGATATCCGTGAAGTTACATACAGGGAGCCGGATGAAAACGGTAATTTTAAACCCTTCGATGAAGATCTTTCTAAATTCGATCCTGCCAAATTCAATGTGCTGAAATATGATTTCCGGATCAGAAAAGACCTGTATACGCACTACAAACTTGGCGATACCGGAAAAGTGCTTGTGTTTCTGCCTCAGGAACAGTTTACGGCAAAATACAACGAATACCTCAGGACATTCAATCTGAACCCAACAAATTAGCAACATATGAAAAGAATTTTACCCCTTTTCGTGATATTGTTTCTTTCACTCCAGGCTTTTTCCCAGACCTATCTGATCAATAATTACAATGGTCAGACCATCACCACCTGTACGGGAAGGCTGTATGACAGCGGCGGGGCCGGAGGTAATTACGGGAACAGCCAGAATTTCACGGTTACCATTTGTTCGGGAAGTACCACCAATACCCACGTGAAACTCTATTTCTGGAATTTTGCCATCGATGTTTCCGATACCCTGTATATCTATGACGGGCCCAACACCACTGCGCCGCTGATCGGGAAATACAACAACAACAATACGCTGTTCCTTTTTCCGGTCCAATCCACGGCTGCCAATGCAAGCGGTTGTCTGACAGTTCAGTTTGTCTCCAACGGCAGTGCCACGGCAGCCGGCTTCGAAGCGGAGATTTCCTGCCAGATTGCCTGCCAGACGGTCATATCGAGCATCGACAGCATCCTGACCATCCCCCATCCGGCCGATTCCAACTATGTCGATATCTGTTTCGGGGATACCATCACCTTCGTTGCCAAAGGCGTCTATCCCCAGAACGGGTTTATTTATCCCCAGAGCGATGCCACCTCCACCTTTATCTGGAACCTGGGCGACGGTACCATTGCCACCGGTCAGACGGTAACACATGTGTACAATATGATCAGGGGGTACAATGTGGAACTCGTGATCACCGACGTACAGGGATGTGTGAGCATGAACTCGCTCGGCACCAGGGTCAGGGTGTCTGATGACCCCATCGGCCATGTGGGAACCCTGCCGGATATCTGTTCGGGTACCGACCTCAATATCACGGTGGGGTATTCAAGCCTCAACAATATCAATGTGACGGTTCCTTCTTACTACCAGTCGGCCAGCCTGAAATACGACAGCGCCACCTTCATCCCCGACGGCGGCGCACTCGGCGGACAGTGTTTCAATACCTTCGTTACTTTTAACTGCTTCAATCCGGGGCAAACGGTTACCAGTGCCAGCGATGTGGTTGCCATCCATGCCAATATGGAGCACAGCTTCGTGGGTGATTTGGAAATGAAGCTGATCTGTCCGAACGGCCAGTCGGTGATCCTCAAGGAATACATTCAATCCGGGGGAGCTTACCTGGGTGTGCCCCTCGGAGGGGTCAATCATGCAAACTTCGACTGTGCCACCCCGCCTGCCTGTATCACCGACCCGACGCAGAACCCACCCGGAACGGGCTGGACTTATACCTTTACCTTCAACAGCCCGCAGTACAATACGATGCAGTCATACGCCAACACCGGCAATGCCACTCCACCGCCGCCGGGTGGCAACCAGCAGATCGACAGCAGTTCCTATACGCCCTATGAGCCATGGACCGGACTGATCGGCTGTCCGCTCAACGGGACCTGGAATTTTCAGGTGTGCGACTACTGGGGGATCGACAACGGATGGGTGTTCTGGTGGGAACTGGAACTGGATCCCAATATTCTTCCGGTAAACTGGGGCTACAGTGTCCCCATCGACTATATTCTCTGGAACGGGCCGTTTATCACCCAAAATACCGGCACCACCCTCACCATTCATCCCGACACCGGAGGTGTGTTCAATTACCAGGTCTTTATTACGGATAAATTCGGCTGTACATACGATACCATCGTTCCGGTGAATGTGGTCACTACGCCGCAAATTGACCTTGGCAGTGATACCAGTACCTGCGAAGGGAACCAGATCATGCTTACCGCACCCGATTATCCGAATGCAACGTATTACTGGCTTCCGAACGGTGATACTACCAAGGTTATTTCGGCCACTTCGGGCGGAGATTATGTAGCCATAATCCAGACCGGTAACGGGAATGTCATGTGCCTCGGGCAGGATACCATCCATGTGGAATATTTCCCTGCTCCCCTTATTAACTTCCAGATCGATACCATGACCGGCTGTGAACCGGTGACCGTACACTTCGAGAACGGCTCCCTGCCCAAATCGGCCCAGTTCCAATGGACCCTGGGCGACGGAAATTACTCCACGGATTACTCTCCGACACATACATACAGTGCCGGAACCTATAGCGTTAAGCTGAAGGTCATTTCCGGTGAGGGATGCGAGGATTCATACACCCTTAACGATATCATCCAGGTATATCAGCAACCGATAGCCGATTTTATCATGTTCCCCGAGATAGTCAATGTGAATGCGCCGGTGGTGACCTTTACCAACCTGTCGACCGGTGGCGTGAATCCCCTCTGGAAATTCGGTGACGGGGAAACTTCCACCGAGGAAAACCCCATGCATTCCTTCCCGTCCATCGGTGTTTTCGATGTATGGCTGGTGTACGAAACCGAACACGGCTGCGTGGATTCATTGATGAAAAGCGTGAATGTGATCGATGATTCCATCACTATTCCCAATGTGATCACACCCAACAGCGACGGGAAAAACGATTATTTCGTGGTGGAGAACATCGAGGCATTCCTTACCAATGAGTTTATCGTTTACGACCGCTGGGGCAAAAAGGTGTACGAACAGTTTAATTACCGGAACGACTGGAGCGGCGGAGGTCTTCCCGACGGTACATATTACATCATTCTGCGCGGGCATGGTTTGCTCCGCAATGTGGAATATACCGGAACGCTCACCATCCTCAGTAAGCAATAAACCAAACAAAGCAGGCAATGTTTAACAGTCCCACCCATTACGGGTGGGACTGTTTTTTTAATCCGGAGGTTTCCCGCATTTTGCGGAATCCGGGGCAGGAGCTTCCGGGTTTTTCATAACTAAAGCGAAAAAGTTCCGGAAATCAATAACTTTATGCTGTCAGATTTGTTTTTCACTCGAAATTAATCGCACTGCTATGGGAAAAATAAAATTAGGCCTTATGGGTTTCGGGGAGATAGGCCGGAACCTTTACAACTACTGTCTTGGCGACGAGCGGTTCGAGGTCGCCGTGATCAGCGACATCGGGCGTCCGGAGATCCTTCATTACCTGTTGAAGGCACATGCCAGGACTGCCACTGATGTGAAGCTGGAAAACAATTACCTGGTTTCTGCCGGCGGAAAAGCCAGGATCGTTCACGGGATTGCTCCCGGACATGTTCCCTGGGACGCTTTTGGCGTGGATGTTGTGATCGATGCCACCGGCAAATACCTGTCGCGGGCTGATATGGAAGCACACCTTGCCTCCGGTGCCAAACGGGTCTTCCTTTCATTCCTTCCTTCTGAAGAAATTGACAACCTGATCGTTATGGGGGTGAACGACAAGCAGATGAAAGCAGGCGATCGTCTGATCTCCCCGGGTTCGGCCACTACCAATGCGGTGGCCCTGCTGCTCAAGGCGTTTGATGACGCTTTTGGCGTGGATTATGCCACCTGGACTGCCATTCACGAGTATACCGCCGACCAGCCCCTGCGTGATGTGGCCGGCCGTGACTTCCGCCGCAGCCGTTCCGCCGCCCAGAATATCATTCCCAATGTCTCTCCCTCTGTGAAGTGGATACCATATATTATACCAGGTCTCCGCAACAGGGTGGAGGGAACTGCCCTCAACGTGCCCGTACCCTCGGGTACCCTCCTCGATCTGAATACGTTCATCAGAAAGGATGATGTGAGCCTCGATGACATGCATGCTGCCCTTGCGGCCATGGCGGAAAAAATTCCCCATATCGTAAGGATAGAACATGATCCCATCGTATCATCGGATGTGATCGGGGACAGGCATTCGGTGGTATACGATATACAGGCTGCCATGAAATCCAGCGGCAAAATCTTCAAGACCATGTCATGGTTCCACAGTGCAGCCAGCATACCCGCCCGTATCAAAGAATTAATACTTGCCTATGATGAACTGGATAAGAAAGGAGGTGCCCAATGAAAGTAGCCATTAATGGTTTCGGCAGGATCGGCCGGTCGGTTTTCCGTATCCTGAACAGCCGTGAAGATATTGATGTGGTGGCAATCAACGACCTTTTCGAGAATGATGTCCTTGCATACCTGCTCAAATATGACACTATCATGAAGGGCTTCGGACAGGATATCCGCCTGGAAGGGGACTGCCTGATCACACCCTATGAAAATGTGAAGATGCTTGCATGCAAGGATCCCAATGAGCTTCCCTGGAAGGAACTCGGTGTGGATGTGGTGGTTGAGGCAACGGGAATCTTCCGTTCCCGTGAGAAACTGATACCGCATCTCAATGCAGGTGCCAAACGGGTGATCCTTACTGTCCCAGCCAAGGACGAGATCGATTTTACGGTGGTGATGGGCGTGAACGAAGACGGCCTCAAACCGGAACACAGGATCATCTCCAACGCCAGTTGTACCACCAACTGCCTGGCCCCCATCGCCAAGGTGCTGAACGATAATTTCGGGATACTGGAAGGTCTGATGACCACCACCCATGCCTATACCAACGACCAGCGCCTGGCCGATGTGCCGCATAAGGACTGGAGACGCGGCCGGGCAGCAGCCGAGAATATCATCCCCACCACCACCGGTGCCGCACGTGCCGTTGGTAAGGTGATCCCCGCACTCAAAGGCAAACTCGACGGTACCGCCGCCCGTGTTCCAGTGCCCGACGGTTCGGTAGTCGACCTGGTGGTCAGGGTGTCGAAAGATGTGACGGTGGAGGAGGTGAACCAGGCAATGAAAACGGCAGCCGAAAGCCCCCGCATGCGCGGTATCCTGTATTATGCCGACATGCCCATCGTTTCATCCGATATCGTGGGAAATCCCTATTCTTCCATATACGACAGCGAATTTACCAGGGTGATCGACAAACGAATCGTGAAAACCCTCAGCTGGTATGATAATGAATGGGGTTATTCCATGCGTGTTGTCGACCTGATCAGCATGCTGATGAAAATGTAAGGCCGGCTATTTGTCCTCAAGATAAAGTTTCAACAGCCGGACAATATATTTGCCGATCACGTCGAACTCCAGGTTTACCACGGTACCTTCCCGGAACTGATGGAAGTTGGTCACTTCATAAGTGTAAGGGATGATGGCCACGCTGAAGAAATCACTGCCCGAATCCACCACGGTCAGACTTACGCCGTTCACGGAGATGGAACCCTTTTTCACGGTGATATTTCCTGCCGAAGGATCATAACTGAAGGTGAATTTCCAGCTGCCCTGCAAATCTTCCACCTTACGGCAAACTGCTGTCTGGTCTACATGCCCCTGTACGATGTGCCCGTCGAAACGCCCGTCCATCTTCATGCTGCGTTCCAGGTTCACTTCTGTGCCGGCTTCCCAGTACTTTAGGTTCGAACGGTCCAGGGTTTCCTGAACGGCCGTAACCCTGTACCTGCCGTTCTCCCTGTCGGCTTCCACTACGGTCAGACAAACCCCGTCGTGACACAGGCTCTGGTCCACATGCAGTTCTTTCGCCACCGGGCTTTCCAGGGTGAAGTGAATGTTTGACTGGTCGCGTTCCACTTTTACTACCCTCGCCAGGGCTTCTACAATTCCTGTAAACATATGCTTTGTTTTTTATTGACCGCTGATCAGGTGGATCACTCCGCTCAGTTTTCTCGATGAAAGTCCCTTCAGCCGCAATTCATATACATCGCAGGCGTAAAAGTAAACCCCGTCGGCACATAACTGGCCGGTGTTCTTGTCTTTACCGTCCCAGTTGATGTCCGGGTCGGTGGTTTCAAATACCAGCACACCCCAGCGGTTATAAATGCTGATATCGATCCTTTCCACCGAATGCCAGGGGAAAGGACGGAAATAGTCGTTTTTGCCGTCACTGTTGGGCGTGAATACATTCGGAAGCTGATAAGCCGGGCAACTGTCGATGTCGATACAAACGACATTGCTGAACAGGCTTTCATTTCCGGTCGAATCAAGGGCCGTAACGGCATAACAGCCGGCAATGCTTGCCATTCCCTGGTGAAAGAAAACAGTATCGGTAGCAGGACCCTGGGTGGCAATCAGGCTGAAATCGCCCTGCTGCTGCGTGGTATAATAAATATGGTACAGGGCGGCATCATCGGCACAGAATCGGTTCGGGTTGGTCCAGCGAAGGACGTTGGTGAGTTGTTCACATTCCACGGTGATCCCCAGCACGGGAGGGCAGGGCGCCACATTGTCGAGCGGTACCGCGCAGGCTTGCTGGCTGAAGTTCAGCAATGGAGCAGGAAGCTCCGGATCGGAATAGGCGCCCCTGGATTTGATCATATAGCAGTATGATTCCCCGTTTATGAGGCCTGTATCCCGGTATATTTTCTGATGCGTGAGGGCAATGGAATCAAACTGCATGGTCAGCGGGTTCCTGCGGTAAACCACAAATGAGTCATTTTCCCAGGGTACGGTGTAATCCCAGCTCAGGATGATCATCTCATCGGTAGGCTGCAGTTTGAGGAAGACAGAGGTGGCGGCCTGGCTGTAGCCGACCAGGAAACGGTTCCCCGGGGTATTGTTCAGCAGGCCGATGCTGTATGTAATGGGGCCGGCAACGGTATTCAGGAGGGAATCCACATAACTCGTATCATTCAGCCCGTCGAGGGAATCCACCATCGTAAGGGGTCCTCCGGTTTCTGTAGCTCTGTAAATGAAGTATTTGAATGGCCCCGGTGTTTGAATGGAATCCAGTTCGGTGGGTTTGGCCCAGCCGATAAAAACGGAACCATCAACGGCATCGGTATTTCGGATGCTGTTATGGGTGATAATGGGCAGATCGCGGACCAGGGTGGCGCAAACCTCTTCGGAAGCAATGCTCTGGGCCCCGTCGGGGTATACTGCAATAATGATGTAGCAGTAATCCTGGCCGTGGATCAGGCCGCCGCCATTATTGTCGTCGGTGAATGTGGTATCGGTCAGGCTGCTGAAGGTGCTGATCCGCTGGTAACCTGTATAGGCCGGGACTCCGGTTTCGCAATAACCCGGTACCCAGCCGGCAAATCCGTTCCGCCGGTAAAGGGCATAGCCCGTAGCATTGCTGCAGGGACTCCTGTTCCAGGAAACTTTCATGGTATTTCCCGTCGGAACAGCCGTGAGTCCCGGCACAGGCGGGCCGATCACCTTGATATTCACCGTCATCAGATCGATGAGGTTGACGGGGAAGCTGTTATCCTGAACTTTGAAATAGACCTGGTAAGGATTAAGCCTGACATGATTGCAGACGGTTTGCCAGTGAAAATGCGATGTGACACTTCCCGGTCCCACCACGGGTTGCGGAAAAACGGCCGGACTTTCCGTCATCACCACAGGGCCGCCGGTGCCCGTGAGGGTCAGTACATTGCCGTTGGGATCGCTCGCACTGACGTCAAAATCCACCACTCCTCCTGCCACCACACAGGTATCTGGCACGGGAACAAATTCCGGGGGCAGGTTGCTGCAGGCCTGCACGATGATCTGCATATCCCTGGTCACATAGCCGATCCGTTGGCCGTTCCGCCATTCCTCTATCAGGATGGCGATGTTGTATTCTCCCTGCATCTTCGGATTGTCCCATAAAAAATCACCGGTGAAGGCATTCAGGCTGATGACCGATCCAGTATTGGAACCCACCGTATTGGGAAGGGTGTAGCCCGGAATATTCAGTCCCCCGGCTCCCCTGCAGGTAACCAGGCGGTATGAAAGGCTGTCGCCGTCAAGGTCATAGGCTCCGGGGTTGTGAATGTAAGGGATAAAGGTACAACCGTAGTCTATGGGTTCGAGAAGCAGGATGGGAGAATTATTCGGCGCGAAGAAAGGGTTGATCACCAGCAGTGTTTCGATAAAAAAGGGAATGTTTACCGAGTTGGGGATATTCAGGATACCGTAATTGCGGTTAGGGTCCTCGACGCTGATCAGGTATTCGCCCATCCCGGGATAGGTATGCTGGCCCACGTAAACATTCCGGCGGATGTCATTGGGCAGATCCTCCTTGATGGTGCGCGGCAACTCGCTGCTGGTGCCGTCGCCCCACAGGATCTCCAGCTTGGGCCGGTCGGCCGGACTCGGTGCAAAGGTGAAGGTCAGGATGGTGACCTCGTAAGTCAGACCGCCGATATGCCGGTAGGTGATCTCGCCTGCACGCTGATGGGTGGCCAGCAGCATGCCTGATGACAACAACAGGATCAGGATCAGGATAATCTTTCTCTTCACAGATACAAAGATAACAAGAATATACGGCAGTGTGAACAATGACTCAAATCCGGCGGATTGAACAATAACTCATTCACGGCGGATTTGTTGCAGGGCAGGCAGGGTTCTGGGCAGAGAAAGGGTCATGCCATGGCATGACCTACAGAAGAAACCGGTATGGCCTGCATATGTTATTTTAATTGGTGCTTATCCGCTTGCTGGTTCCTTTCCTTCTGACTTCGAAATTTTTTCTGCGGCAGCTGTAACAATGACAGGTTCATCTCCGTCATACAGCAAAACAAAAAACACGTATTAACACCAAATACTATGAAAACAAGGATTTTAATCACCGGATCATGCCTGGCACTGTGTTTCCTGATGACGGGTATCATGGGTATCGCGCAGGAAACCTCGAATTACTCTGAAGTACAGATTGAAAAGCCTTTTGTTGCTGTTGAAGCCGGCAGTGTGTACAAGGTGATCCTGCAACAGGGAGAGACACAGAAGGTGCGCTTTGAATCGCCGGAAGATCTTGAGGGAAAGGTATTTGCAGAGGTTGACGGGACTACCCTCAGCTTCGGGGCAAAGGGGATCAATCCTAAAAAACTCACCATTACCGTGTATTATGTGAACCTGGAGCGGCTTGAAACAACAGGGGCAGCCAGTGTGGAAGGGATGTCGCCGGTCCGCGGTGAAAAGTTTGAGCTTGAAGCCAGCGGTGCGAGCAAGGTTACCCTGCAGCTTGAGGTGAAAAACCTGATCAGCGAGGTGGACGGAGCCGCAGAGGTGAAATTAAGCGGGAAAGCAGCCTATCACAGGACAGAGGTCTCAGGAGCCGCCAATCTCAAAGCATGGGAACTGGAAACAGACAAGGCCAACGTGGAAGTGAGCGGCGCCGCATCAGCCAGGCTGAATGTAAAGGAAGAGATCAAAGGAGAATCCTCCGGTGTCGGAAAGATAATCCTGAAAGGAGAACCCGCCGTGAAGAACATTGAGAAGAGCGGGGTGTCGAAGGTGTATACCGGTGAAGCACCGGACGACAGCAGCGAAGTGACCCGCATTGAGCTCGAGGGGAACCGCGTCATGACTATCGATGAAAACGGCATCGTGATCGAATCCGACAGCGGGGACGTTGAACCCCTGATTATTAATGATGAAGGCGTCAGGGTAGTGATCAAGGAAAAATCGAAGGACGGCACCAAAGAAACTAAGGTATTGATAATCAATGAGGACGGGGTGAAGATAGAGAAGAAGGAAAAGAAAGACAGCGGCTTTCACATCGGCGGGAAGAAGGGAAATAAATTCAACGGCCACTGGGACGGATTCGATCTGGGTGTGAACGGCTACCTGAATGCCGACGGCAATATGGATATGCCCAAGGGCTGGGATTTTCTCGATCTCAGGATGGAAAAGTCCATCAATGTGAAGGTGAATTTCTTTGAGCAGAACGTTAACCTGATCAACAATCATTTCGGACTGGTCACCGGCCTTGGACTGGAATACTGCAACTACCGTTTCGACAACAATGTGAGGATAGACACCGAAGACGGCCAGCTGGTGGGCGGCTATGACACCGATCCCGACCGCAGTTACCAGAAGAGCAAACTGGTGGTGAATTACCTCAACCTGCCCCTGTTGCTGGAATACCAGACCAATAACAAGAACAAGATCAACAGCTTTCACCTGACGGCCGGCATGACGGCAGGGCTCCGCATCGGTTCCCACACCAAGGTGGTGTATACCAGCGGTAAAGACAACAAGGATAAGGAAAGGGACGACTTTTACCTGAACCCTTTTAAATGGGATGCCACAGCCAGGGTAGGCTGGGGTGTGCTCAACCTCACGGCCAACTATTCCCTTGCCGCGCTCTTTAAAGACAACAAGGGCCCCGAACTCTACCCCTTCAGCCTCGGCATCACCCTTACCGACTTCTGACAATACATCTCCATCATATCCGCCTGCTTTTTTTCGGAGAGGCTGCCTCAAAAGGGCAGCCTCTTTTGTACTGAATCTATAAGAAAATTGCTTCGCATTTTCATAAAGATTCAGTATAAATCCTGCCTGGCAGAACATAGGTCATGCCATGGCATGACCCTGCAATATCAATAAACTTGTTTGAATGCCGGGCTGATTATTTCACACCTACGGGGTTTCATGGACTTGTGGTTTCCGTCCTGCTATAATCCTGTCATCCCTTTGGGATTGTTTCTTTTCTTCAATATGGTTAGTTCCCGATGCAACGAATGCGTATTTTTGCTATGGTGTGATCATGAATATAGATGTTTCAGGCATCAATATCAATACTTTATATCAACCTTTCAAACCGCATCAAGAGAAAAATAAATACCAAAAAATCCCGAAGGGATGACAGGATTATAGCAAACAGGGTACCCCGGGCAAATCCAAACCCCGAAGGGGTGAAACAGAACCATATGAAAGGAATACCACAAAATCCCGAAGGGATGACAGGATTATAGCAAACAGGGTACCCCCGGCAAATCCAAACCCCGAAGGGGTGAAACAGAACCATATGAAAGGAATACCACAA
>CAZSQJ010000075.1:0-15635 GCA_964608665.1 uncultured Bacteroidales bacterium | reverse complement strand
TGATGGCAGCCGGGATCACGGAATAACCAACCCGCACCTGGTCGAGGAAAATGGCAGCACCGTCAGCCTGGTTATCAAGCACATGCTCCCTGAACGCGATCATGATCGTCTGACCGGTATAAGCCGAAAGATCCCAGCTCCGGTAAATCCAGCCGGAATCGGAAACACCCCAGCCTATCCTTTCAAGCAGAATACTAAAGTCGTTGGGATTTGCCCCGCCGGTAGAGATCAGAACATCCAGGGTATCAGCATAACTGCCGAACTTCCTGAACCAGCATGACAACTCATAATAATTGCTGATGTTCACCTGGGGTGTGATCAGCCATTGGTCACAGGCCACGGCACCGCTGGTATTCCACGTACAGTAAGCCATTTTACTTCCTCCATTGCCAGAGGGTGTCGGAGTCACCACACCTCCGTTCCATCCCGGGATCGGTGCGTTCCCCACGGTTTCCTGGTACCAGCCGTCTCCGCCCAGGGGATTGTATTCCTGCCACCAGAGCGGCGGAAAATCACCCTCGAAACTCTCGTTGATGCTGTCCAGCGGTCCCTGAATGAAGATCATTGATGTAAGGGTGTCGTTGCTTTGTACCTGGTCGCCGGCAAGGGCGGTATAAACCACAAACTCATAGTTTCCCGTTGCAGAAAGATCAACGGTCTGGGAAAAAGTATAATCCAGCAGCTGACCCGGACTCAGGGGACCCGGGACAATGCCGCTAAGCTGTGGCAGGCCATTCACCAGGCAACCCACCGGGATATTGTTTGCTGTAATTGTGCCGGGGTTTTTAATCCTGATGGTCACCGCTGCAGCCGGCTGTGCAGTTCCGCTGACCGGAGCAGGCATGGCCCTGGCTGCCACATCGAGGAGGGGAACCACGGTCACATTGGCAAAACAGCTTTGAATCACTTCTTTGGTGACGGAATTTTGCAACCAGACGGCTGCACCCAGATCAGTGAACTGCTCCACAGAGTGTTCGGTATTATGGTCAATCGGATCTGTGGCGTTCAGCGGCAGGCGGTAATCGCCCTGGAAGGCATAGTTCAGATCAAGGCTTTGACTCATCCCGTTTACCAGGGGTGGCATGCCGGTGCCGGAAGCATCCGGCAACATTTTTTTCATGATATAGGAGAATGTGGTAGCCCCGCTGCCACCAGTGTTATTCTGGGTTTCATACTCAAAAATCCCGATATGCAGTACCAGGTCTGTGCTGTTGTAGTCCCCGTAAGGCATAATTTCAGTATGCACCGCAACCGTTTGCCCGGTTATGGTGCAGTTGGCCATGAGCCCGACAAAGCAGGGCACGTTCATATTGGCATCGAACTGGCCCTGGGTATAAGTATTCGTATTGATGCCGGGACCGCCATCGGGGAATAGTTCCGGTACATAGCTTACACCATAGTAATTCATCCGGTCTGTGCATTCGCCTGTGAAATATGGATCTCCCGAACCGGGCCAGTCCATGGGGTATTTGATGCAGGTGAATTCACCCGGATTGGCGTTCAGGATGGCGTCCAGCACCTGGTCGCCTGTGGCACAGGGAGAACAGGTGGAACTGGTGAAATCCTCAAGCATGGGCTTTCGTTGAATCCACATGGAAACAACCGTCAGGTTAACAGTCAGTGTGTCATTGACCGGATTCAGGTCAGGCTGCCCGTTCGGAAGGGACGACCATAGCTTCATGGTGTACTGACCTGCCACAGGGGGAGTCCACTGAGTGGTAAAACTGAATGAATGGCTTGTCAATGGCTGAATACTCAGTCCATTCAGATTCTCCGTCACTACGGCACCTCCGTCAACCTGGTAGTGTATCTGCAGGCTGCTGACCACCTGTGAACCATGGTTTATCAAAGTTCCGGAAACCGTAAAGGGGGCATTGTTCAATCCCAGTGTTGGCGGAAAATTCTGGGAGCTGACTCCAAGATCATATGCAATGATGGGACCGATTCTAACCTGGTCGAGAAAAATGGCCGCACCATCATTGGTATTATCAAGCACATGCTCCCTGAACGCGATCATGATCGTCTGTCCGGCATAAGCCGAAAGATCCCAGCTCCGGTAAACCCAGCCGGAATCCGTTGCACCCCACCCCATTCTTTCAAGCAATATGGTGAAGTCCCCGGGATCCGCCCCGCTTGTCGAGATCAGCACATCCAGGGTATCGTTATAAGCACCGAACTTTCTGACATAGCAACTCAGCGAATAATAATTGCCGGTGGCCACTCCGGGTGTGATCAGCCATTGGTCGCAGGATACTGCACCACTGGTATTCCAGGTGCAGAAAGCCATGCTATTGCCGCCGTTACCGGAAGGGGAAGGGGTAACGACACCTCCCTGCCAGCCCGGTATCGGTGTGGTTCCAACAGTTTGCCGGTTCCAGCCGTCACCGCCCTGGGGATTGTGCTTCATCCAATACAGAGGGGTTATCGTGTCTTCAAAACTTTCATAAAGGCTGTCCAGTGGCGTGTAAACGACCAGGGTTTCAATGAGTGTATCATTCACGGTGATGGTATCCCCGGGTAAATCAGTATATATTGTGAACGTATACGTCCCGCCTGCGGAAAGATCTGCAGTGACAGGAAATGTAAAATCCACAAAGCCGCCGGGGGCAATGGTAGCGCTGATGGTGCCGGCCGACAGCAGCGTACCGTCGATTAAACAACTCACAGGTATATCAGATACGGGGAATGAACCGTAATTTTTCACTTTTACCGTTACAGCAACGTTACTGCCTGCGAAAGGTCCGTTTGCCGGATTCAGGAGTACATCCGGACCAACATCCACCAGGGTATCTTGTGTCAATACGGCAAAACAACTCTGAAGAACCTCCTTCGTCGTAATGTTTTGCAACCATATGACCACACCCAGGTCGGAAAACTGCTCTACAGAATGCTCGATCGCATGATTGATGGGATCACCCGCATTGGCAGGCAACCTGTAATTCCCCTGGAAGGTATAGTTGAAATTCATATTCAGCGGTATCCCTGTGTTCAGGTTTCCCACAGTGGTACCGGCAGCGTCCGGCAACATCTTTTTCATGATATAATGAAAGGATGTTTCTCCGGAACCGCCAACATTGTTATTCGTTTCATATTCAACCACCGCCACAAACAGTTTGATGGCCGGATCTGCATAATTGGTCAGGGAGTTGATGACGGACTGTACACTGACCGATTGCCCGGATATCTGATAGGTGGCTGATAAATCCACATAAGCGGGAACAGCGGCATGGCCGTCGAACATGGCCTGGGTATAGGAACCCCCGTTGATCCCGGCAGTGCCGTCCACCGACAGCCAGGGGACATAAGATACACCGTACAGGTTCCTTCGGGTATTTCCTTCTGCTGTGTAATAGGGATCTCCCAGTCCCGGCCAGTGCATCGGGTACTTCACACAAGTAAATTCACCCGGATTGTCCGCAAAAATATTGGCCAGATTATTATTGGCATAAGCACAGGGGCTACATGTCGAAGAGGTGAAGTCCTCATGAAGCAGGATTCTTGGAACGGATGCTGCCACAACCTGGATAATAGCAGTGAGCGTATCATTCGCAGGATTCTGGTCAGGGTTTCCGTTCAGATCGCCGGCCCAGATCTGTAACACATACGTACCTGTTTGTGTGGGACTCCAGGGTACCGCGTGACTGAAAGACCACGTTCCGTTAGAAGGTATGCTGATGCCACTGACCGCCTGGCTGACAGGACTGCCTCCATCAATACGGTAATGCAGCTGCAGGTTTGTGATCGTCTCTGACCCGAAATTAAAAAGTTCACCCATGATGGTAAAAGGAGCATTATTGATCTGCAATTGCACGGGAATACCAAGGTTGATCACTGATGCATCATACTGATCCTGAGTTCCGGGAATAAAAGCATAATAGGAATTGTCCAACGGAGTCGGATCATTGGTACTGTATGAAGGCACTGCCGGAGAACCGGGAACCTGGAAAACAGTGGCAGTGTTAATCTGTATGCCAACCGTCAGGCTGACCGGACTGCCGTTAAAACGCTGGTCCACGAAGTATATCTTGTTGGTACCCTCCTCTAATACAATACTCCAGTATTGCCATCCAGTGGCACCTACTTCACCGGAGTATGATGTAAAGAATACCCAGTGTTGCCGCTCTGGGGCAGTCCCAAACGTTTTGGTCACGATATAGTCATTGGATCCAGTTCCAGCTAATCCCCATATACACAATGAGTTATCCGGGATCTGGGGATCCGGCAACGCGTAATTCGCATGAGGTGGAGCCGCCAGAGTAGTTCCGGTGTTAAAAGTAAGTACACCTGAACTGGACACTTTGTAATCTGAAACAGGACTGCCGTTGAAGTCAAACGCAAAAGGCAGGCTTTGCACCGGCGACCAGGCCGGAGAGGCAAGCGAAGGCCCAAGAATATTGACCCAGTCTGCAGCCAGGCCACCGCCGAATGGATATTCATCTTCGGTATTCAATCCACCCGGATTTTCCCCGGCAAGGATCATGCTGTTCAGATAATACTGGGCACCGGCTGTCAGACCCATCACCGATAAGGCCAACAGCAATAAGAATTTCTTCATGGTAAGACTTTTTTATGTGAATGATCTTGAGAAAGAAAGTACAAATTTTTGAAAGAAGAAAACCAGCATAAATATAGCCAATATTCAGTAATCATCAATACGAAAATAAATTTTCTTTTCAGATATTATCCTTCCCGGCAGTTTTTTCTTAGAAAACAGGAACGGTACCCTGCATATTCAGGAAATTATCTGACGCAAACCACCTTCCTGACCATGCGTTCCACAACCTTGTCAGCCCTGACTTCAATCTCCATCAGGTACACGGCAGGCAACATCCCGGCAGTCTGAAGGCTCACTTCATGGTTGCCGGCCGGAAGCTGCGTCATGATATCCCGGACAACAGCCATTCCAATGGGATTGACCAGCCTGATCCGGACTTCAGCCGCCTCACCGAGGCTCAGTGGCAGCAGCAGCCTGTCGCTGAACGGCACCGGATAAGGTTCTCCCATCCACAACCCTGGTGACACGGGCGATAATTCCGGCATTTGAATAAGGAAAGGAGTGATCGTATTGCCCTGCAGGTCGCCGGCAATGCTTCCGGGAAGCATACTAAATGCATTACAATTATGAAACTGTCTGACAGTGAAGATGAAAAGCTCATCACCCGGCTCAAGCACCTCCGGAGCCAGGCTGAACCAGGCGATCCTCAGTTCATCAGCGTGACGGTGATAAAGGAATGTTCCTTCCCTGGCTGCTTCAACATCGAGGATTTCGACCTCCCGGGGAACCTGCATCACCAGAGAAAGAGAAGCCGGACAGGCATGCAAGCCCGACAACAGGGGAATTCTGACCGCTACACCGGGCTGGTAATCCACTTTTCCGTCAATAAACAGTTCAACCTGCGGGGCTTCTTTCAAGGGAGGCGCATAGGAAGCGTCGATATCCCCGTAACAGAGGCCGGCAATATCCTGGAAGGTGGTGTCATCAGTGCTTACGGTAATATCAGGATCATCAAAAATCCAGTCACCTGTAACGAAGGATGACTGTACCCCAACAAAACGCTTCATGATCGTCAGGGCATCCACCGCATTCACGAAGCCGCTGCCGTCCACGTCTGCAGCGGCAAACTTCAATTCGGTGAGGGGGAACATATTCACAAAATGCTGCATGGCTTTCAGGGCATCCACGGCATTGCCGCCGCCCCAGGGTTTGGTACACTGGACATCAAGGTTAAATCCGGTTCCCGGGCTCAGGCCGGCAAAGAAATAATACCCCGCCTGGCTGGTAAGCGTATTCCCGGCCACATCACCGTTATGGATCAACTGCAGCGTTGTGTTGGTAACCGGAGTGGCATTGGCATTGAAATACCTGACAAAGCCCGCCAGGTTGTTGCAGGATATGACCTGTACCGTACCATCAATAAAATTCACCGGCAGCATCTGGGCTCCAGGGTCGGTCAGGTAACAGGCTCCGGGCGTCAGCAGATCCCAGCTGAGCTGGCTGGTACCGGTACCGCCGTCGAAAACAATCACCACTAAGGTATCAGCTGTCAGTGAAACCGGTGTCATGCTGTACCAGGCAATGCTTATCATGTTCCCTGTATCCTGGATCACGGTGTTACCGGACGAAAGGGCAGGATGTACCTGCTGGTACGACTGGTATTGCAGGTGTGAAGTATCATAAAAGAAGGAGAGCGAAATGGAAGCAACATCCTGCAGATTGCTTCCCGTGAGCGGAACCTTTATATTCCCCGCACATTGCTCGCCACAGGCAAGGCTGATGGCAGCCGGGATCACGGAAGAACCCACCCGCACCTGGTCGAGGAAAATGGCTGCGCCGTCAGTTTGGTTATCAAGCACATGCTCCCTGAAGGCAATCGATATCGTTTGCCCGGCATAGGCAGAAAGATCCCAGCTCCGGTAAACCCATCCGGAATCCGGTACACCCCAGCCTATTCTTTCCAGAAGTATGTTAAAATCCCCGGGAGCTGCCCCGCTTGTTGAGATCAGGACATCCAAAGTATCATTATAGATACCGAATTTCCTGATCCAGCATGACAATTCATAAGTAGCACTGATGTTCACCTGGGGAGTGATCAGCCATTGGTCGCATGTACTGGCACCGCTGGTATTCCAGGTACAAAAAGCCATTTTACTGCCACCATTGCCTGAAGGTGCCGGGGTTACGACTCCTCCGTTAAAACCGGGAACCGGCGCAGTACCCACAGCTTGCTGGTTCCAGCCATCCCCGCCCGGCGGATTGTATTTTACCCAGTACTGAGGCGGAAAAACAGCTTCAAAACTCTCGTAAAGGGAGTCAAAGACCGTGTACACATTTACGGTTTCAATAAGGGTATCATTGCCGGTGTTGGTATCGGCCGGCAGTGCCGTAAATATGGTCAGTGTGAAAGCCCCGCCGGCGGAAAGATCAGCGGATGAAGAGAATGTAAAATTCACAAAGTCGCCGGGGGCAATGATATCAGTAATGGTATCAGCCGACAGGAGTGTACCGTTGATCAAACAGCTTACCGGAATATCAGATACAGCCGATGCACCGAAATTGGTCACCTTCACGCTTACCGGTACGTTGTTGCCTGCAAAGGGCCCGTTTTCCGGGCTCAGCAGCACCTCCGGCCCCACATCGGCCAGTGTACCCTGTGTCAACACGGCAAAGCAACTCTGAAGCACCTCCCAGGTCGTAATATTCTGCAACCACAAAACCACGCCAAGATCGGAAAATTGTTCCACGGAATGTTCAATGGCATGATTGATGGGATCAGCGGCACTGAAAGGCAGCCTGTAATTCCCCTGGAAGGTGTAATCAAAATTCATGAACAGCGGACTGCCGGAATTCAGGTTCCCGACAACATTACCCATTGCATCCGGCAGCATCTTTTTCATGATATAGTGAAAGGAGGTTTCGCCGGAGCTGCCCACATTATTGTTCGTTTCATATTCAATCACAGCCACAAACAACCTGATGCCAGGATCAGTGAAATTGATGAGCGGATCAATGAGGGACTGCACGCTGACGGACTGTCCGGAGATTTGGTATGTGGCTGATAAATCCACAAATGCCGGCACGGCGGCATGGCTGTCGAACAAAGCCTGGGTATAGGCACTTCCGTTGATACCGTATGCCCCGTCAACCGAAAGGTAAGGCACAAAGGTCACACCGTATAAAACCTTTCGGTTGTTGCATTCACTCGTATAATAAGGATCTCCTATTCCCGGCCATGCCATCGGATACTTTACACAGGAATATTCACCCGGATTGTTCGCAAATATATTCGCAAGGTTCACATTGGCAGGTTTACAGGGCGCACACATGCTGGAGGTAAAATCTTCATGCAAAGGAATCCGCGGAACAGAAGTACCTGCCAGTTGAATAACGGCTGTAAGTGTGTCATTGGAAGGATGCTGATCCGGGTAACCATTCAGATCAGTGGCCCAGAACTGTATGGTATAGGTACCTGTCTGTGCTGGAATCCAGGGAACGGAATGGCTGAACGCCCAGGTACCGAATGTCGGGATGCTGATCCCGCTGACCGCCTGGCTGACCGGACTGCCTCCGTTAATGCTGTAATGAAGTTGCAGGCTTGTAATCACCGCTGATCCGTAGTTGAACAGTTCCCCCTCCAGCGTAAAGGGAGCATTGGTGATTGCAAGGGCACCAGGCATGTCAAGACTGACCAAAGATGCATCATACGGAAACTGGATTCCCGGGATAAAGGCATAATATGAATTATCCGACTGATCCGGATTGAAGGAACTGTAGGAAGGTACCGAAGGTGATGCCGCTACCTGGTAAACCGTTGAATTATCAACCTGAATACCGACCGTAAGGCTTACCGGATTACCATAAATACGCTGATCCACAAAATATACGATGTCGGTGCCCTCCTCCATAACAATACTCCAGAACTGGTAACCCGAAAACCCCACTTCACCGGTATAGGAATTAAAAAATACCCAATGTTGCCTGTGCGGGGCTGTTCCGAATGTTTTCGTAACAATGTAATCATTCGACCCTGTCCCGGCTAATCCCCAAATACACAATGAGTTTTCCGGAATCTGCGGATTCGGTAAAAGCTCATTCGTGTGTGATGGCGCCGGAAGGGCTGTTGAAGTGGAAAAGGTGAGCACGCCTGAGCTGGACACGATATAGGAATTTACCGGACTGCCGTTAAGATGAAAGGTGAATGGCAGAGTCTGTACCGGCGACCAGGCCGGCGAATAAAGAGAGGGCCCCAGGATGGTGGTCCAGTTGGGAGGAAGTCCTCCGCCAACATTATACTCCAGATCAGTGTTCAACCCGCCCGGATTCTCACCGGCAAGGATCATGCTGTTCAGGTAATACTGGGCACCGGCCGTCAGGCATATCACCAGCATGGCTGACAGCAATAAGATTCTCTTCATGGGAAGGTTTTTTGTTTGATAAATAAATTTATTAAGGGAAAGAGCAGATCTCAGGCTGCATGAAATATCCGCGTAAATATAGAGAATAATTAATGAATTTCAATACAAAAGAAGAAAGAATTTTATGCCTCAAACAACAATTTCATTGACCCGAATTAAACCTGTTTACGGGAATAGCGTCTAAAATTTCACAACATTTGTATCATGATTGTCGTTTCTTTTATTCAATAACGTGAGAATCAGTGCAATAAACCTCCTCCTCTTCTGCCTCACGGCAGTTACCGGCGTTTTTTCACAACCTTACCCGGGTTATACGCTGTATTTTCCGCAAAACGGCACCAAGGCCTACCTGGTGGATCTCAGCGGGAATGTATTCCACTCATGGACTTTCCCATCCACGGCCAGGACGGCCTATTCCACCTATATGCTCCCCGGGGGTGACCTGATGCGGACTGTTTCAAAAAGCGGCAACTATTTCAACGGCGGTCCAATCAGCGGGCAGGTGCAACGGGTCGACTGGAACGGCAATGTGGTGTGGAATTATATTTACTCCACCCAGCAGTATTGCAGTCATCACGACATCTGTGTCATGCCCAACGGAAATGTACTGCTGATCGCCTATGAAAGGAAAACTGCCGCCGAGGCTGTACAGGCGGGTTGTACGCAAGCCATTGAGATGTGGCCCGATAAGATCGTGGAAATTCAGCCTACCGGCGCCACCACGGGCAATGTGGTATGGGAATGGCATGCATGGGACCATCTGGTACAGCAGCATGATCCCTCAAAAGACAACTACGGTATCGTAGCCGACCACCCGGAATTGCTGAATATCAACTACAAGACCAATAAGGACTGGTTGCACATGAACGGGATCGATTACCATGCCGGACTGGACCAGATCGTATTCAGTTCACATAACCTCAACGAGATATATGTGATCGACCACAGCACCACCACGGCGGAAGCAGCGGGACATAGCGGCGGAAACTCAGGAAAAGGAGGCGATATCCTCTACCGCTGGGGAAACCCGGCTGCCTACCAGGCTTCGGGTACACAGGTTTTCAAAGTAGTTCATGATGCCCACTGGGTTGCTTCCGATCATCCTGATTTTCCCGATTACCTGGCCGGGTTCAACAATACGGGGGGGACAGGCGGAAAATCCTGCGTGGATATCATCTCTCCACCTTACAACGGATTCCAGTACCTGTACACGCCCGGCTCTGCCTATGCCCCCTCAGCATCTGCTTTCAGGCACACATACAGCGGCAACCCCTCCTCAAACAACAGCAATTCCCAGCAGTTCCCCAACGGAAACATCCTGATGTGCATCGGTCTGTCAGGCTATATCTACGAAGCAGACCCAAACGGCACCGTGGTCTGGTCCAAAACCGTGGGTAGCACCATCGCCCAGTCGCACCGCTACCCCTATGATTACATCACCGGTACCGGAAACGAAATTACAATGGAGGAAAGATTCCTAGTATGGCCCAATCCGGCAGCCTCGGCACTGAACATTGACTTTCAATACTGCGGAAAAGAAGATGTCACGATCACCCTTACAGACCTTTCCGGACGTTTACTGCTTGAAAGAGCCTGCTCTGCTGTACTCGATCTGTCAGCTTTCACACCCGGCATCTACCTGCTGAAGGTTCAGACAAGCACCGGGAAGACTTTCACTGAAAAGATCATGATAGTCCGTTGACATTCGGCATTGACCGCTGTTTTCACTTCCTGTCCCCCACCCTTTCCTGATTTTTTTTGAATTTTTTTAGGATTTTTCTATCCGTGAATAATATTATTTTATTTTTGCGTTATTAAAGCATCTTATATATTCATAACTTATGATATCCAATGAATTCATCAAGGGGCTGATCAAGCCCATCGTACTGAAACTGCTCGAAGACAACGGCAGGTTATACGGCTATGAGATTACACGTAAGGTGGAAGCGCTCACGGAAGGACAGATCAGGCTGACCTTTGGTGCATTGTACCCCATCCTGCACAAGCTGGAGGCAGACGGGCTTGTGGTCACCGAAACCGAAACCGTGAACAACCGTGCAAGGGTGTATTATCTGCTGAGCAATGACGGAAAAGTCTCAGCCCGGGAGAAGATAGCCGAAATGGAAGCATTTATCAGAACCCTGGGACGTTTGATCATACCGGAAAAGGGATTGCTGACATGGTCCGTTTAAGTGCAACTGAAATCAGGTTCATCCAGGAGGAAGTAGCGCGGCAGGACATCCACCTCCGCCACCTGGCGATTGAACTTACCGATCATCTGTGCTGCGAGACCGAAGCACTGATGGACCAGGGCCATTCTTTCCGGGATGCCTTTCACAAAGTACTGGAAATCATTGGGAAAGATGGACTGCAACAAATTCAGAAAGACACACTTTTTTTAACCGATAAACAATACAGACTTATGAAAAACTCAGTTAAAATTGCCGGAGTGGCGGGTATGGCATTACTGGCATTCGGTGCACTGTTAAAGATTCAGCACCTGCCAGGTGCTTCTGTGCTGATGGTCACAGGTTTTTTCCTTCTGGGCTTCATTTTCTTTCCCGTTTCGATGATGGTATTGCGAAAAGAGTCGCAGCAGCCCGGCCGGTCGCTACTTTACCTGACGGCAACTGCCGGCGGTCTTGCGGTCATTTTCGCCGTCATGTTGAAAGTGATGCACTGGCCCGGGGCAATCCCTCTTTTTACGGCGGGTTACGGGATACTCGGACTGGGTTTCCTGCCCCTGCTGCTGTTCAGCCTGCTAAAGCAAACTCCGGATAAAGGTCTCAGAATCACTTATATCATCGGCATGCTATCCCTTTTCTTCTGCCTTGCCGGAGGATGCGCCAAATTCGGTCATTATCCCGGAGCACTTGCCTTGCTGATCATTGGTTCCGTTGGTTTGACAAGTGTTTTTTACCCTCTTTACAGTTTAAAGGAGTTTACCAGATCCGGGAAAACGGAACCACAGTTTATCCTGCTGAGTATCGGGATTTTATTCTTCGATCTGTTCAATCTGTTACTGGCCTACCGCTAAAAAAAAAAATGCCATGCAAAAATCAATCATTTTTTCCGGTATCGTGAGCATCAACATTTTTCTCTATGGTGCCCTCATGAAAATGCTGCATTATCCCGGAGCCGGGATCATGATCATGACCGGGCTCGGACTAACGGCATTCCTGTTTCTCCCGGCAGTGACCCTGACTGTTTATAAAGACGCTGACGATAAGCGTTCCCTCTGGGTTTACCTGAGCGGCTTCATCTGCGCTTTCATATGCATCATTGGCGCCATGTTTAAAATCCAGCATTTACCCGGCGCCAATATCCTCCTGCTCATCGGCATCCCCGTTCCATTCGTGTTTTTTCTGCCGGTTTACGTCTATCATCATGTGCGACGCGGAGACCGCGTGATGAAAGGTTTCCTCGGGGTGATGTTCCTGATGACCTACATCGCGGTTTTCAGCGCCCTGATGGCTGTCAGGCATTAAAACATTAAAGGTTCTTGATCTCTGCGATCAGCTTCTGCATGCTGGCCTTGGCATCTCCGAACAACATGCGGTTTTTCGGATGATAGAACAGGTTGTTCTCAATGGCGGCATACCCCTTGGCCATGCTGCGTTTCATCACGATCACATTTTTAGCTTCCCAAACCTTGATCACGGGCATCCCGAAAATGGGACTGCCCGGATCTTCTTCCGCTGAAGGGTTGACCACATCATTGGCACCCACCACGATCACCGCATCGGTATTGTTCATTTCGGCATTGGCATCTTCCATCTCGAGCAGTTTCTCATAAGGCACATCGGCTTCGGCGAGCAGTACGTTCATATGTCCGGGCATACGTCCGGCCACCGGATGAATGGCATACTTAACCTCCACCCCTCTCGAAGCGAGCAGGGTATCCAGTTCATGGCAGAGGTGTTGTGCCTGTGCGACGGCAAGACCGTAACCCGGTACTATAAATACCTTCTGCGAATAATTCAGCAGGATGGAAGCATCGGAAAGACTGATTTCCCTGACGGTCTTATCCCCGCTTTCTGCAGCAGCCGCACTGCTGCCGCCAAAGGCACCGATGATCACGTTCATCAGTGAGCGGTTCATGGCCTTACACATGAGGATGGTCAGGATGGTGCCTGATGAGCCGACGAGGATACCGCCGGTCAGCATGGCCTGGTTGTTATACAGAAAACCGCCCATGGCAGCAGCCACGCCCGTAAAGGAGTTCAGCAAGCTGATCACTACCGGCATATCGGCTCCCCCGATGGGCATCACAAAGGTAATCCCGTAGGTCAGGGCCAGCAGGGCGAAAAGATAAACGATCCCCATGCCCGGCCGTTCAGGCTGTGCCAGGATGTAAACAAGCATTACAAGCAAAAGCGCAAGAAAAGCCAGGTTCAGATAACGGAGCCAGGTTGCTTTGATGTCGCCGATCCGCTCATCCAGCTTCCCGAATGCGATCATGCTTCCTGAAAAGGAAACAGATCCGATCATCAGTCCGAGCATGATCGCCAGGGTATGGCCGTTCAGCATGCCGCTGCCGTCGATGAGTTCCTGGCTGATATGGGGAAACTCCATCAGTGAAATAAGGGCGGCACAGGCGCCGCCCATGCCGTTAAACAACGACACCATCTGGGGCATAGCCGTCATCTTCACCTTTTTGGCTGCAACCCAGCCAATCAGTGTGCCGATAGCCAAGGCCAGGAAGATCCAGCCCAGGTTGTGGATCCCTTCATAACTTCCGTCATCCTGCTTCACCTTGTGGAAAAGGATGGTGGCCAGGATGGCCACGCCCATGCCAAAGGCCGCCCAGAGGTTGCCGTTGCGGGCTGTATCGGGATGACTGAGTTTCTTCAATCCCAGGATGAAGAGGATGGATGCAAGAATATAGCTGATCTCCAGGATGGAAAAGAAGCCGGAATATTCGATGATCTTTTGAATTGTTTCCATTTTTCCTCCCCTTATTTACTTTTTTTCTTTTTGAACATCTCCAGCATGCGGTCGGTTACCACAAAACCCCCAACCACGTTCAGGGTACCGAGGATCACCGCGATGAACCCCAGTACCTTGGGCAGGGTTTCGTGGGCATGGCCCATCACGATAATGGAACCGATGATCACCACCCCGTGAATGGCATTCGCACCCGACATCAGCGGGGTGTGGAGCACGGCAGGTACATGCGAGATCACTTCTATCCCCAGGAAGACCGAGAGAATGATGATGAAAATCTCATTCTTGTATTCGTAGATAAATCTTAGGATATCATCCATAGTGTACTAATTTTAAATTGATTGTCAGCTAATTCCATATGATTCCCGTACCCTGCTGTGAACCACTTCTCCCTGGTGGGTAAGCACAGTGCCTTTCACCAGGTCATCCTCCCAGTTCAGCATCAGTTCCCCTTCCGGTGTGATCAGCAGCTTCAGAAAATTGATCAGGTTCTTGCCGAACATCTTGCTGGCATCCGAGGGCAGATCCACCGGCAACAGGGAATTTCCGACCACGGTAACGTCCTTGTGGATGATCGTTTCATTGTTTACGGTCACTTCGCAGTTACCTCCGGTAGAAGCAGCCAGGTCGATGATTACAGAACCGGGCCGCATGTTTTCCACGCTTTCCTTTCTGATCAGCAGGGGGGCATTTCTTCCCGGGATTTGTGCGGTACAGATGATCACGTCCGACTTTACCGCGTGTTCATGGATCACGGCTGCCTGGCGTTGCTTGAATGCGTCGGTCTGCTCCACGGCATAGCCGCCAGCTGCTTTGTCATCCAGTGCTCCCTCCACTTCAACAAATTTTGCACCAAGCCCCATTACCTCCTCCTTTACGGCTGCCCTTACATCGAATACTTCAACCACGGCACCGAGCTTGCGGCTGGTGGCAATGGCCTGCAATCCTGCAACCCCGGCGCCCAGGATCAAAACCTTGGCAGGTGTGATGGTACCCGCGGCCGTCATGAACATGGGAAAAAAGCGCGGCAACCTGTCCGCCGCTGCAAGCACAGCCTTATACCCCGCCACCGTGGCCATGCTCGACAGAATATCCATCGCCTGGGCACGGGTAGTGCGGGGGATCACGTCCAGGCTAAAGGCAGTGATGCCCGCACCAGCCATTTCCATAACAAGGTCCTTGTTAAAGAAAGGATTAAACACAGCCAGGATGACCTGCCCCTTTTTCATCGTTTTCAACTCGCCGGCGGACGGGGGATTGATACCCACCAGGATATCCGCTTCCCTGAGCAGTTGTTCCCTGCCGGTGATCTTTGCGCCGGCATCCTCATATGCCTGGTCAGAGCTGTATGCCGCAGCCCCTGCATCTTTCTCCACCATGACTTCCGCTTTCAGTTTCACCAAAGCGGCAACACTGTCAGGCAGCATGGCAACACGCCGTTCACCGGCCGTTTCTTTTAAAATGCCAATAATCATAATATCAATGCTTTATCATTCAGCGCGCTTGCGCAATTTTCGCGCAAAGGTAAGGTTTTCCGGAAAGATTCTTTGTATCGATGACTCTGGAAACACACATCGCATTCCTGTGTTCTTTCGGTATACTAACCTGACGACAGCACCAGTCTTGTCATTACCTGATTTCTGCTTTCAGTCGGATCAAAATGGCAGGAACACGTCACCAAAAAATCCCGAAGGGATGGCAGGATTATAGAAAACAGGATAACCCACGCAAATCCAAACCCCGAAGGGGTGAAACAGAACCACAGGAAAGCAAAA
>CAZSQJ010000074.1:0-16028 GCA_964608665.1 uncultured Bacteroidales bacterium | reverse complement strand
TAACCTGGCGGGACTCGGATGCGGATTGTATTATATCCGGGCAGTCAGAGAAGGCAGGGTGATTGCCGGCTGTAAGCTGATCGTGAACCACTGACCTCCGAGGGGCGGTCATCGCCAGCTCCCGGAACTGCTGCCCCTTCAATAACCACTACTGATTCTTCATACATCTGACGGCATAGCCGTCTTCCTGCCAGAAATTATACCGTTCAATGGCACCCCCTCCGAACATCATCAGCCAGAAGATGCCGTGGGTGGAATATTCCATCGTGGAGGTCCATACGGGTGCCGCAAGGTTCAGACCGCTGAATTCACCGGCAAGGTTCCTGTTTCCTGAAGGCAGGCAGGTAAAACCCGAACTGTTGGTTGCTCCTTCATTGGGCGGTGCCCAGTGATCAAAACCGCTTTCTTTCAGACTGCCTCCCGCAACTGTACCCGACAATCCCCAGTCGCAGCTGACATCCGGATCGAGCCAGGTGGCCAGTTCACACCAATCCTGATCGGAAGCCACATGCCAGCCGTCAGGACAAATCCCCTGCACCCCGGCTGAACTCTGGTACTGCATCATTTCGCGCCACTGGTAAAGTCCGCCGTAAATATCGCAATTCAAGGGGTTATCATCATAACAGTATTTCTCTATCACCGCATTGTCGGTTTGTTCCTGTGTGCCCGCCACCATGACACCGATGTCCATGTTTTCTGTCAGCCAGCACTGATTCCCTATCTCCACGGTATGGTATGTTTTGCTGCCATAGTCAAGCGTTAAAATGCCATTACACGGCTGCAAGGGATTCCCTCCGAAAGAAAGCAACACAGTGTCTGAGGAACTCTCCCCGCAAATATTGTCAATTGTCCAGACAAGCAGGTAAACATCTCCTTCACTCCTGCAAAAGACAGAAGCGGGATCGGAAGGATCATCCAGCCATCCGCCTTGTCCGCTCACAATGGTCCAGCCTGCGCTTTCCTCCGCTGCTGGCACATCTGCTGCCAGCACAGTACAAGTCGCATCCACAATTACCTGGTCTTCCCCGGCATATGCATCACTTACAGGTGCACAATCGTTCCTGATACACCTTGCGGAGAACCCTTCCTCCTGATAGGCGTTATAACGGTGAATGGCAGGCTGATCCCATGTAATCAGCCAGTAAACGCCATGCGTGGTGTATTGCATGGTGGATGTCCAGTACGGACAGTTTTTTTTCAGGTTGCGGAAACTCCCGTCAGTTTGTCTGAAACCACTTCCCCTGGCGCTGAACCCGCTGATATTGGTAGCTGCAGCATTGGGTTCCCTCCAGTAATGACTCCCGCTCATTTTAATCTTCCCACCGGCATCTGTGCCCGATAGTCCCCAATCACAAACTACCAGGGGATCGAGAAAAGTAAGCATGGTACACCAGTCATCGTCTGTGGCTAAGCGCCATCCGTCCGGACACAGCCCCCTGCCGGGATTCTGCTGGTACTGCATCAGTTCATCCCATTGGTAGAGGCCGCCAAAAAGTTCGCAATTCAGGGGATCATCATTATAACAGTATTTTTCAGCCACATCGTTGTCTGTTTGTTCCTGACTTCCTGCGATCATCAGGCCTGCATCAAGGTTTTCCCTCATCCAGCACTGATCACCGATCTGTACTGTATGGTAACGTTTTCCCAGGTAATTAACATAGGCCAGATCCTGGCATGGCGGGATGTTGTTGTCGGCAAATGAAACAATAACCTCTGAACTGTCGGCACCACAGGCATTGCTGATGGTCCACCGCAGGCGGTAGCATTCCCCGGGAATCCCCTGAAAGACAGCTGAAGGATTGTGTTCGCCGCTGAAACTGCCGTCAAAACCGGTAACGGTCTTCCATGTCCCTGATTCTCCCCACTGCAGGTCTGACGCAGCCAGAACCAGGCTTGTTCCGTCGACATCCAGGGTGTCGGTTCCTGCTTGGGGCTGCGAGAGCGGCGGATGACAGGGAAGCGGAATGAAGCTTCCGTTCACGTCTCCCGCACAGAGTACCCGGATGTTCACGTTCTGTTTCGACAAAGCGTCCACACTGACCGTAGGACACTCACTTACCCAGTCCTGCAATGGAAATGCGCCGATGAGTTCCACAAAACGCCTCTGTACAAGCAGGGCATCAATCGAATTCAGATTGCCTGAAAGGTTGACATCGCCAGCCGTGAAATTGATTCCGCTCAGGCTTATCAGCTGAATGAAATGGTTGAGTATCTGCAGGGCATCAATGCTGTTCACCCCGCCAAAGGGAGCAGAAGGTTCAGCCCGGACCGCGTAATTGCCGTTCTCAAGATTGCGAAAACAGAATTGGCCATTGCTGTCGGTGGGAATGGAATCCAGTATGCTTCCATCCTGAGCGTGCAGCAGGACTTTCACATTGCCGAGTTTCAGATTTCCGGGATTCTTATATGAAACTGTTCCCCTGATTTCCGAAAATAAAAGGACTTCAACGGTATCGTATTCAACATAATATCCATTGTCAAGCCGGAGCAGCATCCTTACGATATCCCCGTTTGAGGCGGTACCGGACAATTTGAAGAAAATGGAATCACAGCGTTTTTCCGTGATGGCAAGGTCGTTGTACTGACGGTCTTCACCGATACTGTCAAAGACCGGGTCCAGAGGCTGTAATGAAACGGTGAAAGATGCGGGCTGAGCAATCCCTTCCCGCTGGATTTCATATTGCAGATATGCCTGGCCGGAACTCAGGTATTGCGGTGGATGCGCTCTAAGACTGGCTGTATGTCCTGCCAGTCGTGCCGCAGTGATATTCTGGTGAAGATACCGGTGGCAATACGGTAAAATGGCAGTGAGCGGGGGCCAGAATTCGGATACCTCCGGACAAAATGACAAGATCTTTGGTTTTGCGGCCTGCTCCCCATACATCCAGTCTTCGCTGCTTCCGTTGCCGATATAAAGGATTTCGGTGAAAGTACCGGATTCCAGTCCGCTTTCCTCAGTCATGCGGGCACTGAGAAAACGGTAAAGGCTGTCGTCGGCAGTTGCCGAATCAGCCGTATAACCCCAGGGAAAAAGGAACGCACAGGTACCCGTGTGATAATTCAGGCATAACTGAAACCCATGTGCCAGGCAGAGATCCCTGACATTTTGTGATTCCGGCTCGGAGAAGGCAGCCGTACCCCTGAATGTGGCGTGGGAAGGAACAGGGGAAGAACCAATATCATCGAATCCCCAATAGAATCCATAGTTGCGGTTTACATCCACTCCGAAACTGCCATCGCCGTTATCGCTGCGGTTTTTTCGCCACATTCCGCCCCCCGAAGGATTGGTTTGCTGATTATACAAATAACCATCGGGATTCACCACCGGAATAAAATAAAGCTCCGTGTGATCCACCACTTGCCTTACCATCGTATCATTTTCATAATTCTCAAGCAGATACCACATGAAATAGAGCAGTTGCTGCATACCAAGCGGTTCGCGGGCATGATGAAGTGCCGTATAAAGCACTTCCGGTTCGTCCTCATCTGCCAGCGGGTTGTCTGATATCCTCAGCCAGTAAACCGGGTTACCGTTATGTGACAAGGACTGGCTTACGGCTTGTTTGGACGATATCAACTCCGGATACAATAAAGCCATGGAATCCAGCTGGTTAAGGATATTTTCCCAGGTGTAGAAACCTCCCATGCCGCCAAGATAAAAATGGGAAGGTACCTGGTACTGGTTCTTCTGCGACAACAGTCCGGACATCACATCCGCATCTGATAATTCCTGAAGATACCTTTCTGACAGCATCCTTCCTACATCGCTTACCAGCACGGTGAAAGGAATCCCCATTTTCTGCAAGGCGGCTGTTTCCGCTTCATCAAGATCGGCCAGAATCTGACCGTCATCCTGAACACTGCAATCTTCCAGGGCAATACCGGCGGCAGACAGCATCATATGAGCCGGAGACGGCAGGTCTATGCTGACCCTTGCATACCGGCCCTGCTGCGGATACAATGCCTGTAACCAGAGAAAAATACTCAGAAGGGTTAAGAATACTCTCATTGGAATCGGGATTTTTGATCATTCAAATATACGCAATAATCCGTTGGGTGTCAAGGAAGGAGGGGATGGGGGAAGGCAGGAAGGCAAGAAGGCAAGAAGGCGGGAATGCATGAAGGCGGGAAGGCATGAAGGCGGGAAGGCGGGAAGGTCAGAGAGGACGGGAGGCGGAAACGCCGTGCTTTTGATAATCATGCATCACCATGATCCTGACAAGCTGCCTGAAATCTGTCTTCGGTTCCCAGCCTAGAATTTCCCGGGCTTTGGTAAAATCTCCCTGGAGGTAATCCACTTCTGTCGGACGAAAATACCTCGGATCGATGGCCACCACCACGCTTCCCTTCCTTCTCTCCAGAACCCTTGCGACCGTTTCATCTGCGGCCCCGCTTGCTCCGCTGAGAATGCCGCATGCGTTCACCCCTTCCCCTTCCCAGCGAAGTGACGCTCCCAGCACCCTGAAGGCTTCTTCGGTGAATTCCCTGACACTGTGGGCCCGGTTGGTTGCCAGTACGTAATCGCCGGGAGATCCGGCCTGCAACATGCGCCACATCCCTTCCACATACTCCGGAGCATAACCCCAGTCGCGCCTGGCATCCAGATTCCCCAGCAACAAACGTTCCTGCCTGCCGGTCAGGATGTTGGCCACCCCCACGCTGATCTTCCGCGTAACAAAGGTCTTCCCCCTGCGCTCCGATTCATGATTGAACAATATCCCGTTACAGGCAAACAAGTTGTAAGCTTCACGGTAATTCACCACGATCCAGTATGCATACAGCTTGGCGGCCGCATAAGGAGAACGCGGGTAAAAAGGCGTCTGCTCATTTTGCGGTACCTGCCGTACCTTACCGTACAACTCAGAACTGGATGCCTGGTAAAACCTGGTACTCACGCCCGTTTCACGAATGGCATCCAGAAAACGGAGGGTCCCGATGGCATCCACCTCTGCCGTGTATTCCGGGACTTCAAAAGAAACCTGCACATGCGACTGCGCCCCAAGATTATAAATCTCATCGGGCCGGATACGCTCCACAAGACGGTTCAGGTTGGAAGAATCCGTAAGATCGCCGTAATGCAAAAACAGGCGCCGGTTCAGCAAACCCGGACTGTTGTATAAGTGATCGATGCGGAATGTGTTGAATGAACTGGACCTGCGGATAATCCCGTGAACCTGGTATCCTTTTTCCAGTAATAATTCTGTCAGGTAAGACCCGTCCTGGCCGGTGATCCCTGATATGAGAGCGGTTTTTATCATGGTGAATGGGTTGGGCAGTGGTTGTGTGGTTTAGAAGTTTAGAAGTTTAGAGGTTTAGGGGTTTAAGGGTTTAGGGGTTGAAATCATACCTCATATTTCATAATGCCACAGGGGTTTGAGTAAAATGTTGCGATGTGTCAAATATAGTTTTTTTGATCAGATTTCTTGCGGATTTCATTTTTTGAGTAATTTTGCTACTCAAAAAGCATTCATTTTTCTTGCCCAAATTGTGCGAATATCAGAGACAGCCGGGCAATGTTTTCACAATCAATATGTTAGATACACTGATCACGAATAAAACCAGGCTGAAGATCCTGCTGAAGTTTTTCCTGAATGCCAATACCACTTCCTACCTGCGGGATCTGGAGGGGGAATTCGGGGAGTCTACCAATGCCATCCGACTGGAACTGAACCGTTTCGAACAGGCAGGTCTGTTGCAAAGCAATCCGAGCGGCAACAAAAAAGTCTACAGGGCGAATACCACGCATCCCCTTTTCGGGGACATACACAGCATCATCCTGAAAAACATCGGCTTCGACCAGGTGGTCGACAGGGTGATCCGCAAGCTCGGAGGCCTGCAGCGGGCATACCTCACCGGCCACTTTGCCAGGGGTATGGACAGCAGGGTCATTGACCTGGTACTGATCGGAACGGGGATTGACAAACAATACCTGCTGAGTCTGATCGACAAAGTGGAAAGCAGGATCAACAGGAAAATACGCTTTGTGATCCTGGAACCCGGAGAAGCATCCCGCCATATGCAGGAGCATCCGGAAGCCCTGCTGCTCTGGGAAATCAGATGAGCCCGGCAATAACGCATAAAACCAGATAAGATGACTACAGGCCCGGTCAGACGTTTGCACCAGCTTCTTTTCGGCAGCCAGCTGAAAAAGAATGTATCCGTAAGCACCATGACCCACGGACTGAATATCCTGATCGCCCTGGTGAGCTACCCAGTGTTTATCCGCTTCCTGGGATTTGAGCAGTTTTCGTTATGGGTGACCCTTTCGGTCGTGATCACCTTCGCCATGCTGGGTGAACTGGGCATCAGCAACGCCATCGTGAAATACATCGCCAATGCCGCCGCCGATGACGACAGCAGCAGGATCAGGAAAATCATTTCCAATTCATTCTATATCGTATTCCTGGCTTCTGCAGTGATCCAGACCCTGATCCTGCTGTTCAACAATCAAATTATCCAGTTACTGGCTGTTCCTTCTGCCTATGTCGCCCTGTCCCGCGCCATCGTTCCTCTGATCGGTGCCGGGATATTCACCTTCCTGGTTTTTGATGTGATCCGGGGCGTGATCACGGGGATGGGCCGGCTGGACCTTTCGAACCTGCTTCTGACCGGCAGCAGTGCCGCCAGGCTGCTTTTTTCGGTATTATTGCTGAGCTTCAGACCCGACATCTTCAGCCTGATCTATGGGGTGATCATCACCAATGTGTTGCTGGTGGCAGGCGGTACCCTGATCATCAGACGGAAGTTCGGGCTTGCAGCCTTTTCCTTTACCAGGCCGGAAGCCTCAGTGATCAAGGCATTGCTGCGCTTCGGCTCATCCATTGTCGGAATACAGTTGTCGAACCTGCTTTCGTTTCCTATCATTAAGATACTGTTGGCCAGGATGTTCGGCCTTGAATACGTCGGTTTTTTCGAACTTGCCACCAAAGCTGCCTACGCTTTCCGTACCTTGTTCGAAAAAGGCCTGTTCGCCATTATGCCGGATATTGCTTATCTGTCGAAGAAAAACGCTCAGGCGGCCGAAGGGAACCTTCAGATTTACCGGAAAGTTGTGAAACTTACCCGCAAACTGGCGGTCCCTGCTGTGCCCTTTTTCATCCTGCTCAGCGTGTTTTCCGGGTTTTTGCTCAGGCTGTGGCTGGGGCCGGATTTCAACAGCCGGATCCATGGCGGTTTTCTCCTTTTGCAACCGGCTATCCTTGCCGGACTGCTTCTTCTTCCGGCATATTATGCCCTGATGGCAGGCGGCAGGGAAATGCAATGCATGTTTGAGGCCCTCATCCGCTTTATCCTGACCATCGGTCTGATGACGGCGCTTCTACTCCTGAAACAGGATTTCATGTTTGTGTTTGTGATCGTGTCAGTTTCCGTGATCGTGTCAAATTCCTATATAGGTTATACCTTTTTCATCAACAGCAAGCCCCGGAACAAATGAACCTGCTCAGATACTTTGTCCTTCCGTTCAGCATCACCGCATTGTTCCTGTTCCTGTTTTTGCCGGACAGGAGTGAACTGGCCGGCCGCTGGGATCTGCTGCTGCTGGCTCCCGCCCTGAGTACTATCGTCCTGAGCCGGTTCAGAAAATATTCCCTTGGCTTCAATCCCGGTATCAATCTTGTTTCCGCCTTTTTCGTGATCATGTACCTGGTGATGCTGTTGGGAAATCTCAACTATTATGTAGTGCTTGCTGTTTTTCCTGGTTATGAAAACGATATCACCAAAACCAACCTGTTCTGGATTGGCTGCATGGGCTTTTTTGCGGCCGGGGTGATGTTGCACCGGCAATATGGCAGAAAACTGCAGGAAAGGCAACCCGGGCCTGTATATCCCCTGTCGTTCCGCCTGGTGACCATCCTTTTCGTTCTTTCCCTTGTGAGTGTGACCGTGGCCTTTTTCAGCCTCGGACTGATCCCTTTCATAGGAGGCGTAGGCACGGGAGAACGCTACACCGGCTTTTCCGGCAGTTCCCTTCCGGTGCGTTTCTGGTCGCTTTGCGTGCTTTCCGGCCTGTTCTCGGCAGCCCTTTACTTCTTTCATGCCAGAAAAAGGTTATACCTGATATTCTGGGGACTGTCATTTGTCATTTCACTGTTTTTCATCATCCGCGTTTATCCCTTCCTGCTGCTGGCCTCCACTGCTCTTGCCTTTCTGTTCACAGTACGTTCAGCCAGAAAGATCACCCTGTTCCTGCTGCTGACCGCCATTCTCTACCCGGTTTCCAACATGCTCTTTATCGACCACCGTACCGGCGAAATCAGCAACCCGGTCAGGAATGCAGCATCCCTGCACTATATCCAGCGAAATTTCATCTATACCACCTTTAACGAGTATTCGCAGCTGAACATCATCATCAACCGCTATGATGAACCCTTGAAATACGGGGAAACTTTCCTGTCGGTGCCGGTATCCCTCATCCCTGCCCCGGTACTGGCAGCGTTCAGGATCGATAAACAGGAAATCCAGCGGAATAACTCTGCCGTGATCACTGCCGGCTTTCTGAACTCCACGAGTTCTAAAGGGCTGAGAATCGGGATCACAGGAGAATTGTTCATCAATTTCGGCTTCTACGGCATGTGCTTCATGATCCTTTTCGGGATCGCCATCAGTTATATTCACAATAAACTGGACTATTTCGCTCCGACCGACTTCAGGCATACCGTATGCATCCTTTTTTACGGCCTTTTCATTTACGCCCTCATCAGCCAGATTGACGCCATCTCGTCGATGATGGCCAATTATTTCATCGTCATGGTGATCATCATGATCTTATCAAAAAAACGAATCTATGGAACATAAGATGCAGGCCCGCACACTGCTGATCACAGGCGGGACCGGTTCATTCGGCAATACCGTCCTGCGGGAATTCCTCAACAGGGATACTTTCGGAGAAATCCGGATTTTCTCAAGAGACGAAAAGAAACAGGACGACATGCGCCGCATTTACAGTAACGGCAAACTCAAATACTATATCGGCGATGTCAGGGACCGGCATTCGGTCGATATGGCAATGCGGGGAGCGGACTATGTCTTTCACGCGGCCGCACTCAAACAGGTTCCCTCCTGCGAGTTCTTTCCCATGGAAGCCGTCAGAACCAACGTCCTCGGAACGGAACACGTGCTGGAAAGCGCTATTCAACATGGCGTCAGCCGCCTGGTGCTGCTGAGTACCGACAAGGCGGTTTACCCGGTTAATGCCATGGGCCTGAGCAAAGCCCTGAGCGAGAAAGTGATGCTGGCAAAAAGCAGGGAAATGAACGGCGGCCCCGGCTGTTTTTGCGGTACCCGCTATGGCAATGTGATGGCATCGCGCGGTTCGGTTATCCCCCTGTTCATCAACCAGATCAAGGCCGGCAAGCCGATCACGGTGACCGACCCGCATATGACCCGTTTCATGATGACCCTGGAAGAAGCGGTGGACCTGGTGTGGTACGCTTTCAACCATGGCAGCAACGGAGACATTTTCGTCCAGAAGGCGCCTGCCGCCACCCTTGCAGTACTGGCCGCGGCACTGAAAGAACTCTACAATACAGCAACCCCCGTTCAGGTAATCGGTACCCGCCACGGAGAGAAGTTGTTTGAAACCCTTGTGAACAGGGAAGAAATGGCAAAAGCCGGAGACATGGGTGCCTATTACCGCATCCCTGCCGACACCAGAGACCTGAATTACGGAAAATATTTCACCGAAGGCGAGGAAAAGGTTTCGGAAGTGGAAGATTACACCTCCCATAATACCCGCCTGCTGAATGTGGCCGAAATGAAACAATTGTTGCTGAAACTTCCGCTGATCCGGAAAGATATCCTCGGCGAAAGCCCGGAATATACGGATGAAGTGTGACAGGAATCATTAATCTGACTGTAATATCACCTTGCAAGCATGAAAATAGGAATCACAGGACAGACAGGCTTTATCGGGACACATCTTTACAACACCCTGGGCCTGCTGCCGCAGTTCGAACGCTACCCTTTTGAAGATGAGTTCTTCGGGGATGAAGCAAAACTTGAAACCTTCGTCGCTTCATGCGATGCAGTGGTCCACCTGGCCGCCCTTAACCGCCATCATGACCCTGACCTGATATGCCAGACCAACCTGGACCTGGTGAAAAAGCTCATCCGCGCATGTGAACACAGCGGCAGCAGGCCACATATCCTCTTCGCTTCATCCACCCAGGAAACGCTTGATAATCCTTACGGCAGGTCGAAAAAGCAGGGAAGGGAAATGCTCGAAGCCTGGGCTGCCGCAAACGGTGCATGCTTCAGCGGACTGATCATCCCGAATGTGTTCGGCCCCTTCGGCCAGCCATACTACAACTCTGTAGTGGCCACCTTCTGTCATCAGCTTACACACGGTGAAACACCACGCATCGAAACCGACAGCGAAATGAAACTCATCTATGTGGCCGAACTGGTCATGGAATTCATCAAATGCATCGCACACAGGCGGGAACATGGAGATGAAAGCCGTATCGAACGCATCCAGGTCAGACATACAGCTACCACCAAGGTCTCCGGACTGCTTATGAAACTGGAAGGATTTAAACGGAGTTACTTTGACCATGGCATCATCCCGGATCTCAATCCAGACTTCGACAGAAACCTCTTTAACACTTTCCTTTGCTACATAGATCACGAATCCTTCTTCCCATTCCCTTTGAAAGCAAATACCGACCAGCGGGGCAGCTTCACCGAACTGATGAGACTGAACAGCGGCGGACAGGTGTCTTTTTCCACCACCAGGCCGGGCATTACCCGCGGCAATCACTTCCACACCCGGAAAACGGAACGCTTTGCCGTCATCGCCGGACAGGCCAGCATCTCCATCCGCCGTACCGGTACCGACAAAATCCTCACCTTTCACCTCGACGGAATCCGGCCCGCCTTCGTCGACATGCCCGTCTGGCACACCCACAACATCACCAACACCGGACAGGACGATCTACTGACCGTGTTCTGGATTAACGAGCATTATGCGGAAGGAGACGGGGATACTTTTTTTGAAATAGTGAATAGTGAATAGTGAATAGTGAATAGTGAGTAGTGAGTAGTGAATAGTGAATAGTATTATTTTATATGAAGACGCATAGGGATTTGAGTGTTTATAAGGAGGCATTATTGCTTATCACTGATGTTTATCAGGCAACCCAGGATTTTCCTAAATCCGAGATATTCGGGTTGACAAACCAACTGCGACGATCATCTGTTTCTATTGCATCCAATATTGCAGAAGGGGCTGCACGTGATTCGCACAAAGAATTCTGCCAGTTCCTTTCCATTGCAAGCGGATCAGCGGCCGAATTGGAAACCCAACTGATTGTATCACGGAACTTAAATTATCTTTCTCAGGATAAATTCGATCCGATGTATAAACAACTCATCTCAATTATGAAAATGATCGCCGGGCTCAAAAACTCTCTTAAAACAAAAATAACAAATAAATAATCTAAATATTAACTATTCACCATTCACTACTCACTACTCACTACTCACTACTCACTATTAAACAAAAGCATGAAACCAGAAACCAGACTAAAAACAGCCACCTTCGTCGGCACCCGCCCTGAAATCATCCGGCTTTCAAGGACGATGGCCCTGCTCGACCGTTATACCGCCCAGGTCATCATTCATACGGGCCAGAATTACGATTATGAACTGAATGAGGTGTTCTGGAAGGAACTGGAACTCCGCAGGCCGGATCATTTTCTGGCCGTCGACACCTCGAGCCTGGGCGCTGCGGTAGGCGACATCCTGCGAAAATCGGAGGAGGTGCTCCTGCTGGAAAAACCCGATGCGGTGCTGGTGCTGGGAGATACAAACTCCTGCCTGGCGGCCTATATGGCCAAACGCATGCATATCCCCATCTTCCACATGGAAGCCGGAAACCGCTGCTTCGACGAGCAGGTCCCCGAAGAAACCAACCGCCGTATCATTGACCATATCGCCGACTACAACCTGGTATATACCGAACATGCCCGCCGCCACCTGTTGTCGGAAGGACTGCCCCATAACCGCATCTTTCTGACGGGTTCGCCCATGAAAGAGGTCCTCGATTATTACCGGTCGGGATTCGAAAAATCCGGAATCCTTCAGGAACTCCGCCTTCAGAAAGACGGGTATTTCCTGGTCTCCATCCACAGGGAAGAAAACGTGGACAAGCCGGAAACACTGAAACACATCATCGGTATCCTTGACCTTCTGGCCGCTGAATACGGGATCCCGCTGATCGTATCTACACATCCGCGTACCAGAAAAAGGATAGAAGCCATGGATGCTTCCCTGTTATCCGGCCACCAACTGATCCGCTTTCTTAAACCGTTCGGATTCCTCGACTATGTGAAGCTGCAACAGCATGCCCGCTGTGTGATCTCTGACTCGGGAACCATCAGCGAAGAATCCGCCATCCTTTCCTTCCCGGCCATCAGCCTCAGGCAAAGCATGGAAAGGCCGGAAGCACAGGATGCCGGTACCATCATCCTGACAGGCTTTGACCCGGATACGGTGCTGGCCGCTGTTGCCATGGTCATATCAGAATTTGGTCAAAACCCTCAATACAACAGGATTCCAGACGATTATACCATCAGCAATACCTCAGCCAGGGTGGTGAAGCTGATCCTGGGTAGTACCCGTTTGAGCAAACAAGCCTGAACATGCGGATTGCGGTTTATACATCCGGAGATTTCCCTTACGGACTGGCCCCCGAAAACTTCGTCCGCCAGATGGCCCTGGGCCTTCACCATGCCGGCTCCCTTACGGAAGTGGTACGCTGGCGCGGCAGCCGTTACCCCTTTCAGAACGATACCCCCGTCAGGGCCTTTCACTTCCTTTTCCGGAAACCCTTCAGTAACGAATTGCTGAAGTTCGCAGAACTCCTGCTGCTGCTGTGTTTTATCCCGCTGAAACTGGTGTACCGTAAAATCTTCCGCGGCGATCAGGTGATCATCCTCTACGGTCTGGAATACGCATATATCGTGCTCCCTTTCCTCCTGTGCGCAAAGCTTACGCGAACGAAGTGCTTCAGGGTCATCACCGATGCATATGCCGTGCAGTCCATCGTACCTGTCGGCTGGAAGAAGCCCAAACTGTGGTTTTACAGGCTTCAGGCCGCTTATGCCGACCGCCTGCTGGACGGCCTGGTCGTTTTATCGTCGCATCTGCGGGATGCCTGCCTGGCACGTGGCATCCCCGCTGAAAAAGTACTGCTGATCCACCACTTCATCGATGCCGGCGGATCATCAGGCGCTCCGTCCGGGCAAACTGCAAACCGTATCGGCTATGTCGGCACGCCCAGCGAAGCCAACGGCATCACCGACCTTGCAGCCGCATTCAGAATGGTGACGGAAAAAATTCCGGCTGCCGAGCTGATGATCATCGGCAGGATGGATCAGGAACTGCAGCAGCGCATCAGGGAGATCAGCGGGGAAAAAGGGAAGCTGTTTTTTCCGGGGATGCTCCCAAAAGAAGAAGCCGCCGCCGGCATGCGTTCCTGCAGCGTCCTCGTCAATCCCAGACGTAAAGGAAACTGGGCCGATGCCGGCTTTCCGACCAAACTGGGCGAATACCTTGCAAGCCGTATCCCGGTCGTGCAGACCAGGACAGGAGACCCTGCACACTGCCTTGCCGACCACCGGGAAGTTGTATTTGCCACACCCAATGACCCCGCTTCCCTGGCAGCAGCCATCCTTTACGTACTGGAGGATCAGGCACGGGCAGAAACCATCGGAAATGCCGGTTACCAATGGGCGGTGGAACACCTCGACTATCTCGCCAACGGCAGGAAACTGCTTGCCTTTTTGGAAGGGAGGGTGCGAAAATGAAAATCCTGATCGTTCACAGCAAAAACGCGGGTTCTGCCAGTCCTTTCATCCTGGAACAGGCCGAAAGCATCAGGAAAACGGGCATCACCGTGGCTTACTTCGGCATCGTGGGCAAAGGGATTCCGGGCTACCTGAAAAACCTTCCCGCCTACCGGAAGATGATCCGCGGCTTCAAACCCGACCTCATCCATGCACATTACGGTTTGTCCGGACTCTTTGCCAACCTGCAGCGGAAGATTCCCGTGATCACCACGTTTCACGGATCCGATCTGGCGGACAGCAAGGCAAGACGGTTTTCGCTCATGGCACACCGCCTGTCGGCCGCCTCCGTCTTCGTTTCCCAAAGGATGACGCAAGCACTTCCGCATCTCCGTGATCCGCTGATCATTCCCTGCGGAGTCGACACCGCCCTGTTCGGACAACTGAAGGCGGAAGCCCTTCCCAAACCGCCTGCCGTGCAACCCGACCGCATCAATATCCTCTTTTCCTCGGCATTTTCAAAACCCGTGAAAAACGCGGCCCTCGCACATGAAGCCTGTAAAAAAGCCGAAGCGGCCGGCGGAAAGACATTCGGCCTGATAGAACTGAAAGGATACAATCGTGTGGAAGTCAATGCACTGATGATGCATGCGGACTGCCTGCTGCTGACTTCCCTGTCGGAAGGTTCTCCCCAGTTCATCAAGGAAGGCATGGCCTGCAACCGGCCCATCGTGAGCACCGACGTAGGCGACGTCAGGTGGCTGACAGGAGATACGCCAGGCTGCTTTGTATCTCCTGCCGATCCCGCACTGCTCGCCGGAAACCTGGTTAAAGCGTTGGAATTCAAACAAACCCGGGGCCGCGAACATATCGTATCCCTCGGGCTCAGCCTGGAAAGCATCGCTACCCGGCTTACGGCACTGTATGAAAGGGTATTGAACGAAAAAGGAAATGCAGGCAAGACCCAGCCACCCGGAAAAACACCTGATCACGCAACATCTTGAAAAAATGAAGATACTCATCGACCTGGGGCACCCGGCCCATGTGCATTACTTCAGGAACTTCTTCCGTATCATGCAGGACAAAGGGCACAGCTTTCTCTTCACGGCCCGTGACAAGGAAGTGCTGCAGCAATTGCTCGGCCGCTACGGCATCCCCTATGTGAACAGGGGAAAAGGAAAAGCTTCCATGACCGGAAAGGCAGCCTATATCCTTTACGCCGATGCCATCCTTTTGAGGGAAGCCCTGCGTTTCAAGCCGGATCTCTTTCTCAGCTTCGCCAGTCCTTACGCGGCCCACGTATCCCGCCTGGTCAGAAAACCGCACATCGCCTTCGACGACACCGAACACGCCAGGCTCGCACACCGGCTCTACGAACCCTTTACCGATGTGATCCTCAGTCCGGACTGCTTCCTGGATCCATTCAGCCGTAAGCAGTTGTTTTTCCGCAGCTATATGGAGATGTGCCACCTGCATCCCGCCAGGTTCCTGCCCGATCGCACTGTGTTACGGCATCTCGGTCTGAATGAAGGCGAACCTTATGTGATCCTGCGTTTCGTTTCCTGGCAGGCCAGTCACGACATCGGACAGTCGGGACTGTCGTACACAACCCGCCTGCGGCTTGTCAGGGAACTCAGTCCCCATGCCAGGGTGTTCATTTCGTCGGAGGGGGAGTTACCTGATGAATTCCGGCCTTACCGTCTGCAGATCGAAGCACAGTGGCTGCACCACATCCTGGCTTTCGCCTCCCTCTACGTTGGCGAAGGATCCACCACGGCCTCGGAATGTGCGGTGCTGGGTACGCCGAACATTTACGTGAACAGCCTGGTGGTGGGTTATTGCCGGGAGCAGGAGGAGAAATACGGTCTTTGTTATCATTTCCGCGACGACCGGGGTGTGGTGGAAAAAGCCCTCGAACTGCTGACCGGGGATGCGGGAAAAGAAGCAATGGCGGCGGGTCACCGGCGGATGCTGGCCGACAAGATCGATCCCACCGCACTGATGGTCTGGTTTGTGGAGCATTATCCCTCAAGTGTCCGTATCATGAAGGATGATCCTGACTTTCAGAACCGTTTCTGTTGATACCGGAAGGTACCTGACAGCACATCGCAGCCTGAAGGAATGAATTGAAGAAGCATCGTATTGTTTGCAACGCTCCCCGCGTTTTCATGTCCTCACGACACATTCATACGCTGCACACGTGCAAACGGCACGTACCTATGCTGATTATTGCCCAAATGT
>CAZSQJ010000073.1:0-16101 GCA_964608665.1 uncultured Bacteroidales bacterium | reverse complement strand
CGCGAAAAACTGCGGACTACAGAACAGGACTTCAAACAGCAGCTTGAGATGTTTGGTAAGGAGGGATGATATACAATGATGGCAGGCCTTGTTTTATTGATCCCGGCATTACCAGGAAAAAACACTGTCATCTTTCCCTCGCTGTTTCTCTCTGCATCAACAACTGAACCGGAAGATAAAATGATGTTTTCCAGATGGGAAGGCTGATTGTGCCGCAATACCGCATCATCTTCTGATTTTACCGTTTCCACTGTTCATTGATATACCTGTATGCATCCCCGACACCCAGCCTGGTGGTTGCGGCGCCGGTGCGGATGAAGAATTCGTCTTCGCTGCCTTTCTGCTGCAGGAAAACCGGGCGGGGAGCCGGCAGGCACTGAACCTTGCAGATCGTGGCTGCATTGATCTTCACCAGCGAGGACTGGATGTAAGGAGTGAATTCTTCTCCGATCTGCGAACGGATCAGGTTCCAGAGATGGATATAAAATTTGTCGTTATTCTCGAAACGGTCATCCTCAATGCCGGTCACCCTGCCATCATCGGTCACCCCGATGAGCAGGATGCCGCCTGCTGTATTCAGGAAAGCACAAACCGTCTTTAAACAGGCATGTTCCACATTCGGATCTTTTTTACTTTCCCTGAGGTTCCAACGTAAGGTGGATTTGAATTCCAGCCGTTCGCCTTCTCCTGAAGCGATCAGGTCGAGCAGATGCCGTTCCGCATTGCTGTACATATGGTCGAAACGAAGGTAGTCGCTTACTTTTGAAGCGATCCGGCTGTAATGTTCCAGTGTTTCATGAAATGGCGGGAGGCTTGTGTTTCCGGGTTCCCCTTTATTCATATGCATTTGCAACTGATGCTGCAGCATCCCCAGTCCGAATTCGGAAGGCGTCACGGCTTCCCTGATGAGCAGCAGGGACAGGCCGGGACTGCAGTCCGCCTCATTTATCATCCGGTAAAGACAGGCTTCTTCGCTGGCCGACAGGTCGTCCAGCACGGCATTCATAAAACGGCTATCCTCGTCTTCCGGTCCGCCGGCTTCGGGGTTTTGCAGGCTCAGTCCGGCCAGGTATTGTCCGAATGCATCCCGCAGCGCGGTACCTGCAAAGAGCAGCAAATGTATCCATTCGGGATGCTCAAGCAGGGAGGCGGCCGGGAGGAATGGTTCTGAACTTTGGGTTTCGCTCGCTTTCCGTGCGGTTTTCAGCAGCAAATCCCTGCCAAAGGCGTCCCGGAGACTTTGATGCACATGTGACACATCGCCCTGCATCAGGTCGGTTTCTGTGAGGAAAAGGGCACAGACAGACCAGGGATCGGTTTCCTGGCCGGTGATGATGCCGGTCAGTACCTGCTGCATCAGGCGGATGTTTTTGTGCCTGACAGGATGGCCCCCGGAGGTGGTGAGGATTTCACCCTGAAAGCTTAGGGCGTATTCGTTTCCGGTACTGATGACATCCAGTCCGGTGGGGTCAGCAGTGATGAGGCGGGTTTGATTCATGTTGTCCGGTTTGTGGATGGGGATAGCTGTGTATTGTCTGATTTTTTCTGTACGATCTCCTCCCATACGATGCCTCCGATGATCATGGCCAAACCCGCGAGGGTAGAAGAAACGATGCGCTCACCAACCAGCAGGCGGATGAGCAGCATGGACAGGAATGGAGATACATATACAAGGCGCGTGATCCGTGCGGTATTGTCGGACAACTCAAGCGCCCTGAGCCAGAACAGGAAGGTGAAGCCCATTTCGAAAAGGCCGATGTAGGCTGCACCTCCAAGGGCTGCCGGTGACAGGCCTGTGTTGATCCCCGTGAAAAGGATCAGGATGAAGGCATAGGCGGTCCCGAAAATGAAATTCATAAAGAGCTTCACCCCGGCTTCCCTTTTGTCTTTCATGTTCAATATCCAATAAATTGCCCATACGAATGAGCTGATGAAGGCAAGCAGGCTGCCTGCGGGATTGGAAAGGGAGATGAGCCTTAAATCACCTTTGCTCACCACCACCAGGGCCCCGGCAAAACTCAGTCCGATGGCCAGTACCGAAAGCGGCCTGATCTTCTGGCCCAGCATGGGAATAGACAGGATGACCAGTACCAGCGGCCAGGTATAGTTCAGTGCAACGGCCTCCTGGGCGGGAATGAGGGAGTATGCTTTAAAGAGGATGAGATAATAAGCGAAAGGATTCAGCAAACCCAGCAGGGCAGAGGAAATCCATTCCTTCTTACCTGCCATTGCCAACAGCCGCCATTTTCCGGTGAAGGCAAGATACATGCCCAGGCCGGCAAAGGATGCCACTGCACTCAGGAATACCAGGGTCTGATAATCCATATGTTGCAGTGTCAGCTTGAATGCCGATCCCATGGTAGACCAGCAGAGGATGGTCAGGGCGGAAAGCAGGTAAGCGGTTTTCCGGTGACTGTGCGCATGCATGCCGGCAAAGGTATCAAAATATGGTGGCAGAAGATGTTTGTAAACTTCGCCATTGACAAATTCGTTTATCTTTGACACATGGAAGAATGCATCCTGATCCTGGACTTTGGTTCTCAATATACGCAATTGATAGCCAGGCGTGTACGTGAACTGAACGTGTATTGCGAAATACATCCTTTTCATCATTATCCGCCCCCCTGCGGCAATATCCGCGGGGTGATCCTCAGCGGCAGTCCTTACTCGGTAAGGGATGCAGGTTCCCCTGCGCTCGATTTAACAGGCTTACAGGGAAAGTTACCGGTACTTGGCGTTTGTTACGGGGCACAGATGATTGCCCATCAGTCTGGCGGCGATGTGATGCCTTCGGGCAGCAGGGAATACGGACGGGCACATCTTAGGGTGAAGTCCCTTGACAATCCCTTGTTGAGGCATGTGATGCAGGACAGCCAGGTGTGGATGTCGCACGGAGATACGATTAAAACCGTTCCGGCTTCCTTGGAGGTGATCGCGTCGACCGCCGAAGTGGAGGTAGCCGCTTACCAGGTGAAGGGTGAACCAACCTACGGCATACAGTTTCACCCCGAGGTTTACCATAGCACGGAGGGAATGAAGCTGCTGAAGAATTTTGTGGTGGACATCTGCGGATGCTCCGGGGAGTGGACCCCGGCCTCCTTTGTTGAGACCAGCGTGAAGGAATTAAAAGAGAAACTGGGAAACGACAAAGTGGTGATGGGTTTATCGGGGGGCGTTGATTCCTCGGTTGCCGCAACCCTCATACAGCAAGCCATTGGAAAGAACCTGCATTGCATTTTCATCGATAATGGGCTGCTTCGTAAAAATGAATTTCAGGATGTGCTGCTGTCTTATCAGAGCATGGATCTGAATGTACATGGCGTGGATGCTTCGGATGAATTCCTTGAAGCATTGCGGGATGTTACTGATCCTGAGCAGAAACGCAAGATTATCGGCCGCAAGTTTATCGAGGTTTTCGACCGGGAAGCACACCGGATACAGGATGTCAGCTGGCTCGGACAGGGTACGATTTATCCGGATGTCATCGAGTCGGTGAGTGTCAAAGGCCCTTCCGCCACGATCAAATCGCACCACAATGTGGGTGGTTTGCCCGATTACATGCACCTGAAGGTCGTCGAACCGCTGAACACCCTGTTCAAAGATGAGGTAAGAAGGGTGGGACGTGCGCTCCGCGTCAAACCGGAGATCCTGAACAGGCATCCGTTTCCCGGACCCGGACTCGGAATCCGGATCCTGAGCGATGTCAGCAGGGAAAAAGTACAGCTTTTACAGGAGGTTGATCATCTGTATATCAACGCATTAAAAACTGCTGCTTTGTACGACGAAGTCTGGCAGGCCTTTGCGGTACTGCTGCCGGTACAATCGGTCGGAGTGATGGGTGATGAAAGGACATATGAAAATACGATCGTACTCAGGGCAGTGACTTCTGTGGACGGTATGACTGCTGACTGGGCCAGGCTGCCTCACGATTTTCTCGCGTCTGTTTCAAATGAGATCATCAATAAGGTGAAAGGGGTTAACCGCGTGGTGTATGACATCAGTTCCAAACCTCCTGCCACGATCGAATGGGAATAATCCTGGAATTATGATGATACGGATTTGCCTGTTTGTTTTGCTTTCGCTGCCGCTGTGTGTTGCCGGTCAGCACATTGACTACAAACGTTCGGTGGAAACGAAGGAAATGAACGGCCGGATCTTCTACCTGCACCTGGTTCACAAAGGGCAAACCCTGTATGCCATTTCCAAAACGTATGAAGTGCCGCTGGACACGATCTATCATTATAATCCTGATGTAAAGAAGGGCATGAAGGCCGGCCAGTACCTGTACATCCCGCAACCGGCAAAGATCAGCATTGTTCCGGGTCACAGGGATACTGCTGTGAGGGTGGCCGGAAAAGGAGACGCTGCACCTGAACTGCCCTGTGAACAAGGATTTCACTCTGGACCGGTGAACCTGGCCCTGCTGATACCTTTGTATCTTTCTGAAATTGACAGTATTCCGTCCGATGCCATCGACCCTTCTGATGAAAAGGAAATCAAACCGCTTCGTTTCATTCAGTTTTACGAAGGGTTCCTGATGGCAGTGGATTCCCTGGTCAATATGGGTCTTTCAGTGAATGTCCATGTGGTTGATGTGGATGATGATTCGCTGAAAACCAGGAAATTACTTCGCGACCCGGCCTTTAAAAGCATGGATCTGATGATTGGCCTCCTGTACGGTCAGAGTTTTCATGAAGTGGCCATGTTCTGCCGGCAACATAAAATACCACTTGTCAATCCCCTGAGCAACAAAAGAAATCATATCGAGAACAACCCTATGGTATTCCTGGTGAATCCAAGTGTTCAGGTGATGGCACAGCAAATCGCGGAATTTATCACCAAACGCTATTCGGAATGCGTCATTCTGATGCTCAACAGCGGAAAGGAAACCGAAAAACGCAGCATGCAGATGATTTACCGCGAAATAGTGAATGCATATGTGCTCGGACAGCGGGATACGAGTAACATTTTCCAGTTTTCGGGGGAGAAAAACCTTTACAGGATACCCGGGTTGATTGCCGGGAAATCGAAGAATGTGGTGGTAGTGCTTACCAATGACGAATTATTCGTGGTCAGTGTGCTCAGGCAGATCAGAAACTGGTCGCAGGTGCACTCCTTTATGGTATTCGGCATGCCCGGCTGGCTCGACTTCAAGAGTGTGGAATCGGCCACCCTGGTGGATCTGAACTTTCATTCCTTCAGTACCAGTTTCGTGGATTACAACGACCCGGCTGTGAAACAATTCGTCAGGCAGTTCAGGGAACAGTATAAAACAGAGCCCCATGAGCTTGCTTTCCAGGGATTTGATGTGGCGTATTACTTCCTTTCCGCTTTTCTTTATTATGACCGGGATTTTGTCCGCTGCATTCCGGAATACCGCCATAATGGACTTCAAACCCGGTTTATTCTTGAGCGCAAGGGGGATGACGGTTACGAGAACCACTGGCTGAATATCTACCAGTTCGATAACTACCAGGTCATCAACGCCAGGAAGTGAGGTTTGTTTGCTGCCCTGGCAATGGCCACCTGCCAGATCATGTCTTCCTCACGTAAAAACCAGGGGTTTTGCCTGATTTTTCTCATTGCCGCGGTATCACGGCTGAGGAGGACTTGCTGATTCCTCATTCCGGTGGTATCGGTATAGTAAAGATACAGGTCAGGATGTTCCTGCTGTAAAACATACATCGCATCGAGCCTGATCTGCTCCTCAAGCCTGCGTCCGTTTTCTTCTGCCTTGCCTGCAACCATGTCGAACCAGTCGCTGAATTGCCTGACCTTACAATTGTATAAATACGGTAAATCGTCAATGAGTTCAGGGGCGAGCCTGGCAAACAACTGATCAATGAAACCCCAGTCAAACTTGCTTAAAAAGCGTTCGGTGACCATCAGCAGAATCACATCCTGATTTTGCGCTTCTTTCAGAACGTCAAGTGTTTCCACCTTCTTCTCCCCGAAATAGGAATCGGGGTACACCAGGGAATTGAAATACCAGAAAGCCTGGTTGCTGAAGAGTTTTTCCGGCAGGCCCGTATTAAAGATGTTCCAGTAATAACTGTCGCCGACGGTAAGCACGGAAATTTTCCTGCGGCCGGGCTTATCCGGAAAACTGATGTGCGGATAGGCATATGGCGGATGCGACAGCCTGCACATCAGATTGAGTGCGGCGGCTGCATCGTAATCGCAATCCTTTGCCCGCATGCTGACACTGAAGCTGTCGAGTTGCATCTCCGGTAAATCAACGGATCTGAGATGCTCCAGATAATGCACCAGTGAATCGGCGGCAAACCACATCCCGTATTCGCTCCAGTGAATCCCGGTAGGAGGGTATAATGGCCAGGGTAGGGTACCCTTTAAAGACTTAAAGTATTGATTGAAGTCAATATATCTTATACCCAAACTATCAGCAAATAACTTGAAAATCTCATAATTGTTTGGCTTGCCCGGGTACTGCCGGTAGAAATGGTCAGGGATCAATTCCGGGTAAAAAGATGCCTTGCCGGGCTCGAATACAAGCACCAGGTCGGTGTTGCCTTCTTTCAGTTTATGCGCCACGTATTTAAAGCGGCGTAACTTTTTCTCTATCTCCGTATTCCCGATGAAATCACCTCCAAGGTAAGCCCTGATATACTCTTTCTCAAACAATTGTCCTTCTTTTCCGGCGATCACGCCCCTGGCATGGGCGATGTTGAAAAGCGAATAATCCAATTGGTTGAACAGGCGGATCAGGATGTTCCTGAAGCCGATCCGGCTTTCGGTAAATGCCTGGTAGGCTTGCTGGTATTCTCCTGAATTCCAGGTCTTAGCTGAAAATTTCGGTTTGGAAGGATCTGTGAAATCACCCTGAAGTGGCGGAATGACGGCAAAATTGAGTCCACGCTGCAGTGCCGGGAGCAGGAGGATAAGGACAAGACTGTAAAACAGGATCTTATGCAGATTCATCGATGTATTCCAGCAACATCATTCATATTTTACCAGCTTTCCGCTGATGCTTTCGCCCGGCCTTGAGAACAGATATATGTAAATTCCCGGTTCAATTGCAGCTGCGTTCTTGCCTGCCGTATTCCAGTCGGTATGGTGCAATCCTGCGGGGAAATGTACATTCTCCAGAAGGGTAGCTACCATTCTGCCCTGGAGGTCAAACACCCGCAACGTGATCACTTCGGGTTTCCCAAGAGAGAAAAAGAAGCTGGTGCCATGCCGGAATGGATTAGGCGCCGGTTTACAAGCGGCTGCAAACTGTTGTATCTCCTCCTGGTTGAAGGTGATAATGTCGCCGAATGGCGGAAAACTCACCATATCGATCCACGCGGCATCCTGTCCTGACGAAACCGAATAATCCTTGTGATAATTCCATTTGAAGGTGTGATATCCTGTTCCAACCTGGTAGAAGGTTTCAGCCCAGTTGAGGAAACCATCCCACCGCTGTTTCTCATTCCCGTCGATATAAAATGCCAGGTAGTCGTAATTATGATTGTTTGCATCCGGTTCGCAGGAGACCCTTCTGAAAAAGCCTACATTGCCGGGACTTTGAATCTGTAAGGCAACAAAGAGGATGGATTCCTGGTTGTCGGTGATATTGCCCGACTGTGCACAATACTGTCCTTCGTAAGGCAGGCTGTCGCAGATGAACCAGGGTTGATTTCCGGCCATATTCCAGTCGTAAAGGCTGAAATCACCGGTTTCGAAAGTCTCGGCCTGGTATCCGATCAGTAAATAAAACGTGGTATTGATGCTGACCTGATTATTGCCGTTCATGACCAGCTGTACCGGTACCAGGTATTGCTGGGGAGCATTGGCTGATGCCGTGACATTCATCACGAGGGTTCCGGAACCGTATGCCAGGAGGCTGGGAATATTGACGATGCCTGCGTTAACGGTGAGGTAGGGGTCGGTGGTGCTGAAACTGCCGGTCAGACCGGAGGCGGAGGCGCCGCCCTGGTTGCTGACGATGATCAGAACATTGGCTGTTTCGCCCGGGTCGAGAGAGCCGTTCCCTGCATCCATCACCTGGATACTGCTGATGGCCAGTTTGGGGGCATATGCTGTCAGGCTGATCCGGCGGCCAAGGGTATCATTGTTGTCGACGGTAAATATTTTCATGTCGAGCGGATGTGAATCAGGCACACCAAGTGACACATCGAACTGGAAGGCGGCCGGCACGTACACCGAATCGCCGGGACCCAGGTCCGGAAGCGTCAGTGTACTGTCGGTCAGGTTGATATACGGATCCGTTGCCAGAAGGCGGAACAGCGGGGCAACAATGGCCTGTAACCCGATATTTTTGATGTGAACGCCCATCTGGACAGTTTCACCATGCTGTATAATGCTGTCTCCTCCCGAACTGACCACCGGAATGATTTCCACACCCCGGGTAGTAAATGACAATACTTTGGTTTGCCTGTAATCGAATTTGTCGGAAACCATAAAACTGACCGGATTGAAGTAATACGGTTCCATCGGGATGCCGCTGAGGAGCCCGCTTTTCGAAAGTTCCAGGCCGAGCGGAAATACATCGGGGAGAAAATCGGCGGCCAGATCCTGGTTAACCAAAGCCAGTCCCGAATAAGATGCAACCCTGTAATTAAAAAGATCCCCGCTGGCAAGGCCTGCCACCCAGATGAGATAATCAGGGAATAGCATGCTGCCGTATCGGAATGCTATTTTTCCGTCCGGGTAAAGTGTGACTGAATAATTCATATCAGTGGTGGATGACATCCCGCTGATGGATGTTTTCCAACGGATGGTGGCAGAGTCCTGGCCGCCGGAGTACCATATCCCGTCTCCGTCGCCGGTAGTGATCACTTGTGCTTTGCCCAGGAAGGGTGCAATATTCCTGGTGTTTCGCTGGTAAATCCTTTCATCAACGATAAACGGCCAGGGGAGCATCTGATTGTCAAACATCAGATATCCGTCGACATGCACATAAATTTTGGAATAGGAACCTCCGTAGAAAGGAAATGCAAATGCCAGATCCTTGCCTGCAATACCGTCGGTGTTGTTCGAGGGATAAAGCTGCTGGGTGCCGCTGTTGGTGAAGGTTTGGGCATAAGTGTTCTCAGAGTAGTCCTTCACCAGTCTCCATTCATAGGGCGGCGTGCCTCCGGAAGCACTCATCTGGTGTTGATATGGCTGATACAGCGCCGCATCGGGCAGGCTCATGTCGTTAATGGTGATCTGAGGAAAACTCAGGGTTTTGTTAAGAAACACCGTTGTCATTCCATTTTCGGTCAATGGTAAGGGCGTGGTCGCACACGGTGTTTCCACCAGACCTGAGGTATAATCCATTACGGAGAAGGCCTGCAAACTTCCTGTTCCCTGGTTGTATAGGTCGTTTTCATTGATCATCAGGAAGAAACGGGCTTTCTCACCCGGAATGGTGGCTGACAAGAGGGGGGTGACGTCCAGTCCGAATTCCAGGGTCTTATTCGCTTCGGCTGTAGTTCCACCCTGCATATAATATTCTCCTCCCTGGTAGTGAAATACCGGAAAATCCATCACATAATCCGGCACAACGGCCGTGGTGTCCATGCTTACTCCGGCGATCACCTTGAGCTTTGAACGGCAGTCGTGTTTGATCGTCACTTTGTAGGTGAGGCGCGGTTGATAATCTGCCTTCGGAATGACAACATATACCCTGTTGTTCCAGATGCCTCCCTGAGGTTTTGGATCAGCCAGATTTTTATACATGGTATAGCAGTAACCGCCTGTACCTGTGCCTGTTCCGAAGCTGTTCACCCATTTTACCCCGCCAATTTCCCAGTCCCTGACATCCACGATGCCATCGCCGTTGATATCAATGTCATTGGTATACTGGCCGTCATTGTTGAAATCGTATCGGATGGAATCATGATAGCCAACGATACACAACTGGTGATTGGTGCTTGTAGTCCAGTTTACCGTTACACAAAAACCTGCTTCCGGTGTACCCGGGGCAAGCGTGGTACCGACCAGGGCATAGCCGCCAAAAGTGGCCAGGCCGCCCGCTGAGGCTCCCTCCAGGTGATCGTGGATCCAGTGTTTCAGTGTCAGGATACCTTCTTGTGTGCTGACATCGATGGCGTAAAAATCCGAGGCACGGTTCAGCATGGCATTGTAATACAGTTGGTACCCCGTAACCCAGCCATTGGCACCCAGGGTGGTCATGCCGCCATAATCCTGGACATTTACGGTACCGGCTCCCTTGATGATGTCCCAGCTTTCCATAAAACCGACACCACAACTGGCTCCATTGTTCGAAAAATTCCAGACATAATGCGTGGGATACTGGTTTGTTGCCACATTGCCGGGAGCATTGCGCTTGTAATTCATCTCGTAGGTGAAATTGTAACCCACTCCCGAAGCCTGTCCGCACTCCAGTGCCACCTGGTGAAAGACCGGCCTCATAAAAGGCTGGGTGGAGTTATCAATCATTATTGGCAGCAGCGGAGCAGCGGCAGATTTGTAAAGGGCAGGCAACTTTAAAACCGGTACCCGCGCCAGCCTTGCTTCGTCCATGTCACTGAAGTCCGGCAGGTTTTCGTCCATGATATATTCCTCCCAGGTCTTCAATACCCGGGTTTCCTGGGCCGGCAGCAGTGTGGTGGCCAACAGCATGATGGAGATCAGTAATGCGCTTCTTCTCATGGTTCTTCCGTTTAATTTACAAATCTAAAGATTTTCCTGAAACGACACCGTGAATGTTTACCTCTTCCTGACAGCATTGCACGACAATGATACCAGTAACCGGTTGACCCTTATACTTTACTGATGGTTTTTTCGCAACGCGCTTATGTGGTGGTATAAGTGATGGCGGGATCATCTTTCGAAGGGCAACCCGGACTCCATTTGATGGTCTAAGCGGAATGGTTGTGCCGCTTTGAACTACTGCTTTGGAAAATTGTTACTTAAGTCTGAATCGATATCAATAAAATTTATACTTTTATACCCCAATTGTTCAGCCCAATTTTAACCCTTATGAAGAACCGATTTTTCCTGTTTGCTGCAGGGATGCTTTTTTTATATGCGTCTCATGCACAGGTATTTAGAGGCAGTGATGCCCAGAAATATTATCCCGGGGCCGACATGGTCAGGGTAAAAAGCCAGCATGCATTGCCGGACTATATCCGTTTGCAGCCGGATGCATATTTTGCTGTGGATAAACTGGAAAGCAGGATGACTGAGGCACTTGGCCTTGATGACATGATGGGTTTTCAGCTTGTCAGGATTCAGAGAGACGGAACGGATCAGCAGCACCTGCGTTATAAGATGCATTTTGGAGCGGTCCCTGTGTTTGATGCCGATGTGGTGGTACATGTTAAAAATGGGTTGGTTCATTCGATGAACGGGATGCTTTACCGCGATCTGAATATCGGCAACCAGGCAGTGATGGATGAATCTGTGGCCAGGGAAACAGCACTTGCCCGGTTCCCGGCCGAAAGGTACAAGTGGGAGATGCCGGAAGAGGAAGCCCTGCTGAAATATATCAAGTCGGATCCGCAGGCAACCTATTACCCTGCCGGCAAACTGGTGCTCTATCCCGTCAGGACAGGGGAAATCCTGGTCCACCGCTACGCCTGGGTATTCGATATCTATGCCGACAAACCCCTGAAAAAGGCAGAACTCTTTATCGACGCAGAAACCGGCGATATCCTGTTTTCTCATGACCGTATCCATGTTTCTGATGCACCGGGTACGGCTGTAACAAAGTACTCAGGAACACAGGAGATTGTGAGCGACAGCTTTGAAGGGATCTACCGCCTGAGGGAAGCCGGAAGGGGGAACGGCATTGAAACCTATAATATGCAGGAAGGCACAAGTTACGGAAATGCCGTTGATTTTACCGATGCAGATAATTACTGGGATAATTTCAATGCCCAGTTCGATGAAGTGGCAGGTGATGCCCACTGGGCCACGGAAATGACCTACGATTATTACTGGGTGAATTATAACCGTAACAGTATCGATGACCAGGGATTCAAACTGCTCAGTTATGTCCATTATGATCAGGGGTATGCCAATGCCTTCTGGGACGGAACGCGCATGACATACGGGGACGGGGACGGTAACTGGTCGCCTCTCACAGCCGTGGATATATGCGCCCATGAGATCACTCACGGACTGACTGAATTTACGGCCGGACTGATCTACTCTTATGAATCCGGTGCCCTGAATGAAGCCTATTCAGATATTTTCGGCACTGCCGTTGAGTTCTTTGCCAAACCGGCAACCGCCAACTGGCTGATGGGGGAAGATATCGGATCGCCCCTGCGTAACCTGGCCAATCCCAACGCCATGGGTGACCCTGATACTTACCTTGGAAACAATTGGTATACAGGAAGCGGGGATAACGGCGGCGTTCATACCAACAGCAATGTACTGAACTATTGGTTCTACCTCTGCTCGGTCGGCGGTTCGGGTGTGAATGACAACGGTGATGCTTATAATGTTACCGGGATTACGATTGAAAAGGCGGGAGCCATTTCATACAGAACCCTGGTGAACTACCTGGTTCCCGGCTCCCAGTACGATGATGCCAGGTTCTATACCATTCTGGCAACTACCGATCTTTACGGAGGCTGTTCCCCCGAGGTGGAAACCGTCACCAATGCCTTTTATGCCATCGGGGTGGGCGATCCCTATGATCCGACCGTTACAGCTGTGTTTGATGCGCTTACCACCAGCTTTTGTTCTCTGCCTGCGACAGTCGCTTTCAGCAATACTTCAAACAACGGGATCAATTACCTGTGGAATTTCGGCGACGGAACCACCAGCACCTTGTTCGCCCCAACCCATAATTATGCCGGTGAAGGTGTTTACACTGTGACGCTTGCCGTGGACGGCGGACCCTGCGGAACGGATACGGAAGTGAAAACTGATTTTATCGTGATTGATGCACCCGACAGTCCGGTTGTGACCTCCGCTTCCAATTGCGGCGGCCCTGCTTCCCTGACACTCACGGCCACTGCTCCCGATTCGGTCAGATGGTATACCACGCCAACCGGTGGAACGGCATTCTTCACAGGTACAAGCTATACAACCCCTGTTCTTTCACAAACAGAACATTATTATGTTGAAAATGAGGTATATACACCTGAAATTTTCGGCGGTAAACCGAATAATACCGGAGGCGGAAATTATTTCACAAACAATGCCGTTCACTATTTGATATTCAACGCACTGACACCGATTGTGATCAAATCTGTAAAGGTCTATGCCCAGAATGCAGGCGTGAGGGTGGTGTCGCTCCGGAACAGCTCCGGCACGGTGCTGATCAGCAAAAATATCAATATCGTTGCCGGCGAAAGCAGGATTGACCTGGATTTTGAAGTGCCTGTGGGTAACGGTTTTCAACTGGCCGGACCCCCAAATCCGGGCTTGTACCGGAACAACGGCGGATGCGCGTACCCATACAATATCGGGAATATGGCAGTCATCCTCGAAAGCAGTGCAGGCACCAATCCGACCGGGTATTATTACTTCTTCTATGACTGGGAAGTACAGGAACAGCCTTGTACCAGCGAACGCCTGAAAGTCTCGGCTTTCATCAACTACGGCGATCCGCTTGCGTCTTTCACATACAGCGCTTTCCCTTTCCTGGTGCAGTTTCAGAATACTTCAACGGATGGCAATGATTTCAGCTGGGATTTTGGTGACGGAAACACCTCCACAGAGGAAAATCCGCTTCACCAGTATGCGGCACCCGGTCTTTACAATGTGACACTGCTGGTTACCAATTCCTGCGGATCACATAGTGTGAGCCAGAGTGTGAATGTGCTGGCTACCGGTATTTCATCCGGTCAGATTCCTGCAAACGTCATCCTGAGCCCTGTTCCGGCAAACGATGTGCTGAAACTAAAATTTACGGGTACATCCATGCACCAACTGAGTTTTTCCATCACTGATTTGCTGGGAAAACAATATTTGCCGGTTTTCATCGGTGATGCGGATGCCGGTGCATCGGTGCAACTGGATGTTAGCAGTCTGAAAGCAGGGGTGTATACCCTGGATATCAGGCACAGCGAGGGAAGGATAAGCAGGCGTTTTATCGTTTACTAATTTCCGGACCCGGAAGCTTACCAGTTAAGCGGGCTGTGATAGCTGACCAGGCCCTCCATGGGACGGGGTAGTATTTTGCTGATCCCGATCCCGTATTCCGCAGCAGCCTCTTTCAGAAGTTCCTGGAAATGAAAGGCTATGGAACCGGTGAACGCGGCAGTAGTCAATCCGTTCCTTTCTGCAATCGGTTTGAGATTCTTGTAAACGAAATATCTGAAGTTGTTTAACACCATTTCCCTGATAAACCCGTCATTAAGATTTTCTTTAAGAAATACAGTGAAAGTCGCAGCCCGGCGGTTGGGATCGGGTTGGTGGTACATGGCATCCAGGATTTGTTCCTTCTCCAGACCGTAACGTCTGGTAAAATCCTTGCTGATCGCTTCAGGCAACTCATGCCGCAGGAAGGCCCGCAGCAGCGAAAAGCCCAGTGAGGCTCCGCTTCCTTCATCCCCAAGCAGGTAACCAAGTGAAGGAACACTGTCGGAAATTATTTTCCCGTTATAATAACAAAGGTTGGAACCTGTTCCAAGAATACCGGCAATGCCTGATCCGGCTTTGTAAAGGGCACGCGCACTTCCCAACAGGTCAGTGAAAACATCAATATCAGCCCCCGGAAAATTCTCCTTCAGCACATCCGACATCATATCGCGCTTGGCATTGCGCGAGCACCCCGCGCCGTAAAAGATGATACTGTTGATCTTATCCGGAAAAACAAAGGGGATAATCTCCTTCTGTATGATCTGATCTGCTTTCTCCGTGGAAACGAAGTAGGGATTCAGACCTTCCGACCGGAGACTGATCCCGGGCTGGTCTTTCCGGATCAGGTACCAGTCTGTTTTGCTGCTGCCGCTGTCTGCCAGTAATATCATCAGGTTGTCAGTATATAGGTGTTTCCTTCTTCGGCCAGCCTGGTGTTTTCAAAGACCGGACAGGCTTCTTCAAGCATCTTCTCAAGTGTCTTATAGCGTGCGGAGAAATGTCCGAGCCAGAGATGTTTTACGCCTGCCCGTTTGGCAATCAGTGCCGCATCAATGGCGGTTGAATGGAATTTCTCCCTTGCAAGTGACACATCTTCCTGTAAAAAAGTCGCCTCATGAAACAGATGATCCACCCCCTTCACGATCTCTGCCAGTGGTTCATGGTACGCTGTATCGGAACAGTATGCATAACTGACAGCGGGCTGGGGGTCGCTTGTGAAATCGCTGTTCTTCAGGATGCTGCCGTCTTCGAGCCGGATATCCTGCCCCCCTTGCAGCCGTGGAAAGCTGGTAACAGGAATGGCTTTGCCGGCAATGGCATCTTTTCTGATCTTCCGTAATCCTGTTTTCTCACGGAACAGAAAACCGCAGGCAGGAATCCGGTGTTCGAGAGGGATGGTGTTTATTGTCAGGTGTTTATCTTCATAAATAACAGCCTGCTCTGAGGGTTCAATGGCATGAAAGACCAGGGGATAGACCAGCCGTGTGGCAGAAATCTGAAACAGTTGGTCAAGCACTTCCTGAAGCACGGCAGGGGCATACAGATGCAGGGGTTTGTCACGTCCAAGCAAATGAAAGGTGGTGAGCAGTCCGGGCACACCGAAAAAATGGTCCCCGTGCAGGTGGCTGATCAGGATATGATTGACGCTCTGAAACCGTATCTTCAACCTTCTCATCTGAATCTGAGTTCCTTCGGCACAATCAATGAGGAAAAGCTGATGCCCGTTGTCCAGTAGCTGGGCGCTGGAAAACCGGTTACCGGTCGGGGTGGCGGAACTGCTGCCGAGTATGGTGAGTTTAAAAGACACAGAAAGGCAAAGGTAAGGGATAATCCTTCAGCATGATGGTATGTTCTTTCAACTGGCAGCAGGGTCAGGTGATCCCATCTGTGTCATCAGTAATTTTGCATACTGAAATGTATGCTTTGTGAAATCTTTCATCCAGGTTGACCGGGTACGTGGATAAAACCAGCAAGCTCTTTAAATTATTATTATACAAAATGTTAAATATTTAATTTATACAGTGTATAAATAAGCATTCAGTTACCAGATAGAGGGATTTAGTTTATACATTAGCCGAAATTTTTTTA
>CAZSQJ010000072.1:0-16261 GCA_964608665.1 uncultured Bacteroidales bacterium | reverse complement strand
AACAAAAACAAGCTGTTAGAAAATATGAGAAAAGGAATTACTTTCCGATACAAAACCTGCTGAACACCGAGCCGAGGATGTCGTCCGGTAAGATTTCACCGGTGATGGTACCCAGGTGAACCAGTGCAAACCTCAGATCAGCAGCGATCAGGTCGGACATCTGCTTATTGAGGAAACCTTCCCGGACAGTCATTAGCGATTGCCTGGCCTTTTCCAGGGCTTCCATGTGACGGTTGCTGGACAAGATCACCTGATCCCTGCTTCCCGGTTTCATGGCCGAACGTTGCAGCGTCTCGAGGATCAGATTGATATTCTCCTTTCGCTTGGCCGAAACAAATATGGTCCCCAACTCCACCAGGTTGGCAAAATGTGCCGGAGACTCCACCAACAGATCAGTTTTATTAGCCACAGGAATGATTAACAGCTCACTGTCGTCCGACCACATCCTGATTTCCTGCAGGGCATCCTGAAGGTCAGCGGGTTCGATGGCCGTGATGTCGAAAACATAGAGTACGATCCTTGCCTGTGCGATTTTTTCCCTGCTGCGTTCTATGCCGAGATGCTCCACATGATCGGTGGTGTGCCGCAGGCCGGCCGTATCGATGAAACGGAACACGGTACCGCCAAGGATGATGATATCTTCAATGGTATCGCGGGTGGTACCCGGTACCTCCGAGACCAGTGCCCGGTCTTCATTTAAAATGGCATTCAGCAGCGTGGATTTCCCGACATTGGGCTTGCCCGTAATGGCAACGGGAATGCCGTGCTTCAACACATTGCCCGTGGAAAAGGAACTGAGCAGGCTCCGGATCTCGGCCGTCAGTTGATCCAGTATCTCCATGAAGCGGTCACGGTTGGCAAATTCCACATCCTCTTCACTGAAATCGAGTTCCAATTCGAGCAATGCGGATAAGTCGATCAACTGCTGCCTCAGTTCCTTGATCTTCAACGAGAAATCACCCCGCATCTGGTTCAGGGCCAGATCATGGGATGTGGCAGAGTTGCCGGCGATCAGGTCGGCAACGGCTTCAGCCTGTGAGAGATCATATTTTCCGTTCAGAAAGGCCCGCAGGGTGAATTCGCCGGGACCGGCCAGGCGGCAACCGCGGGACACCAGCAATGCCAGCAGCTTCTCCTGGATATACAGGGATCCATGAACGCCGATTTCAGCCATGTCTTCCCCGGTATAACTGTGTGGAGCATGGAAAACACTGATCAGCACCTCGTCGAGGAGCGCATCCCCATCCATGATCCTTCCGTGAAGGATGGTGTAGCCCGCTTGTGCCTGAAGTTTCCTTCCTTTGCGGGAAGCAATGAAGATCCCGTCGAGTATTTGCAGGCAGTTTTGACCCGAAACCCTCACAAGAGCCACGGCTCCCACACCCGGAGAGGTAGCGAGGGCACAAATCGTGTCGTCACCCGCAAGGTGTCTTATTGCTTCCATGTTCTTTTGTTTCCAAGTCTTTAAACTCATCCGGACGGCCACGGGTTACAAAATCATTTCTGCCGGAACAAATAGCTTATATCGAAATTACTCTATTTGAACATTCATGAACATTCCCTAAATTTGCACCGAAAATTCATAAAGACAGATGACCGGAACACGAACCCTCAAATATATTTAACCCATAACTGAAGCAATGCTTCGACTTCGCTCAGCATGACAGCAGATGAATATGAGGTCTATTGCTTCGACTCCGCTCAGCATGACAGCAGATGAATATGAGGTCTATTGCTTCGGCTCCGCTCAGCATGACCAAGACACATAAACTACTAAACATCACCATAACCACTCAGTATTTACAATTCACGATTCACTTCTAAATAGAAAAAAACCTAACCTACTAAACATCAAACAATAACCACTCACTATTTACTATTTACTATTCACTATTCACTTCTAAACTTCTAAACATCATGAGCGTCCTCGTCAATAAAGACTCCCGGATCATCGTCCAGGGCTTTACCGGTACCGAAGGAACCTTCCATGCCGGCCAGATGATAGAATATGGCACCAATGTAGTGGGAGGAGTCACTCCCGGCAAGGGCGGCACCACCCACCTCGGGCGTCCGGTGTTCAACACCGTAAAAGATGCCGTAACTCAGGCGGGAGCGGATGTTTCCGTCATTTTTGTCCCTGCTTCTTTTGCTGCCGATGCCATTCTTGAAGCCGCAGACGCCGGTATCAGTGTCATTGTGTGCATCACAGAAGGCATACCCGTCAAGGACATGATGATGGTCAAACAGGCATTGAAAGGTAAGGACTGCCGGCTGGTCGGCCCCAACTGTCCGGGTATCATTACGCCGGATGAAGCCAAGGTCGGCATCATGCCCGGATTCATCCACCAGAAAGGGATCGTTGGTCTCGTATCGCGTTCCGGAACACTCACCTACGAAGCCGTTGACCAGCTCACCAAGGCCGGACTGGGTCAGACCACTGCCATCGGGATCGGGGGAGATCCCATACCCGGAACCACGACAAAAGAAGCCGTGCAACTTCTGATGGAAGATCCTGAAACAAAGGGAATCGTTATGATAGGAGAGATCGGCGGCAATATGGAGGCAGAGGCTGCCTACTGGATCAGGGATTACGGTACCAAACCGGTGGTGGGCTTCATAGCCGGAGCCACTGCTCCCAAGGGAAGGACCATGGGACATGCCGGCGCCATCGTGGGCGGCAAAGCCGACACTGCCGAAGCCAAAAAGGCGATCCTGCGCGAATGCGGCATCTCTGTGGTGGATTCACCGGCCGAGATCGGATCCAGGATGGCGGAACTGCTGAAAAAGTAAGAATGGCTGTTTAGCGGATGTACTGGTACGCACCCAAATCCGGGGAGGGCAGACGCGGATTCCCGAGGAGATCATTGGCCAGGGGACTGGCAATCTCCACACTTCCCGCACCCCTGGCAGGAGAGGCCTCTTTCAGGGTGTAATCGTGCTTTTCGATATCCATGAACAGGGGATCCTGGTTGCGGATGCAGGATACCAGGCTGTCGGAAACATGTCCTGTTTTCACCAGGCAGTGGTCCAGCCTGTAATTGAACATGACCTGCTGCTCCTTTGCGGTGATAAACTCATCTTCCAGGTTTCCGTAAATGATGCAATTCCCGAAAAACGCACGTTTCAGATCCCCGGTGTACAGGGTCTGGGTGTATTCATCCTTGTAGAAATTACTGACCAGCACTGCCGGTGTTTTCCTTACCGTTCCCGACCAGTAATTGCCCAGGGTACAATGCCGGAAGTCATATTCTCCCCCGGTTGAAAGATATACATTATCAAGCCCGCACCCGGAAATCTCACAGTTCCATGCTTCAAGCCTGTAGAAACGGGTGAATATTCCCCATCCGGACATATTATGGATCACGGTGTTGGAGAGGGTCAGTTTATTGCCTGCACTGCTGAGCAGGGTTTCGAGCTGCAGGCCGATAAAACCGTTTTTGATGACGGCATAATTGATCACATTGTCTACACTGCCTTCATTCAGCCATATCCTGTCCCATTGCCCTGAAACATCCTGGTAAGCCTCCTCGAGGCGGTCGCCCTGAAAGACCACCCGTTCATCCAGCGTTCCGTTCACCCGCAGGGAACCGTAACGGTACACCCACAGCCCGCTGTTGTTGTGAAAGTGGATGCGGCAGCCCTTTTCAATATTCAGGACACCCAGCGAATCCACCACGGCATATCCGTAAACAAGGTAGGGTTTGTCGGCAGACCATGTGACACTTTGATTTTCCGACGCAACGATCCTGTACGGCGGCAATCCCTGTATGAATTTGTTTGCCACGATATAATGCGCATCCTGTCCCCAGGCCACCAGATCTACTGTCTGCAGGTTTCCGTTTGTTTCAAAGAAAATGCGGTCGGAAACAACCAGCGGACTGTTCTGGCTGGTCGGATCGACCCTGACCTTCACAAAGACAAACATACTGTCCTTTGCCCCGATCTCGATATCATTCACAAGATGGGATGAAATGCCGTCAACATTCAGGCGGAACTGGCTTTCCGGCCCTTTTTCAAGTCCGGCTGCACTGATCAGCACAGGCTTGCTGCTGCTGTTGTAAACCATCAGTATCCGGGTTGCACTGCCAACCGTAGAAAAAACAGTATCAAAGAGCACAGAATCTGCCGAGAACGACAACTTCAGCGAAGGGCTGGTATCGAAATCCTCTTCCTTACGGCAGGACAAAAACAGCATGGCCTGGAGCAGCATCAGCAACGCCAGTCCGGGGAAAAGGGTTTGTAACGATCTTTTGGGCAGAATATTCATGGGTGCAAAGGTAGGTGAATTGTCATAAAGGCTGATGAAGAAGTCATAAACTGAATGCAGGCATCTTTATTGCAGTGAAAATGTAATATATGGTGAACTGAATCATTAAATAAGTGTTAACTTTACGCATTCCGCGCAGGCCCCGGGCCTGTCAACAAGATATCCATTACCTTTGCAGGCAGTTTAAGTCATTAAGAATCAGCAAAAAGTCTTAAGCACCACATGAGTTATATAGAATTTGACAAATTGCAACTGATCAACCTGGAGTATTCGCTGAACAAGGAATTGTTGCGTTCCAACCGTGCAGGCTCATTCTCCAGCACCACCCTTACCGGATGCAATACACGCAAATACCACGGACTGCTGATCACCAGGCAACCGGCACTGGACGGAGAATATCACGTCCTGCTGTCGAGTGTTGACGAGACAGTGATCCAGCAGGATGCTCCTTTTAACCTGGGGATTCACAGGTATCAAGGCGGATATTACAATCCCAAGGGGCATAAATACCTCAGGGATTTCACCACCGAACCCATTCCCAGGCTTACCTTCCGGATCGGTGGAGTATTCCTTACCAAGGAAATGCTTTTTACGCATGATGAAGCCAGGGTCATCATCAAATACACCCTGCAGGACGCCCACTCTCCCACCCTGCTCAGGCTGAGGCCCTTTCTGGCTTTCCGAAGCAGGCACAGCCTTTCAAAGGAGAATATTTTTGCCGATACACGGTACCAGGCCATCCCCAACGGGATCAGGATGCGCCTGTATGAGGGTTATTACCCGATGATGATACAGCTGTCGAAAAAGCATGACTATGTTCATGTCCCGGACTGGTATCACAACATTGAATATCTGGAAGAACTGGAGCGGGGATACGATTATCTGGAAGATCTGTTCGTGCCCGGGTATTTTGAGCTGCCGTTGAAAAAGGGGGAAAGTGTTTATTTTACGGCCGGTCTCAATGAAGTTGATCCGAAAGATCTGAAGAAACTGTTTGACCTTGAAGTTGACCGGAGAATACCGAGGAACAACTTCGAGAACTGCCTGATCAATTCTGCCCACCAGTTTATTTTCAAAAGGGAAGACAATACGGAAGTGCTGGCTGGTTTCCCATGGTACGGTGTGCGCGCGCGGGATGCCCTGGTTGCATTGCCCGGCCTTACGCTTATCGACGGCCGTACCCGGAACTTCCTGGGTGTTTTGGATACGATGATCCGTGAAAAAGACAGGTATTTCTTCCTCACGGATAGCGACAACAAACCACAGCCTGCCACGGCCGACAGCCTGCTCTGGCTTTTTACGGCCCTGCAGCAATACGCGGCATTTACCGGAACACTGAAAGAGATCCGTAAATCCTATTTGCCCTTCCTCCTTGAGATCCTCAGGGCATACAGGGACGGGCAATGGGATAATGTTGCCATGGATCAGGACGGATTGATCGAAATCAGGGAAGAAAAGCTGCCAATGACCTGGATGGATGCCATGGTGGACGGAAAAGCCGTAAACCTCCGCAGAGGCAAAGCAGTTGAAATCAATGCGCTATGGTACAATGCCCTGTGTTTTGCAGTCGAATTGCTCAACACTCCGGCAGGAAAAAAATCATCCCGCGAATGGGAAGCCCTCGCCACAAAGGTCAGGGACGCTTTCGGAACGGCTTTCTGGAATGAAGAAAGGGGCTATCTTGCAGATGTGATTTGTAAAGGGCGGTACGACTGGAGTATCAGACCGAACCAGGTGATCGCCGCCTCCCTGTCCTATAGTCCCCTGTCCGAAGAAATCCGGAAAAAGCTTATGGATACGGTGAAATCCGAACTACTCACACCACGCGGTTTGCGTACCCTCTCACCCAAAGATCCCAAGTACCATGGTTTTTACCATGGCAAACAGCATGCAAGGGAATCGGCCGCCCACCAGGGAAGCGTATATCCCTGGCTGTTCGGACATTTCACGGCTGCCTACCTGCGCATCCACGGAAAAGCAGGCCTGGCGCTGATAAACAAGGTATATTCCGGTTTTGAAGCTACCATCAGGGAACATGGTATTGGCAGTATTTCAGAGATTTACGATGGCGATCCACCCCATCACTTCGGCGGTGCCATCTCGATGGCATGGAGCGTGGGTGAACTGTTGCGGGTGAAAATGCTGATGAATGAATATGAATTGTCTGATGAACAATAAAAGCACTGTTTTATGAGGGTATTGATGTTTGGCTGGGAATTCCCTCCGCATATCACCGGTGGACTCGGAACTGCATGCTTTGGTTTGACAAAGGGCCTGCTGAAACAGGGCACAGAGGTATTGTTTGTCGTACCGAAGGCATACGGAGACGAAAGCCAGGAGGCTGTAAGGCTAATCAACGCCAGTGACATTGAGGTCTTCTTCGGGGAGGAGCACATCACCACGGAAATCAGGGAGAACCTGACATATGTGGAAATCGGTTCAAACCTGGTTCCCTATGCCAGTTTCGGGGAATACGAAAAACTGATCGAAGAACAGCGTGTATACGAAGAAACTCTTGTCAAGCCGGTGTATTCCCGCAAATTTGAATTTTCCGGGAAGTACGGCCTCAACCTGATGGAAGAAGTGAGTAACTATGCGCTGGTGGCTTCCAAAATTGCGGAGATGGAACAGTTCGACCTGGTGCATGCCCACGACTGGCTTACCTACCCTGCAGGCATCTGGGCCAAGCACGTTTCCGGCAAGCCGCTGGTGGTTCATATGCATGCCACGGAATTTGACAGGAGTGGAGAAAATGTAAACCAGGTCGTTTACGACATCGAAAGAAAAGGCATGGAAGAAGCCGACCGTGTGATCACGGTCAGTAATCTTACCCGCAAGATCGTAATCGAAAGATACGGTATTGATCCTGCCAAGGTTTTTACGGTGCATAATGCCGTGGAACCGGTCATCAGAAGGGAAGACATCCATTACAACAAGCATGTGAAAGAAAAAGTGGTTACTTTCCTTGGCCGCATCACTTTCCAGAAAGGACCCGAATACTTCATCGAGGCTGCGTATCGCATTCTTGAGAAAGATCCGCATGTTCGTTTCGTCATGGCCGGATCGGGCGACCTGATGAATAAAATGGTCAGGCGGGTTGCACAGCTTGGCATCGGAACCCGCTTCCACTTCACCGGCTTTTTAAAAGGGGAGGATGTGGATAAAATGTTTGCACTCAGCGATGTGTATGTGATGCCCTCCATTTCTGAACCCTTTGGCATCAGTCCGCTCGAAGCCATGCGTTCCAATGTACCCGTGGTCATCTCCAAACAAAGCGGTGTGGCCGAAGTGCTCAAACATGCCGTCAAAGTCGATTTCTGGGATATCGAAGCCATGGCCGACGCCATTTACGGTATCCTGCATTATCCGGTACTTTACGATATTTTCAGCAGGAAAGGCAAGGCCGAAGTCGAGAATCTCAAATGGGAAAACGCAGCCAAAAACGTCTTTCAGGTTTATCAAACTCTTGACAAATAATGAATGCAACCAAAGCCATCTGCCTGAATTTCCAGGTACATCAGCCTTACCGGCTCAGAACCTACCGCTTTTTTGACATCGGCGAAAATCATCATTATTACGATGATTACCAGAACAGAAGCATTATCCGTAGGGTGGCCGAAAAATCCTATATCCCTGCCAATAAGGTTTTGCTTGATCTGATTAAGAAACACGGGAAAAAATTCCGGATCAGCTTTTCGATCTCTGGTCTGGTCCTTGAACAAATGCAAAAGCATGCACCTGAAGCACTCGAAGGATTCACCAGACTGGCAGCCACCGGAAATGTGGAATTTCTTGCCGAAACCTACGCACACAGCCTGGCATCTCTGAAAGACCGGGAGGAGTTCACTTTACAGGTTAACAGGCATGCAACGCTCATCGAAAGCCTGTTCGGTCAGAAACCAAAGACCTTCAGGAATTCGGAACTGATATATTCCGATGTCATCGGTGAGATGGTAGCCGACATGGGTTATCAAACCATGCTTACAGAGGGAGCCAAGCACATACTCGGCTGGAAAAGTCCGAACTACCTTTACTGCAACGCCATCAACCCCAGGTTGAAGATTCTGCTGAAGAATTTCCGGATGAGTGACGATATTGCCTTCCGCTTTTCAAGGAAAGACTGGTCGGAATGGCCGCTGACAGCGGAGAAATTCACCGGCTGGATCAAGGCATTGGATCCAAAACAGGAAGTAGTCAATATCTTTATTGATTACCCGGCTCTGGGTGAACGCCAGGGTGCCGATACCGGTATCTTCGACTTCCTGAAAGCACTGCCGGCGGCGATTCTGAAGAACACAGCCTTTACCTTCCTTACCCCTTCGGAACTTGCTGAAACCCTGCAGCCTGTTTCCGCCATCCATGCCCCTTATCCCGTAAGCTGGGCAGATGAAGAAAGGGATGTGACCGCCTGGCTTGGTAATGAGCTGCAGCAGGAAGCCGTCAGCAAACTGTATGCCCTTGCTCCGCTGGTGGCCCGCTGTGATGACGAAACCATACGAAGGGACTGGACACGGCTTCAAACCAGCGATCATTTTTACTATATGTCCACCAAGTGGTTCTCCGACGGAGAGGTTCACAAATTTTTCAACCCCTATGCCAGTCCCTATGAGGCATTCATCAATTACATGAATGTCCTTTCTGACTTCACCATCAGGGTTGAACAGGCCTCGGGGAACACTGTCGCCGCCACACCCGCTCCGGCTGCAGCAAGCGCGCCCGTTCCGCCGCCCGGTAAAAAGCCGGTCAGATCTGCCTCAAAGAAAAAAACAAGTGGCAAAACCGTCAAAACTGCCAGAGGTAAGAAGGCATGAGGCTTGCACTGTTGCTCGTTTTTTTCAATCTTGTATTCCAGCAGACAGTCAGGAGTAATACGGTATATACAGCTTCGTCCCAACAGGGGTGGGCAGACTCTGTGTTTAACACCCTCAGCCTTGACCGGAAAATCGCACAGCTGATTTTCGTCCGTGCCAACAAGGACAATGCCGCTGACCCGAAAGTCGCAGACTGGATCACCAGGCATGGCATCGGGGGAATCGTATTTTTCAAAGGCAGCCCTGCCAGACAACTGCAACTGACCAACGAATGGCAAAATCTGTCGGCTATCCCCCTCTTTGTGGCAATGGATGCAGAACGCGGCCTCGCCATGCGGCTTGACAGCACCCCCGGCTTTCCATACGCCATGACCCTGGGCGCATGCGACAACGACAGCCTGGTGTACCTGATGGCCCGCAGTATCGGAAAGGGATGTCAAAGACTTGGCATCCATATCAATTTTGCCCCTGTGGTCGACATTAACAGCAACCCGGCAAATCCCGTGATCAACAGCAGAAGTTTCGGAGAGAACAGGGACAGGGTGCTTGCAAAAGGAAAGATGTATATCAGGGGATTGCAAAAGCAGGGTGTTCTCCATACAGCCAAGCACTTTCCCGGACACGGAGACACCGGGACGGATTCCCATTACACCCTTCCTGTCGTCAAACATACCAGATCCCTGCTCGACTCGGTTGACCTCTACCCTTTCAGAAAGCTTATCGGTGAAGGTCTGGAAGGGATCATGACGGCACACCTTGCCGTACCTGTGCTGGACACCACTCCTAATGCGGCATCAAGTCTCTCATCCCTGATCCTGAATGATTTGCTCAGGAAAGAATACGGTTTTAACGGTTTGATCATCACCGATGCCCTCGAAATGGGAGGCGTTACAAACTTCTACAAAGCCGGAGAAATTGAGGTCAGGGCGCTGATGGCCGGGAATGATGTGCTGCTGATGCCGCAGGATCCGGATAAGGCCATGGCTGCCATCAGGCAGGCTGTGGACAGTTGCCTGATCTGGCCGGAGGAAATCGACGAAAAGTGCCTGAAAGTATTGAAATTTAAAGAAAAGTATATTCCGCAGCCCTGGACAGCGGATGCTGTGGATAAGCTTTACCGCGACCTGAACCCGGCTTCCGCTGACAGCCTGCACCGGGTCATCCTTCAACAGGCATTCACGCTGCTGAAAAACGATGATCAGCTGATCCCCCTGCAACGGCCTGATACTCTGAAACTGGCCAGTATTTGCCTGGGCACATCAACGGTAACAGACTTTCAGCGCGGACTGGAACGCTATGCCCCGGTCAGGCATTTCTGCCTGCCCGGCAATGTGAGCCCGGCCGCCTCAGACTCCCTGCTCCGCCTGCTGAACGATTTCAATCTGGTAATCGCTTCATGGGTCAATACCAGCATTTTTGCGGAGCGGCAATTCGGGTTGACCTCCTCCGGACTGGCCTTCATTGACAGCCTGCTGAACAGGAAAAAGACGATATTGTGCTTTTTCGGCAATCCTTATGCCTTTGGGAAAATGCCAGGGGTGAACCGTGCCAATGCATTGATTGCCGCCTACCAGGACAATCCGCTAAGCTATGATCTTTCATCACAGGCCATTTTCGGAGCTTTCCTTTTCAGCGGGAACCTGCCTGTGAGTGTGTCGGACACCTACAGGGAAGGATACGGCCTCGATACAAAAACGCGGGATGTTTTAAGATATGTCATTCCGGCCGAAGCAGGCATCCCGGCAGACGACCTTGCAGCCGCCGATTCGCTCGTTCTGAGCGGCATTGAAAAGGGCGCGTATCCCGGATGCCAGGTCCTTTGCGCCCTCGACGGAAAGGTTTTTTACCATAAGACATTTGGTGCAGCAGACTACACCTCCCGTCAAACTGTAAACACCACCGACCTCTATGACCTGGCCTCGCTCACCAAGGTCGCGGCCACCACACTGGCTATCATGAAACTCAGCGAATCGGGGAAAATCGACCCGGATGACAGAATTTCCCATTACCTTCCCTGGTTGCGAAAAACAAACAAAAGAAACCTCCACCTGAAAGAAATCATGGCCCACCAGGCCGGCCTCCGGGCATGGATCCCTTTTTACGAATCCTTCCTGCACGAGGGAGAACCTGACACCGCGATATTCCGTCCGGTATGCGACAGCAATTACTGTATTTCAGTTTCACCGGACATGTATATGCATAAGGATTACGCCGACAGCATCCGTAGGATGATCATCGAATCTCCTGTGGAAGGCAGAGGAACATACAGGTACAGTGATCTTGGTTTCATCCTGCTGAAAGAGGTAGTTGAAGCCGTAACAGACACAGCCTTTGAGGACTACCTTCAGCATCACTTTTACGGGCCGCTTGGCATGAGTACCATGACTTTCCGTCCGCTGGACAAATTCCCGGAGGAACGCATCATGCCCACGGAGAACGACACCGTATTCCGTTGCACATTCCTCAGAGGCAGTGTTCATGACCAGGCAGCCGCCTTGATGGGCGGCGTTGCAGGGCATGCCGGGCTTTTTTCCTGCGCTTCCGACCTGGCTATCCTGATGCAGATGCTGCTGAACGAAGGCTCCTATGCCGGAGTCCGGTATTTCGATCCTGAAACAGTCAAGGTTTTTACCTCAGCACCATTTGCAGGGGAAGGCAACCGCAGGGGACTCGGATTCGACAAACCTCCCCTGCTGCCGGCGGTCAACGGACCGGTGTGTGAAAGCGCTTCCTCTTACAGTTACGGCCACAGCGGGTTTACAGGAACCTACATTTGGGCCGATCCCGCCAACCGGATGCTGTTCGTCTTTCTTTCGAACCGGATCCATCCCGATGCAGGGAACAAACTGCTTTCGGAACTGAACATACGCACCCGGCTTCACGAAATGTTTTACGGTCTGGTCAGGAAATCCAATCCTGCGGATTAAGGCTGTTCAGGCTTTCTATGGTTTTGATCATGACTTTGGTCACGCGGTCCACGTTTTTTGCAAATGTGTCGAGTATCAGCTCCCAGGAAACGGCTTCATCGTGTTCGCGCCATGCATCGTAGTCGGTGCTGACTGCAATGACCGCATAAGGCAGTCCGGTCTCATTGGCCAGAATAACTTCGGGAGCGGTGGACATATTCACCAGGTCGGCACCCCAGGCACGGAACATCCGTGATTCGGCACGGGTGGAAAAGCGGGATCCTTCTATGGTGATGATGGTGGCGGTTTGATGGACAGGGTAAGCAAAGGATTCACAGGCGCCGGTCAGTGCCTTCCGCAAAGGAGCTGCGAATGGATCAGGCATGGCCACATGCATCAGTTTCCCCTCTTCAAAACGTTCAAAAAAGCTCAATGGCCGCAGGCGGGTAAAATCTATGAACTGATCGGGAACCACAAGGTCACCCGGCCTGATCTCTTCCCGCAGGCTTCCGCATGCCGCCGATGAAAGGATACAATCGCAACCGGCGGATTTCAGTGCGGCAATGTTAGCCCTGTTGTTGATAAAAGTGGGCGGGATGCTGTGATCCCGGTCGTGCCGCGACAGAAACACCACACGTGCTCCGGCGATCATACCTGTTCTCAAAGCAGAACTGGGTTCCCCGTATGGCGTGCTGAGCCTGATCTCCTCCCTGAACTCGAAATGTTCCGGTTTTTCAAGACCCGAACCTCCTATAATACCAATAGTAAGCATACATCCGGATATAAGGATGACAAAACGACCATCTCCCCTGCCTGAGCATGGAAAACCAAAAGGCCCGGACGATCAGGAGACTACCTTCGGGCAGCCTTTAACCGGCGAGCCCTTCCTCCCTGGAATCGTAAATTCCGAAGATGGAGTTGAAACCTGAAATGGTGAATACCTCTTTCACGCCGGGCTGCATACAGCAAAACCGGATAAATCCTTCCTGCCCCACTTTCTTTGCCACTGCCAGAAAGGTGCGCAGACCCGAACTGGAGATGTATTCAACCTGATCCATGCAGACCAGCATTTTTTTATGACCGGCCTGCACCAACTCCATCAGTTTATCCTGCAGTTCGGCTGAGATTACCGCGTCGAGGCGTCCGCTCACCTCGATATAACGGATATCATTTTCTGTTGAAATCTTTAATTCCATTGCGATGAGTGATTATCAAATAATGAATATCAACGTGAGAACACAGAGGCATAATCCCTGACAAAATACTGCTGCTTGCCGGGATGGTAATACACATCCGAGGTGCCTTCCTTCTCTATGAACTGTAAGGTTTTCCGGTATTGATCCGTTCCTTTCCTCAGCCAGGCGGGAAGATCCTCGTCTTTTTCAATCCGGAACTTGGTTCTGATCTCCAGTACAAGTTCTTCCAGCTTCTGCTCAGGTGTTTTAATACCCAGCAGTGCTTTGGCTTTGGAGCTGATCTGGAAGGACAGTGACAGTTCATGGAGTGCCTTCCCGATTGCCTGACCGATCAGATCCATCCGGGCAATTTGTTCTATTCTGGGCAGATACTGGTCTATTTCCTCCGGGGCGAAGATCAGTTCCAGCAAAGAACCGTAGTAAGCCAGGCTGATGATGGCCATATCCTGCAGTTCCGGCAGTTCATTGCTGAAGATAAGTTCCCTTACCCTGGCCTTCACCTCCTTGAGTTCCTGGTTGCCGATCACCGGATAACGGCGGGTGGCGAACATCCACAGAATGCGTTTGTTTTCCACCTTGAGCACCCTTTTCAGCACAAGGCTGGCAAGCAGATCTTCCTTATAGGCATCGGCACGCAGTCCTAACTGGGAGATCCAGTATACCGGCGCTTTCTGCAATTTATCGTCAAACAAAAAGGTCAGGGCATCATCCAGAACGGCATCGCCCGTAGGGGAGCCATCCACATGGATCAGGTAATGCAGGTCGGAGTCGATGCGTTTGCGGATAGCAAGATCCATCAGCAATGCGCTTGCGATGACCACATCGAGGGTTTTGCTTTCGGGGCTGATCCCGCCGCTTTCATCGATGGACAGCAGCAGTATCTCTTCAGGAATGGTTAGAAATCGTGACATAAGGACATCAGTTATATGTGGCCAAACCTACATGATTTTCCTGACATGGACAAATACTTTTTTTATCCGGCAAAAAAAACAGCATTCATGCCGATTGCAGGGCATCAGAAAGGCAGGCCAGGGTCTCCACATGACGGGTTCCGGGGAAAAAATCATATGGGGTCAGGCTTTCAACCCGGTATGAGGATGCTGCGAGCAGATCGAGGTCGCGGCGCAGCGTGCCGGCCGAACAGGAAAGGTATGCCAGCCTTGCCGGCCTGTAATTTAGCTTTATCCAGCGGGTTACCTCTGCTTCCAGCCCTGTTCTCGGCGGATTAACGTACAACAATCTTTGTCTGATTGCGGCATTTCTTTCTTCCAACCAGGCGTCAACCTGTGGAAGTCTGTGGCGGCACGCTCCTCTCAGCATGCTTACACCGGGAACATTGAGCCCGGCAAGTCTGACAGCCTCCCCGTCAGCTTCCACCCCAATCACCCGCTCTGGCGGAAGATTCCAGAAACGGATGCTAGAGCCCGTTCCGCTGTATAAATCAACCATAATGCTTCCGGCATCAGGTGCCAGAAATTCGCGGGCCTGCTGAAGGGATTGACTATACAGCCCGTACAGAAGCTGCTGAAAAGCCGCAGGCCCGTAAACCAGTCCCGATTCATCCAGTGAAAGCGGTTCCCCGGCCGCAAGATACCATCCTCCTTTGCCGAAAACCTTTTTACCGGCGGCCGGATGAAGGTGTATCCATATGCCTTCCGGTGCAAACGCTTCCCGCATCAGTTCCGGTATGAATGTCAGGTCTTTCTCATGCGGCAACAGACGCGATTTCAGCACCAGACAAAGCTGGGCGGCAGTCTGTACCACATATGCAAGCGGAAGGACATCCGCCGGAGGCAGATGTTCAAGAAGAAAACCGTGGATATTTCTCACACGCTTCGTATGCACGGGGCATCCCGGAATAGAAATGACCTTTCCCCTGCTCCTTGTGCCAATGTGCCACACAGTTCCTTCGAAAACAGCTGCAAGACACACTTTGTCGCGATACTCCCAGCGGAATGGCACCCCGGCCGGTCTGATATCGGACAACACCCCGGAATAGGGTGATAACCTGGCTTTCAGAAAGCCCGATTTTGCATCAAGGCTCTCCTGCAGGCTCAGGTGCCTGTATGGACAGGCATGACATTCCGGATGACAGCCAGTTGGCAGGGGCAATGTCTGTGTTGAGGGATCCATCAGCAGCCTGAACGTTATTTCCCGGGCGGGAATCCGACGGTCTGCGTCAGGATCACCGACTGGTTTTCCTTCAGTTCCATCTCCTTTGCCAGCAGGTCGGCGTCGAAATACCCCCGCACCACAGTGTTCAGACCGCGGGAAGTGCAAAACAGGTAAACATTCTGTGCAATAAAGCCGGCGTTTATATGTGATGCATTTACCTGGTGTACAGTTTTTCCATCCTTGCACCTGGCATAATCAGCCACATAGATCAGGTTCAGCCCGGCGGTTTTTACAAAATCCTGCTTGCCGGTGGCTTCGCGGATGTCGCGGTTTACAACTGGTTTCAGTTTATTTGCAGCGGCATCCCAGAGAAACAGCCCATGCTCCATGGCCAGGTATATATCAATTTCCTGGTTGTTTCTGGAGCTTGGCGCCGTGCGCTTTTGCTCCTGCATGCGGTTGAACCCGTTTGCAGCCCATAAAAGGTCGGAAAGCGTCTGCAAATCAGGTTTCTGGGCTGAAAACTCCCTGGATGAATGTCTTTGCCTCAGGGCATCCAGCAGCGGCATTCCTCCCGAAGTCTGCGGAGGCGGCAGTTGAATCTCAGCAAATTCCTGTCCCATTGAAAAGACGGGCAACAGGATCAGAGCAAGGAAAACTTTCATAACCGGGGGTATTTGTGTTCAAAGATTGGCAAAGGTAAAGAACTGAAAATAAAAAATTGAAGTGAAGGTTGTCGCGTCCTAAAAAAGTAAGGATATACTATTGAATTGATTTTCTAACTTTTATACTCAGTCTTGACGGATTTGCGAATGCAAAGCTGTTTAGACTGAGTTATGCCGTACACTGTGATTACACAATTTTTCGCAAAGCTGTTCCGTGTCGGTATAACTTCACTATAATTTTGTCCCTTTAATGTCTCCTTCTGGGGGAAAATCCCTCGCCTTTTAGGCGAAGACTTAAGTT